>JAFARC010000061.1 GCA_019245755.1 Mycobacteriaceae bacterium | reverse complement strand
AGTCGCACAGCTTGACGCCACCGAGATCTACACCAACGAGCATGGCGGACCGGTCCGCACCTGGAATCACCGGCTGACGTTTACACCTCTTGATGAGTGTCACTGCCGCTATACGGACGAGGTGGAAACCGATGACGGGTGGCGCGGTTTGGCAACACGCGCATTTATTCGGCTGGTGTTCCCTTACCGCCACCACCGCTGGTCCACGTTGGCGCGAATACTCGCTTGATTGTTCGGCCAAGGTGCTCAACGGCGAGCGCACTGCGCTGGCCGGCCCCGCGACAGGACAATACGTCCCGGCGTTGCTGCGAAGTCAGGCGTTGGCGTTGCCGGCGCGCCACTGCGCCCACGGGATGTTCCAGTCGCCCAGCCCGTCGGTGCCGGGCAGCGTGGCGCCCAGGGTGTTAACGACTTGGACGACGTCCCCGCGCTTGACATGGTTGTAGAACCAGATCGCGTTGGCGGTGTTGACGTTCAGGCAGCCGTGACTGGTGTTGGTGTAGCCCTGCGCACCCACTGACCACGGCGCGGCGTGGATGAAGATGCCGCTGTAGGAGATCTGGGTGGCCCAGTTGACGTCGGTGCGATACCCGTTGGGCGAGTTCACCGGAACGCCGTAGGTGGACGAATCCATGATGACATGCGTGTAGCGCTCTCCGACGATGTATGTGCCGTTGTTGGTCGGCGTGCTGGTCTTGCCCATCGACGTCGGCATCGTCTTGACGACCTCGCCGTTGACGCGCACCGTCACGGATTTGGTGGTGTCGTCGGCGGTCGCGATCACCTCGTCCCCGATGGTGAAGTGCCGCCTGATGTTGTCCTGACCGAACACCCCGCCGCCGAGGTCGACGCCGTAGATGTTGACCGCCACGTCGACCGTGGTGCCTGATTTCCAGAAACGCTCGGGGCGCCAACGGACTTCGCGGTTGTTCAGCCAGTAGAACGCGCCCTCCACCGGCGGGTTGGTGGTGATCTTGATGGCCCCTTGGGCGGCGAGGCGGTTCGGGATGTTCTCGTCGAAGCGGATCGCCACCGGCTGGCCGACACCGACGACCTCGCCGTCGTTCGGCAGCGCGTAGGCCGCGGTCAGGTTGTCCGGCGAGTGAGTCTCGAACGTCATGCTCTTGCGCGTGACACCGCTGAGCCCAAGGGCTTCCGCCGTCAGCGTGTATCGCTTGTTGTAGCCCAGCGGCTCGGCGGTTGACCATGTCAGCCCGTCGGGGCTGAGCCGGCCCGCGACCGGCTTGCCGCTGGCGTTCACCATGCTGACCGCCCCGAGCACACCGTCCCCTGCGGTGACCGTGACCGGCTGGTCGACCGCCACGCCGACCGCGCCGTCGGCCACCGACGCCTGCAGCTTCGGCACCATCAGGTCGCCGTACGGCGTGCCCTTGTCCACGATCATCTTGGCCGGCGGCGGAGCGGGGATGCTGTTGTTGCTATTGCACCCGCCGACACCCAACACAGTGGCCGGGACCAGGGCAATCACCGCCAGCCAGAAGGGCTGCGGACGCGGACGGGCCACTGAAGGGACCTGCCACATGCTTTGCTCCACCTCGCAACCGGGGCTACTTCGCTGGCGTAATGCGGCAACAGTCTAAGGGCAGCGCCGCCCCGGGGCGCGCCCACCGGCACCGTCGCGACGGGCCGGGGCGGCTTTGGTCGCCGATCGATAGACTGTTATTGTCGCGTGTCGACGCGCCGTTAGCTCAGTTGGTAGAGCAGCTGACTCTTAATCAGCGGGTCCGGGGTTCGAAACCCTGACGGCGCACTTCAGGGGCCATTTTTGGGGCTTCAGCGTTCTCTTCGCGTCGTTTATGCGCCGCTTATTGCGGCGTCGAGCACGTCGGCCACCTGGGTGTGTACTTTGCCGCGAGACATGTACACATCTTGCGTCATGCTCGGCTTCGCATGCCCCAGGTGATCAGCGCCGATTCGCGCCGACAGGCGCACCAGGCGGGCATACACGTCCGGTTGGTGCACGACGCACTACCGAAGATTGCGAAGCGGTCAGCCCATGGATGCACCGATCAGGCGCTGCGTGCGGCTTCAGGAGGAAGGCGACAGTAGCGGCAAGCCGGTCGGTGCGACCAGCATCAGGCCGAAGCGGCAGAAGCCATTCGCCGCCGAGTACGCGCTTCTGGCCGAGTTAGGACTCCGTCGGAACTGAGGTCGCCTCTGGGGCCGGATTCCGGCGATGTGCACGGTGTGAGCGCGTCTGCTGTGAGATTCTGCGGGGGTGTCCGCTGCTGCGGCGGCTGCTCCTTCGGGGGTGGTGACGTTCCTGTTCACCGATGTGGAGGGTTCTACCCGTCGGTGGGAAGCCGACGCCGATGGGATGCGGGTGGCGCTGGCCGCCCATGACAAGGTGTTGCGTGCGGCGATTGAGGCGCACGGGGGCTGGTTGTTCAAGCACACCGGGGATGGCGTGTGTGCCGCGTTCGCGTCGCCCAGCTCGGCGGTGGATGCGGCGGTGGCCGCCCAACGGGAGCTGGAGTTGCCGGTGCGGATGGGCATCGCGACCGGGGAAGCCGAGCTGCGCGAGGCCGACTACTTCGGTGCGGTGCTGAATCGTGCGGCGCGGGTGATGGCCGCCGGGCACGGCGGTCAGATCCTTTTGGTCGAGTCGACCGCGAGTCTGCTCAGCGGAGTAGACCTGGTCGATCTGGGGCTGCGCCGGTTGCGTGATGTGCCGATGCCGGTCCGGGTGTTCCAAGTACGAGCAGCCGGACTACGCACGGACTTTCCGCCGCTGCGGGCACTCGATACGAGTCCTGGGAACCTGCGGCCTGCCACCACCAGCTTGATTGGGCGCGAATCCGAGGTCACCGAGATCGAAGCGGCGGTCAAGGCGCATCGGTTGGTGACGCTCTCAGGCGTGGGTGGAGTCGGCAAGACCCGCCTAGCGGTGGAGGTAGCGGGGCGGCTGGCCGATGAGTTCCCCGACGGGGTATGGCTTTTCGAACTGGCAGCCGTAACCGATCCGGCGGCCGTGCCTGACGCCGTGGCGGCGGTGCTGGGCATCACCCAGCAGCCGGGTAAGACCGTCAGCGACTCGGTGGCATCAGCGTTGGAGGGCAGGGTCCGGCTGTTGGTGATCGACAACTGCGAGCACGTTCTCGACGCCGCCGCCGACCTGATTGAAGCCATACTCGCGCACTCGGCGACGGTACGAATCCTGGCCACCAGCCGCGAAGGACTCGGAGTCCCCGACGAGCAGGTGTGGCCGGTGCGCTCTCTGGACGCCGCATCGGGAATCGACTCAGCGGCGGTGAGCCTGTTCGTCGAACGCGCTCAAGGCATCGCGCCGAGCTTCTCGGTCCTCGACGGCGATCAAGCCGCCGCAATCACTGAGACTTGTCAGCGCCTCGACGGGATTCCATTGGCCATCGAACTGGCCGCCTCGCGGATGGCGTCGATGACCGCCAGTGAGGTGCGTGATCGTCTCGACCATCGATTCCGGCTGCTAGTCGGGTCAAGGCGCGGCCTGGAACGCCACCACACACTGCGCCACGCAGTAGCGTGGTCGTACGATCTGCTCGCCGATGCGGAGAAGGCGCTGCTGGATCGGTGTTCGGTGTTCGCCGGGGGATTCGACCTCGAAAGTGCCTGCGCCGTCATGGGTTCCGATGATGACTTCGCCGCCCTGGATCTGCTCGATGCGCTGGTGCGCAAGTCGCTGCTAGTCGCCGACCGGTCCTCGGGGCGGACCCGGTTTTCGATGCTGGAGACGATCCGCCAGTTCGCCGAGGAACAACTGGTCGTCCGCGGCGAAGCATCCCAGATTCGGGCCGCGCACTCGCGCTACTTCGCCGGGAGGGAAGCCGACATCCTGGCCCTGTGGGACAGCCCCCGCCAGCGGGAGGTCTACGACTGGTTCACGATCGAGTTGGCGAATCTGCGCACCGCGTTTCGCTGGGCCACCGACCACGGCGATCTGGATGTCGCCGCCGCCATCACCACCCACGCGGCGCTCCTCGGCGTGTGTGTCAACAATTACGAGCCGATCGCCTGGGCCGAAGAACTGATCGAGCCTGCCCGCGCCGTCGATCACCCCCGGCTCGGGTTCCTGTACCTGACGGGTGCTGCGTGCTGGTGGCCCGGACGGATCGAGGCGGCTGTCGGCTACGCCGACGCCGGCCAGCTGGTAATCGGCAGTGGCCGCCACGACGAGGTGCCGTTCGGCGAGGCCGCGCTGGGCACTGCCTACGGGGTCATCGGCCAGCCCGAACGGTGGGTCGAGTGGTGCCGCACCCTGCTCGCACGTGGCCCCGACACCCACGGAATCACCAGGACATACCTGGTCTACGCACTGGCGCTCGCCCGTTGCGGTGAGGAGGCGCGGGCCGCCGCGACTGGCCTGATCGACACCGCCGAAGCCACCCACAACCCGTATGTGGTCTCGCTCGCGCTTTTCGCTCACGGCTACGCCTTCCGCGACGCCGATCCCGACGGCGCGCTGGACGCCGCGCACCGTGGCCTGGTGATCGCCCGAGACAGCGGCAACCGCTACATCGAGACGCTCCTGGCAGCCAATGTGTCCGGGCTTGAGGCCGAACGCGGCGATCCGCTGGCCGCGCTCGACCACGTCACACTGGTGATCCGCAACTTCCACGACGCGGGCAACACCACCGGGGTGCGCAGCGGCCTCGCGATCCTCGCCGTCCTTTTCGACCGGCTCGGACGCCCCGAACCGGCGGCTACCATCGTCGGTTTCGCGTTCAGTCCCCTGACCGCTGCATCTTTCCCCGAACTGGAAACCGCGATCACCCACTTACGCGACGTGCTCGGTGAGGCGACCTGCGAATCGCTGGCCCGCAAGGGCGAGACGATGACCACCGCCGCCATGGCGACCTACGCCTACGACCAGATCGACCAGGCCCGAACAGAACTCGAACACCTCAAGTGAGGGGCATGCACCCCGTGGGCCAGGCTGGCTGCAACAGGGTGGCCGCCCAAGTTGGCCCGGCGGCAGGAGCCGGGGGTATACGCGCCACGTCAACGCAGTTCTGGCTGAACTGGGGCTAGGTAGCCGCTAACCATTGGCCCGTTCGGCGAGCAGCCGGTATAGGGTCGGCCTGCTAACCCCCAGGTGCTCAGCGATCACCGGCACCGGCTCCCCAGCCGTCCGCATCCGCTCGGCCAGGGCGATCTTCTCGGCGGCCAACTTCCGGGGGCGGCCGATGGGCAAGTTGCGGGCCTTGCGCGATGCCTTCGCTGCGGCGCGGCGCTCACGGCCCAACTCCAGCTCCAGCTCGGCCAGCGAGGCCATGATGCCCATGACCATGCGCCCGGTGGCGGTCGAGCTGTCCACGCCCTCCCGCAGCGTCTTGATGACGATGCCATTGTCCAGCAAGGCTTTGATGGTCAACATGACCTCGGCGGCGGTGCGGCCCAGCCGGTCGACGCCAGTCACAACGATGATGTCGCACGGCCGGGCGTAGTCGAGCAACGCCGTCAGTCCGGGCCGCTGCTCCTTGGTGGACGTGCCGCTGAGCTTGTCGACGTAGACGCGGGCTGGATCGACTCCGGCGGTGGTCAGCGCGTCGTGCTGCGCTTCGAGGTGCTGATGGCCGGTGGACACGCGGGCGTATCCGAGTAGCTGGCCGGCAGCGGCGGGTTTGGCTGCGTTCACGCCCGTAATCGCATCTCGAAACCTCGGCAGACACAATTACGATACGAGACAACTTCCGAGACAGACGACCAGCGGTTAGGCTGCGAGACAGAGTGGTTGGCGGAGCTGTCTTGAACCCAAAGTTCTGAGACAGCAGTGTTCGAAGGTGACGCCGACGCTGGCGGAATGCATGGGCCCTGATAGCTCGCGTTTCTCAGCGGTCAGACGCAGAGCTGTTTGGTAGCGATGCACGTAGCTGGTCGAGTGCGTGTGCCGATGTGCTATTGGGCGGTGCGTGGTAGGTAATGATGTGTGCGCCACCGGTATTGGGCAGGTCAAGCTTCGTGCGGGTCAGGTAGAGATCGCCGACCTCCGGATGCCGCATGTGGGTGATGCCCTTGGTGTATCCCACGTCGGCGTGTTCCCAGAGCTTCTTGAATCGCTCGCTGGCACTGGACAGTTCGCTGATGAGTGCGAGCAGCCGGGGATCGTCGGGATCCTCGGCGGACAGTGCGCGTAGGCCCCCGACAGCCAGGGCGGTCGCTTCATCCCAATCGGGAAAGACCTGCTTGGCCGCGGGATCCAGGAATCGCCAGCGCGAGAGGTTTTGTCCCACTTGAAATCCTGGGAACAGCGCGCAAGCGATCGGGTTTGCGGCCAGCACATCTTGATACCGGCTCACGACGACCGCTGGCATGAGGAACTGGTCGATCAGTTCGGCGATCGCAGCCGAAACTTGCTCGTGCGGCGCGCGGTGTGGCCGGGAGGTCGGGTAAGCGAGCTGATGCAGGTGCGCGGTCGCTTTGGCGTCCATGCGCAGTGCCCGGGCGATCGAGTCGAGGACTTCGGTGGAGGGGTGTCGGTCGCGGCCTTGCTCCAGGCGTTGCAGGTACTCGCTGCTGATACCGGCCAGCAGGGCCAATTCGTCGCGACGCAACCCCGCAAGCCGCCGTCGCGGCCCCGGCACCAGTCCCACCTCGGCGGGCGTCACCCGCGCGCGTCGCGCCCGCAGGTACTCGCCCAGGTGGTTGGCCTTACCCACGTGACCAAGCCTAAAGGTCGCCCCGCGACTACCAGCCTCAACGGGTTTACCCAACCCGGGCTGCGGCTCGACACCATCGACATCAACAGAGCCATGGCACGCTCTGCGGTCGATCTACATACCAAAGGAGAACCAGAAAATGATCACCAACCCGTTCCAGACGAAGGCCTACGACGCGGTGGCGGCCGCCCTTCCGTTTGCGATTGATCCTGCGAAGATCACTGTGGAGCCCGGGGTGTCTTACCTGCCGAGCCCGATCAAGCTGCACGACTACGCGGCCGGGGTGATGGCCGCGCTCGGCTCGGTCGTCGAACATCTCGGCGAGTTACGCGGGCTGCCGTCGCAGACGATGACCCTGAACCGTCGGCTGGCCGGGTTTCATCTCAACGAGCTACAGACCCAATTCCTTAACGGCTATCCGGTCCTGCTGGACAACTGGCCCCTGGGCGCCGACAACGGCGCCTATCGCACGAAGGACGGGCGCTACGTCTGGACGATTGGGCTTTTCCCGCACTTGGTCAATGCGTTGCTTAGCCATCTGCAGTGCCCGAACAACCCGGAGGCGATCCAGGCCGCCGTCGAGAAGCACACCGCGCAGCAGCTCGAGGATGATGTCGCGGATGGCCTCAATTTAGCGCTGGGCATGGTGCGCACGCCGCAGGAATGGCTGGCCCACCCGCAGGGAGCAGCAACGGCCAAGCTGCCGTTGTTCAACATGGATCAACAGGGCACCACCAAGAAGCGTGTGCTGGGCGATGCCAAGTATCGCCCGCTGGAAGGGGTACGGGTGATTGACCTCACCAACGTCGTTGCCGGTCCCACCGCCGGGTTCGCGCTGGCCGAGCAGGGCGCCGACGTCATCGCGGTTCATCCGCCCCGCGGCGACTGGGTCACCCCGATCTGGCTCAGCGTGGGCTGGGGCAAGAAAACCATCGTGACCGACATCAAGAGTCCCGACGGGAAAAAGCGCTTCATCGACCTCGTGGCCGGCGCGGACGTCCTGCTCAGCAGCAACCGGCCCGGTGCGCTCGATGACCTTGGTCTGAGCGAGGCCGTGCTGCGGGAAATCAATCCCAACCTGATCTACGCGTCCGAGTCCTTCGCCTCTCTTGGTACGCCGTGGGCCGGGCGCCGCGGTTTTGAGCAGATTGCGCAGGCCGTCAGCGGCACCGCGCACGTGCATTCCGAGGGTCTGGGGCTGCAGGCTCCCACCGTGACCCCCGCGCTGATGAATGACCACCTGACCGGCTATCTGCTGGCCATTGCGGTGGTGGCGGCCCTGGTCGAGCGGGAAGAGCAAGGCGGGTACTGGCGCGTCGACACCTCGCTGACCCGGTGCTCCACGTTCGGCCAAACCCTCGTCGAGGCGGTCGATGACGAGCCCTATGCGCCGGTCACCGAGCAGGATCTGATCGAGCACGGTGTGGACCAGGTCAGCCCGTGGGGCACCTTCACGCGGTTCACTGCACCGGTCGCGTTCAGCCATACCCCGTCGATGGCGTTGCGCCCGCCCGCCTGGCCGGGCACTGACCCCGACACCATCGGGTGGACGCCGAACCCGGCCGGCGACGCGCCACCGCAGGTGCCGCACTATCCGTCGAAGCTGGCGCGCGAGGGCCGCATCCGCAATTTCGTGCCCAATTTCGGCATCGAGGATCGCGGTGATGGCGGCGGCGTCGTCGGCCTCGTCTCCAAGCCGCAGGCCCTCGAAGCCCAGCTGAAAAAGTACGCAGCAGCCCACGTCTAAGCGACACCGACTTCGGCCAGTCAAGAACATGGCTGGCCGAAGTCGGGCTTGCGCGACACGAGAAAGCACGCTTCCTGCCAAGGAATTACAGGACCGAGGCATCGAAGAAACACAACAACCCACCACAACGGAAGGAACATCCATGAGCGCCCTGATTCACCCGAAGAAAATCACGGTCGAGGGACTGTCGATCCGCTACGCCGAAGGCGGCCCAGAGGGTCCCGACGTGATCCTGATGAGCCCATGGCCCGAAAGCGTATACGCCTTCGAGCCGGCCTGGCCGCACCTCGCGGCCGCCGCGCACCTAGTCGCCATCGATCCCCCCGGCTTCGGCGGATCGGACTACCGCCAAACGCTGATGAACCCGAAGGCAATGGGGCATTTCATCCTTACCGTCGCCGACGCCCTTGGCCTGAATAACCCCCACATCGTCGGCCCCGACATTGGGACCTCCTCAGTACTGTTTGCCGCCGCCACCGACCCGGACAGATTCCGCAGCATCGTCGTCGGCAGTGGCGGAGCCGCGGTACCGCTAGATGTCACCGGCGTTCTCAAGGAGTGGATCGACGCACCCGACCTGCAGCCCTACCGCCAGATCGGCGGGCGCAAAATCGTCGAGGCCACCCTGGACACCATCGCGGGCTACACCCCCTCAGACGAGATCCGCGAAGACTACATCTCGTGCTACGAAGGCGACCGCTTCGCCGACACCATCCCCTACGCCCAGAGCTACCGCGAATACCTTCCCGAACTCGCCGAGCTGCTGCCAAGCATCCACACACCGGTGCGGATCGTCGCCGGAGCCGACGACCAAGTGGTGCCCGCCTCCGACGCTGAGTTCCTGCATGAGCGACTGCCCAACGCCCAGGTCGATCTCATTGCCGGCGCGGGCCATTTCTGCTGGGAAGAAAAACCCGCTGAATACGCCGCGCTGCTCACCAGCTGGTGGGAGCGAGCCAACCCAGTCTCGAAAAGCTAAATCAACCAACGACACAGCACGGAGAACGAACATGACGACCACCGACATCCGGACCGACATAGTGCTGGTCAAATCCGAGAAGACCGCCACCATCCACGCCCCGGTCGAGCGCGTCGACATCGCCGAGTGGCTACTGCACCTGCCCGACGCCGAGTACCAGCGCTGCGCACCGCCGGATCACCTCGCCGCCGGAACAACAACGACCGACGACGGCCGGCCGATGTCGATCAACGTCGAGGTGATCGGCGGCAGCCTCATGGTCCAGCACTACGTGGCCGAGGTACATGAACCCCACCACTGCCGGATGGTGTCGCTCAGCGACGTGCAGACACCAGGGGGCTGGACGCAGATCCAGGTGATCTGGGACCTCAGCGTCACCGCACTGGACTCGACCAGCTGCCGATACACCAACCAGGTCCTCAGCTACCCGACACCGGCATTCCTGGACATGCTCAAGGCCGCCGGGATCTCGTTCGACGACGCCGCGGCCGACCGCCAAGCCGCCACTGACGACCACAACCGCCGTGAGACAGCTCTCTATGCAGAAAGTCTCCAACGGAAGGCCCTGGCCCGCAATTAGATGTGCGTCGGGCACGCGGTCAACCACCTTTGCGACCAAAGGCGCTGGATAAGTCGAAAGCTGCTATGCCGCAGCGGATGCGCGCAAGCGATGGATGGGCGATCACGATTGCCGCCACGCTGAGAGTGAACCGCAACTTCGCCGAGGGCGGATAACGCCAGGTGACGTTAATGCACCGCAAATGGCATGCAATCGACCGAAACGGGGGCCACTTGCGACCGAACGCAACCGGGGCACAAAGTTGCACAAAGGCTGCCACTACCAGCGGGATGCGCACACAACCGGACGCAACCGGCAGCAGCCGAACCCGCCGGTTCTTAATCAGCGGGTCCGGGGTTCGAAACCCTGACGGCGCACCACCCCGCACCACTCCGCGGCCACCAGGCTAGTTGGCCGCACCGGATCACCCGTGTCGCGCACGCGCGCCGACCGGGTCCGCAGCGTGTGACTCCCACCGGCGTGGCGGCCGGGTCACCGGGAACCGACCGTGGATTCCGTCGATGAGCCGGTGCGCCTCGTAGAGTTCTCGGCGCAGGCTTGCCGCCTGACGCCGCACCACACTCTCGCTGCGGCCGCCGGTGCGGCGGGTTTTCTCCTCTGCTGCTTCCAGCTTCTCTGAGATCTCGTCGACGCGCGCATACAGGGAATGAAGAAGTTGGCGCGCCTGCGCTGTGTCGGCGTCTTCCACCATTCCCGCATCCTCGCATCACCGGCGGCACCGCGCGAACCCAAAGGTCCACCCGCCACGAAAGCGAAGGTGGCGACGCATCCGGATCAGCGAATAGACCTCGATCGCACTGACTTGTTGCGTTGCTCCTCGGCGTCGCGCCCCGCTACCTGCGTATTGTGAGCGTGTTCATTCCGCGGTAACCGGGTCACGCTCTTCCCGGAATGAAGTGCAGGTTGGCCTTGGTCTAGACATTTCGCTCTGCTAAAGTCCCGTTAGCTGAGCTCCCCCGCTACGGGATTGGCCCGTTGCCCGAGACGCGAATCGAGGTCTTAGCCGTATGTCGCTGACTGGCCGCTACCAGCCGGCGACAGGTCATGTCGACCAACCGGCGGTCCCGTGCATCTACTCCTGCAACCGGCTCGGCCGGCAGGCCACACTTGGCCGCAGCTGGGCGCTGGCGGACTGGTGGCGCCGCGCGACGCGGCGGTCCGCCGACCGCTGACGTCACCGATTGCGGATCCGTCGGATCACCAGCACCACGGTCACCGTGCCGACGCCGATCAGCGTGAACGTCACCGCGGGCTTCCGGACGAAGCTGATGACCCCGGCCGTGATGTCGTCGGCGATCCTGCGCGGATTCGCTCGCTCGGTCAGTTGGTCCACCGTGGCAGCCAGTTGGTCGCGGGCCGCGTCGATGTCCTTCTTGATGGCCTCGGGGTCTCGGTCCGCCACGGTGTCCTCCGCGTTTTCGGGGTTGCTACCTTGCCGCACTACCCTAGATCAGCCGCGCACCATCCCATGGCCCGGTAGACCAAGAAAGGGGACGATCAGATGACCAACCCCGCGCGACTGGAGGTGGGCGACAAAGCGCCATCCTTCAGCCTGCCCGACGCCGACGGCAACAAGGTGTCACTCGCCGACTACCGAGGCCGCAAACTGGTCGTCTACTTTTACCCCGCGGCCTCCACCCCGGGCTGCACGAAGGAAGCGTGCGATTTCCGCGACAATCTCACCGATCTCAACGACGCTGGCCTCGACGTCGTCGGGATCTCCCCGGACGCCCCGACCAAGCTGGCGAAGTTCCGGGATGCCGAGCGCCTGTCCTTTCCACTGCTCTCCGACCCGGACCGCAAGGTGCTGACGGCCTGGGGCGCGTACGGCGAGAAGAAGATGTACGGCAAGACCGTGCAGGGCGTGATCCGCTCGACGTTCGTCGTCGACGAGAAGGGCAGGATTGCGGTCGCGCAGTACAACGTCAAGGCAGCCGGGCACGTCGACAAACTGCGCCGTGACCTGTCAGTGTGACGTGAGGTTCGCCAGCAGTAGCGCCTCGGCGATCGCCGCACGTTCCAGCACCCCCAGGTGCAGGCTCTCATTGACGCTGTGTGCTTGCGTGGCAGGGTCTTCCACGCCGGTCGCCAGAATCTGTGCATCCGGGAACGCGTTTGCGAACGCGGCGATGAACGGGATGGATCCGCCCTGCCCCATGTCGACCGGGTCGCTGCCCCACGCCTGTCGGAAAGCTGCGCGGGCCGTGTCGTAGACCGGCCCGGTCGCATCGATGGCGTACGGCTGACCGACCTGCCCCGGTGTCACGGTGACACGGGCGCCCCACGGCGCGTGCCGCTGGAGGTGACGGGTCAGCGCGTCGAGGTGTGCGTTCGCGTCGCCGCCCGGCGCCACCCGCAGGCTGACCTTGGCGCGCGCCCGCGGTATCAGCGTGTTCGACGACGACGCGATCGACGTGGTGTCGATCCCGATCACGGTGATCGCCGGCTTGGCCCAAAGGCGTTGCGCGACCGTGCCAGTGCCGATCTCGCGCACACCGTCGAGCAGGCCGGACTCGGCGCGGACCCATTCCGGCGTGCGATCGACGTCAGCGGCGGTCGCCTCGTGCAGGCCCCGGACCGCGACGTTGCCCTGATCGTCGTGCAGGCTGGCCAAAAGCCGCGCCAGCACGCTGAGCGCGTCCGGCACCACGCCACCCCACATACCCGAGTGCAGGCCGTGGTCCAGCGTGGCGACCTCGACCACGCAGTCGGCGAGCCCGCGCAGCGACACGGTCAGCGCGGGCACCTCCGTACTCCAGTTGTCCGAGTCGGCGATGACGATCACGTCGGCGGCGAGCGTGTCCCGGTGGGCGGCCAGCAGCCGGCTCAGCGACGGTGAGCCCGACTCTTCCTCGCCTTCGACGAACACGGTCACACCAACCGGCGGCGTACCGCCATGGGCCCGAAACGCCGCCAGATGCGTTGCGATGCCGGCCTTGTCGTCAGCCGCCCCGCGACCGTACAGCCTGCCGTCGCGTACCGTCGGCTCGAACGGAGGCGACTCCCATTGCGCATGGTCACCCTCGGGTTGCACGTCGTGGTGGGCGTACAGCAGCACGGTCGGCGCGCCGGGTGGCGCCCGATGGCGTGCGATGACGGCGGGCGCGCCGCCCTCGGCGACGATTTGCACGTCATCGAACCCGGCGGCCGACAACAGCCTCGCCGTCGCCTGCGCGCTGCGCTGCACCTCGCTGCGCCGACTGGGGTCGGCCCACACCGACTCGATGCGCACCAGGTCTTCGAGGTCGCGCCGCACCGATGGCAACACCCCACGCACGGCTTCGACGAGATCGTTCACGCGCCCTACGCTAGGCGCCGAAACTCCGGTTCCGCACCTTACGTGTGGGACTCCAGCACCGCGACCGCCGCCGCCATGTCTCCGTCGTGTGTAAGCGACACGTGGATGGTCACGTCGGCGAGGTGTTCGGCGATCGCGCCGGTGAGCCGGACCCGCGGTCGCCCCCACATATCGGTGACGACCTCGATGTCGCGGTGAATGTCCTCCGGCAGCACCGGCCGATGGGCGAACCGCGATCCCGACCACGCCTTGATCACGGCTTCCTTTGCGGCCCACCGCGCCGCCAGGTGCCTGGCGGCGGAGGAGCTTTTGTCCGCCGCGTCGCGGCGCTCACCGGGCGTGAACGTCTGCGCGAACACCGTGCCGGGTCGGTCGACCTGCTCGGCGAAGTCGGGGACGTAGACCAGATCGATTCCCAACCCGACTATCGCCACGGCCGAAGGCTACCGCGCATACACGCCGTCTTCGCCGAGCCGCGACGACGGGTCGAGCAGCATCTCGGCCTCTAGGCGCTTCTCGGACGCGTTGTGGTCGAAGCGGCGATCCGCCGGCCGCAGGTATAGCGGCTTACCGCCGGCGATCGCCGACGCGAGCCTGCGCTGGCCGGCCAGCACGCGGCCCGCGGCGCGTTGCATGTACGACTCTCGCTCGACGGGTTCCAGCGCGGCCAGGAACGCCTGCGGGTGCACCAGCGCGATTAGGCCGGACACGTGCCCGAAGCCGAGGCTGGTCACCAGGCCGGCCTTGAGCGGCAGCTTCCCACCCAGCCGTAGGGTTTCCCGCGGCCACACGAAGTGGGCGGAGGAGGCCATCTCGTCGTCGACGCAGTCCAGACTGCGGTTGGGCGGAATCACCCCGTCGCGCAGGATCTGGCACAGCCCTAGCGTTTGGAACACCGCGGCGCCGCCCTTGGCGTGACCGGTCAGGCTCTTCTGCGACACCACGAACAGCGGCGCGCCGTCGGAGCGGCCGAGTGAGTCCGCGAGCCGCTCGTGCAGCTCGGTCTCGTTGGGGTCGTTGGCCAGCGTGGAGGTGTCGTGCTTGGAGATCACCGCGATGTCGTCGGCGCCCACACCCAGCCGCGCCAGCGACCGCGCCAGGACCGAATCACGACCGCCGCGCCCGGCGCCCAGCGCGCCGATGCCCGGGGCCGGGATCGACGTGTGCACCCCGTCGGCGAAGCTTTGCGCGTAGGCGACCACCGCGAGCACCGGCAGACCCATCTTCAGCGCCAGGTCGCCGCGGGCGAGCAGGATGGTGCCACCGCCCTGGGCTTCGACGAAGCCCAGCCGCCGCCGGTCGTTGGCGCGGGAGAACTTCGAGTCGCTGATGCCCTTGGCGCGCATCGTCTCGGTGTCGGCGGTGGCGGCCATGTCGCCGAACCCGATGATGGCCTCCAGCGTCAGGTCGTCGAAGCCACCGGTGACCACCAGCTCGGCCTTGCCCAGCCGGATCTTGTCGACGCCCTCCTCGACCGACACGGCCGCGGTGGCGCACGCGCCAACCGGGTGGATCATCGCGCCGTAGCTGCCGACATATGATTGAATCACATGCGCCGCAACGACATTCGGCAGCACCTCCTGCAGGATGTCGTTGGGCTTGTTCCGGCCCAGCAGGTTGCCGTGGTACATGGTCTGCATCGAAGTCATGCCGCCCATGCCGGTGCCCTGCGTGCTTGCCACCAGGCTGGGGTGCACCCAGCGCATCAGTTCGGCGGGGCTGAACCCGGCGGACAGGAACGCATCGACGGTGGCCACGATGTTCCACAGCGCCACCCGATCGATCGAGGTGGCCATGTCGGCGCTGATGCCCCACACGGTCGGGTCGAACCCGGTGGGGATCTGTGCGCCGACGGTGCGCGACAGCTTGGTCTTACGTGGCACCCGGATCTCGGTGCCGGCCTTGCGGGTGACCTGCCAGTCGGTGCTGTCGGGCACCGGGGTGGCGACGGTGTGCTCGGGATCGAACTGCACGAACGCCCGCGCGTCGGCCTCCGACGACACCACGAAGCTGAAATCTTTGTCCAGGAACACCGACACCAGCAGCGGCGAGGCGTGATCGGGGTCGATCGCGCCGTCGTCGACGAACTCGCGGATGCCGCACCGCTGCACGACGGTGTCGTGGTAGCGCTCGACCAGCTCCGACTCGTCGACCAGCTCACCGGTCTCGGTGTCGTACCAGCCGGGCTGCGGGTCGTCCTCCCACTTGATCAACCCGGTGGTCCAGGCCAGCTCCAGCACCCCGGCGGCCGACAGCTCGTTGTCGACCTCCATCTCGAAGCGGGTGCGCGACGAGCCGTACGGGCCGAGCTCCGCGCCGCCGACGATGACGACCAGCTCGGACGGGTCGACGTCGAGGTCCTGCCACGGCGGTGGCGGCGCCGGTGTGAATCCGCGCGGCGGGGACGGCAGCGCGGCTATGTAGGCCGCCGCGTCCGCCGAGCCACCCGCCGCGGACGAGCCACGCGCCGCGGACGAGCCACCCGCCTCCTCGCGCGCCTTGGCCGCCAGCGCGGCCATGTCGATCTCGACGTCGCCGAGCCCGCCGGTCAGGTCGGCCCGCAACGGTTCCCGAGCCGCCGCGACCTTCGACTCGATGTCGCACAGATCCAACAGCATCGACGCCATCTGCTCCGTGGAATAGGTCGTGACCCCCGCGTCTTGCACCGCGCTGACGATCGCGTCGTTGTGGCCCATCAGCCCGGTGCCGCGGGTCCAGCCGATCAGCGCGTGCGCCAGCGAAACCCGCTGCGCCCACGACGACTCGGCTTTCCACCTCGATACCACCGCGTCCAACGCCGACTTGGCTTCGCCGTACGCCCCGTCCCCGCCGAACATGCCGCGGTTGGGCGAGCCGGGCAGCACGACGTGCAGCCGCGACGCGATGTCGTGATCGGCGCCGATCGCCGAAAGCCCGCCGATGAGCCGTTGCACGGCCCACAGCAGCACCTTCATTTCCATCTCCGACCGCGAGCCGGCCTCGGACAGGTCGCCCGCCACCCGCGGCGCGGCGAATGGGAACAGCAGGGTGGGGTTCTGCGCGTCCTTGACGTGGATCGACTGGGGCCCAAGGGTTTCGGTCTGCTCACTGCCGACCCAGTCGACAAGCGCGTCGATGTCGGAGTAGGACGCCATGTTGGCCGGCACCACCCACAGCGTCGCGCCGAACCGGGCGCTGTCGCGGTACAGGGTGCGGTAGAACCCCAGCCGGTCGTCGTCGAGCTTGGAGGTGGTGGCGATCACCGTCGCCCCGCCGGCCAGCAGCTGGGCCACGACGGACGCGGCGATCGAACCCTTCGACGCCCCGGTGACCACGGCGATTTCCTCGCTGTAGCGGCCTTTACCCGGGTTCTCCGCGCCCGCGGCGATCCGGCCGAACAACGAGGCGTGGATGATGCGCCCGGCGGCCAGCGCCTTGCCCTGCCACCAGTCGGCTTGTGTCGCGACGACGTGGCCGGCGCCCTCGAAACGCTCGGACAGCCGCGGCCACCCGGCGTCGATTTCGTCGTCATCGGCCAGCCAGATCTTGACGAGATCTTCGCGGGCGCTGGCCCAGCGGTCGTCGAACACGACGGCCTTCTTGTCGTCGAACACCGGAGCCACCAGCCGCGGCCAGTCCGAGCCGAGTTCGGTGGTGACCAAGTCGATCAGCTCGGCGTCGGAGGCTGTCTGCGGTGTGGTCACCGAGATGTCCAGACCGAGCTGGCTCAGCACCAGACGCGCCGCGGATGCCAGCACGCCGTCGCGGCCGGTGATCTGCTCGGTGAACTCGCCCAGCGCCGCCGCATCGACGGTGCCGCCCCCGGCAGCAGCGGCAGTGGGCAGCGCGACCGGGATCCCGCGCCGCGCGGCCACCGCGGCCACCGCGGCGTCGATGACCTTGTCGGCGGCCGCGGCGTCGGCCAACGCCCCGTCATGCAGGCCGCCGAGGCTGCCGCCGCGCACACTGGTGCCTTCCCGAGTGCCGAGCGCGACCTCGACGGTGACGTGCTTGGCCCAGCCGTCGCCCAGCTCCCACGCCTTGCGCACCCGCTCACCGATGTAGGTGGGCCGCTTGCCCGACGGGCCCAGCGCCGTGCGCAGCTGGTCGTTGATCGTGTCACTGAGCACCGGACCGAACGGTTTGTATGTCCGGGCCAGCTTGCTCACCTGGGATTTCAGCGACACCAGGTCGGCCTCGCCGGCGCCGTCGATCGCGCCGAGGTTCAGTTCGGCGCCCAGGTCGACGAGCAGCTGGTTGCGCCGCGACGACGCGCCGTCGGTGATCGACTCGATCGAGTCCAGCGGCTCGATCTGGTCGATCCGCATCTTCGCCGACTGGGCGATCAGTGCCAAGGTCGCGTCGGCGGCGTCGAACGCAATGTCGTCGGGTCGCGCGCCACCGCCCACCGAGACCGCCGAGACCGCCGAGACCGCCGGGACCGCCGCGGCCCCCGAGACCGCCGGCGCTGCGGCCGCCACCCCCGGCTCAACGGCCGCCCCGGACTCAACCACTTCCTCCTCGGGCTCGGGCTCCGGATCGGTGTCGGTGGCGAACAGCACCGCGGCGTCGCGCTCGGAGTTGAGTACTTCCACTGTGCTGTGGGCGTATTCAGTCAGGTTGAGCGTGTTGGATGCCAGCCCCGCGACGGTCGGCGCCGACTTCACCCCGATCTCGACGAACCGCTCCACACCCAGCCCGCCGGCGGCCTCCTCGATGAACAGCAGGTCCTGTGTTTCGATCCAGCGCACCGGGCTGGCGAACTGCCAGGCCAGCAGCTCGATGACGACCTTGCGGCACAGCTCGCGCGGCTTCTCGTTACGCCAGGTGTCGTAGTCGGCGAGGATCTCGTCGAGCGGCTCGGCGGGCACCAGATCCCGGATCTCCTGGATGAAGTCGCGGTCCAGGGAGAACGGCCGCGGCACCAGGTTGGGGATGTAGCGCCCGATGATCAGCTCGGGATCCTTGTCGCGCGGCATCACCCGCTCCAGCGACCGGCGGAAGTCAGCGACTCCGACCCGCAGCACACTGGAGTGGAACGGCACGTCGATGCCGGGCACCAGGATGAATGAGCGGCGCCCGCCGGTGATTTCGCGCCGGCGTTCCACCTCGGCCTCCAGCGCCTCCAACCCACGGACCGTGCCGGCGACGGCGTACTGCGACCCGCGCAGGTTGTAGTTGACGATCTGCAGGAATTCCCCGGTGCGCGCCGAGATTTCGTCGATGAACGATCCGACGTCGGCATCGGCGAGGTCGATCTGCGACGGCCGGATCGCGGCCAGCCGGTAGTTGGACCGGCCCCTCTCGTCGCGCGGCACGATGTCGTGCATCTTGGAGCCGCGGTGGAACACCACCTCCAGCAGCGCCTCCAGTTCGTAGACCCCGCTGACGCAGGCCAGTGCGGTGTACTCGCCCACCGAGTGGCCGCAGGCGATCGCGCCCTCGACGAACGCGCCCTGTTCGCGCATCTCGGCGACCTGGGCGGCGGCGACGGTTGCCATCGCGACCTGGGTGAACTGGGTGAGGTACAGCACGCCCTCCGGATGCTGGTAGTGCACGCCGGATGCGATCAGGCTGGTCGGGTTGTCGCGCACCACATGCAACACCGAGAAGCCCAGTGTCTGGCGGGTGAACTTGTCGGCGGAGTCCCACACCTTGCGGGCGGCCTTGGAGCGGGCCCGCACCTCCATGCCCATGCCCTTGTGCTGTATGCCCTGGCCGGGGAACGCGTAGACGGTCTTGGGGGCTCCCAGCCGTGCGGTAGCCGCCATCACCAACTCCGAGCCCACGCGGGCCGCGACCTCCAAAACCTCGGCGCCGTGGTCGATCCCGACGCGGTCCACCCGGATGTCGACCTCCGCGCCCGGCTCGACCATGCCGAGGAAGCGCGCGGTCCAGCCCACCAGCCGGGCCGGCGGGCGGGCCTCCCCGTCGGTGGCCGTGACGACGTGCTGGGCGGCCGCCGACAGCCACATCCCGTGCACGATGGGGGCTTCCAGCCCGGCCAGCAGCGCCGCCGCCCGGTCGGTGTGGATCGGGTTGTGGTCGCCGGAGACCATGGCGAACGGCCGCATGTCGATCGGCGCGGTGATGGTGACGTCACGGCGGCGGCGGCGCGGCGTGTCGGTGGCGTTGTCCGACACCGCTCCCCCGGCGCGCGGCGGGTCGGTCAGCTCCGCCGCGCCGGTGCGCCCACGGATCGCGAAGCGTTCCGCTAGCGTCGCGAGCACCTGCCCGTCGGCGTCTGCGATCGTCACCGCGACCGGCACGACGCGGCCGACCTCGGTGTCGACGGCTTCCGAGGCCGTTGCGCTCACCAGCAATTCGGCACACTCCGCAGGCAGCGGACCCACTACTCGCGCCGCGTGGTCCAGGTGCACCAAGCTGAGCAGGCCCTCGACGACGGGAGATCCGTCCCCGGTGACCGCCGCACCGATCGCGGCGAACACGGCCGGCCAGCAGCGTCCGACGAGCGCGTCGGGCACCACCGACAGGCCCGGCGCCAGGGGCGCGCCGAGGGTGGCGGTGACGCCGGTGTGGTCGGCGACCTCTTCGGGGTTCCAGATGACGCTGACCTTGGCGGTGCGGTTGTGCACCGTCGGCAACGACTCGGGACCGTCGACGCCGCCGGCGATCGCCAGCACCGAACGCATCGCCGCGGCGGCGTCGTCCACCGACACCACCGGCGCGCCGCCGTCGCGGATCACATCGGTCAGGGTGAACCGGATATCGATCCAGGTGCCCGACAGCGGCACGCTCAGCACGACGGCGTCGTCGTCGACGACTTCGAGCCGCGCCCCGGTCGACGCGCTTGTGGCGCTCCGGTTTTCATTGACTTGCCACTCCGCGGGATCGGCGATGCGGTGCGCCGGGTTGGTCGCGGTGCGCCCGGCCCACAGCACGTCGGGCGCGTCCAGCACGACGGCCAGTGGGCCCGTGACGTCGCTGCGGCCCAACCGGCGCGACACGACCGGCACCGGCTCGGCACCCGACCCGAGCACCTCCGAGACCGCCGCAAGCTCGAAGCGGTCCAGCAACTCGCCCACCGGTTCGTCGACGCGGGTGATGCCGGCGACGGAGGCGGTGCCGGGGATGATGCAGACCTGGTCGGCGTCGTAGCGCGCGTCGTGGGCCTGCCACAGCGAGTCGCTGCGCCACCACCGCCGGACATCCTTGTCGATCACCGGCACGAAATTCACCGGCTTGCCCAGTGTCTTGCACAGCTGCACGAAGAACGCCACGTCGGCCGGATGCAGCTGCACGGTCTCGGCGTCCGGGTAACGAGCCAGCAGCGCGGCGATCGCGTCACCCGGCTGCTCCAAGAGCTGCGGATTCCGCAACAGGGTCTTGATCGGGCCGAAGTCGGCAGGATGCAGCCGCGCCTCGGCCCGCTTGAGCATCTCGGCGAACCGGTCCCGCCAGGTGTCGGCCAGCCACGGGCTGTGCGACGACGCGGTGTCGGCGGTGCTCGAGTCGTCGCCGATGGTCAGCTCGACGTATCGCTGCAACCACCGCAGGTACGTCATCTCGCCGACGTCGCCGAAATAGGGCTTGGCGGTGTTGGCCATCGCGGCGATCAGCTCGTCGCGGCGCGCCGCCACCGCCTCGGCGTCGCCGGCCACCTCGTCGAGCAGCCGCCCGCACCGAGAGGCCGTGTTGTCGATTTCGTGGATGTCGGCGCCGAGTTGGCTGCGGCTGGACGCCATCCCACCCTGGGCTTTTCCGGCGCTGATCCACCGGTCGGTGCCTTTGGTCGCCACCAGCATCCGCTTCACCGACGGCGACGTGGTCGATTCCTTGGTAGCCATCGCCGCGGTGCCGACCAGGATGCCGTCCACCGGCATCAGCGGGTAACCGAAACGCCGCGCCCAGCGCCCGGACAGGTACTCGGCCGCCCGCTCGGGCGTCCCGATGCCGCCGCCGACGCAGACGGTGATGTTGGACCGCGAACGCAGCTCGGAGTAGGTGGCCAGCAGCAGGTCGTCGATGTCCTCCCAGGAGTGGTGCCCGCCGGCGCGGCCGCCCTCGATGTGTGCGATCACCGGCTTGGTCGGCACCT
The DNA here is from genome assembly GCA_019245755.1 of Mycobacteriaceae bacterium. Taxonomy (GTDB): domain Bacteria; phylum Actinomycetota; class Actinomycetes; order Mycobacteriales; family Mycobacteriaceae; genus Mycobacterium. Next base: position 127,339 of record JAFARC010000061.1, on the reverse strand, counting down.
CGGCGGCGATGCGGATCACCGAACGGATCTGCTCGACGGTGCCGGGCTTGAACACCACATGACTGATGCCGACGCCGTTGAGCTCTTCGATCAGCGCGACGGCGTCCTCGAGGTCTGGGATGCCGGCGCTGACCACCAGACCGTCGATCGGGGCGCCGGACTGGCGCGCCTTTTGCACCAGCCGCTTGCCGCCGACCTGCAGCTTCCACAGGTAGGGGTCGAGGAACAACGAATTGAACTGCACGGCACGGCCCGGCTCCAGCAGCCCCGTCAGCTCCTGGATGCGCGTGGTGAAAATGTCCTCGGTGACCTGACCGCCCCCGGCCAGCTCGGCCCAGTGTCCGGCGTTGGCCGCGGCGGCGACGATCTTGGCGTCGACGGTGGTCGGCGTCATGCCCGCGAGCAAGATCGGTGAGCGGCCGGTGAGCCGGGTGAACTTGGTCGACAGCTTCACCGAGCCGTCGGGTAGCCGGACGACCTCGGGCGCGTAGGTTGACCACGGCCGGGCGACCTCGGGGACCGCTCCGACGGTGAACAGGTTGCGCTGCCCGCCGCGGGTGGCGGCCGCGACGATGCCCACGCCCAGCCCGCGGATGACCGGCGCGGTGAGCCGGGTCAGGATGTCGCCCGGACCCAGGTCGAGGATCCACCGGGCGCCGGCCCGGTGCAGCCCGGTGATCTCGTCGACCCAGTCGACCTGGCGCACCAGGATGGCCTCGGTCATCTCCCGCGCGAGCGCGACGTCGAGGCCGACCTTGTCGGCCCACGCGCCAACCATGTCGACCCCAGCGGACAACCGATGGCTGTGGAAACCTACCTCGACCTGCACCGGGTCGAAGACCGGGGCGAACACCGCGCCGCCGCGCACCTTGTTCTTGCGGTCGGCGGCCTCGGCGTCGGCGATCTGCTGGCAGTACAGCTCGAACCTGGCCAGTTGCTCGGGGGTGCCGGTGATGACGACGGAGCGGCGGCCGTTGCGGATCGACAACACCGGCGGCAGCACGGTGCGCACGTCCTGGGCGAACTCGTCGAGCAGCGCGGCGATCCGCTCGGGGTCGGCGTTGGTCACCGACAGCATCGGCGACCGGTCGCCGAGCGCCGCGATGCCGCGCCGGCGCGCCACCAGCGTGGCGGCGGCCCCGATCAGCTGCGCCATGGCCAGCAGCTCCACGTCCCTGGCGCCCGCGGCCCGCAGCGCTTCGACGGCCAGCACGCCCTGAGAATGCCCGGCGACGGCGACCGGCGGGGTGCCAACCAGGTCCATGCCCTGGCGGCCCAGTGCGCGGATGGCGGTGATCTGGGTCAGCAGGACGCCGGGCACCGACGTGGCCGCCGAGGTCAGCTGCTTGGCGCTGGGCACCGACTCTTCGGCTGCCAGCGCACGCATCCAGCGCAGCGGCTCGAAGCCGATCGGCCGGACGACGACCAGGTCGCGGGCCACCGGTGCCAGCAGCAGATCGGCCTCTCCGGCCAGCGTCGCGACCTCGGATTCGATGCCGGCGCCGGCCACCAGTTCTTCCAGGGTTTCCAGCCAGGCGCTGCCCTGGCCACCAAAGGCGACCGCGTACGGCTCGCCGGCAGTCAGACGATCCACCAGGGCGTGCGGCCCGGGCGACGGCACCTGGGAATTCTGGGTCCAATCACCGTCGCGGCCTGCCGGCACCCTGTCGTATTCGTAGATCGTCACGTCCTGTCTCCTCGGTGCTTGGTCTGGTTTCGCGTGTCGTATCTCGGCGTGTCGTATCTCGGCGTGCTGACCTGGGCTGCCCTGCGGAGGTGTTGTTGCGATTCCCCGTCGAATCGGTGTCATTCGACCGCACGGTGTGTCGCCGGCGTCCCTGCGGGGCGGCGACGACTGCAATAAGGCTCCCATAAGGATTTCGCTCGATCGACCGGCAGACATGGTTACTGGCGAGTTCTACGGACGGGTAACCGCCGGCGAGATAACGTCGGCCCGGACAGCCGCTTCGGGGCTGCGGGACAAACGTCCTGCATGTCGACGGTTACGGTCGAGTAGCTACAACAGTGCAGATCACAGCATGATTGTTATCGAATCGTTATGTTAAAATTTTTATCATTCGCCGGACCCTTAGGCCGCTCGGCCAAGCACTTGCTCGGTCCGTGAGTCCACAACCGTTCACTGAACGCTCGGAGAGAAGTTTGCTGGACTACCTTACTTGACGGTAAGTTTTCGCCTCACCTGGGTTCCCTGGGTACTCAGTCCCACTGCCCGAATTGGGGCTTGAGGATGTAATTAACGTCCACCCCCACCCCGCCGACGCTGCGCTTGTCGATCTCGACCTGGTGCAGATGCGCGGCGGGATGGGTGAAGCCCGGGGGCGAGCCCCAGTTGTGCTGCCAGAAATACGAGCCCAGGCCGTCCTGCAGCGCCCAGTCGATCGTCTTCGAGTTGGCGTACACGCCGACACGCTGGTGTCCCAGCACCTGCTCCCAGCCCCGCAGGTATGGCGCCACCTGTTGTTTGTATTGGTCTAAGGTCGGGTCGTCGTCGATGGAGGCGTAGATCGGGGCGCCCACTGACCCGCCGGCCGCGACGTGCAACTGCCAGCCCCGCTTGGCGTGCTGCACGCCGGCGGCCTGGCCGCCGAGCCAGTCCGCGGTCTCCTGCTTTCCGTACTGGTAGCAGGACACGATCTTCATCCCGTTCTGATAGAGGTCGCGTGCCTCGGCCAGCTGGATCGGCTTGCCCTTCATCCACTCGCCGCCGGGGCGGGGATCTGAGACGTAGCGGATGGCCCCGGCGGCGCCGGCCCCCTTCAGCGCGCTGGCACTGATCACTCCGGCCGCATAGTCAAGCAGCACACCCGGCGGCGCGGCGGGCGCCGCCGGTGCCATCAGGGTTTCCAGCGCGCTTCCCATCCCCATCAAACCCGGCACGGCGGCCGCGAACTTCAGCACGTCGCGTCGGGACACGGGCACGAGCCACAGAGTACGACAGGAACCCCATGATTCACGCTAACGCCATGGGCAACAACAGCCTCAATTTTCCCGCTGCCCCCGGAGTTCAGCGCCCGCCCCGCTGATAGTGTCCGCTCATGACATCGGCTGGCCCCCAACGGCTGTAGGACGGCGATGTTTCTGCACATCCTGCTCGACGCCCCCCCTGAGCGCTCGGCCGAGCGTGCCCGCGAACTCGCCGCGACCGGCATCGACGGGCTGTTCACGTTCGAGGGCCAGCACGACGTCTTTCTGCCGCTGGCGGCCGCCGCGGCGGTGACCGACGTCGAGCTGATGACCAACGTGGCGATTGCGCTGCCCCGCAGTCCGCTGCATCTCGCCCACGCCGCATATGACGTGCAATTGCTGTCCGGAGGCAGGTTCCGGCTCGGCCTGGGGTCGCAGATCCGGCCGCACGTCGAGAGCCGCTACGGCAGCGCCTGGAGCCGCCCGGCGGCGCGCATGCGCGAAACTGTGCTGGCCGTGCGCGCGATCTTCGACGCCTGGCAGCACCAGCGGCGCCTCGAGTTCCGCGGCGAGTTCACCAAGCACACGCTGATGCCGCCGGCGTTCAACCCGGGGCCGAACCCGTTCGGCATGCCGCCGATCTACCTGGGCGCGCTCGGGCCGGTGATGACCCGCACGGCGGCCGAGGTGGCCGACGGCCTGCTGGTGATGCCGTTCCACTCGGCCCGGCACTTCCGCGAACGCACGCTGCCGGCGGTCGACGCCGGGCTGCAGCGGTCCGGTCGCGGTCGCGCCGAGTTCGACATCTTCCCGCAGGTGATCGCCGCGATGGGGCGCACCGACGGCGAGCTGGCCGCCGCCACCACCGGCGTGCGCCGGCTGCTGGCGTTCTACGGGTCGACGCCGGCGTACGCGCCGGTGCTCGATGTCGAGGGGCGGGCGGACCTTCAGCCCGAACTCAACGCGCTGTCCAAGCGGATGGCCGTGCAGGCCATGACCGACCTTATCGACGACTCGATGGTTACCGTGCTGGCGGTCCGCGGCACCCCGGAGCAGTGCGCGCGCGAAATCATGAACCGGTTCGGCGACGTCGCGCAGCGGGTCGGCGTGTACTTCCCCGGCTACGACATCGCCACCTCGCACATCGCCGATCTGGCCAACGCGCTGCACGCCGGATGATTCCGGCTCAACGCCAGTGCGGCTGTGTCAAAATCGCGGCGTGACCCAGCAGGCGCAGGACGGCCGCCGGACAAAGGAGTGGCCGTGCGTCGGCAGCTTCAGCTTCCTGGCGCGGGAGAACCGCTGGGAGTGGTCCGATGAAGTGGCCCGCATGCACGGCTACCAACCCGGCACGGTGGAGCCCACCACCGAGCTGGTGCTGTCCCACAAGCATCCGGACGACAAGCCGACCGTCGCAGAGTTGATCGAGCAGGTGCGGCGACACGGTGCGCCGTTCAGCAGCCGGCACCGCATCATCGACACCCACGGCGAGGTGCACGTCGTGGTGGTGGTCGCTGACCGGATGTACGGCCCCGGCGGGGAGGTGACCGGCACCTCCGGCTTTTATGTCGACGTCACCGACGAGTTCGACGCCGACCTGCAGCACTCGGTGGACCAGGTGGTGGCCACCCTTGACGAGAGCCGGGCCGTCATCAACCAGGCCATCGGCATCATGATGCTGACCCACGGCGTGTCCGCCAAGCGCGCGTTCGACGTGCTCACCTGGCGCTCCAAGCAGACCAACGTGAAGGTGCGCACCATCGCCGCCCGATTCGTCGCGGCCGCCGCGGCATCGGACCTGCTGTCCGTGGCCGACCGCAACCACATCGATCACCTGCTGCTCACGGCCCACGAAGAAAGCGCCGCCGGATAATCCTTGAAATGACGCCAAAGTCCCTGGATTCCGCGCTGATCCGCAACGCGGTGGCGCTGGCCTGCCGGGCCCCTCGTTGCACAACAGCCTGCCGTGGCGCTGGGTGGCCGAAGGTCCGACGCTTCAGCTGTACGCCGATCAGGACCGCATCGGCCACGCCTCAGACACCTCCGGCCGGGAGATCATCCTCAGCTGCGGCGCGGTACTGGATCACCTGCGGGTGGCGATGGCAGCCTCCGGCTGGGACACCGTCACCGCGCGGTTCCCGAACCCGGACGACCCCGCTCACCTTGCCACACTTGACTTCAGCCGGATGGAATTCGTCACCGACGCGGACCGCCGGCGCGCCGACGCGATCCTGCGCCGCCGCAGCGACCGGCTGCCGTTCGCGGCCCCGGCGCACTCCGATGCGTTCGAGCAACTGCTCCGCGGCGGCTTGGACGAGGGCGACGTCATGCTCGACGTCGTGCCCGATTCTGCGCGGCCGCAGCTCGCCCAGGCATCCCGGCTGACCGAGGAGCTGCGCCGCTACGACCCGTCATACCAGGAGGAATTGCGTTGGTGGACTTGGCCGTCATGCTTGATCGAGGTGTACCGCCGGCGTCGCTGCCCTCGGACGCCGAGGCCGACCACACCGACGTGGCCCGCGCGTTTCCGACCGCCGGCCACACCAGGCGCCGTTGCGAGTACGGTGTCGACCGGTCGGCGATCGTCGTGTTGTCTACCCGCGACGACAGCCGCGAGCGGGTTCTGCGCTGCGGTGAGGCGCTTTCGATGGTGTTGCTCGAGTGCACGATGGCCCGGTTGGCGACGTGCACGCTGACGCACATGACGGAGGTGGCCGCGAGCCGTGACATCATCCGCGGGCTGATCGGCCGGCGCGAGCTGCCCCAGCTGCTGATCCGGGTCGGCAGAGTCCCGGCGGTCGAGGACGTTCCGCCGCCCACGCCGCGCCGCCCGGTCGCCGACGTCCTGAAGTGGACCAAGGACCCTTAACGAGGGACTAAAGTCCCCTGACCCGGTGACACGCCGCGACTACGGTCAAGAAGTCGAAAAGCGAACCAGCGCCCGTCGGTTGTCCGCTCTGGGCATGATGAGCACGACGTTTGTCCGTTGACCGCAACCCGAACGGCTGCCTCGGAGGGCTGACGATGGTGAAAGTCTTCTTGGTCGATGACCACGAAGTGGTTCGCCGCGGCCTGATTGACCTCCTCTGCGCTGATCCGGACCTGGAGGTTATCGGCGAGGCGGCGTCCGTGGCGGAGGCCATGGCGAAGATCCCGGCCCTGAGCCCCGACGTCGCGGTGCTCGATGTTCGGCTTCCCGACGGCAACGGCATCGAGCTGTGTCGAGACCTGCTGTCCCGGCTGCCCGAGCTGCGGTGCTTGATGCTCACCTCGTTCACTTCCGATGAGGCCATGCTCGACGCGATCCTGGCCGGCGCCAGCGGCTACGTGGTCAAGGACATCAAGGGCATGGAGTTGGCCCGGGCGATCAAGGATGTGGGCGCGGGCAAGTCGCTGCTCGACAATCGGGCCGCGGCGGCGTTGATGGCGAAACTGCGCGGTGCCACCGAGAATTCCGACCCGCTGTCCGGGCTGACGGAGCAGGAACGTGCGCTGCTTGGGCTGCTCGGCGAAGGGCTGACCAACAAGCAGATCGCCGCGCGCATGTTCCTGGCCGAGAAGACGGTGAAGAACTACGTGTCGCGGCTGCTGGCCAAGCTCGGCATGGAGCGGCGTACCCAGGCGGCGGTGTTCGTGTCCAAGTTGGACCGGCCCGAGGACGGCTCAAGCTATTCGTAGCGCAGCAACCACTGGACCGGTTCTCGACCGCGATGCCACCATAGGCAGGTGACACATGCGGGCGCGAAGAGTGCGAAAGCCACACCGAGTCCGCTCCGCGATACCCTGTCTCAGCTGCGTCTGCGCGAACTGTTGACCGAAGTTCAGGACCGCATCGAGCAAATTGTCCAGGGCCGCGACCGGCTGGAGGGCCTTGTCGAGGCGATGCTGGTGGTGACGTCCGGCCTGGATCTCGACGTCACTTTGCGCACCATCGTGCACGCGGCCATCGAGCTCGTCGAGGCGCGGTACGGCGCGCTCGGGGTGCGCGGCAACGACCGCGAGTTGGTCGAATTCGTCTATGAGGGCGTCGACGAGGAGACCCGCCGACGGATCGGGCGGCTGCCGGAGGGCCGTGGCGTGCTCGGGGTGCTCATCGACGATCCGCACCCGATCCGGCTCGACAACATCGTCGAGCACGACGCCTCGGTCGGGTTCCCCCTGCATCACCCGCCGATGCGGTCGTTCCTGGGTGTGCCGGTCCGGATTCGCGACGAGGTGTATGGCAACCTCTACCTGGCCGAGAAGACCACCGGCCAACCGTTCGGCGAAGACGACGAGGTGCTGCTCAGGGCGCTGGCCGCCGCGGCGGGTACCGCGATCGACAACGCCCGGCTCTACGAACAGTCCCGAACCCGCCAGTCGTGGATCGAGGCGACCCGCGACATCGCCACCCGGCTGCTGGCCGGCGCGGAGCCGACGACGGTTTTCCAGCTGGTCGCCGCCGAGACGCTGAAGCTGACCGGTGCGGATGTGGTGCTTGTCGCGGTGCCGTTCGACGACGAGACGCCGGTGTCGGAAGTCTCCGAACTGCTGATCGTCGAAACGGCCGGCGTGACCGAATGGTCCGCCACCACCCAGTCGATCCCCGTCGCGCAGACACCGATCGGCCGGGCGTATCGGGAACGGGTCCCGCTCAAGCTGGACAGCATGGACCAGGATATGGCGGGGCTGCGCAATCCCGGCCCGGCGCTCGTGCTGCCGCTTCGCGCCACCGACACGGTGGCCGGTGTGGTGGTGGCGCTCCGGGAGAAGGGCGAGCACCCGTTCGGCGACGAACAACTCGACATGATGGCCGGTTTCGCCGATCAGGCCGCGCTGGCCTGGCAGCTGGCGACGGCCCAGCGACGGATGCGCGAACTGGATGTGCTGACCGACCGCGACCGCATTGCCCGCGGTTTGCACGATCACGTGATCCAGCGGCTCTTCGGTGTCGGCCTGGGGCTGCAGGGCACGATCCCGCGAGCCCGCTCACCGGAGATTCAGCAGCGGCTCACCGAGGCCGTCGATGACTTGCAGGCGGTCATCGGGGAGATCCGCACGGCGATCTTCGACCTGCACGGTGCGTCCTCGGGGATGACTCGGCTGCGCCAGCGCCTCGACGAGGCCGTCGCGCAGTTCGCCGGTTCCCGGCTGCGCACCACGGTGCAGTTCGTCGGGCCCCTGTCGGTGGTCGACGCCGCGCTGGCCGACCACGCCGAAGCCGTGGTGCGCGAGGCCGTGAGCAACGCGGTCCGTCACGCCGCCGCGACCATGCTCACAGTCAGCGTGAAGGTCGAAGACGAGCTGGGCATCGAGGTGACCGACAACGGCAAGGGCATCCCCGACCACGTCACCGCCGGCGGCCTGGACAACCTGCGCGAGCGCGCCGAGCAAGTCGGCGGCTCGTGCACCGTCGAGGCCGTCCCCGCCGGTGGGACGCGGCTGCGGTGGTCGGCGCCACTGCCTTAGTGAGGAGCATCGACCATGCAACGGCCGGTCACCATCGACCCGCGCTACCACGATGCCGTGGTGTTCGACCTCGACGGCGGGGGAGCCGGTGCCGACGCCGAAACACTGGCCCGGCGGTTGACCCAAGCCGGAATCGCCACCGCCGTCTGCTCGTCGAGCCGTGATGGTGCGCGCGCCGCCCGCGCGGCCTGTCATCGGCTGCCGGCCGATCCCGGACGGTCGGTTGTCGTTGCGGACGGCACCGCCGGGGTCGAGCAGGCCCGCCAAGGCGGCTTCGCGGTGGTCATCGGCGTCGACCGAACCGGCCACGCCGGCGAGCTGCTGGACAGCGGAGCCGACGTCGCGGTCGCCGGCCTCGCCGAGATCGCGGTCCGCACCGGCGACAAACGCATGTCTGAGCTACCCGATGCGCTCCAGTCATCCCAGCAGGCCCGCCGGCCGTTCGTCTGCCTGGACTACGACGGCACGCTGTCCGAGATCGTGCCCGACCCCGACACCGCGACGCTTGTCGACGGCGCCGCGCCGGCACTGCGACACCTGGCGGCGCACTGTCCGGTCGCGATACTGAGCGGCCGTGATCTGGCGGACATCCGCAGCCGCGTGGGCCTGGCGGACATCTGGTACGCCGGCAGCCACGGTTTTGAACTCACCGGGCCCGACGGCAGCCACCACCAGTACGACGCGGCGGAATCCGCGGTGCCCGTCCTCGCGGCGGCGGCGGCCGAGCTGCACCGCGACCTTGAGCCGATCCCGGGTCTGCGGGTGGAGCACAAGCGGTTCGCGGTCGCCGTGCACTACCGCAACGTCGCGCCCGGGTCCGTCGCGGACGTGATCGCTGCCGCGCATCGGCTCGGCCAACGGCATGGCCTGCGGATCACCAACGGACGCAAGGTTGTTGAGCTGCGGCCGGACATCGACTGGGACAAGGGCACCGCGCTGCACTGGATCCGCGATCGCGTCGATGAGTCGGCAGAACTGTCGCCGATCTACATCGGCGATGACCTCACCGACGAGGACGCCTTCGACGCGATCGCCTCCGAGGGCGTCGGGATCGTGGTCCGGCACGGCGAGGACGGCGGCCGCCCGACCGCCGCGACCTTCACCCTTGACGGCCCGGCCGAGGTCGTCGCGTTCCTCCGTCGGTTGGCCGACCGGCTCGCGCACCTGCAGTAGGGCCGAAAGTGAGTACACCGCAGTCACCCTCGTTCCTCGTGCGGTAGCAGCCCGGCACTGGCGCCCCACCCCGGGCGTGCCGGCGACTGTAGGATGCGCGCATGTCGTTAGCCGATGGCCAGGTTTTCGCTGGTTACACCATCGTGCGACGCCTGGGCTCCGGGGGGATGGGCGAGGTTTACCTGGTGCAGCATCCGAGGCTGCCGCGCCGCGACGCCCTCAAGGTGCTCCCGGCCGAGGTGACCGACGACACCGAGTATCGCCAACGGTTCAACCGCGAAGCCGACGTCGCGGCTGCGTTGTGGCATCCCCACATCGTCACCGTCCACGACCGTGGCGAGTTCGACGGCCAGCTGTGGATCTCGATGGACTACGTCGAAGGCACCGACGCCGCGGGCCTGCTCCAGGAGCGCTACCCGAACGGGATGCCGCCCGACGAGGTGGTCCGCATCGTCACCGCGGTCGCCGACGCGCTCGACTACGCTCATCAGCGCCTGCTTCTGCACCGCGACGTCAAACCGGCCAACATCCTGCTGGCACACCCGGATTCGGGCGACGAGCGGGTGTTGCTGGCCGATTTCGGTATCGCTCGGTGGGTTGACGACGCCAGCGGGCTCACCGCCACCAACATGACCGTCGGCACGGTCGCCTACGCCGCGCCCGAACAGCTGATGGGCGCGGACATCGACGGCCGGGCCGACCAATATGCACTGGCGGCCACCGCATTTCATCTGCTGACCGGCACGCCGTTGTTCCAGCACTCCAACCCGGCCGTGGTGATCAGCCAGCACCTCAGCGCGGCGCCGCCGGCGATCGGTTCCCGCCGTCCCGAGTTGTCCGATCTGGGCCCGGTGTTCTCCAAAGCGCTGGCCAAGGCGCCCGGGGAACGCTTCGACCGCTGCCTGGACTTCGCCCATGCGCTGGACCACCGAATCGGCAGGGCGGCAAGTGAACTCGGTGCGACCGAGCCGGCGATGGCGGCCCCGGTCGCATCCCGGCCGAGACATCAGAAGCCGTCGTCGCGGGCACGCCCTGCGTTGGTGACGCCGGTCCTGCTCGGACTGATTCTGATCGCGGTGGCGGCCGTAGCCGTGCTGATCTTCCGGCACGACCACACCACATCGCGGGCGGCCGCGCCCAAACCGTCGGCCACACCGCCAGCCCAAGCAGCCCAGACACCGGTCGTGCCCGTGGTGGCGATCGGCGCCCAGTGCGCCACCTTGGGCGCAGCCGGCGTGACCGAGACCGGTGCACAGGCCTACTGCTCACACCTGTCGAGCACCGACAGCACGATCTGGTCGCTGTATCCCGGCGAGGTCGCCAGCCCGACCGTCACCGCCGATCCCACCGACCAGGTGTATCCGTCCGCAACCGAGACGCCGCTTCGGGTGTGCGTCGAACAGACCCACCAGACCCGGATACAGTGCCTGGCCGACATCAGGCGGGGCAACGCGGCGGGCCCGCCGCCGCCGTAAGCCTTGCCTTCGGCGCCGGTGTGCGGCGCGGTCGCAGCAGGGTGGCCGCGTGGCCGCAGCTGCGGGCCGCTTTGCAAGCCTTCGAACGCCGCGGCGCCTGCCCACCAATACGCTTGCGGAAACCGCGTTCAGCCGCCCAGAGCGGCGACCAGGGACTTGATCCTGGCGGCCTCGTCCTCGGTCGGGGTTTCGCCGGCCTCGACCGCGTCGAGGAGGGCGGCGTCCAGGCCCGCGCCGTTCGCGGTTTCGGCCGCCGACAGCTTGGCGCGCCGGCGCGCCACGTACAGCTGCTGGCCCAGCGTGGCGCCTGGTGCTGCCGCAGCCCTTTCCATCAGGTCGTCGTAGCAGCTGCGCACCCCGCTCAACGCGACGATGACCGACGGCGTGGCCCGGCCGCGGCCGGCGGCCTCCGTCAGCGCCGTCTGCAATTTGCGCAGCCCGGCCAGGATCACGCCCGCCCGCTGCGGGAATTCCGAGTCGTCGGAGTCGGGCAATGCCTCGATCGCGGCGGTGTACATGTGCATCGCCGCATCGGCGAGGCTGACGATTACTGGTGCTTCACCGTCGTCGGGCAAGGGTGCGGCCATGGTGATGACTCCAACTGTGGAAAGTAGATCGACGCCGCCGAAACGCTAGCGTCTTTGAGCTTTCGATTCAAGGCGAGAATGCTTATCCATCGGTGGGGCCGGCGGCCACCGACCTGACACCACTGAGTCGTCGATCAGTTTTCGGTGTGTGCGCGCACCCATTGCAGGTTGGCTTGCATGTTTCGTTGCCACTCCGTCAGCCGGCGGGCGACGATCCGGCCCTCCTTGTCCGGTGTGGCGGCGATCGCCGCGCTCAGCCCCGACGGCGCCGGGCCCATCCGAGCCCACTGCCGGATCAGCACGCCGTCACTGGCCGGTTCCACCTCGAACGCCCAGGTCGCGCTGACGCCTTGCGGACCGAGGACGTTCCACACCCACCGTCGTTGGTCTTCGACCTCGACGACCTCGCAGACGGTCTCCCAGTCGCCGAGGGCATCGTGGCGACTGCGACCCCGAAACCGGGCGCCGACCTCCACATGGTCGGCGCCGTGCAGCCATTCCACCGCCTGCAACTCCGACGAACAGCGCGCCGGCAGGCCGATGTCGGTGACCAGCTCCCAGGCGGTGGGGACCTCGCAGCGCACCCGCTGTGTCACTTCTATCGTGGGCTGATCGCGATAACGCACCGCCGGTACCTTTCTCGGTCGCTGCCGACAAACCTACCGGCACCCGCCCACGGGTAAGCAGTCCGAAAGCGAGAGGCCCGGCGATGAGAGTTGGCGCCCTGATCGATCCCCACGCCGCAGGCGCGGCCGATTTTGCGATCGCCGCCGAGCGGATCGGCGTGGCGTCGTTGTGGGTTCCGGAGGTGTGGGGCTACGACGCGCTCACCGGGCTGGCGTACCTGGCGGCGAGGACCTCCTCGATCGGGTTGGGCACGTTTGTGGTGCAGCTCGGTTCCCGCAGCCCGGCGCTGCTCGCCACGTCGGCGCTGAGCCTGCAGGACCTCTCCGGTGGCCGGTTCCTGCTGGGTGTCGGCACGTCGGGCCCGCGGGTCATGGAGGGCTGGCATGGCGTGCGGTTCTGCAAGCCGGTGCAGATGACCCGCGAAACCATCGAGATCATCCGGATCGTCAGCCGCGGCGAGCGCGTCGAGCACGCCGGCGAGATCTACCCGCTGCCGCTGCCGGACAGCAGCGGCGCGGCGCTGCGGCCGTTGGTGCGGCCGGCGGATGTACCGGTGTATGTGGCGGCGCTGGGCCCGAACAACCTGCGGCTGACGGGTGAGCTGGCCGACGGCTGGCTGGGCAACGCGTTCATCCCGGAGGCCGCGGAGGTGTTCTTGGGTCCGCTGCGTGAGGGGGCGGCCCGGGCCGGTCGCACGCTGGCCGACCTGGACCTTGTCGCGCCGGTCGCCGTCGAGATCCACGATGACGCGGCGTCGGCGGATGCCGCGGCACGCCGGCATGCCGACGGCTACGCGTTCACGATCGGCGCGATGGGAGCTTCCGGGCGCAATTTCTACAACGACGCGTTCACGCGCCTCGGCTACGGTGCCCAGGTGAGCACGGTGGCGCAGCTGTGGCATGCGGGAAAGCGCGACGAAGCGCGCGCGGCAGTGCCGATCGAGCTGGGGCGCCGGACGAACCTGGTGGGCACCCCCGACGGCATCGCCGATCGGGTGCGCCGCTATCGGGAGGCCGGCATCACCACGTTGCTGGCCAAGCTCGAGGGCGATCACGCCGACCAGTTGGCGACCCTGGAGCGGCTGCTGGCGATCGTCTGTTAGGTCGGCGGGCGTGCTACGCACTGCGCGAGATACAACGCCTCGCCCAGCTTGTCCATCAGTTCCAGTTGGGTTTCCAGGTAGTCGATGTGGGATTCCTCGTCTGCGACGATCCCCTCCAGCAGCACCGCGCTGGTCGTGTCCTGCTTGTCCCGGCACATCACGATTCCCGGCTTCAGCCTGTCGAGGACCTCGGCTTCGATGGCCAGGTCGCTTTCGAACTGCTCGCGCAGGGTCTGCCCGACCCGCAGCGAGAACAACCGCTGGTAATTGGGTAGGCCGCCGAGGATGAGAATGCGGTCGGTGAGCGCTTCGGCGTGTTTCATCTCTTCGAAGGATTCGGCGCGCGTGTGCGCCGCGACCTCGGTGAGGCCCCAGAACTGCTGCATCTTCGAATGCAGGAAGTACTGGTTGATGGCGGTGAGCTCACTGGTCAGCTGCTCGTTGAGCAGCCGAAGGACGTCGGGTTCCCCCTGCATGAATTCTCCTTTGCTTAACCGGTCGACACGGGCGGGCGGTAGAAGATGAGCAGTTGACCGATGCCACCGACGAGGCCGAGCGCCACCGACAGCACCAGCCCGGCCCAGCCGTCACACCAGTTGTGCCGGAACAACACCCAGTCGAGGCTGAACCGGCCCGCGCCGATGGTGGCGACCGCGACGGCCCCGACGGCGAGCACCATGTTGTACTCCCAGCCTTCCTTGACGATGAAAAACCCGTTGGGGCGGTGCACAGTCCACGCCGCCACCAGCATCAGCGCGACGAACCCGGCGGCGGGGATGGGGGTGAGCAGGCCGACCGCCAACCCGAGTCCGGCCGAGATCTCACAGGTCGCCGCGATCCTGGCGTGCAATCGCCCGGGTTTCATGCCGATGCTGTCGAACCAGCGTGCCGTGCCCGGTATGCGCCCGCCGGCGAAGAACTTGTTGAACCCGTGCGCGGACAGTGTCACCCCCAGGCACAGTCGCAGGATCAGCAGGCCGGTGTCGACCGCGTAGCCGTGAATCGTCATCGGAACAACCTCCTCACGCGTTTGGCCGACGTGTGCGGTGCGAGGCCGGCAGCCTCCGCTTCCGTGGCTTTGATGATTGCTTGAACGGTACGCCGGCAACGACCGCAGTCAGAACCGGCGCCGCACGCGTTGGCGACCTTCTTGGTGGTGGATGCGCCCGCGGCGACGGCCTCCGCCACGGTTTGGCTGGTAACGCCTTTGCACAGACAGACATACATCGAGGGGTTCCGTTCTACAGGTTCTCTTCGATGCGCATCATGTTCACGAACTTGCCGACGAACAGCGGCGGATAGGGGCCGACGCCCGCGCCGATCATCCATTCGGCGGCGTCATCGGGATTGTCGATCCAGCGCCGAGCGTTCTCCTCGCTGTCGATCTCCTGCAGGATCAACATCTCGCATGGGTCGTCGAAAGCCCGGTAGAGCCAGACTTTTCGGATACCTGCGGCCTGGAATCGGTCGATCGCCCGGTGCACCCGCTCGATGACGGTCGCTACGTCGCTCACCGACGTCATCGCGGCGACCACGATGCCCGGCGGGGTGCCAGCCGACGATGTTGTGACATCCAGTTTTTCCAGCATTTCACCGGCGAACACGCCGGGGATGTCGGTCACTCCGACCGCGTCGAACCAGTCGAACCACACCCGGGACCGCAGCAGATCCACCACCGGTTCCGGATTGCGAATGCCCATGGTCACCAGCATCCGCCCGTGGTCCCAGGTCGACGTGTACACCAGGACGTGATGCGCCCCGATACCGGCCAGCTCCGCCCTCCGGCGCTGCAGCAGGGGCCATACCCGCCCTGGATCGGGAACTCGGTAATCCGACGCGATGATGAGCGTGCCGGTTCGGGTGTCGGTCATCGACCCTAATCGCTGGCGGGCAGCGGTTTTGCTTCCTTCAGCGTCAGGGGCTCCTCGCCCACGCTCAGCGCGCCGGCGCCGGCCTTGGTGACCAGAACCTCGGCGCCGGATTCGTCCACGTAGCGTTTCCCCATCAGGGTGCCCCCGGAGAACTCTGGATTCAGCGTTGCGCCGCCTGCGATCTCGGCGTCGAGTGGCAGCATTGGAACGCCGCCGGCGCGCAGGTCGTCGAGCCGCTCGCTGGCCCTCACCACGATGACCTGCGTGTCACAGACCTGGCTGCGCAGGCGCGTGCCCGTCTTGATCATCTTTGTCCCTTCATCCTCGTACTATCGTCCGGCTCGCTCACCGGTAAGGTCGTTGACCAGTTCACGCCGGAGCACCTTCCCCGTCGGCGTCACCGGCAGCTGTTGGCGAAACACCACCCGGTCGGGGGTGCGGGAACCTCTCAGCGCCTTGCGGACATGGTCGCGCAGTTCCTCGGGGTCTGGGGTCGTGCCGTACTCCGGCACCACGACCGCGGCGATGATCTGTCCCCACTCGGGATCCTCGATCCCGACGACCGCGACCTCGCGCACCGCGGGATGTTCGACGAGGACGTCCTCGACTTCGGCAGGTGCGACGTTTTCGCCGCCCCTGATGATGGTGTCGTCGGCTCGCCCGGTGATGAACAGATAGCCGTCCTGGTCCAGCATGGCGCTGTCCCGGGTGGGGAACCAGCCGTTTTCGTCGAGGACGGAACCGATCTCGGCGTATCTCCCGGACACCTGGGGACCGCGGACGAACAGTTCGCCGACCTGTCCGCGGTCGAGGACCTCGCCGTCGTCGCCGCGGATCTCCACCTCGATGCCGGGTACCGGTTGCCCCACCGAAGCCAGCCGCTTTCTGACCATTTCGTCGGTCGCGGTTTGCGCGGCCCGGTGATCCTGCGCTGTGAGCACCGCGATCGTCGAACTGGTTTCGGTCAACCCGTAGGCATTGACGAAGCCGACGTCGGGCAGCAACTCGAGTGCCTTGCGCAGCAGCGGCGGCGCTACCTTCGATCCGCCGTAGGCCAGGCTGCGCAGTGTGGGCACCGGCACCGGATTGCGTTCGAGCTCCGTGACGATTCGGTTGAGCATCGTGGGCACCACGGTCGCATTGGTGACCGACTCCGCGTTCACCAGCCGGATCCAGTCCTTCGGCTCGAAGTTGCGCTGATACACCATCTTGCGGCCGGCGTAGAGGTTGGACAGCGCCGCGCTCACACCGGCGATGTGGTACGGCGGCACACAGATCAAGACGGCGTCGTCGGGGGCTGCGGAGTCGAATTCGACGGTCCCGGTGACATAACCGGTGAGGTTGTTGTGTGAGAGTTCGACGGCCTTGGGTCGCGACGTGGTACCGGAGGTGAACAGCAGCACCGCAACGTCGTCGGGATCGGGGAATAACGAGACGGGGTTGCTGGTGCGCGCGGCCGACAGCAAGTCCTGTGATTCGATGATCTTCGTCGCGGCGTCCTCAGCGACGTCGCGATACTCGCTGTCGCACACCACCAGTGGCTCGTCCAGCCGATCGATCAGTTCCCGCAGCGCCTCGCCGCTCAGCCGATAGTTCAGTGGGCTGAACGGCAGCGCGGCACGCGCCGACGCGAAGATCAGCAGCGGCAACATCACGCCGCCGGTGCCGACGTAGGCCACCGTGCGCGGACCCGATCCGACCAGAGCGCCGGCACACCCGTCGGCCAGCGCGTTCAGCTCCCCGACGGTCAGCCGCACGTCGTCGGACACCAGCGCCAACCGGTCCGGATTGCCCGACACCGCCATCTCGAGTAATAGCGAAATAGTCATGCTGTGCTACCGGCCTACACCGGGTCGAACTTCGAAATGAGCCAGGCGCCGTTGACTTTCGTCAGCGTCACCAGCACGCTACTGGCCGACAGTGACGGGTCCGGCTTTTCGGTGCTCGTGGTGGTCTGGTTGATGAACAGCAGCACCACGGCCCGGTCGGGATGCAGCTCCGACACAGCGGACTGAACCACCGCGGCAGATGTCTTCACGCCCTTCTGTTTGGCGGCGGGTTCCACGATCTGCTGGGTGAACTGGTTGTAGTAGGACAGGAAGTCACCGGTCAGATGCGCCTTGGCGGCCGAGAAGTCGCGGTCGAGGCTGTCCGGGGAGTACGACAGCAGCGCCACTGTCCCGTCGGACGCGGCCGCGATCGCGGAGTGCTCGGCCGCCGAGCCGGTTTGTTGGTCGGTTCGATATTGGGAGAAGTACAGTCCGGCACTCAACGCCGCGGCGCCGACGAGCAGCACCGCTAGAAGCAACGGCAGCCCTCTGGCCGCGCACCAACGGAGCACCCGGCCCGCGAGGCTAACCGGCTCCTCGGCGGTCGGCTCTTCGACCTCGTCCACTTCCTGCTCGGTGGTCACGGCACGAACACCACTTTCGACATCTTGATCTGCCCACCGTCGCGTTGCACCGTCACGCTCAGCCGCCATGCTCGCGGTTCGTTTTGCGCGCCGGTGGCATTCGTCACCTGCGATGCCGCGGCGACGAGTACCACCGCCGAGTCGCCGTGCATCGATTGGACGGCTGTGGCGTTCACGGTGCCCTTGGTGATGACTTTGGAGTCTTGCACCACCTTGGTGAAGTCATCTGCGCGGCTTTGAAAGTCGTCCCTGAACTCGCCGGTCGAATTGTCCAGTACGCGCTGCACATCCGCTTTGGCGTGGTTGAAGTCCAGCGTCATCAAGCTGACGACACCCTGCCTGGCCGCCGCCGCGAACTCTGCCGAGCGGTGGCGCTCGGCAGCAGCGCTGCGGTGCTGCCACACCATGGATCCGCTCGCCGCCAGCAACGCGCAGATCAGCCCGATCGTGACCCCGAGCGCGACCCTGGCCAGCACCCGGCGACTGGGCACGCGACGCCATGACCGCTTGGCTTCGGTGACCGCCGCGCCGGTGACTTCCCCTTCGGCGACGTCCGCGCCGTCCGCGCCGTCCGCCGCGCCGCCGTCCGCGCCTTCCGCGTGGCCGTCGTGCGTGCCTTGCGCGTCGTCCCCGGCGTCCTTCTCGGCCGGCGCGGGCACCACCTCGGTGGCGGTTGCCGCGGCCGTTGCGCCGCCTTCGGCGGGGTCCTCCGCCGATGCGGCCTGCCTGCGCAGCCGGATGGCCCGCGCCCGGGCGCGGGCCGCGGCGGCCAGCGCGTCCGCCTCTGCGGCTTCCGCCTCGGCTTCTTCGGCCATCGCCAGCGCGTCCGCCGCGGCGTCGCCCTTCGTGTCCGTTCGGTTCAGCCGGGCGGTCCCGTTAGTCTTGTTCTCAGCCATCGGGCCCTCGATATCCGATGCCGGATCCAACCATCGTGACCACCACCTCGAGCGCTGCAGAGATACCGACGCAGCCTATACCCCGCCGGGGGCCGCGCCGCGTAACTAGCACCGGCATACCACGTCCTCTGTTTGTGGTCCTGGGTGGTGAGAATGACGTTATCATCCTCGAGTATGGCGCTACCATATCGCGCCCGCGTTCGAACCATGATCCCATGTTGACGTGCGGAAATGACGTTTCCGGCTAGCGTCGTCAACCTGACCGACCCGCCGGATTGCGTGACCGATGTGCCCGGCGTGATCATCGCGTCGGGTTCGGATCTGTCGACACCGCGGGCCCGGTACTGGCTGGATCGGGCCACGTTCACCCTCACCGACCGCCACACCGACGATCGCCGGGTGATCACGGTCGAATCGCTCGCCGCCACGCTCGCCGACCTCTGCGGACGGCTCCAGCGCTGGCCGCAGGCGGCGGCACTGTGCGACGACGTGCTGCGCTCGGTCGATCCGAACGCGCCCGCCCTGACCGGGGTGATCACCGAATCGCTGGCGTATTCGACGTTGCAGGCCGGACCCGAGTTTGCCCGTTGGTTGGCCGAACGCGGCGCCGCAACGATGCCGGGCAGCGTGTCACCGGTGCAATCCGACCGCGACGGCGACACCTTGCGCATCCGATTCAACCGGCCGCAGCGCCACAACGCGTTCAGCACCGAGATGCGCGCCGCCCTGTTGGAGGCCCTCACGGTCGCCCGGTTGGATCCGTCGATCGACGAGGTGGTGTTGACCGGAAACGGCCCGTCGTTCTGCAGTGGGGGTGACCTGGCCGAGTTCGGGACCTTCACCGACCCCCCGTCGGCACACCTGGCGCGGTCCCGCTACAGCCCGGCATTGTCGATCGACGAGCTGACCCGTCGGCTTGGGCCGCGGTGCCGCGCCGAGGTTCACGGTCGGGTGCTCGGCAGCGGCTTGGAGATGGCGGCGTACTGCGGCCGGGTGCTCGCCCATCCGGATGCCGTGCTGGGGCTGCCGGAGCTCGGCATCGGCCTGCTGCCCGGGGCGGGCGGTACGGTCAGCATCACGCGCCGCATCGGCAGGTGGCGCACCGCGTACCTGGTGCTGTCGGGACGAACCATTGACGCGCCAACGGCGCTGCGCTGGGGCCTGGTTGACGAAGTCGGGCCGCGGTGAGCCCGGTCGAATCGCAATGGGGTGCTGGCGGGCTGGCCTGGTTGACCGGCCGGCCCGACGGTCCGCCCGACTTCAGCCGCGCTGCCATCCTGAGCCGGGCCCAGCGGATTGCCGACCGGCTGCTGGCCGCCACCTGCGTCACCGTGCACGTGCCGACGATGTTGACTGGTCGTGCCGCACTTCTGGGCCTGACCCGCGGCGGTCGTGTGTCCGCGGGCGGGGCGTCGCGGCTGCTGGCCGCCGTGGACGGGTGGTGCGCGATCACCCTGTCCCGTCCCGACGACATCGATGCGGTCCCGGCGTTGCTGCAAACCGAGACTCTGCCCGACGACCCGTGGCGCGCCATCCGGTGCTGGGCGGCGCGGCGATCCGCGGCCGAGGTGACCGCGCGGGCCCGGCTGCTCGACCTCCCCGCGGCCACGCTCGCAGAAACCGCCGCCGCGCCGCCGCGAGTCCGGGTCATCGGCCCGCGGGCCACACCGTCGGCCAACCCGATCGTCGCCGACCTGAGCCCGCTGTGGGCTGGCCCGCTGTGCGGACGACTGCTCGCCCAAGGCGGCGCCAACGTCGTCAAAGTGGAAAGCACCCGCCGCCCCGACGGCACCCGGCTGGGCCCCAGACCGTTCTTCGATTGGGTGAACTCCGGAAAGCTCTCCTACGCCGTGGATTTCGAGCGCGATACCGGCGCGCTTCGTGACCTCCTCGCCGTCGCTGACGTGGTGATCGAGGGTTCCCGGCCGGCCGCGCTTGCCCGCCGCGGTCTGGGGCCGCACGACGTTGCCTACCGTCCGGGCCGGGTATGGCTGCGCATCACCGGCCACGGCGCCGACCCCCAGCACGCGAACCTGGTGGCGTTCGGCGACGATGCCGCGGTGTCCGGCGGCCTGGTCGGCGGCCGGCGCGACGACCCGGTGTTCTGTGCTGATGCCATCGCCGATCCACTCACCGGCCTGGAGGCCGCCGCGGCGGTGGCGGATTCACTGTCCCGCGGCGGCGGAGAGCTGATCGAGTTTTCGCTGGCCGCAGTGGCGGCGGCCTACGCCGCGCTGCCGACGAGCCCAAGCGAGTCACGGTGCGAAGTGCTGCCGCCGCGCCCCCCCGCCACCGCGACCGCCGGACCCGTACTGGGCGCCGACAACGCGGCGGTGCGGCGCATGGTCGCCGAACGGCTGGCGGCCCGATGCTGATCCGGCAGGCCGCACTGCTCGACGGCACGGTCGTCGATGTCAGGCTGGGCCGGTGCATCACCGAGGTCGCCGCCGAACTGACTCCCGAACGCGGCGAGGATGTTCTCGACGCCGCACACGGCACGCTGATCCCGGGCTTGCACGACCATCACCTGCATCTGCGCGCGGCCGCCGCCGCGCTGGAGTCCGTGCCCGTCGGGCCGCCGCATGCCCGCTGCCGTGACGACGTCGCCCGGGCGCTGTCGTGCGCCCAACCCGACAGCGACGGCTGGATCCGCGCCGTCGGCTACCACGAGTCGGTCGCCGGCCCGCTGGATCGGGCGGTGCTGGATGAGATTTCGCCCACCGCGCCGATCCGGGTGCAGCACCGCAGCGGCGCGCTGTGGATTCTCAACACCACCGGCCTCAAACACATCGGCCTGCCCGATCACCCGGATGGACGGCTGTTCCGCACGGGCGGCGACTGGGCGCATCTTCCGCCGCAGCGCGAACCCTCGCTGCACCGGGTGTCGCGGCGCCTGCTCGGCTTCGGCGTCACCGGTGTCACCGACGCCACCCCCGGTCACGGTGCCGCCGACGTCGAATCCCTCGGAACCGCTTGCCGATCCGGCGAGCTGCGCCAGCGGCTGCACTGCATGGCCGAGGTGGGCGTCGGCGCCTCGCCGGGCATCACAGTGGGGCCGCACAAGATCATTCTCGACGACGACTCGCTCGATCTCGACCGGCTGACAACCGTCGTCCGCCGATGCCACGGCGCCCGGCGGCCGGTCGCGGTGCACTGCGTCACCGACAGTCAGCTGGTTGTCACCCTCGCAGCGCTGCGATCCGTGGGAGCACACCCTCTCGACCGCATCGAGCATGCCGCGGTGGTTCCCGACGACGTCCTCGACGATCTGGCCGCGCTGGGTGTCACGGTGGTGACCCAGCCCAACTTCGTGGCGGAGCGCGGTGACGCGTACCTGGTCGAGATCCCCCGCGCCGAGCATCATCAGCTGTGGCGCGTGCGGTCGCTGCTCCGCCACCACATCAACGTGGCGCTCTCCACCGACATGCCGTTCGGCGACGGCGACCCGTGGGCGGCGATGCGCGCCGCGGTGCACCGCACCACCGCGAGCGGGGCGACGTTGGTTGCCGCCGAACGTATCTCGCCACGGGCTGCATTGACGATGTTTCTGGGCCGCCCGGACCGGCCTGCCGAGCCGCGCATGGTAGCGCCCGGAGCATCCGCCGACCTGTGCGTCCTGCAGCCACCACCGCGCGACGTGCTGGCCGCGCTCGACTCCACCATGGTGACGGCGACGATTATCGGCGGCGAGATTGCCTGATCAGCCCAGCCGGTCTTTGACCACCTTGCCGGTGGCGTTGAGCGGCAGCTCGTCGCGAAACTCGATGAAGCGGGGAATTTTGAAGCCCGCCATCCGGTTTCGGCTCCACTCGATCAGCTCCTCGGCGCTCAGCCCTCCCTTCGCAACAACGAAGGCCTTGCCGACCTGCCCGAGTCGGTCGTCGGGCACCCCGATCACCGCGACCTGCGCGACGCCGGGATGTTCGAGCAGGAAACCCTCGATTTCGGCCGGGTAGGCGTTGAACCCGCCGACGATGAACATGTCTTTTTTGCGCCCGACGATCCGCAGCCGCCCCCCGCCATCCAGATTCCCCAGGTCGCCGGTGTGCAGCCAGCCCTGCTCGTCGATCGCCGCCGCGGTGGCGCCCGGGTCGTCGAGGTAGCCCTTCATCACGCTGTAGCCCCGCACCAGCACTTCCCCGTCGTCGGCGATGCGCACCTCGATGCCCTCGCAGGGCAGCCCGGCGGTTGTCGCGATGTCCTCGAACGAATCACCGGGCCGCGACAGCGTGACGGTGCCGGCCTCGGTGAGGCCGTAACCGGTCATGATGGTCCGAAACGGCAGCTCGCTGTGGGCGCGGCGGATGAGTTCGACCGGGATGTCCGCGGCCCCGGTGACCCCGGCCCGCAACGACGCGAGCTTGGCCTTGTCGCGCACCCCCAGCAGCGCGTGGTACAGCGTCGGCGGCCCGGGCAGCATCGTGATGCGCTCACGCTCCACGAGGTCCACCACGCGGTCCACGTCGAAAACCGCCACCGGCACCATGGTCGCGCCGCGGATCAGCGACGCGATCGCACCGGCCTTGTACCCGAACGTGTGGAAGAACGGGTTCACCACCAGATAGCGGTCCCCTTCGCGTAGGTCCGCCAGGTCGCACCACTCCGCGTACAGCCGCAGCGTCTGCAGGTGATCCATCATCACGCCCTTGGGTCGGCCGGTGGTGCCGGAGGTGTAGATGATGTCGGCGACGTCGGTGCCGCTCGACTCGCGCTCCAACGGCGTGCCGCGCTCCAGGAAGTCGGATTTCAGATCGATGGCCCCGATGCCGGTGGGGACGGTGAATTCCCTGCCGAGGAAGCCCTTTTCGACGAGCACGGCCTTGGCTCCGCTGCGCGCGATGATGTCGGCGGCCTCTTCGGTCCGCAACCGGGTGTTGACCGGAACCAGCACCCCGCCGGCGGTCACCAGGCCGAACGCGGCGATGATCCAGTCGGCCGAGTTGGGTGCCCAGATCGCGACCCGGTCGCCCTTGCCGATCCCGGCCGCCGCGAAAGCGCCCGCGGCACGGCGCACCCGGTCGGTCAACTCGATGAAGGTGAGCCGCCGGAAGCCGTCGACGACCGCCTCGGCGTCACCGAACCGCTCGCCGGCGGAAAGGACCATCTCCGGGATGGTCCGCCAGCCACCAACCCCCGGCCGCGTCGTCGCCGCGCGCCTCACACCGACACGAGCCGCGACAGGTTGCCGCCCATGATCTTGGCCTGGTCCTCGACGCTGAGATGCTGCAGCGCATCGACGAAGTGGGTGGGCTGGGCCAGCCCTTCGGGGTGCGGATAGTCCGAGCCGTACAGCACCCGGTCCACGCCGATCAGTTCGATCAGATCACCTACCCCCTCTTCGTAGAACGGGCTGACGTGAATCCGGTTTTTGATCTCCTCGATGGGGTTGCCTGCGAAACTCTCCGGCGTCTTCTTGTAGACGTCGGCCAGGCCTTCCAGCAGCGGCGCCAGCCAAGCCGAGCCGTTTTCGATCACCGCGACCTTCAACTGTGCGAAGCGGAACAGGGCGCCGTGAATCACCCACGACGCCACCGCGTCTTGCACCGGCCGCCATTCGTTGAGCATGGCCAACGCGTTGGTCTGGAACGGCAACATCTCCCGATCGCCGCCGTCCCATTCGGCCGTGTACCGGGCGTAGCCGCTGTCCGACGAGTGCATCGCGACCAGCACATCGTGCTCGACGACCCGCTGCCAGAACGGATCGAATTCGGGCAGCGCGAATGAGCGCGGCCCGCGGTAGCCGGGCACCGGGGCCGGCCGGACTAGGATGGCCCGCGCACCGCGCGCCACGACCCAGTCCAACTCCTCGATCGCCTTTTCCACGATCGGCAGGCTGACCACCGGCACGGTGAAGATGCGGCCCTGGTAGTTGAAGCCCCAAACTTCGTCCAGCCACTGGTTGAGCGCATGCACCACGACATGGATGAGCGCCGGGTCGTCGCGCATGCGCTCCTCGACCAGGCTGGCCAGCGTCGGGAACATCAGTGACCGGTCGACGCCCAACTCGTTCATCAACTCCAGACGCGGTCCGGGTTCGCGGAACGCCGGGATCGCGCGCATGGGTTCGCCGAAGATCTCCCGCCGGGTCTTGCCTTCGGGATTGCCGTGCTTGAAGTACTCCTCCATCGCGCCGGGGCGGGCCACCACCTCGAATGTCGGATTCGGGATGTAGTCGCTGATGTGCCCCCGGATCGCGATTTTCGTCCTGCCGTTGACCTGCACGTACTGGATCACGTCGCGGTACGCCTTGGGCAGGAACTGGGTCAGCGAATCCTGGGTCTCATACAGGTGGTTGTCCGCATCGAACAGCGGATACGGCAACGCGCGGGTAGGCATCACTTCCTCCATTGGCTATTTATGAGAACGATATTCTCCATCACGACATATTGCAATGCCGCTTCGGACCAGTTGCTTTTGCACCTTGCCGCTCGCGGTGCGCGGATAGTCGTGAACCTCGTAGATCTCCTCGGGCCACTTCTGCCTGGCCACCCCCATCCGCTCGAAGTGCTCCCGCACCTGCGCAAGCGTCGGCACCACCTGGCCGGCCCGCATGCGTAACACCGCCGCGGCATGCTCGCCCAGCCGAGCATCAAAGGCCGCCACCACCACCGCCTCCGCGACGGCGGGCATGGCCAGCAGCACCTCTTCGACTTCCAACGCGCTGATGTTCTCGCCGCCGCGGATGATGATGTCGGCCTTGCGGTCGGTGATCGTCAGGTAGCCGTCGTCGTCGAGGACCCCGACATCGCCGGTGCGGTACCAGCCGTCGTCGTCGAACGCCCGCCTGGTCAACGCGTCGTCGGTGTACCCCAGGCACAGATCGGGGCCGCGGCTGAAGATCTCGCCATCGTCGGCCAGCCGGATCTCCACGCCGGGACGGGCTATTCCGTCGGTGAACAGCCGCTTTTCCGCGGGTCCGTCGTGCGGTGTCGCCGTGATCGAGGGGTGCTCGGTGCTGCCGTAGGAGCGAAAGACGTGAATGCCGAGCTCGTCGAGCCGTCGGGTGACCGCGGCGGGGACCGTGGCTCCGCCCAGGCCGGCGGTTTTCATGTGCCGCAGGTGCTCGGCGGTGAAGTCGGGGTGCTCGAGCAGGCTGGTGAAGAAGTACGGCGGGCCGCCGCCGATCGCCAGGCCGTCGGTCTTCATCAGTGCCAACACCGCAGCAGGGTCCCAGTTGTCGCAGAGGTCGATCGACGCCCCCTCGAGCACCGGGATCAGGAAGGCGCCCAACATTCCGATGAAGTGACCGACGGGGGCCGCGGTGAGCGCCCTGCCGCGATTCGGCGGATATCCGGCGAGCAGTTGGCGCGATTCGCAGCACAGCGTGTGATGGCTGTGGATGACGCCCTTCGGGTCGCTGGTCGTGCCGGACGTGAACGCGATCAACGCCGGGTCGCCGGGGTCGGTGGCGATGGTGCCCGACATCGGCTGCTCGGCGAGCAGGTCGTCGAAATCCCGGTCCACCAGGGCGACGATCGGCACGTCGGCGCACAGGTCCCGGTGGTAGGTCATCCGCCCGAACCGTTCGGTGGTGATGAAGACGCGCGGCCGCGCGGTGGCCACGATGTGGCCGACTTCCTTGCGGCCGTAGAAGTGCACGATCGGCACGATCACCGCGCCCAGGAAGGCCGAGGCCCAAAACGTCGCGGCGGCTTCCATCCAGTTGGGCAACTGGAACGCCACCACGTCACCGGCTCCGACGCCGCGGGCCGCCAACCCGGCCGCGAGCCGCCGCGCCAGCCGGTCGACGTCGCGCAGCGTCCCCGACCACGGCCGCACCGTGGAGTGCACCGTAAACGTCACATCGGGTGCGGCCGCCAACCCCCGGGCCAGCAGTTCACCGACGGTGTCGCCGGTCCACCAGCCTTGCCGCTCGTACCGCCTGGCCAGCTCGACCGGAACGGATCGCAGCGAAAAACTCGGACCGCTCATGACGTGGGCGATGTTATTCTCCCGATACGAGAATGCCAATATCGTATCGGAGAACGCGTCATGGTGGACCTGGAGCTCGAGCGGGGCTTGGCGGTGGTCACCATCGACCGCCCGCAGGCCCGCAACGCGATCGGCCTGGAGACCATGGCGCAGCTGGATAAGGCACTCGACGCCGCGGACGGCGCCCGGGCCCTGGTCATCAAGGGTGCCGGCGACCGCGCCTTCGTCTCCGGCGGCGACCTCAAGGAACTGAGCGCGATCAGGACCGCCGAGGAAGCCTCCGCCATGGCGTGGCGGATGCGGTCGATCTGCGACCGGTTGGCCGACTTTCCCGCTCCCGTCATCGCCGCGCTGAACGGGCATGCCTTCGGCGGCGGCGCCGAGGTGGCGGTGGCCGCCGACATCCGGGTGGCCGCCGACGATATCAAGATCGCCTTCAACCAGGTGGCGCTTCAGATCATGCCGGCCTGGGGCGGCGCGGAACGACTCGCCGCCCTGGTCGGAAACTCCAAGGCGCTGCTGCTGGCCGGCTCCGGCGCGGTGCTCGACGCCGCCGAAGCCGCGCGCATCGGCCTGGTGGACCGGGTGTTCGCCCGCTCGGGCTTCGACGAAGGATGGCAGTCGATCGCCAGGTCGCTGGCCAACCGCCCGGCTGCCGAGATCAAACGCGTCATTCGCGGGGTTTCCGCTGACGAAGCGGTCGCGGCCTTTGTAGGTTTATGGGTTGCGGACGAACACTGGCAGGCCGCGGATAAGGCGATGAGGCCCCCGAAATGACTAAGCACAACACCACCACGACCGCATTGGTGCTGCTGGCCACGGCAGCCGCCACGAGCACCGCCGCACCTGCGCGGGCGGACGACGTCATGCACAGCGTCTCCTACACCGTCACCGCCGACAATCCGATCTACGCGGACATCTATTACCTGGACCAGGAGCCGCCGAATTACGCCGATTACAGCCACAACCCGTACCAGTTCGTGCCCAACGTCCAGGCCGATATCGGCCCAGGCAAGCCTTGGACGTACAACCTGATGCTGACCAACCCGGATCAGTGGGCGCTGGTCACGGCCAGCGCTGGCACCGAGCCGGGCACGCCGAATTTCCACTGCCGGCTCACGGTGGACGGGGTCGTCGTCAAGACCAAAGACGGCCCGACGGGCGTGCTCTGCTCGTTACGTAACTGGTGAGGGCTCGCCCTCCAGCTGACGCAGGCAGCGCTCGACGATCTCGACGGTTTCGGCGTGCCCGGTGGACATGCCGAGCGCTCGTTCGATCACCAGCAGCTGCGAAACCCCCATGGTGAGCATGACCGCGACGAGGGGCGGCAACGGGTCGGCGTGCGTTCCGTGGCGTTCCAGCGCGGCCGCCACCGCCGTGCGCTGCTGGTCGCGGAACCGTTCGGCGTAGTAGGCGATCTCCGCGCGCAGATCCTTGCGATGGTTGGCCAGCGCGGTGAACTCCATCGTGAGCGCGGTGTCGGGCGACTCGGTGTGGAACTTCCACAGCGCCCACAGCGGTTGTGGCGATTTCAGGATTTCGGCTTGGTATCGCAGTCCTTGTTCGGCGCGGCGCCGGAACACCGCCATGAACAGGTCGTCCATGGTGCGGAAGTAGTAGTGCACCAGCTGCGGCTTGAGACCCGCCTTCTGCGCGACCCGCCGGGATGTGACGGCGGCGTAGCCCTCTTCGAGCATCAGTTGCTCGGCCGCGTCGAGCAGGACGCCGCGGTTCTTCGCGTCGGGCGCCCCGATTCTTCGCGCCGATGCCATGCCGTCACTCCGCATTCTCGAATGTTCGCCCCCCGACTCGCCGATCGTAGCGTCGGCCGGCGCACTGTCCTTGACCGCGACCTACCACCATGCTAAGCAGGTGCCCAGCATTCGACATGCGATTCGACGCCGGCTCGAAAGGCAACCACACCATGGGTAACTACGACTCGGTGGACTACTTCACCGATCAGTCGCTCGTTTCCGACCCGTATCCGTACTTCGACTACCTGCGTAGCCGGTGTCCGGTGACCAGGGAGCCGCACCACGGGGTGGTGGCGGTGACCGGCTGGAACGAGGCGAACGAGGTCTATAAGGACACCGAGTCGTTCTCGTCGTGCGTCGCGGTCGCCGGGCCGTTCACGCCGATGCCGTTCGTGCCCGAGGGCGACGACATCTGCGCGCAGATCGCACGGCACCGCACCGAGATCCCGATGTATGAGCACATGGTCACCATGGACCCCCCCGATCACACCCGGGCACGCTCACTGCTCAACAGGCTGCTCACCCCCAAGCGGCTGAAGGAGAACGAGGACTTCATGTGGCGGCTGGCCGATCGCCACATCGACGAGTTCATCGCCGACGGGCAATGCGAGTTCCTACGCGCCTACGCGCGGCCGTTTTCACTGCTGGTGGTTGCCGACCTGCTCGGGGTCCCGCAGGAGGACCACGAGCAGTTCCGCGAAGCCTTCGGGGCCGTGCGGCCGGGCTCACGCATCGGCGCGCTCGACCACGAGCCGATCGCCACCAACCCGTTGGAATGGGCCGACGAGAAGTTCAGCTTCTACATCGAAGACCGGCGCCGCGAGCCGCGCGACGATGTGCTGACCGCGCTGGCCACCGCCAAGTACCCGGACGGGTCGACCCCCGAGGTGTTCGAGGTCGTCCGCACCGCAACGTTCCTGTTCGGCGCCGGCCAGGAGACCACCGCCAAGCTGCTCAGCGCGGCGCTGCGGATCCTCGGCGACCGCCCCGACCTGCAGCAGCAGCTGCGCGCTGACCGTAGCGCCATCCCGGCGTTCATCGAGGAATGCCTGCGGATGGAGAGCCCGGTCAAGAGTGTTTTCCGGCTGGCGCGCAAAACCACCAAGGTGGGCGATGTCGACGCGCCCGCCGGGACCACGGTGATGGTGAGCCCCGGCGCCGCCAACCGCGATCCCCGCCGGTTCGAGAACCCGCACGAGTTTTCACTGGACCGCCGCAATGTGCGTGAGCACGTCGCGTTCAGCCGGGGCGTCCACTCCTGCCCCGGCGCCCCGCTGGCGCGCGTGGAGGGGCGGGTTTCCCTGGAGCGGATCTTGGACCGGCTGGCCGACATCACGATCGACGAGACCCACCACGGCCCGGCCGGCGACCGCCGCTACAGCTACGAGCCGACCTTCATCCTGCGCGGGCTCACCAACATCCACATCAGGTTCACCGGAGCCGGCACGTAGCGTTTAAGTGTCCCCGCGCACCCACTGCGTCTGGCCGTTGGCTCCCAGGCAACTGAGGAACAGGCCGTCCGGGGCCTGCGCCACGTCGCTGTCGTACCCCACGCAGGTGGACCCCTCGTCCTTGACTCCCATCATCGGCGGCGACCGGAACCATCGGGGGTCGTAGCGACGCGGCGACCCGCAGAACACCAGCCGCCCCCACGACGTCACGCCGAACACGTAGTAGGTGGTGTTGTCGCATGGCGCGCCGAGGACGACGCCGCCGGTGATGCCCGGGGTGCAACTGGGGTAGTCGCAGACCGTCGGCCCGGCGGCGGCCTGCGGTGCGGTGAGGACCCCGGCGGTGAGCACCGCGGCAGCGGCTACCGTGGTGAATCGCACCCCGATATTGTGGCCCAGACGAGAAGGAAACTCTCCATTTTGGAGAAGACGAGAAATAACGAGGAGGGGTTGATGCCGTCGCGGACGTCCCCTGCCGCCGGCGAACCGGGGTCGCTGGCCGACGCCGAGGCCGAGGTTGCGCGCGCGGAGGCCGTCGCCGCGGCGGCCCGGGCCCGCGCGGTCGAACTGCGCAGGCAAGCCCAGGGGGCGCGCACCCCAGCGCCCGCCAAGCGCCGCCGTAGGCTGCCGCGCCCGAGCTGGGAGCCCGTCGCCTACGGCGCTGCGCTCCTGCTGATCGCCGCCCTGGTTGGCGCCAGCGGCTCGATGTGGTGGCAGCACCGCCTCGCCGTGCAACAACGCCAGCGCACCGCGGAGTTCGCCGCCGCGGCACGCCGTGCCGTCATCGACCTGATGTCGATCGATTTCACCACCGCCCCCCAGGGCGTGCAGCGCGTGATCGACGACTCCACCGGCCAGCTCAAGAACCGGTACGCAGCCAGCGCGCAAAGCGTGATCCAGGCGATCCAGGACGGCAAGGTTGTCACGAAGGCCAGCGTGACCGCCGCCGGGGTCGAGTCGATGAGCAGAGGTTCGGCGGTTGTGCTCGTCGCCGCGAGAACCGAGCGGCACAACGCGCAGGACCCTCACGACCAAGCCGCCACCTGGCGCATGACGGTCACCCTCGACGAAGTCGGTGGGCGGCCGAAGATGTCGGGTGTCGAGTTCATGCGCTGACGCTCACCCGATTCTGGTCAGCATGAACGGCATGCTGATGGTGAGCCATTGATTCTTGCCGCACGCGCCGCTGGGCCCGGTGGTCTTGTCCGCGCCGATGAAGTTGGCCGGGTTGGTGAGGTCGGGGCTGAAGGAGTACGTCTGTTGCCCGGGGGCCGCGGTGCCGTCCCAGCACGGCTCCCAGTTGTCCACTTGGCGCTTGACGTACCACAGCCCGTCGTCACACCGCGCGGGTGCGGTCCATCCCTGGGAGCTGGCGACCTGGCCGGTGCAGTCCATGAAGTCGGTGCACGACGTGGTGACGTTCCAGGTACTGACGACCGTTGCCTCGTCGTGGTACACGTCCCGTGTCTGCGCCCACTGGCCGTCCGAAGTGGCCGTGAAGGTCCCGTTGATCGGGGGCTCGCACACGGTCGCGCCGGCTGGGGCGGCATCGAGAATCAGCATTGTTGCGGCGCCCGCCACCAGCGTTGCGCCTGCGATCGCGCGAACCACCAGCATTTTGCGCTCCTTCGTACGCTAGGTGTGCGACGTCAAGATCAAGTCTTGCCAGCTCCTGGGCGAACCCGGTGCCACCAGATCCGACTGTTGATAGAGGTGGCCGTCCGGAGCGACATACCGGCCGGTGTGGGGATCGTAGGGCGCGAAGCCGACGGCTGGGTTGGGCCGGGATCCATTGCTGCGCAACGCGCTTGGCGCGGTCGGTGTGCCGCCGCCGGTTGCGCCCGGCGGGGTTGTGTCCGAGGGCGGTGCCGGCGCTGGGTTGGCGGCACCGTCCGCCCCGGGCGGCGCTGCGGTCGCGGCCGGCGGTGCGGGACTTTCGGCGCCGCCCAGCGTTACCGGTGGTGCAGTTGTGCCCGGTGGTGGCGGTGTTCCCTGCGGCGGAGGCGTTCCCGGCCCGGGCGGCGGTCCCATCGGCGTTCCCTCCAGCGGGGCGTACTCGTGGTCGCCGAAGTTGACCCGATCGTCGGGCGGGACACCCTGCGAGAGCAGGTTGGGGTCTAGCGGGTTGGGGCCGAGCGCATGTTCGCGCATGGCCAGCGGTTCATACGGCATGTCGCTGTCACAGATTGCGACCGTGGGCGCGCGCTTTCCGGGGTGCCCGAGGCAGGGGAGGTCGCGGGCACCGCGAACCGCGATGGGTGAATCCTGTGGCAGTTTGCAGTACAGCCCGTCGGGGGTGTCGACCTCGCTGGTGTCGGCCGGGGATCGCCAGAGGTTTTGCGGCAGGAACCCGACCGTGCACGCCGGCGGGTCGCTCTGCGTGATCAGGAAGTCGCCGAGCGGTAAGCCGGTGGGGTTGTTGCCGGGGGCGGACGTCTGAATAAGGGCGACGGACGGCGGGAGCAGGACCAGGAGTTGTTCCAGTGCCGGGTGGTAGGTCACGGCAACCTGGCCGATGGTGATGAGGTTGGCCAGCAACACCGGCAGGGTGAACTTCACCTGGGCGAGCAGCCGGGACGCCTCGTTGGCGGCCCCCGGGCCGTTGTGCAGTATCGTGCGCAGCGGCTGGTCGTCGGCCACGATCTGCCCGGTCACTCCGGCGAGGCTGTGCGCCCATGTTCTGATCGCGTCGGCGGTGTCGGCCTGTGAATCCAGCAGCGGCGCGGTGTCGGTGAACAGGGTGTTGGCGCGCTCGGCCACGCCGTTGAGGTCGTGGGACAGCGTGGCCGTGGAGTCGAACAGCGATCCCAGGTCATAGCCTGCGCCGTTGAACCCCTTGAACGACTCGTCGAGCAGCCCGTGCAGCTTGCCTTTGGGGATGCTGTTGACCAGGGCACTGACCTGGTCGAGCATCGGGCCTACGTCTTGCGGGATCGTGGTGTCGCGCAGCGGGATCACCGACCCGTCGCGCAGGTAGGGTCCCGAGTTGGTGCGCGGCCGCAGGTCCACGTACTGCTCGCCGACGGCCGACACGCTGCGCACGTCGGCCTGCAGGTCGGCCGGAACTTTCGGCGACGTGCCAAGGGACAGCGTCGCTTTGGCGCCGGTGTCGGTCAGGCTGACGCCGGTGACCTTGCCGATCTGAACGCCCCGGTAGGTGACGTTGGAAAACCGGTACAGCCCGCCGGTGGCGGGTAGTTCCAGGGTGACGGTGATGCGCCCGATGCCCAGCAGCAGGGGTGCCTGCAGGTAGGCGAAGACCATCACGAGGACGCCGACGATCGAGGCGATAGTGAAGATCGTCAACTGGATTCGGATAAACCGTGACAGCATCAGTGGCCGCCCTGATCCGTCGGCGCGATCTGATCCCAGTATGGCGGCGGTTCTGGCAGATGCCAGGAAGCCGGGGGCAGACCGGGAGGTTGCGGCGGTGGTGGCGCAGCCCACGGCGGTGCCGGCAGTCCCCCGTTGCCCATCAGCAGTGGGGGACCGGAGCCTTCCGGCGGGATCGCCCTGAGGTCGTTGCCGGGGTTGGCCCGGTAATAGGCGTCGTAACCCTGGTCTCCCGGCGCGGGCACCAGCTCGGCGCCGTCCGTACCCCAGCGGGTCCCCAGCAGTAGCCCGTGCCGCAGCCGGGTCACGGTGAGGTCCACGGTCGCGAACAGGTTCATGTAGTCGCCCCGCACGCCGCGGTCGATCAGGTTCTGGCCGAAGGGGAACACCGTCGCAAACTGCAGGGCGTCGTCGATGCCAGGGCCGATGTCGGCCAGCGCGCGAAACGTCGGCTGGAGGTTTTGCAGGTTTCTCACCAGGTCGGCCTTGGAGTCGTTGATGAGCCGGGTGGCGGTGTCGCTGAACACCCCCAGCTTGGTCAGCGCCTCGGTGATGTGCGGCCGTTCCCGGATCAGCACGTCCAGTGCGGGTGGGATCTTGTTCAGCGCGGCGGCGATGACGTCGCGTTGTCCGCCCAACGTGGCGGCGAGTCGGTTCAGTTGCTGGATCGAGGCGATGAGGTTGTCGCGCTGGCCGTCCAGCGCGCCGACGAAGTCGTCCAGCCGGGTGAGCAGATCGCGGATCTGGCTTTCATGACCGGACAGCACGGCGTTGGTGTTGTGGATGATGTCGCCGAGCTGCCCCAGTCCCCCGACGTTGACGACCGCCGACAGCGAGGAAAGGGTTTGCTCGGTAGACGGATAGGTCGAGGAGCGGTTCAGTGGGATGGCGGCGCCCGGTGCGAGCGCTCCGGCGGCCGGCTGGCCCGGCGGCGTCGTGAGCTCCAGATGCATCGAACCGAGCAGGCTGGTTTGCCCGACGGTGGCGACCGCGTTGGCGGGCACGACGGTGCCGGGCTTCACCGAGATCTCGACGTCGGCGTGCCAGTTTTGCACCGTCATCTTGCCGACGCTGCCGACCACCACGTCATTGATCATCACCGGTGAATTCGACTCCAGCGTGCCGACGTTGGGGATCTCTACGTGGTAGATCTGGGCTGCCGGGCCCCGGCCCACCGCCCCGGGCAGCGGGAGCGAATTCAGGCCCGAGAACGCGCATCCGGTGCCAGTCAGCATTGCGCAACCGCTGACCGCCAGCAGCCGCCGCACCGAACCCTGCCCGATCATGGCGTTGCTCCTCTTTCGGCCGGCAGCGGCGGGCCCTGTGTGTTGGCGGGTGCGGCGCTCCCGTCACCAGAACCCGAAGGCGGCGCCGGCTGGGCCTCCGCCGGGCCTGTTGCTGGCGGTCCCGTGGCGGGCGGGGGCGGCGGTCCGCCCATCAGCATGTCGCCCAGGTTTTCGGGTGGCTGCGGGCCTAGGCCAGGTGGTCTTGGCAGCGTGGATCCCGGGTACAACGCGGGCGACGGTGCCGCCGGCAGCGGTGAATAGATGCCGGGGGCCATGGGCGGCAGGCCCGCATTACCGTAGCCGGGCGGCGGCGGCACATCGCCGTAGAGCCCGGTGTAGGCCGACACGGCCGGCGGCGTCTCGGGGGGGCCCGGCTTGGCGCCCGCACCCCCGGGCATCAGTCTCGGCTCGCTGTAGATGAGGTTGTTCTGTGCCGGCATCAGGTACGGGGCGAACGGGATTGGCAGGTAGTTGAAGTTCAGCAGACGCAGTGCGGGGCCGAGGTACTGCGCGCACAGCTTCGCCGTCTCGGGGGCGGTGGTGTTTTCGATGCCGCCGATCATGGTGCAGATGGCGTCCACCGGATTCGAGAGGTTGTTCAGGACGAACGATCCGATGACGGTGCCGGTGTTGGGGTTGTAGGCGTTGTAGAAATTCGAGATGCCGGTCGGCCCAATGTGCAGGAGCTGCTCGAGGTCCTTGCGGTGGTCGGCGAGGTTCTGGGTGACGTCCGCCAACCGCAGCACCTGCTCGCTGGCCTTGTCGCGGGTCTCGGCGATGAAGCGCTGGACCTCGCCGACGGCGACCGACAGGTTCGTGAGCGCGGCGTCCAAGTCGGATCGGCTGTCGTTGAGCACGCTGGTCAGCGTCGCGAACCGGTCTTGGAACTGCTCGATCTGGGTGTTGCTGTCGCGCAGGGCGGTGACGAAGGTTTGCAGACCCTTGATGATGTCGACGATGTTGCCGCTGCCGTCGGCAAGGATCCGCCCGACGCCGGACAGTTGAGCCAGCGTCTGGCGCAGCTTGTCGCCGTTGCCGGCCAGCGCGTCGGCGGCGCTGTCGATGAACCGTGCCACCGACGGGGTGGACACCCGGCTGTTCGGCCCCAGCTCGGTTGCCAGCCGCATCAGCTGAGACTTGACTTCGTCCCATTCGACCGGTACCGCGGTTCGGTCGATCGGGATCACCGCATTGTCGGGCATCGTCGGACCGCTGGTCCGGTATGCGGGTGCCAGCGTGACGTAGCGCGCTGCGACGAGGTTCTGGGCGACGATCACCGCCTTCGCATCGGCGGGGATGGGCACGTCCCGGCCTACGTTCATGACCATCTTGGCCTGGGTGCCGTCGGCCTGGACGGACTTGATGCTGCCAACCTTGACACCAGAGATTCGTACGTCGTCGCCGGGGTAGATCGCCGTGACGGAGGTGAAGTAGGCGGTGATGGTCTTCGGCTTCAAAAGCGTGTCCCGTACGACCAACAGCGCTGCGCCGGCGATGAGCCCGGTGAGGACCACCGCGGCCACGATCATCACCAGCCTGCGGCGCGTCATTGTCCCCACCGCTCGTTTGGCTGCGGAATCGCGTTGGGCGGGAACGGGAGCTCCGCGCGCGGCCCGGCGTTGTCCGGCGGTTGCCCGATGTTCACGCCGCGCCTGAACCCGAACACGTAGTCGAGGAACGGCTGCAGGAATTGAAGCTGGAACAGATTGCCGACGAACGCGTTGTAGTAGGGCCCACTGGCGACGATTTCACCGTTGGTGCCTTCGTATTTCGCCAACCCGGGCAGCGCTTTGGCGATGTTGTCGCGATTCTTCTGCAGCACCGCAAGCACCGAGTTCAACCTGTCCAGCACCGGCCCCAGGTACTTCTCGTTGTCGTGGACCAGGCCGGTCAGCTGCTTGGCCACGGCCGAGGTGTTGGCCAGCAGGTCGACGATGGCCTGGCGCCGGGCCACGAGTACCTCGAGGAGATCGTTGGCGTCCAGGATCAGGGTGTTGACCTGTTGGCTGCGTTCGCCCAGGATCCCGGCGACGTTACCGGTGCTCTTGAGAAGCTCGGCGAGGTTCTTGTTTCGGCTGTTGAGCGATTGCGACAGCCGGGTCAGCCCGTCGAAGGTCGACCCCAGTTGCGGTGCGATCTGGTCCAGCGTCGCCGACAGCGTGTCCAGCGACTGGTTGAGCGTGTCGGTGTCGGTGCCGGCGGTGTTGGTCGTGAGGTCGCTGATCGCCTCGGTCAGCGAGTAGGGCGACGACGTGCGCGAGACCGGGATGACGGCGGATGGACGCAGCGTCCCGGCGCCCGCGGACTCCAGGGTCAGCTCCCGTTCGCCCAGCAGCGTGCCGGTGCGGATGTGGGCGGTGGTGTCCGACCCGAGCTGGATTCTACCGGGGATGGTGAATGTCACCAGCGCGTCACCGTGCTGCAGCGCCACGCCGGACACGGTGCCGACCTTGACGCCCGACACGATCACCGGGTTTCCCCCGGCCAGGCCGCCCGCTTCGGAGAACACCGCCTGGTATCTGATATCCCTCGCCAAGGTGAGAAGCCGCTGCGGCGCCAGGCCGACGGTGACGACGAGGATGATCAAAACGGCGCCGATGAAGCCCGCTTTGACGAGACCGGATCCGCGGTATTTCTCCATTAGGGCTCCGCGCACCTCCCGCCCTCTTGCCGGTAGAACGGGAACACCGCGGTGCGTCCCTGCAGGTCGCTGACCCGCAGACCCAATCCGCAGAGGTAGTAGTTGAAGAAGCTGCCGTAGGCCCCGAGGCGGACGAGTTTGCGGTAGTTCTCCGGCGCTTTGCGCAGCGCGGTGTCGAGTCGATCCTTGTGGTCGTCGAGCAATGGGGCCAACCGATTCAGCTGCTCGATCGTGCCGGCCAGCGGCGGCCGCGCCTCGACCAGCAGATCGGCCAGCGAAGCGGTGCCGTTGTCGAGCGACTCGATTGCGGTGCCGATCGGATCGCGGTCAGCCGACAGGCCGCTGATCAACCGCTGCAGCCGGTCGACCGTGGCGGAGAACTGATTTCCGTTTTCCGACAGCGTGCCCACCACGGTGTTGAGGTTGTCGATCAGTTGCTGGACGGTTTGGTTGTTGTCGGCCAGCGCATTGGAGAACGACGATGTTTTTGCGAACAGCGACGCCAGCGTCGGCCCCTGGCCCTGGAAGATCTCGATCAGCGATGCGGACAGCGCGTTGACGTCCTGGGGGTTCAGGCCCTGGATTACCGGTTTGAGGCCGCCGAGCAGCAGGTCGAGATCCAGCGCCGGCGCTGTCCGGTCGATCGGGATCTGCGAGCCGGGCGGCTGGGTTCGGGTCGAGCCGGGGGTCTCGACGAGTTCGAGGTAGCGGTCGCCGACCAGGTTGAGGTAGCGCACCGCCGCCTTGGTGCCGGCGGTGAGCACGATGTTGCGGTCGGCGTCGAACTTGACCAACACGGTCTTGTCCTGGCGCAGCGAGATGTTGTTGACCGTGCCGACCCGTATTCCGGCCACCCGCACCGTGTCTCCGGATTTCAGCCGCGACACGTCTGTGAAGACCGCCGAATAGCTGTAGGTCGACCCAGTGCGGATCTGGCCGAAGATGAAGAACAGGAACGTGGTCAGCAGCACCATTACGACCGCGAAGATCGTGAACTTGAGGAGTGTCGCACGTGACCGCATCATCCGGGCATCCCGATCTGCATGCTGTTGCGCGGTGGCCCGGCGATCGGCCCGAACAGCCACTGCTTGAGTGCATCCGAGTTCAGCAGGATTCCCTGGTTTCCGTATTTCGCCGGGTCGGTACCGACGTCGGCCACCACGTACGGTGCCCGGGCCTCGTAGGGCAGTCGCGGCAGATCGGTGCACTGCGGCCCGCCCGTTGCCGCCACCTTGGGCAGGTCGGTCGGGAAGCGATAGCGCTCCCGGTCCAGGGTGAAACCGGCCAGCACCTGGACGCCGGGCACCGGCGGGGGGTTCTGGTAGGCCAGCGGCAACAACCCGGCCAGGCCACACCACAGCGCCTGGTTGTACTGGTTGGTCAGATCGGTGGTGGGCACCAGCAGATGCAGCACATCGGTCAGCGCCTGGCGGTTGGCGCCGACGACGTCGTTGCCGATGTCGGCCAGCCCGATCGCGCTGACCAGCAGTGCGTCCAGGTTTCGCTGTTCGTCGACGAACGTCTGGCTGATCCGGGTCGCGTTGTCGGCGGTCTTGAGCAGGTCCGGCGCCGCATCGGCGTAGGCGCCGAACACCTGCGGGGAAACCGCGATGTCGTGGGCCAGCGCGGGCAGGCTCGGATCGATGGTGGCCAGGAACGAATCCAGGTCGGCCAGCGCCTGACCGATCTTCTCGCCGCGCCCGTTTAGCGCCGAGGCGATCCCGCCGAGGGTCTCGTTCAGCTTTGCCGGGTCGAGCGCTGACAGCACCGACGTGAGCTCCTGGAAGACCGTGTTGATCTCGACCGTGACATGTTCGGCGTCGAGCACCTGCCCGGGATACATCTTTTTCGCCGAGGGCGCGGCGGGCGGGACAAACTGCACGAACTTGGCGCCGAACACCGTTGTCGATGCGATGTCGACGAGCACATTGGCCGGGATGAAGTGCAGCTGGGGCGGATCCATCGCCAGGTGCAGGACCGCCCGCCCGTCCGGCAGGGTTTGAATGGAGTCGACCTTGCCGACCTGCACGCCGCGCATTTTCACCTTGGCGTCGGGGTTCATCACCAGACCGGCGCGTGGCGAGATGACGGTGACCGGCGCCGTCGAGGTGAAACCACCCTGGAATAGGGTCGCAGCGATCGCGACGATTCCCAGCACCACGACGACGGTTGCCAGGCCGAGCAGCGGACGCACATAGCCCGGCGTGCCTCGGCGCGCCCCGCCCTGTCGACTTCCTGTCACCGTCATGCCCTATCCCGACAGGTTGAAGTTGCCGTTGGTGCCGTAGATGGACAGCGAAACCAGCAGGGTCACCGAGACCACGATGATCAGTGAGGTGCGCACCGCGTTGCCGACGGCGACGCCGACACCCGCCGGCCCGCCGGTGGCGAAATAGCCGAAGTAGGTGTGGACCAGCAGGACGGCCAGCGCCATCAGGATGGCTTGCAGAAACGACCACAGCAGGTCGATGGGGTTGAGGAACGTGTAGAAGTAGTGCTGGTACAGGCCACCGGATTGTCCGAACAGCACGACGGTGGTGAATTGGCTGGCGAGGAACGACAGGATCACGGCGATGGAGTACAGCGGGGTGATCGAGATCATCCCGGCCACCAGCCTGGTGCTGACCAGGTAGGAAACGGATCGGATGGCCATCGATTCGAGTGCGTCGATTTCCTCGTTGATCCGCATGGCGCCCAGTTGCGCGGTCACGCCGGCGCCGAATGTGGCCGCCAGGCCGATGCCCGCGACCACCGGCGCCGCGATGCGCACGTTGATGAACGCCGCCAAGAATCCCGTGAGGGCCTCGATGCCGATGTTGCCCAGCGACGAATACCCCTGTATCGCCAGCGTTCCACCGGCGGCCAGCGTGAGGAAGCCGACGATCACCAGGGTTCCGCCGATCATCGCCAGGGTGCCCGCCCCCATCGAAATCTCGGCGATGAGCCGTACGATCTCGCGCCGGTAGTGGGTTGCCGCGAACGGTGCGCCGGCCAGCGCCTTCCCGTAGAACATGGTGTGATCGCCGAGCCGGCCCATCACCGCGACCGGCCGATCGATCGTCCGGAAGAACCGCGGGTAGGTGGTGCGCAGCGTCACCGCGTGCGCCCGTTCACTTGGCTGTCATCCGGATGCCGATCGCGGTGACGACGACGTTGACGACGAACAGCGCCATGAATGCATACACCACGGTCTCGTTCACCGCGTTGCCGACCGCCTTGGCGCCGCCACCGGTGATGGTCAACCCGCGGTAGCAGGCCACCAGCCCGGCGATCAAGCCGAACAGCGCCGCCTTCACACACGAGATGATCACCTCGGGAACCCCGGTCAACAGCGTGATGCCGGCGGCGAACGCGCCCGGGTTGACGTCCTGGACGAACACCGAGAACGTGTAGCCGCCCAAAATGCCGATGATGCACACCAGGCTGTTGAGCAGCAGCGCCACCAGCCCCGACGCCAGCATGCGCGGCGTCACCAGCCGTTGCACCGGGTTGATGCCCAGCACCTCCATCGCGTCGATCTCTTCGCGGATGGTGCGCGACCCCAGATCCGCGCACATCGCGGTGGCCCCGGCGCCGGCCACGATCAGCACCGTCACCAGCGGACCGACCTGGGTCACCGCGCCGAACGCCGCACCCGCGCCGCTCAAGTCCGCCGCGCCGAGTTCACGCAGCAGGATGTTGAGCGTGAAGCTCACCAGGACCGTGAACGGTATCGCCACCAGCACGGTCGGCAGCAGCGACACCCGCGTCACGAACCACGACTGCTCCAGGAACTCCCGCCACTGGAACGGCCGGCGGAAGCAGAACTTGACCGCGTCCGCCGACATCGCGAACAGCCCGCCGACGGCCTGCATCGGCCCGGAGAAGTTCTTGATCGAGACACCCGCAGACCAGCGGTCCGGCCCTTTGGTTCTATTCGCCATCCGAATCCGGCCCCTCCAAAATCGTCACCGCCGACACCGCGGTGGGGCCACCGATGTTGTGGGCCAGCCCGATTCGTGCCCCGTCGACCTGGTTGACCGCGTCGCCGCGCAACTGCCCGAAAAGCTCGACGCACTGCGCCACCCCGGTCGCGCCGGGCGGATGACCCTTGGACTTCAGGCCGCCGCTGGGATTGATCGGCAGCGAGCCGCCGATGCTGGTGACTTCTGCCTCCAGGAGTTTGTAGGCCCCGAATCGCTCGGCGAAACCGAGGTCCTCGTAACTCATGATCTCGATGCCGGTGAAGAAGTCGTGCACCTCGGCGACGTCGATGTCGCAGGGCGTCAGCCCCGCCATGGTGAACGCCTGCTTGGCCGCGCGGACGGTGGCCGGCAACGTCGTCATGTCCGACTTGTGTTGGTGCATGACGGAATCCAGGCCGAGCCCGACACCGCGGATCCAGACCGGCCGGTCGGTGAAGCGATCGACCACGTCCTCGGCGGCGAGCAGAAGCGCCGCGGCGCCGTCGCTTTGCGGCGCGCAGTCGTATACGGAGAACGGGGTGACCACGGTGGGGGCGGCAAGGGCCTGCTCGACGGTGATCTCGAAACGCAGTCGTGCCTTCGGATTGTTGACGCCGTGGCGGTGGTTCTTCACCGCCACCATCGCCATGTGCTCTTTCGTGGCCGGCGACTCGTGCAGGTACCGCGCGACGTGCAGGGCGAAACCGGCGGGCGCGACCAGGCCGAGCGGGTAATCCCACGCCATGTCGCGGGCCATGGCTTCCCACTCCCACAGCATGTCCTTGGTGGACGTCTCGCGAAGCTTGTCGGCGCCCATCACCAGCGCGACGTCGCATGCCCGCGACGCGATGCCGAACAGCGCGTTGCGCACCGCGTCGTTGCCGGTCGCGCACGAGTTCTCTACCCGGGTGACGGGCATGTCACCCACACCCAATGTGTCGGCCAGGATTCCGGACGGGAATCCGTCCGTGGTACCCATCGAGCCCAACCAGGCGGCCTGCAGGTCGTTCTTGGCCAGCCCTTTGTCGACGCTGGCCGCGCATTCGGCGAACGCCATTGGCAGCAGATCCTTGATGCCGAGGGCGAAGTGCTCGGCGAAGGGTGTCATGCCGGCGCCGACGACGGCAACCTTCCTCATGACGTCCCCCTCCGTGCTTTGCCAGCGTCGGCATCGGCTACTGCGGGCGCCGGTGTCATCCCCCCGCGGTCTGCATGGGTCTCGCGATTATGGCTCACGCCGCGTCGCCTTCGGGGGCAAATGCGTAACCGTAATCGGGAACCCCGGACCGTACCGCCACCCGCCGCAGCGCCAGCCGACCGCGATCGCCGATGTGGACCGTGCCGGCCTCCGCGCCGGTCACTTTCGCCAGCGCCCGCACACCGACGCCGTCGAGCTCGACGATCACCAGCGAGTACGGGGTCTTCAGGCCGGGCACCGGGATGAAGACGGTCGCCTCGGTGTAGACCGTGCCGGTGCGGGGCAGCGGAACCCGTTCATACCGAGTGGACAGCCGCCCGTCGGCGCCGACCCGATACCGGGGCGGAAAGTCGAGCTCGTCGCTGCCGGCGAATCTGCCGGCCTCCCAACGCACCTTGGCCTCGAACGCACGCTCGTAGGCGGCCAGCGAGATCGGGATGTCAGCGCCGGCGAAAAACGTCCCGACGGGCAGCGCGCGTGCGACGGGCTCGTGGCGGTGCACCGGCACGCCGCCGCTCACCACGGTGAGCCCGGACAGGCTGGCCTGCTCGACGGCCACCAGCGGTCCGGTCGTGCCCGCCTCGGCCATGGCCGCCAGCGCGAACAAACCCGAG
Source organism: Mycobacteriaceae bacterium (assembly GCA_019245755.1). Taxonomy (GTDB): domain Bacteria; phylum Actinomycetota; class Actinomycetes; order Mycobacteriales; family Mycobacteriaceae; genus Mycobacterium. The sequence continues at coordinate 84,669 of JAFARC010000061.1, read as the reverse complement.
CTTGCTCCGAAAGTCGGCAGCGGCGGCGGGACACCGACGCACAGCTCCGCCGCGGTGACCTCGTCGACCCCGGCCAGCGCGGCGGGGGTGTCCAGCCAGGCCGCCGACAGTGCGGCCACCAGGCCCCGCTCGTGCAGCAGCCGGGGGTCGCCATAGTCGTGCACCACACCGACGGCGTTGCGGGTGCGCACCGGCAGGCTGCGACTGACCCGCGCCGCGGTGCGCACCCACAGTCCCTGATCGGCGGTCAGCACCGCCGCCGCCCCCGCCGGCTGCAGGTCGACGCCGATGATCAGGGTGCGCGGCCGTGCCGAGCTGAGCGCGTCCACCGCCGCGGGCGCGCCACCCAGCCGTTCGTCGACTTCGAGCTCGGGATCCAGGCTCAGCCCGGCCAGCAGTACCGCGGCGTTGCTGCTTTCGGTCAGCGGCAGGTCGCGGCTGACCAGCACGACCCGCTCCACCGAACCGCCGCCGGCCAAACAGGCGCGGCCGGCCTCGACGGCCAGGGTGATCGCGTCTTCGTCGTCGCCGGCGACCCGGCGCTGCGGGCTGCCCCAGCATGGCCGGTAGGTGCCGATGGAAACGACGTAGGGCATCGAGTTCTCCCGGCGACCTAGGTGACCGCGCCGGCCGTTTTGAGCGCGATGATGCGGTCCCAGTCCAGGCCCAGCTCCAGCAGGATCTCGTCGGTTTGCTCGGCGAAGCCCGGCGCCGGACCGGTTTGCGGTGCGGCGACGTCGAACTGCACCGGGTTGGCCACGAGCTCCAGTTCGCCTGCGCGAACGACATATTCGTTCGCGCGGATCTGCGCGTCGTCGGCGGCCTGCAGGGTGTCCTGCACGGGTGCCCACGGACCGGCGAGCGTCGAGAACCGCTCGCTCCACTCGGCCAGGGTCCGCATCGCCATCGCCTTGGACACGATCTCCACCGCCTCGGCGGTGTTCGCCGCGATCTGCTCGACGGTGCCGAAGCGGGGATCGTCGGCCAGCTCGGCGAGGTCCATGTGCCGGCACACGTCGGCCCAGAACTTGGTCGGCTGCATCATCACGAACGAGATGTAGCGTCCGTCGGCGGTTGCGTACACACCCACCAGCGGGTTGATCGGGGAGCCGTGCACCCCGGGCGGCGGCGCTTCCAGCCGTTGGCCCAGGTGCTTGGTCAGCGCGACGGTGTGCCCCATCGCCCACAGGCCGCTGCCCAGCAGGGAGACGTCCACAACCGACGGTTCGCCGGTGCGCTCGCGCGCCAGCAGCGCCGCCGCGATTCCGCCGGCGAGGTTGGTGCCGGAGATGGTGTCGCCGTATGCCGGCCCGGGCGGCCCGATCATCCCCTCCATGCCGGCTGGGGTGATGGTGGCGGCGGTTCCGGCCCGGCACCAGAACGCGGTCATGTCGTAGCCGCCTTTTTCCGCCTCGGCGCCGCGCGGACCCAGCGCGCTGCCGCGCGCATAGATGATCTTCGGGTTGACCGCCCTGATGTCGTCCACGTCGATGGCGAACTTCTGCCGATGTGCGGGCAGGAAGCTGGTCAGAAACACATCCGAGCGACGGGCCAGCTCGTAGAGCACCTCCCGGCCCTCGGGCACCGACATGTCCAGGCCGATGCTGCGCTTGGCGCGGTTGGCGTGCTCGATGTTGGGGTTGGGGTCGCCGTCCACCCGCAGGGTGCCGGTCTGTCGCAGCCCGCGTTGCGGATCGCCGGTCACCGCGTGCTCGACCTTGATCACGTCGGCTCCCCACTCGGCGAGCACGGCGCCGCCCGACGGGACGAACCCGTACATCGCGACTTCCAGGACCCGGATTCCGTCCAGCGGCTTCATCAGCCCACCCCGGAATCAGGTACCGCGAACGTCTTGGTCTCCAGGAACTCCTCCAGGCCGGCGGTGCCCATCTCCCTGCCGATGCCCGATTGCTTGTAGCCGCCGAACGGGCTGTCCGGGCTGAAGTAGTTGCCGCCGTTGATGGAAAAGGTCCCGGTCCGGATCCGCCGCGCGACCCCGATCGCCCGGTCCGGGCTGCCGAACACCGCGCCGGACAGCCCGTAGATGGAGTTGTTGGCGATGCGCACCGCCTCGTCGTCGTCGTCGTAGCCGATTACCACGAGAACCGGCCCGAAGACCTCTTCCTGGGCGATCTCGCTGTCGGGCTCGACTCCGGTGAGCAGAGTCGGCGTGTAGAAGTAGCCGGGGTCGACCTTCTGCCCGCCGGTGACCAGGGTGGCGCCTGTCGCGACAGCGCGCTGCACCATCGCATCCACCTTGTCCCGCTGTCGCTCGCTGATCAGCGGCCCCATGTAGGTCTTGGGGTCCGCCGGGTCGCCGTAGCGCACCAGCGCGAAGTTGTTGTTGATCAGGTCGACGATCTCGTCGTGGTGGTTGTTGGGCACCAGCAGCCGCGACGTCAGCGCGCAGCCCTGCCCCGCGTGGGTCACCATGCTGAACGCGGCGAACAGCGCGGCGTTGGCGAAGTCGGCGTCGTCCAGGATGATCGCCGCTGACTTGCCGCCGAGCTCGAGGAACACCCGTTTGAGCGTCTCGCTGGCCGCGGCCATGATCCGCCGACCCGTTGCCGTCGACCCGGTGAATGTCACCATGTCCACGTCCGGGCTGCTGGTCAGGGCGGCCCCGACCGCGGGGTCCGACGAGCTGAGCACGTTGACCACGCCGGCCGGGATGTCGGTGTCCTCGGCGATGAGTTCCCCGAGTGCGAGGGTCACCAGCGGGGTGTCCGGGGCGCCCTTGAGAACAACGGTGCATCCGGCGGCCAGCGCGGGACCCAGCTTGGCCAATGCGAGCTGGTTGGGGTAGTTGTAGGCGATGATCGCGGCGACCACGCCGGCGGCCTCTTTTTCCACCCAGCGGTGGTGCTGCATGCCACGGCTCTCGATGTTGCCGAGGTCCTCGGTCAACGGATAAGTCTTCAGCAGGTCGGCGTAGTAGCCGACGATCTCGATCGGCTGGTCGAGTTGCGGACCGGCGCACAGCGCGGCGGTCGCGCCGACCTCGGCGGTCGTCAGGGCGGCCAGCTCGTCTCGGTGGTCGATGAGTGCCTGGTGGAACTGTTCGAGGCAGCGAACCCGCCGGTCCACGTTGGTGGGCCAGTCGGTGCTGTCGAAGGCGCGGCGAGCGGCCGCGACGGCCGCCTTCGCCTCGGACCCGCCGGCCTCGGGAGCGTGGCCGATCACCGCCCCGGTGGCCGGGTTCAGCGACGGGAAGGTCTGCTCGGTGCTGACCAGGCGCCCGTCGATCAGCAGCCGGCGATCAGCCGCGGCGCCTGCGTCCGTCCGGGTGGGCTGGCCCGTGCTGGTCGTCACCGTGTCTTGTGGCGGCATCGAGCCTCCTCACCCAGACGGATAACTTGATTCTCATCTGCGGCGAATCATACATTCGGCTTCCGAGAACTCAAGAAAGACCGGCAAATCGCCTTTGACCTGCTGACATCCGTCCCGCCAAGTGATACAAAGTCGCGAATAGTGTCTCGTCAGCGAGTTGCGGGACGCGCGGCCCTGAGAGTAATATTCTCAAAATCGGAAGGGAGATTCTTTCAGGTGGCTGAGAAGAACACCGTCGTCACCGGCGGCGCTTCAGGCATTGGCCGAGCGATCGCACAGCGACTGCGTTCCGACGGCTACCACGTCGCGACGATCGACCTGACCCCGTCCGCCGACGACGAGTTCGCCCACGCCGCCGACGTTACCGACCGCGCGCAGGTGGACCGCGCCCTCTCGGCCATCCGCGCGCAACTCGGCCCGGTGACGGTGCTGGTGAACGCCGCCGGGCTGGATGGCTTCAAGCGTTTCCTGGACATCACGTTCGACAGCTGGCAGCGCGTGATCGACGTCAACCTCAACGGCGTCTTCCACTGCATCCAGGCGGTGCTGCCCGACATGATCGAGGCCGGCTGGGGCCGCATCGTGAACATCTCCTCGTCCAGCACGCATTCGGGTACCCCGTACATGGCGCATTACGTGGCCGCCAAGTCGGCCGTCAACGGCCTCACCAAGACGTTGGCGCTGGAGTACGGGCCGAGCGGCATCACGGTCAACGCGGTGCCCCCCGGCTTCATCGACACCCCGATGCTGCGCAACGCCCAAGCCCGCGGATTTTTGGGCGACGTGCAGGAGAACATCGAAGCGACCCCGGTGCGCCGCATCGGCAAGCCGGAGGACATCGCGGCCGCGTGCGCGTTCCTGGTTTCCGACGAGGCCGGCTACATCACCGGCCAGATCCTGGGTGTCAACGGCGGCCGCAACACCTGACCCGGTCAACCGAATCACCAATGCAACCAATAGATCAACCAATAGATCAACCAATAGATAAGGACACCCGGTGGGACGCGTTGAAGGCAAAGTCGCATTCGTAACCGGCGCCGCACGCGGTCAGGGCCGCAGCCATGCGGTGCGGTTGGCCGAGGAAGGCGCGCACATCATCGCGGTCGACCTCTGCCACGACCTCGAGACCATCGGTTATCCGCTGGCCCGGCCGGAGGACCTCGACGAGACCGCACGGTTGGTGGAAAAAACCGGTCAGGGCGTGGTGACGGCACAGGCCGACGTGCGCGAGGCCGCACAGCTGCGCACGGCCCTTCAGAGCGGAATCTCCGAGTTCGGCAAGCTCGACATCGTGGTGGCCCAGGCCGGGGTCGCCGGCATGACCGGTCAACCGCCGCTTCAGGCCTGGTGCGACGTGATCGACACCAACCTGATCGGCACGATCAACGCGATCCAGGTTGCGCTGCCGCACCTTGGCGAGGGCGCGGCGATCATCGCGACCGGTTCGACCGCCGCGCTGATGGACGTCTCGAAGAACAACAACCCCGGCGCTGATCCGGGCGGCACGGCCTACCTGCACTCGAAACGCCTGCTGTCTCAGTACGTCCACAACCTGGCCACCGAGCTGGCGCCGCTGGGCATCCGCGCCAACGTTGTTCACCCAACCAACTGCAACACCCCGATGTTGCAGAGTGAGCCGATGTACAAGTCGTTCCGCCCCGACCTACAACACCCGAGGCGCGAAGACGCGGAGCCGGTTTTCGGGGTGCAGCAGGCGATGCGGATTCCCTACATCGAGCCCGAGGACATCAGCAACGCGGTCCTGTGGCTGGCCTCCGACGAAGCCAGATACGTCACCGGGGTGCAGCTGCGCGTCGACGGCGGCGGCTACCTGAAGTGGTACGACTACCACATCTGAGAAGGGGAACACCGTGAAGGTAAGCGTGGATCAGCAGCGCTGCCAGGGGCACACGTTGTGCTCGATGATCGCCCCGGATTCTTTCCGGCTCGACGACATCGACGGTCACTCGTCCCCGGTGAGTGCGGTGGTTGCGCCGGGTCAGCAAGACCTGGTCCGCGAGGCCGCGCGGTCCTGCCCGGAGCAGGCCATCTTCATCGAAGAGGAGACACCTTGAGCGTCGACGACACCGTTGCCGACAGCGACCGCAGAAAGAACCGTTATTTCTTCGACCGCCACAGTGCGCAATACCGGCTGCAGTTCGAGCAGATCACCGAGCAGATGCACGCCACCTGCCCGGTGGCGTGGAGCGACACCTACGGCGGCCACTGGGTTGCCGCGGGCAGCCGGGAGGTCTTCGAACTGGCCCGCTGCCCGCAGGTCTCCAACCATCACGACCTCACCGGCCAGACCCCCTTCAAAGGCATCTCGATTCCCTATGCGAAACGAGTGAACGGCGTCCGCGGCGGCATCCTGGAAATGGATGATCCCGAGCACCGGGTTTACCGCAACGTGCTCAATCCCTACCTGTCCCCGGCCGCGGTCAAGCGCTGGGAACCGTTCATCGACGACGTGACGCGCGCTTGTCTGGACGAGAAGATCGAGAACGGCCGCATCGATTTCGTCGATGATCTGGCCAACATCGTGCCGGCCGTGTTGACGTTGGCGATGCTGGGCGTCCCGCTGACGAAGTGGGCCATCTACAGCGAGCCGACCCACGCCGCGGTGTACACCCCGGAGGACTCCCCGGAGATCGACCAGGTGATTGCCATGCACCGGCAGATGGGTCTGGACCTGCTCGACAACATGATCCAGATCCGCGAGCATCCCCGGCCGGGTCTGGTCAACGCGCTCATCCAGCTGCGCATCGACGGCGAGCCAGCGCCCGATCTGGAGATCATGGGCAATCTGGGGCTGATCATCGGCGGCGGTTTCGACACCACGACCGCGCTCACCGCGCATTCGCTGGAATGGCTGTCGCAGCATCCCGGTCAGCGCGAACTTCTCAGCACGCAGCGCGACGCCCTGCTGAACCCGGCCACCGAGGAGTTCTTGCGCTTCTTCACCCCGGCGCCGGGTGACGGTCGCACCTTCTCCGGCGACGTGGAGGTCGCAGGCACCCACTTCAGGCAGGGTGAGCGGCTGTGGATCTCGTGGGCGATGGCCAACCGCGACCCGTCGGTGTTCGCCGATCCCCATGAGGTTGTCCTGGACCGCAAGGGCAATCGGCACTTTAGCTTCGGGATCGGGGTCCACCGCTGCATCGGCTCCAATGTGGCGCGCACCGTGTTCAAGTCGATGCTGACAGCGGTGCTCGACCGGATGCCGGACTACCGCTGCGACCCCGGGGGCACCGTGCACTACGACACGATCGGCGTGATCCAGGGCATGCGGCACCTGCCCGCGACGTTCACCCCCGGCCCGCGGGTCGGCGCCGGGCTCCCGGAAACCCTGGCGAAGCTGCAGCGTGTCTGCGACGAGCAGGGGCTCGCCCGCCCCATCACCGAACGCAAGGAAGCCGCCGTGATCGATTAGCCGGGCGCTCACCGCGCCGACTTAGCGCCGCGGCAGCCCCAGCACCTGCTGGGCGACGATGTTGCGCTGGATCTCCGACGTCCCGCCGGCGATCGTGCCGGCGAAGCTGCGTGCGTAGCGCTCGAACCAGCTCGCGAAGTAGTGGTCCAGGTTCATCGGCGCGTAGGGCCCGGTCATCGCGGGATGGATCAGCCCGTCGGGCCCGGCGGCGGTCAGCGCGTGCTCGGTCGCACGCAGTTCGGCTTCCGAGCCGAGCAGCTTGAGCACCGACAGCGCGGCGACGTCCTCTTCGCCGCGCGCCGCGCGGGCCAGCGCCGCCGAGCCGAGCAGCCGCAGCGCAACATAATCCATGATCGTGCTGGCATACTCGTCGCGTTCCGGCGCGCTGGTGGGCCGGAAATCGGCGATGACGTTGTCGAGTCGGTCGGCGAAACCCAGCCACATCATCGTGCGTTCGTGTCCGAGTGACCCGTTGGCCACCCGCCAGCCGCCGTTGGGCGGTCCGACCAGATTTTCGGCGGGAACCCGGGCGTCGGTGAAGAACACCTCGTTGAAGTCCAGGTCGTCGGGGCCGCAGATGGACGGGAACGGCCGGCACACCACCCCCGGCGTGTCGGTGGGGATCAGTAACGCGCTGATGCCCTTGTGTTTTGGCGCATCGGGATCGGTGCGCACGAAGGCCAGCAAAACGTCGGCATCGTGGGCTCCCGACGTCCACACCTTCTGGCCGTTGACGACGAAGTGGTCGCCGTCGCGGACCGCCTTGGTGCGCAGCGACGCCAGATCGGAGCCGGCGCTCGGCTCGCTCATGCCCAGCGACGCGGTGATTTCGGCGCGCAGGATCGGCACCGCCCAGTGCTGCTTCTGCTCGTCGCTGCCGAACGAAAGCAGCGACGCGGCAACGATGTTCACGCCCTGTGGGTTGAAGCTGTGATAGATCCGGCGCCGGCACAGCTCCTCGAGGTACACATACTGCTGCAGCACGGTGGCGTTGCGGCCGCCGAACTCGGGCGGCTGGGTGGGCAGCAGCCAGCCGTTGTCGAACAGCAACCGCTGCCATCGGCGCGCCCACGCGGGCATGTGCGACACCGAACGGGGCCGCTCCAACGCCTCCGCGGCCGGGGGCAGCTGTTCGTCGAGAAACGCCGCGAACTCCGCGCGGAACCGCTCGACGTCGGCATCAAAAGTCAGCTGCACGGTACTCCTCGGCGATCAGCGCTCGGTGCTCGGCCGCGCCGCCGAGCATCAGCTCGCCGGCTTTGGCGCGCTTGAGCGCGAACTGAAGGTCGTTCTCCCAGGTGAATCCCATCGCACCGAACGACTGCAGGCCGTGGCGGAACGCCAGCGACTGGCACTCCCCCGCCGCCGCCTTGGCCATCGCCGCCGCGAGCCGCCGCCGCGGGTCGTCGGCCGCGATCGTCAGCGCCGCGAAATAGGCCAGGGCGCGTGCTCGTTCGATCGCCACGTGCATGTCGGCGGCCTTGTGCTGGATTGCCTGGAATGAGCCGATCGGCACCCCGAACTGGTGGCGGTTGCCGACGTGCTCGAGCACGAGGTCCAAGATGCGCTGGCAGGCGCCCACCATCGTGATCGCCATGCCGGTCAGCGCGACGTGGCGCGCACGTTCGGGATCGGCGCTCACCCGCGCGGTGTCGGGCAGCCGGACATCAGCGAACGACACGTCGGCCAGATGCAGCACCGGGTCGAACACCGCGCTTCGCCGCGCGGACACCTCGCCGGCGCCGACGATGAAGACTGCGGCGTCGGTGACCACCGCCAGCCGCTCGGCGCGATCGCCGTCGAGCACGTGACGCGCCGTTCCGTCCAGCATCCACCCGTCGGCGTCGCGGCGGGCCGTCACACCGCCCAGCACCGCGGCGCCCGGTTCGTGCGGGGCGAAGCGGTCCCCGGCCAGCGGCGCGAACTGCGTCAGGGTCGCCAGGAACGGTGTCGGGTCGGTCGCCCGGCCGAGTTCCTCCAGCACGATCGCCAGCTCCACCGCGTCTGCGGGAGCGTTCATATCCGTCCAGCCGGAGTCCACGTAGACCTTCCACAGCGGGGTCGCGTCGACGCCGTCCTCGGCCACGCTGCGCACCAGCGCGGGCGGACACTGCTTGGCCACCACGTCGCGCACCGTGTCCTGCCATAGCCGCTGATCAGCGTCGAACTCCAAGAGCATCCCGTCGCCCTCCTCACGGCAGCACAATCCTCCGATGAGAATATCATTCTCATCCGTGCAAGTAACGATCTCAGCCATCGAGTGCCGCTTTAGCAGCGGGGACGGTGCCGGCACCGGCAGCCCCCAGCCGCAACCGCGACGGCTCGGGACGAAGCGCGGGAGAACTCTATTCTTGCGACAGAAGAACTAAGCTTTACACTGGGGCTGTGTCAGCAGTTCGTGCCGCAAAAATGATTAGGTCTGCTAGGAGCCGCAGCGCCGGCGACATCGAACCCGGGGGACGTCGTCCGTGATCGAACACCGAAACGCAGAGCGCACGCCGCTCATCGATGCCAGCGTGCACGTCTTCTTCACGTCGAATTCCGACCTGCGCGACACCATGCGCGAGCCGTTCGCCAGCCGCGGCTTTCCCGACTACGAGATGGACTGGTACGGGGCTCCGGGCGGCGAATACGCGACGGGCACCCGCGGGCCCGACGGCCAATATCCCGGCTCGGACCCCGATGTCGTGGCACGGCACCTGTTTGACGAGCGGGGCGTCGACGTCGCGATCCTGCACCCGATGACGCGCGGCATCATGCCCGACCGCCATCTGGGTACCGCGATCGCCGCGGCCCACAACGAGATGCTGGTGTCGCGATGGTTGGAATCGGCCGAATACGGTGATCGCTTCCGCGGCACGATCCGGGTGAACCCCGACGACATCGCCGGTGCGCTGCGCGAGATCGACAAATGGGGCGCACACCCGCGCGTGGTGCAGATCGGGATCCCGCTGCAGTCCCGCGAGCTGTACGGCAAGCCGCAGTTCTGGCCGCTGTGGGAAGCCGCCGCCGCGGCGAACCTGCCGGTGGCGGTGCATCTCGAGACGGGCGAGGGCATCGCGTTCCCGCCGACGCCGTCCGGGCACACCCGTAGCTACGAGCAGTACCTCGGCTTCATGGCCCTGAACTACCTGTACCACCTAATGAACATGATCGCCGAGGGGGTATTCGAAAGGATGCCGAACCTGCGGTTCGTCTGGGCCGATGGCGGGGCGGACCTGTTGACGCCGTTCATCTGGCGGATGGACGTCTTCGGCCGGCCGCACCTGGAACAGACGCCGTGGGCGCCGCGGATACCCAGCGAGTATCTGCCGGGCCATGTGTACTTCGTGCAGGGCAGCCTGGACGGTCCCGGCGACGCCGAGTTCGCCGGCGAGTGGTTCGGCTTCACCGGCAAAGAGGACATGGTGATGTTCGGCTCGAGCTACCCGCACTGGCACGCAGGGGATCCGACCGCCGTGCCGACCACCTACTCACCCGAGCAGCGCGACAAGTTGTGCTGGCGCAATGCCGCCGAGTTGTACGGCATAGACATTTCGGCCGGTGTGGCCGCACAGTAGATGGAGGAGACCACGATGACCGTGACCGAGTTCCGAGACCGGGTGCCCGCCACCGAGCACATCGCGGTTCGGTGCGTCGACTCCGACGTGCACCCGATGCCGAGAAGGGGCGAACTGGTCCCCTACATTCCGGAGCCGTGGCGTAGCAGGTTCTTCCTCGACCATCGAGTCGGCGAACTCATCTACTACGATGCGCCCGATTACGTGCACGCCATGGCCATGCGCGTGGACACCTTCCCGCCCGACGGCGAGTTCGCCGGCAGCGACCCGGATCTGGCGTTCCGCCAGCTGGTTATCCAAGCCGGTGCCGATATCGCGATCCTCGAGCCGGCCGCCCGCACACCTCGTCTCGCCCAAGCTCATCAGGCGTTCGCGTCAGCGCTCAATGACTGGCAGCACCACCATTGGCTGGACAGCCGTAACAACTGGCACCAACGCTGGCGCGGCTCGATCTGCGTCGCGATCGAGGACCCGGCCGGGGCCGCCAACGAGATCGAGAAGTGGGCCGGTCACCCCTACATGGCGCAGGTGCTGATCAAGGCCGAGCCGCGGCCGTCCTGGGGAGATCCGGTATACGACCCGATCTGGGCGGCGGCGACCAAGCACGACATCACGGTGAGCTGTCACCTCAGCCGCAGCTCGTACGAGATGCTGCCGATGCCACCGGTCGGCTTCCCGAGCTACAACCACGACTTCATGGTGACCTACTCGCTGCTGGCGGCGAACCAGGTGATGAGCCTGATCTTCGACGGGGTGTTCGACCGCTTCCCGGCCCTACGGATCGTGTTCGTGGAGCACGCTTTCAGTTGGATCCTGCCGCTGATGTGGCGGATGGACGCGATCTACGAGGCCCGCAAGTCGCGGATGGACATCAACCGCAAGCCGTCGGAGTACGTCAAGGACCACATCAAGTTCACCACCCAGCCGCTGGACTATCCCGAGGACAAGACGGAGTTGACCCGTGTGCTGCAGTGGATGGAGTGCGACAAGATCCTGCTGTTCTCCTCGGACTATCCCCACTGGACCTACGACGATCCGCGCTGGCTCGTCAAGCACTTGCCGGAATCGGCCCGTGAGGCGGTGATGTTCCGCAACGGCATCAAGACTTACCACCTCCCGGAGACGGTCCCGGCTCTCGAGGGCCAGGTGCGGGTGTTCTAGTGCCCGAACGAGTTATCCAGCCCAGGCTCGCACAGGGGCGTGAGCATATTGTCGCCACGGTGGATGAGATCGCACCCGGTTCCCACAAGCTGGTACCCATCGGACGCCACGGGGTCGGTGTTTTCAACGTTAACGGTTCGTTCTACGCGATCGCGAATTACTGCCCGCACGAGGGTGGGCCGTTGTGTTCCGGGCGCCCCCGCGGCCGCACCGTCGTCGACGAGAGCGTTCCGGGCGACGCGGTCATGGTGCGCGACCTCGAGTTCATCTATTGCCCTTGGCATCAATGGGGTTTCGAGCTCGCGACCGGAACCACCGCGGTCAAGCCGGAGTGGAGCATCCGCACCTATCCCGTCCGGGTGGTCGGCAACGACATCCTGGTGCAGGCCTGATGGCGTCGAGGTCCGTGGAGATCAATGGCGGCAATGTCGTCTACGAGATTCTCGGCAAGACCGGTGATTTCATTGTTTTGACGCCCGGTGGCCGGTTCGGCAAGGACATTCCGGGGCTGCGGCCGTTGGCCCAGGCGCTGGTCAGGGGCGGCTACCGGGTGCTGCTGTGGGACCGGCCCAATTGCGGGGCCTCCGATGTGCAGTTTTACGGCCAATCCGAGTCGCATATGCGCGCCGAAACACTGTGCGGCCTGATCAACGCACTCGATATCGGGCCGTGTGTCATCGCCGGGGGTTCCGGCGGGGCACGGGATTCCGTGCTGACGACGATGCTCTACCCCGAACTCGTCACCAAGCTGGTGGTCTGGAACATCGTCGGCGGCGTCTACGGCACGTTCGTGCTTGGTTCGTACTACATCGTGCCGAGCATTCTCGCGGTGCGCGGCCTCGGGATTGAGGGTCTGTTCACGGTACGCGAATGGCAGGAGCGCGTAGCGCAGAACCCGGTCAACAAGCAGCGGATCCTCGACCTGGACGCCGACGAGTTCCTCAAGGTGATGCTGCGTTGGCTCAACGCGTTCGTGTCCAAACCGGGTCAGACGATTCCGGGAGTGGACGACGGCATGTTCGACGACATCAAGGTGCCGACCCTGATCATCCGCGGCGGCGAGAACGACTGGGACCACCCGAAGCGGACGTCGCTGGAGGTGAGCTGCTTGATCAAGGGCTCCGAGCTGATCGACCCGCCGTGGCCCGAGGACGCCTGGGAGCGCGCGGCCGAGAAGCGCGCACAGGGTAAGGTGCAGCGCTTCAACATGTTCGACACCTGGGTGCAGGCCGCTCCGGCGATCCTCGAGTTCGTGGGCCGGCGATGATGTCACCGGGCGTGGATGCGGACTTCGCAGTTGAGCGAGGCCTCCAGCGCCGTGTGGATGCGGCTCTCGGATACCCGCTGCAGATCGGTCTTGCGCAGCGTCACGTACACCACGTCGTAACCTTCGTTGCCGGGCTCACGCCTGATTTCGCCGGAGAGCCCCAACCCCTCCAGCACTGCGTACGCGTCGTCGTCGGTTCCCCGGCTCAGGTACGTCACCACGCCCGCACTGGGGCTGGTGCCGAATGCTTTGGCGCACAGACCCGTCGCCGTCGCCTTCACCTCATGGGGATCGCTGCCGGCGATGAGCAGCTCCACTTGCCTGTGCCCGACCGGCATGGCCGACAGATTGTTCTGGACCACGCCGACGCCCGCAGCGTCGGCCAGTTCGGAAAGGGCCGTCATGCCGTCAGCTAGCCGCCCCGAGCTCAGGTCGCCGAACGGGTCGACGTCCACCCGCACCACCGCCGTTCTCACGTGCCAAAGCCTAACCAGCGACGCTCCCCGGCTGCTGCGGCCCTCATCGGATGTCGAGGACTATGACACCTATCGGCGGGCCGGGGGCTACCGCGGCCTTGCCGATCCGGACGAGCTCCTCGACGAGGTGCAGCGCAGTGGCTTGCTCGGCCGCGGCGGCGCAGCGTTTCCGCTTGCGGTCAAGTTGCGCGCGGTGCGCGACGCCGGGCATCGGGGCCACCGCACCGTCGTCGTCGCCAACGGTGAGGAGGGCGAGCCGGCGTCGGTCAAAGACCGTTGGCTGCAACGGCACCGGCCTCATCTGGTGCTCGACGGGCTTCGGTTGGCCGCCCGGATCGTTGGCGCCGATCAGGCGTATGTCTACGTCTCCGACCCGCAGGCCGCGCGTTCGCTCGGGGCGGCGCTGGCCGAACTGGACGGCCATGCCGTCGCCGGCCTCCGGATCGACCTGCACACCGTCGAGCCGGGATACGTTGCCGGCGAGGAGACCGCCGCGGTGCGGGCGATCAACGGCGGGCCGGCCAAACCGACGGACAAGCCGCCCCGCCCCTTCGAGCACGGCGTCGGGGGACATCCCACGCTGGTGAGCAATGTCGAAACGCTGGCCAACCTGCCGTACCTGCACCGCCACGGCGCGAAGGCATTTCGCTCGGAGGGGACGTCGTTCTCGCCGGGCACGTTTCTGCTGACGGTCACCGGCGCCGACCGGCCCGCGGCGCTCTACGAGGTCCCGCACGGGCTGGCATTCACCGACCTGCTCGCGGCGCACGGTGTGCCGGCCGAGGAGGTCCGTGGTGTGCTGACGGGCGGATATTTCGCGGGTCTGCTCAACCGTGACGTTGTGGACGCGACGCTCGATCATGAGACCCTGCGCCGGCTCGGCAGTGCGCTGGGCTGCGGTGCGATTTCGGTTCTCACCCATGACTGCCCGGTCGCCGTGGCGGCATCGGTGCTGGCCTATTTCGGCCGCGAGAACGCCGGGCAGTGCGGCTCGTGTTTCAACGGCACGGTCGCCATGGCCGCGGTCGCCGAGGCGCTGCGGGACGGTGTCGCGACGCAGGAGGACCTGGCGCGGCTGCAGCGGTGGTCGGGGGTGCTGCGCGGGCGCGGTGCGTGCGCGACCCTCGACGGCGCGACCAATGTCGCGGCCACCCTGCTGGTCCAGTTTCCGCAGCTGGTGACCCGGCATCTGGAAAGCGGTTGCGCGACATGCTCTGACGGCGTGTTCAGCGCGACCCGGCCCTACGAGGTCCAGCCGGTGGTGCCGGCGTGAGGGTCAAGCTCGACCGCACCGTCTGCGACGGGTTCGGCGTCTGCGCCAGGCGTGCGCCGGAGTATTTCTCGCTCGACGACTGGGGATACGCCTCGCTGATCGGCAACGGCTCGGTGCCCGATCAGGACCGCGACGCCGTCATGCGAGCGCTGATGGACTGCCCGGTGCACGCGATCGTCGAGCTCTCCGAGGACAACGCGGCGCCCGCCCCACCACCGCCGAGCGCGGCGGATTTTGCCATCACACCCGAGCTGAAAACCGACGACAACGAAGCGGAGTGGGGATTCACACGCTGAGGAGGAACGGCCCACCGCGCCGTCCCAACGGGTAGATTCCAGATACCGGAAACTGGTAACGTGATTCTCATCACCGCTCAACGCGATGTCGCGCTGGAGGCCACCATCGTTCCACTCACCGGCAGGACGCACAGTGGCTGACGCACCGGGGCGGCCGCTGCCGATGATCACGAATGAGAACGAGTTCTTCTTCCGCTCGGGCGCCGAGGGCAGGCTGCGGCTGCAGGAATGCACGAACTGCAGCGCCTTGATCCACCCACCGCAGCCGGTGTGCCGGTACTGCCGATCCCATGCGATGGGAGTGCGCGCGGTCTCCGGTAAGGCGACGCTGAGCTCCTTTACGGTGAACTACCGGTTCAGCGTGCCCGGGCTGCCGCCGCCGTATGTGGTTGCCCAGGTGGCGATCGTGGAGGATCCCCGCGTCCGGCTCACTACCAACATCGTCGGGTGCGACCCCGACGACTTGGAGATCGGCCGGCTGATGGAGGTGGTCTTCGAGAATCTCGAAGACGTCTGGCTGCCGCTGTTCCGCCCGGCCGCCGACGACGCCCGCCAGTCCGCCGCCCTGCCCACCGACGAGATCGCGCCGGAACGCTTCGGCGAGCATGTCCGCCCGATGCTCACCCCGGAGAAGTTCGAGGACAAGGTGGCGCTGACCGGGATCGGCATGTCCGAGATCGGCCGGCGGCTGATGGTGCCGCCGCTGTCGCTGACCATTCAGGCCTGCGAGGCCGCGATCGCCGATGCCGGCCTGACCGTCGACGATATCGACGGCCTGTCGACCTACCCGGGCGGCGGCGGTTTCGGCCCGTTCAGTGAGGGCGGGGTCACGGCGCTC
Organism: Mycobacteriaceae bacterium; assembly: GCA_019245755.1. GTDB lineage: Bacteria > Actinomycetota > Actinomycetes > Mycobacteriales > Mycobacteriaceae > Mycobacterium. Next base: position 69,035 of record JAFARC010000061.1, on the reverse strand, counting down.
GAGTCGGCGCTGGGCATCCGGCCGACCTGGCACAACGGCGGCATCGAGACGTTCGGGCCCGGCGGATCGGTGATCGCCGCGATGATGGCGGTCGCCACCGGGCTCGCCCGCCATGTGCTGTGCTTCCGGACCCTGTGGGAAGCCACCTACAGCGAGCTGGTGAAGCAGGGGAGGATCGCCCCGCTCGGCCGGCCCGACAGCTGGTTCGTTCCCTACGGCGCGGTCTCGGCGGCGCATACGCTTGCCCAGAATGCGCAGCGCCACTTTCACCGCTACGGCACCACCCGGGAGACGCTGGGTTGGATCGCGCTGAACCAACGGGCCAACGCCCAGCTCAACCCGACGGCGATCTACCGCAAACCGCTGACGATGCAGGACTACCTCGACGCCCGGATGATCACCACGCCGTTCGGGCTCTACGACTGCGACGTGCCGTGTGACGGCGCCGTGGCGGTGATCGTCTCCCTCGTCGACATTGCCCGCGATCTGGCCAAGCCGCCGGTGCTGGTCGAGGCGGTCGGAACGCAGATCGTCGAGCGCCTCGACTGGGACCAGAGCACGCTGACCCATGAACCGCAGGCCCTCGGCCAGGCGGCGCACCTGTGGACGCGAACATCGTTGCGGCCCGACGACGTCGATGTCGCCGAACTCTACGACGGGTTCACGATCAACTGCCTGTCGTGGCTCGAGGCGCTGGGCTTCTGCGGCATCGGCGAGGCCAAGGACTTCCTCGACGGCGGGGCCAACATCGCCCGTGACGGTGTGCTGCCGCTCAACACCCACGGCGGGCAGCTGTCGCACGGCCGGACCCACGGCATGGGTTTGGTGCATGAGGCCGTGACGCAGCTGCGCGGCGAGGCCGACGAGCGCCAGGTGGCCGGCGCCCGCGTCGGCGTCGTCAGCAGCGGCGGTCTGACCCCCAGCGGCGTGATCCTGTTACGGGCCGACACGTGAACCCGCACCTCGAGTCGTCAGGGCCGCCGATGCGCGTTGGATTCATCGGGCTGGGCAGCCAGGGTGCCCCGATGGCCCGGCGGATCGTGGATGCCGGCTACCCCACCACGTTGTGGGCTCGCCGCCCCGCCTCGCTCGAGCCGTTCGCCGACACCGCGGCCAAAGTCGCCGGGTCACCGGCCGAACTGGGCGCGGCCAGCGACCTGGTCTGCATCTGCGTGGTGGGTGACGCGGATGTGGCGGAAGTCCTCGGCGGGGACAGCGGTGTGCTGGCCGCAATGACCGGCGGCGGCACGATCGCCATCCACAGCACCGTGCACCCCGACACCTGCCGTGCCCTCGCCAGAACCGCTGCCCGCCAGAATGTTTCGCTGATCGATGCGCCGGTCAGCGGCGGCGGCGAGGCGGCTGCGCAACGCCGCCTGCTGGTGATGGCCGGCGGCGAAGCCGAAACCGTCGACCGCTGCCGTCCCGTCTTCGAGACCTACGCCGACCCCGTCGTCCACCTGGGCGGCGTCGGGGCCGGACAGATCACCAAGCTGCTCAACAATGTGCTGTTCACCGCCAACGTGGCGACCGCCAAGACCACGCTCGCGCTGGGCGAGGCACTCGGGGTGTCCGCCGAAAACCTCACCGAGGTCATATCGCGTGGCTCTGGAAACAGCTTCGCGCTGAACAGCATCGGCCGGTTCGGCGGCAGTCTGGATGTCCTCGCCTCGATCGCCGCGCAGCTGTTGCAAAAAGATGTCCGGCTGGTGGCCGACATCGCCGGCAAGGCCCAGGTGTCCCCCGGCGCCGTGCTCGATGCCGCCGACGCCGCCCTGGAATTGATGGATCGCCCACGGTGATGCGCGTCGGCTTCATCGGAACCGGCCGGATGGGCGCCCCCATGGCGGCCCGGCTGGCCGCCGCGGGCCACCGGGTCCGCGCGCTGGGCCGATCGGCTGACCGCCGGGCCGCGATCAACGAGCTCGGCGCGCAGCCGGTTGCCACGGCGGTGGAAGTCGCCGACCAAGCCGACGTGGTTGTGGTGTGCGTCTTCACCGACGAGCAGGTCGGTGAGGTCTGCCTGCAGCGCGACCTGCTCGCCGCGATGCCCGAGCGCTGCGTGCTGGTGGTGCACACCACCGGCAGTCCGCGCACCGTCGAGGCGGTCGCCGCGGCCGCGCCGCGCATCGATGTCATCGACGCGCCGGTCAGCGGGGGGCCGCACGACGTGGCCGCGGGGCATCTGACGGTATTCGTCGGCGGCCCCGACGACGCGGTGGCCCGGGCCCGGCCGGTCCTGGCCGGCTACGCCGACCCGATCCTGCACGTCGGCCCGACGGGCGCCGGTCAGCGCGTAAAACTGGTCAACAACACACTTTTCGCGGCCCAGATCGGCCTGGTCGCCGAGGCCGTCCGTCTCGGCGGCCGGCTCGGTGTGGCGGAGTCGACGCTGCTGGACGCGCTGCCGCACGCAAGCGGCGCGAGTCGTGTGCTCGCGAGCATCGCGGCCGCGGGCTCGGTTTCGTCGTTCACCCGCGTCGTGGGGGAATTCCTCGCCAAAGACGTCGCCGTGGCCGCCAACACCGTCGCCGAGCTCGGTGGCGATCTGGGTGTCCTCGACGACGTCCTCAACGTCTTGACCGCCGTACCGGTTTCACCTCACAGCGCAGGAGGAGTGCAGTGACCAAGCCAAAGCTGGTTTTCGACCCGTTCTCGAAGGAGTTCTTCGACAACCCGTTCGAGATCTACCGGCGGATGCGTGAGGAAGCGCCGGTGTACTACAACGAGGAAGAGGACTTCTATGCGCTGACCCGCCACGAGGACGTGGCGGCGGCGTTCAGGGACCACGAGACGTATTCGTCGGCCCGCGGCTGCGACCTGGCCATGGTGCGGACCGGCGAGGTCCCCCAGCGGTCGATCATCTTCATGGATCCGCCCGACCACCGCCACATGCGCAGCCTGCTCAACAAGGCGTTCACCCCGCGGGCGATCCAGTCGCAGCGGGAAACGGTCATCGAACTGGTCGACCGGTACCTGGGCGCGGCCGACCCGGATCACTTCGACGTCGTGCAGGACTTCTCCGGCCCATTTCCGGTGGAGGTTATCACCCGGATGGCCGGGGTGCCGCAGGAGTCCCGCCAGCAGGTCCGGCACTGGATCGACACCAGCCTGCACCGCGAACCCGGCCAGACCGAGATGGGCGAGGCCGGCATGAAGGCCACCATCGACAGCGCGATGTTCTACTACAACCTGATTCAGGAGCGGCGCGCCGATCCGCAGGATGACATGATCAGCCGCCTGATCGCCGCGGAGATCCCCCGTGAGGACGGTCGACTGGGCAAGCTGGACGACATCGAAATAACGGGATTTGTGGTGCTTTTGGGCGGCGCGGGCGCCGAGACCGTGACCAAGCTGGTCGGCAACGCGGCGGTGATCTTCGCCAGCTATCCCGACCAGTGGCAGAAGCTGCTCGATGATCGCAGCAAGATCCCCGCCGCGGTGGAGGAGCTGTTGCGCTACGAGGGCCCGGTGCAGTACAACGTCCGCTACACCCTCAAGGAGGCCCGCCTGCGCCACGGCACGATTCCGCCGGGCAAACCGGTGTTCTTGATCGGCGCCGCGGCCAACCGCGACCCCGAGGCGTTCACCGACGCGGACACCTTCGACATCGACCGCGACCGCAGCCAGGCGCAGAACCTGGGGCTGGGCTACGGGATTCACAGCTGTTTGGGCGCCGCGCTGGCACGCATGGAGAGCGCCATCGCGCTGGAGAAACTGCTGGACTTCATGCCCCGCTACGAGGTGGACTCCGGCGGCCTGCAGCGGGTGCACATGCAGAACGTTGCCGGCTACTCCAACGTCCCGGTGAGGGTGCTGCGATGAAGAAGGTGGAAGTCGATTTCGGGCTGTGTGAGAGCAACGGGGTGTGCATGGGCATCATCCCCGAGGTTTTCCACCTCGACGACAACGACGAATTGCACATACTGCAGCCGGAAGTGACCCCGCACAACGAGCATGAGATCCGCGAAGCGGTCCGCCAGTGCCCGCGGCAGGCCATCTCGATCGTCGAGGATTGAATCCTTTCGGCATTCAGGCTCCCTCGCCTATCGCCTGCTCCGGGCAGCAGTCGATGGCCTCCCGCGCGGCTGCCTCCAGTTCGGTTGGCACTTCGGGGTTTTCCACCACGGCGTAGCCGTCGTCGGTCAAGGTGAACACTTGCGGGCAGAGCGTGACGCACACGCCGTGCCCGCGGCAGCGCTGGTCGTCGACGTTGACCTTCATCAGCTCCGGTCCTTGGTGGGCGTGAACTCCAGGTGCAGTTCGGTCAGGCCACGCAGGATGTACGTCGGAATGTATCGGTAGCGGCGGTCACCCGCCGGGCCGTGCTTGCTCTCCGAGATCGTGATGTCGGCGGCGCGGTCCAGCAGCCGCTCTATTCCGACCCGGGTCTCGGCCCGTGCCAGCGGTGCGCCGGGGCAGGTGTGGATGCCGCGGCCGAACGCCAGGTGCTGGCGGGCGTTCTTGCGCGCCGGATCGAACGTGTCGGGGTCTTCGAAGCGGCGCGGGTCGCGGTTGGCCGCGCCGTTGCACACCATCACCGTGGTACCGGCGGGCAGGTCGGTCTCACCGACGGTGATCGGCACCCGGGACAGCCGGAAGTCCCCCTTGACCGGGCTCTCGATGCGCAGCGCCTCTTCGATGAAGTTCGGAATGCGGGTGCGGTCCTCGCGCAGCTGCTGCTGGATCTCGGGCCGCTCGGCGAGCACCTTGAGCGCGGTGCCCAGCAGCCGCACCGTGGTCTCCTGCCCGGCGGAGAAGACGTTGGTGGCGACGCGCGCGACATCGCCGACGTCGGGGGTCGAACCGTCCGGGAAGGTGGCGCAGGCCAGGCCGGTCAGCACGTCGTCGCGCGGTTGACGGCGCCGGTCCTCGATATAGGACGCGAACCGCCCGTAGAGGAACTCCAGCGGGCTGTGCGCCAACGCTTCGCCGGTGCTGCCGACGCCGCCACCGGCGTGGCGGCCGATGTTGTCGACGAAGTCGTTGCGGTCCTGTTCCGGCACGCCGAGCAGGTCGGCGATGACCAGCAGCGTGAAAGGTCCGGCGAACCCCTTGATGAACTCGCCCCGCCCGGGTGGCAGAAAGGCGTTCAGCACCTCGTCGGCCAGCCCCCACATCGCGTCCTCGTTCTCCTTGAGGCGCTTGGGGGTGATCAACCGCATCAGCAGCGCGCGATGGTTGGTGTGCACGGGCGGGTCCAGCGTCGGCAGCTGATCGCTGAACGGCAGTTCGTCGCGATGCTTTTCGATCAGCTCGGTGACGTCCTTGCCGTCCCGGCCCTCCAGCGGAACCGGGAAGCCGGGAAATGGGCCGGTCACCGAGATGCAGGAGGAGAACGTGTCGGCGTCGTTGTACACCGCGACCGCCTCCTCCCAGCCGGTCACCATCGTCACCCCGTGGTGGCGTTCCCGGGTGAGGGGGCACGTGGACCGAAGCGCCTCGAAATAGGGATACGGGTCGCCGACCAGCCGGTCGTCCCGGAAGAAATCCATCCCGGTGAGGTCGTCCACCATGTGCCTGCTCCATCGACGGTCTCTACGCGCGAGAATGCTACTCTCCAAATTGAGTATTACATTTCCACAGCGGCCCTACGCCGTCAACGTCGGGCCCGTCGGTAGTGGGTCAGTTTGATTTTCACCAAAGCCAATGCGGGTCGCAAGACCACGCCCGCGATAGCGGCCGGCATCACCAACCATGTCTGGACCACTCGCGACATCGCGTCACTGCTCGACTAGCCTCCTGCACCTGGCCGCGGCCGTGAATGCCAGAACCTGTAGGGGAATACCGCCAGCGCGGAACAGATATTTGGTTCAATAGCCGAGAACGTGCGTGTGGCGGGATGACCTCAGAGGGGCGATCAATGCAGAGCAACAACAACGGGGCCGATTCGGGTTCAACAGTCCTAGTCGATTCATGTCGCGTGGGTGTATGGCGGTTTGGGTCGCCTGGTGGGTGGGCGCTGGTGTGGAACCACGGTGGACTCAGTTGTGGTATGGACGCCACGGTGATGGACGAGGCCGGGCGTCGGTGCGGCGCCGAAATTATCGCGATTGACCGACCGGGGATTGGGCGCAGCGACCTGTGGAGCATGCCCTCGGTTGGCCAGTGGGGACACACTGTGGCTCAGGTCGCTCAACTGCTGCATCTGGATGATTTCGCGGTCGCCGGCTGGTCGGGCGGAGGTCCCTACGCGCTGGCGTGCGCTGCGGCGATGCCGGGGCGAGTACGCGCAGTCGCTACGGTCGCGGGCATGGCTCCTCTTGAGCGACTCAAGCATGTCTTCGAGATTGGGTTCTTGCCCGACGAGCTGCTCATCCCGGCCGCACGCTGGACGCCCACGATCGCAGCGGCGCTGCTGCGACTGATACGCCACGTACCGCCGCGCGTGCTCGGGTGGGTACTCCCACACCTGGCAGGCAGCCGAGATCGGGCGGCACTCGACCCACCGCCCTTGTCGTTGCTGGCTACCCATCGCGAAGTTATGCGCGGCGGCGTGCAGGGAATGGTTGACGAGTACCGCCGCTACTACGGCTCATGGGGTTTTGACCTCGGCGAGGTCCAGCAGTCGGTCACCGTCTGGCAAGGGGAAGAGGACACCTTGGTGCCGATGAAACATGCCCGTCGTCTGGCTAGCCTGCTGCCCAACCACACGCTGATGACGGTTCCCTCGACCGGTCACCTGCTCCCCGTTGTCATGGCCAACGAGATACTCGACGATCTCGCACCAACGCCGCGCCGTAAATCTGCACGGACTTCAAACTGACCCACTACCGGCCCGTCAGCCGACGGAGCGGATCGGGTCGCTCCCGTTCCAGCCCTCGGCGGCGTCGCGAATGGTCTTGTTGAACCCCGACAACAGGCCGGTGAGTTCGGTGATCTCGTAGACGGTGGCCAGACCCGCCGGCGGTTCGAAATAGGCGTAGCGCACTCCCTCGTGCTGTCCGCCCGCCCACACCACCGGCCAGCCGGCAGCTTCCGCGTTACCCAACGCCAACTCGAAATCGGTCACCCACCAGGCCAGCTGGTGAAAACCCTGCCGGCCGGAGGCCAGGAACTCGGTGTAGATGGAGGGCGCGTCATTTTCCTGCCGGATCACCTCCACCTGCATGTCGCCGGTGTTGGCGAGCCCGAGTGTCAACGTCACCTGGCAGGGCTGGCCACGGTAGAGCACCTGCTGGGTGAGCCCGCGCATCACGTACCAGGGCCCGATACCCAACTCCAGCCACGACGCCACCGCGCCGTCGAAGTCGTTGACGACATACCCGATCTGCCGGACCGGTCCGGAAAACGTCGACATACTCCCGACCTTATGCCATAAATTAGACAGTGGTCAACTTATTTTATTCGCGGATTTGACTGCTATAGTGCTGTTATGCCCGGCAACGACCAAGTGACCGCTGCTGACCGTAGTCAGCGCCGAGCGTCTTACCAGCAGGCTCGGTCGCGCCAGACCAAGCGCACGCTCGTCCATGCGGCAATGGCGCTGTGGCGCACGAACGGCTATGCCAACACCACCGTCGCCGACATCTGCACGGCCGCGGGCGTCTCCAAGGCGTTGTTCTACTTCTACTTCCCCCGCAAAGAGGACGTGCTTTTCGAGGTCGGCGTGCTGTCGACCCGGTCGGCGCAACGGACCACCCGCACGCTGCTCGACGACAAGGACTACGACGTGTCATCGGTCATCGCCGCAGCCTTGACGAGCCTGCAGCGGTCGATGGCGCGTAACCCGCGCGAGCTGGTCATCGAGACGATCCTGGAGGGATATCGCCACGAACACCGGATCCTTTCGGGCGAGGAACCGGCCGACCACGACGCGGGGATGTTCACCGAGCTGTTCTGCAGGGCTCAGCACGACGGCAAGCTGGCCGCTCACATCGATGTCGAGCACCTCGCCAATCTGGCTGGCTCGCTGGTCAGCGAGGGCGCTCGGCACTGGGCCGCCGGCTCGTTCGGGGACCGCTCGTTCGCAGACGTGGTGGGGCACGACATCGCCGCAGTCATCGCCGGTTACACCCAAAGGAGGGCCTGATGGCGTGGGACTTCGAAACCGATCCGCAGTACCAGGAGTTGCTCGACTGGGCCGATGCGTTCGTCCGCGACGAGGTCGAGCCGCTCGACCTGGCGTGGCCGCACCAGCAGTTCGTTGCGCTGAACGAAACCAGACGCAAGGCGATCGACCCGCTCAAGGAGGAAGTGCGCCGCAAGGGCCTGTGGGCCACCCACCTCGGCCCCGAGCTCGGCGGCCAGGGCTACGGACAGCTCAAACTCGCGCTGCTCAACGAGATCCTGGGGCGCTCGCACTGGGCGCCGATCGTCTTCGGCTGCCAGGCCCCCGACACCGGCAACGCCGAGATCATCGCGCACTACGGCACGCGCGCGCAGAAACAGCGCTATCTGCGTCCGTTGCTCGACGGTGAGCTGTTCTCCAGTTACTCGATGACCGAGCCGCAGGGCGGTGCGGACCCGACCCGATTCCAGACCCGCGCGGTGCGCGATGGTGACGACTGGGTCATCAACGGCTGGAAGTACTTCTCCTCCAACGCGAAGACCGCCGCGTTCCTGATCGTCATGGTGGTGACCAACCCCGACGTGAGTCCCTATCAGGGGATGTCGATGTTTCTGGTGCCGACCGACACGCCGGGCGTCGATATCGTTCGCAACGTCGGGCTCGCCGGCGAGCACCTCAACGAGGGCTCGCACGCGCTCATCCATTACGACAATGCCCGGGTACCGGCCGAGGCGCTGCTCGGCGGCGAGGGGCAGGCCTTCGTGATCGCCCAGACCCGGCTCGGCGGCGGCCGCGTCCACCATGCCATGCGCACCATCGGCCTCGCCCGCAAGGCACTGGACTTGATGTGCGAGCGCGCGCTCAGCCGGGAGACCGCCGGCGGCCGCCTCTCGGACAAGCAGTTCGTCCAGGGTTACATCGCGGACTCGTATGCGCAGCTGGCACAGTTCCGGTTGTTGGTGCTCTACACCGCCTGGGAGATCGACAGGTACCGCGACTACAAGAAGGTGCGCAAGGATATCGCCGCGGTCAAGGTGGTGCTGCCCACCGTCTTGCACGACATCGCCTGGCGGGCGATGCAGGTACACGGTGCCCTCGGGGTCACCAACGAGATGCCGTTCATGGCGATGATTCACGGCGCCGCGGCACTGGGACTGGCCGACGGGCCCACCGAGGTGCACAAGACCACGGTGGCGCGACAGGTGCTGCGCGACTATCGGCCCAGCGACGACGTGTGGCCCCGCGAGTGGATCCCGCGCAAGCAGCAGGCCGCCAGGGCGAAATTCGCGCAGTACCTCGACCTCGAGGTGGGCAACCTGTGATCGACAGCGCCCGGCTGGCTCATTGGATGGACGACGCCGGGCTGCCTGGGCGCGGCGAACCGATCGACGTTCGGTTCCTGTCCGGGGGCAGCCAGAACGAGATCTACCGGATACGCCGCGGCGAGCACAGCTGCGTGATCCGCATCCCCCCGCCCGAAGCCCCGCCCGACCGCGACCGCGGCATCCTGCGCGAATGGCGGATCATCGACGCGCTCGATGGCACCGATGTCCCGCATACCCCCGCAGTGGCGGTGTGCCCGGACCCCTCGGTGCTCGGCCGGACCTTCTACCTGATGGGGTTTGTACCCGGCTGGTCTCCGATGGGCCGGACGGGGTGGCCGGCGCCCTTCGACACCGACTTTGACGCGCGCCCCGGGCTCGCCTATCAGCTGGCCGAAGGGATCGCCCTGTTGTCGAAGGTGGACTGGCAGGCCAGGGGCCTGCACGACCTGGGCCGACCCGAGGGCTTCCACGAGCGCCAAGTCGACCGCTGGACAAGCTTTTTCGACCGGATCAACGGCCGGGAGCTCGACGGCATGGACATCGCCACCAAATGGCTGCGCGCCCACCGTCCGATTGATTTCATCCCCGGCCTGATGCACGGCGATTACCAGTTCGCCAACGTGATGTACTTCGACGGCGCGCCCGCGCGGCTCGCAGCCATCGTCGACTGGGAGATGGGCACCGTCGGCGACCCGAAGCTCGACCTCGCCTGGATGGTGCAGGGCTGGCCGCCGGACACCCACGCACCCGAGGCCGCCACGGCAAGCTACGTTGACCTTCGGGGGATGCCGTCGCGCTCCCAGCTGGTGGACCACTACGCGCGGGTGTCCGGCCGACAGGTCGATGATTTGGACTACTACCTGGTCCTGGCCAAATGGAAGCTGGCGATCGTCCTGGAACGGGGATTCCAGCGCGCCGGCGACGACGAGAAGCTGCTGGCGTTCGGCGCGATCGTGCCGGAGTTGATGACCTCGGCCGCCGAGCTGGCCGAGACCAGCGACTACCGACACTGAGACGACGTGCGCGCCGTGATCTGCCCGGCCTACGGGCCCCCTGAGGTTGTCCGCGTGCAGGAACACCCGTCGCCGGCACCGGCGCCCGGTCAGGTCCGGATCCGCGTCGTGGCGGCCGCGGTCAACTATCCCGATGTGCTGCTGATCGCCGGCAAGTACCAGATCAGTGTGCCGCCGCCGTTCGTCCCAGGCAGCGAGTTCGCCGGCGTCGTCACCGAAACTAGCGGCGACGTCGGCGGTTTCGGTGTCGGTGACCGCGTGACCGGCACCGGCCTGTACGGCGCGTTCGCCGAGGAGGTGGTGGTGCCCGCCGCGGCGCTGAGCCGCGTTCCGACCGGCGTGGGCGTGCACAGCGCCGCCGCCTTCGGCGTCGCGTATCGCACCGCGTACCACACGTTGCGCTCCGTAGCCCGGGTGCACGCAGGTGACGAACTGATCGTGCTCGGTGCCGGCGGCGGGGTCGGCCTCGCCGCGGTGCAGCTCGGCGCGCAGCTGGGCGTCCGCGTCACCGCGGTCGCCTCCTCCGACGACAAGCTGGCCGTCGCGCGTTCGTACGGCGCCTGCCACCTCGTCAATCGTCGTTCCGACGACCTGCGGGCAGCGCTTCGCCAGGTGCTTCCCGACGGTGCCCACGCCGTCATCGACCCGGTCGGCGGCGAGGTGTCCGAACCGGCCCTGCGAGCGCTGCGCCGCGGCGGCCGCTTCGTCACCTTGGGCTATGCCTCCGGCGTGATCCCCCGCGTCCCGCTCAACCTCGTGCTCGTGAAGGGACTGCAGATCCTGGGCTTCCAGTTCCAGGACGTCGCGCCCGAACAGTTTGCGCGCAACGAGCAGGAGCTGCGGGAGCTTTTCGCCGCGGGCCGTGTGATGCCGCACATCGGCGCCCGCTTCCCGCTGGCCGCGACGGCGCGCGCGCTCCGCATCGTCGCCGACGGTCAGGCCATCGGGAAGGTTCTCATCGACGTCAGCTAGCCGGCGTCAGGTCCGCCGCCACCGACGAACATGTCGTCAACCCGGCGCCGAACGTCTCGGTGGGTTCGACCGCCACGTCTCTGACCGCCGCCGCGGCCAGCGCCTGGGCCTTGAATGCCCGCGCCGCCGCGCTGAGCCGGTGCTGCACCGAATCGATGCTCTTGTCGAGCTCGGGCGGCCATTTTCGGCCCCACAGCGTCACCTCGGTGCCGCCGTGGTCGAGCGCCTTGAGTACCCCGAGCCGGATCCGTGAGTCACGATCGAACAGGTCGGTCGCGACCGCCAGGCTTTGCGGCCGGGGCCGACGTCCCCACGATGCCAACGCCTGTTCGAGGTCGAGCGCGTCGACTCCGAGGATCTGCAGCGGCCGACCGTCGGAGTGCTCGGCGAGCAGAACCGTGACGTCCCACCCGGCCATCACCCGGTCGAACAGCCAACCGCCGGCGAACGTCACTGCCTCCGTCACGCTGGGGGCGACGACGTCGAGCCGGTACCTCATATCCTGCTCGGTGGCTCGAGGTCGCGAGCCAGCGACTCGGCGTAGCCGTTGAACACTTCGGTCAGCGGTATCGATGGATCGAGCAACCATGTGGTCTCCATTCCGGTGACAAAGGCGATGATCTCCACGGCTTTGGCGGCCGCGTCCACGTCCGTGCGGTACTTACCGGCTGCCTGGCCCCGCCGGATGAGGTCGGTGAGGATGTCCACCGCATCGCGGTACCGCTTGAACAGACGGTGATGCAGCGGAGCGTCCGGCAGGATGTTTTCGGCCAGCAGCACGGTGAACGTGCCGATCAGCTCGGGTGCCCGCTCGAACCGCTCGGCGACCCGCCGGACCCCGGTCACCAGGTCGCCGGCCCGGTCCGAGTGCGCGTCGTCGTCGGCGTCACGGGCGTCGAGCACCGCGTTGAGCAGCTGCTCTTTGGATTCGAAATGATGCAGCAGCCCGGCCGGGGTCACCCCGGCCTCCTTGGCGATCTGGGCGAGGGAGGTGTTGCGCCATCCGTTGCGCGCGAGCAGCCGCTCGGCGACCGCGAGAATCCGCTGCCGACGGTCCTCGCCCTTGGCCAGGAGCGTGGCATACGGCCGCGGCTCAGACACCGAAGACACCCGAACCCCTCGTTCAACTAACCTAGTGAACACACGGTAGGTTGGTTCGGCCGCTGAGGCAAGGGGTCTCGGGCCGGGAGTTTCGCGGACCGACTCACAAACCGAGCGACTTGGCGATGATGACCTTCATCACCTCACTGGTGCCGGCGTAGATCCGGGCCACCCGCGCATCGGTGTACAGCCGGGCGATCGGGTACTCCATCATGTAGCCGTAACCGCCGAACAGTTGTAGGCATCTGTCCACCACCCGGGCCTGCATCTCGGTGCAGAACAGTTTCACCCGCGCGGCGTCGGCGCCGGAAAGCTCACCGTCGACGTGATCGCGCACGGCACGGTCCAGCATCGCCTGGGCCGCCTCGATCTCCGCCGACACGGCGGCGAGTTCGAATTTGGTGTTCTGGAAGGACGCGACCGGCGCGCCGAAGGCCCTGCGGCTCTTGACGTAGCCGACCGTTTCGGTCAGCGCGGACCGCGCCTGAGCGACCGAGCCGACCGCCACCGTGAGCCGCTCCTGCGGCAGGTTGTGGCCCAGGTAGCCGAAGGCTTCGCCCTCTTCGCCCAGCAGGTTCGCGGCCGGCACCCGTACGTCGGTGAACGCCAGCTCTGCGGTGTCCTGCACCCTGCAGCCCATCTTCTCCAGCTCCCGGCCGCGGCTGAACCCGGCCATGCCGTCCTCGACGACCAGCAGCGATAGGCCCTTGCGGCGGTTCTCCGGGTCCGTCGCAGTCCGGGCGACGACGATGACAAGGTCAGCCTGGATGCCGCCGGTGATGAAGGTCTTGGCGCCGTTGAGCACATATCCGTCGCCGTCGCGCACCGCGGTGGTGCGCATCCCGGCCAGATCCGACCCGGTGCCGGGTTCGGTCATCGCGATCGCGGTGAGCAGCGTGCCGGCCGCCAGCCCGGGGAACCAGCGCGCACGCTGCTCCTCGTTGGCGTAGTGCAGGAAGTACGGCAGGATGACCTCCAGTTGGGTGCGCACCGTCGACAGCGTGACCAGCGCCCGCGCCGCCTCCTCCTGCAGCACGACGTTGTAGCGGTAGTCCGGCACGCCGGCGCCGCCGTACTCCTCCGGGATGGCCATCCCCAGCAGGCCCAGCGCGCCCAGCTGCTTGAAGACCTCACGGGGCATCCGGCCCGCCCTCTCCCACTCGGGATAGTGCCCAACCACCTCCTTGGCCACGAAGTCCCGCGCCAGCCGGCGAAACGCCTCGTGGTCGTCGGTGAACAAATCCCGGCGCACCGTCGGCTAGCCGATCAGCTCGACCAGGGTGGCGTTGGCCGTGCCGCCGCCCTCGCACATGGTTTGCAATCCGTAGCGAATCGCGTTGTCCCGCATGTGATGGATCATGCGCGTCATCAGCACCGCGCCGGAAGCGCCGAGCGGATGGCCGAGGGCGATCGCCCCACCGAGCGGATTGAGCTTCTTCTCGTCGGCACCGGTGTCGGCCAGCCAGGCCAGCGGGACCGGCGCGAACGCCTCGTTGACCTCGAAGACCCCGACCTCGTCCAAGCCGACGCCGGCCTTGTGCAAGACCTTTTCGGTGGCCGGGATCGGGCCGGTGAGCATCAGCACCGGATCCGCCCCGGTGACCGCACCGGCGCGGTAGGCCACGATCGGCGTCAACCCGAGCTGGACCGCGTTTTCGGCGGTCATCACCAACAGTGCGGCCGCGCCGTCGGAGATCTGCGACGAATTGCCCGCGTGAATCACGCCGTCGTCGGTGAAGGCCGGCCGCAGCCCGGCCAGTTTCTCGACCGTGGTTCCCCGCCGCACGCCCTCGTCGGCGGTCACCACCGATCCGTCGCCGGTGAACACCGGGACGATCTGCGCGTCGAAAGCGCCTGCGTCCTGTGCCGCGGCGGCGCGCTCGTGCGACGTCGCGGCATATTCGTCCAGGCGGGTGCGTGAGAAACCCCACTTCGCCGCGATCATCTCCGCGGAGATTCCCTGGTTGAACGAGAAATCGCGATAGCGCGCCAGTACTTTCGGGCCGTACGGCATCCCGGTGGCCCTCGCCGCACCCAGCGGTACCCGGCTCATCACCTCGACACCGCCGGCGACCACCACATCCTGCTGGCCCGACATCACGGCCTGCACGGCGAAGTCCAGCGCCTGCTGGCTCGAGCCGCAGGCGCGGTTGACGGTCGTCCCGGGGATGCTCTCCGGCCATCCCGCGGCGAGCACACAGTAGCGGCCGATGTTGCTGGACTGGTCCCCCACCTGGGCAACGCAGCCCCACACCACGTCGTCGACGACGTCGGGCTCGATGCCGGTGCGCTCGAGCAGCTCGCCCAGCACGACCGCGGACAGGTCGGCGGCGTGCATGCCCGACAACCCGCCGTTGCGTTTGCCCACGGCGGTGCGGACCGCCTCGACGATCACCGTTTCACGCATTGGAGTTCTCCAGTTCTGTGTCAGCTGTCAGCGGTATGCGGGCCCAATCGTGCCCTGCTCACGCAGCCGGGCAATCTCGTCGTCGCGCATACCCAGTTCGGCGAGCACCGAGTCGGTGTGCTGGCCCAGACCGGGAACCGCGCCCATCGGCGGCTCATATCCGGAGATGACCGGCGGCGGCAGCAGCGCCGGGACCGGGCCGTTCGGCGTGTCGATCCGGCGCCAGCGATCGCGCGCGGACAGCTGGGGATGAACCAGCACCTCGCTCGGGGTGTTGTAGCGTGCGTTGCCGATCCCGGCCGCGTCGGCGGTCTTCTGGACGTGTGCCAGATCGTGCTGCGCACACCAGGATGCGATCGCCTCATCGAGGACGTCACGGTGCGCGACGCGCCCCGGGTTCGTCGCGAACCGCTCGTCGTCGGCCAGGTCGTTGCGCTGCAGGATGTCGCGGGCGAGTCGCTGCCATTCCCGGTCGTTGGTGGTGCCGAGCACCACGGTCTGCCCGTCGGCGGTCCAATAGGCTCCGTACGGCGCCACCGCCGGCGAGCTCATCCCCAGTGGCTGCTGGTCGATTCCCGAATGCTGGGTGTAGTTGAGCTGGTAACCCATGACCTCGGTCATCGTGTCGAACAGGCTCACCGTGACGGCGCCGGCGCCATCACCGCCGCGACGGGCGTTGCGGCACAGCAGCGCGAGGATCGACAACGCGGCGTACAGGCCGGAGGTGACGTCGGCCACCGGCGGGCCCGGCTTGGCCGGCGCGCCCGGGCTTCCGGTGACGGCGCAGGTGCCCGATTCCGCCTGCACCAGAAGGTCGTAGGCGCGTTTGTGCGACAGCGGGCCGCCCGCGCCGTACCCGTCGATCTCGACGGCGATGACGCCGGGATGGCGCACCGCCATCTCCCCGGGCGAAACCCCGAGCCGGGCGGTGGCACCGGGCGCGAGATTGGACACCAACACGTCGGCACGGTCGAGCAACCGGTGCAGCATGTCGATGCCGGCGGCCGATTTCAGGTCAAGAGTCACCGACTCCTTGCCGCGGTTGACCCACACGAAGTGCGCGGCAAGCCCGTTGACGACATCGTCGTAGTACCTGGCGAAGTCACCGCCGTTCGGGTTCTCCACCTTGATCACCCGCGCACCCAGGTCCGCCAGGGTGCGGGTACACATCGGCGCCGACACCGCCTGCTCGAGGGTCACCACCGTCACCCCGGCCAACGGCGGCTCGGCTGCCGGTGTCTGTGCCATCACATCACCATGCCGCCGTCCACCGCCAGCACCTGACCGGTGATGTAGGAAGCGGCGTCGGACGCCAGAAAGACAAACGCGCCGGCGATCTCCGCCGGATCGGCCCAGCGTCGCAGCGGGATCCGCGCCAGCATGGGGCCGGCGAACTTCTCGTTGGTGCGGATGGTTTCGGTCATCGGCGTGGCCGCCAGCGGTGCCAGCGCATTGACCAGGATGTTTTTCCGGGCCAGCTCACGTGCCAGCGACTTGGTGAAGCCGATGATGGCCGCTTTGGCGGCGGAGTAGTTGACCTGGCCGAGCGTTCCGGTGATGCCCGCCGACGACGTCACGTTGATGATCCGCCCGGTGCCGTCGGTGGGTAAAAACGCCAACGCGGCCTGGGCGCAGAAAACCGCTCCCATCACGTGGACGTCGAGCAGACGCCGGAAGTTGTCCTCGGAGAGGTCGGCGAACATCGCCGGGGCGGTCACGCCGGCGTTGTTGATCAGGATGTGCAGGACGCCGTCGGTGAGCGCGGCCGCCTGCGCCATCGCCGCGTCGGCGGACGCGCGGTCCGCGACGTCGAGTGCCGCGTGCTCGGCCCTGCCGCCGGCGTCGTTGATGCCCTCCGCCACGGCCGCGGCGGCGTCCTTGTCCATGTCGGTGACCAGCACCGCCGCCCCCGCGGCGGCCAGCGCCGCGGCGACCGCGGAGCCGATTCCGCCGGCGGCGCCGGTCACCACGGCCGACCGCCCGGATAGGTCGAACAACGGGTTCCTGTCGGTCATCCGTGGTGCTCCATCAATAGCTTCGCGGCAGGCCCAGCACGTGTGAACCAAGGTAGTTCAGGATCATCTCCTGGCTGATCGGTGCGATCTTCATCAGCCGCGATTCGCGGAAGTAACGCGAAACGTTGTACTCCTCGGCGTAGCCCATCCCGCCGTGGGTCTGCAGGGCCCGGTCGGCGGCGGCGAAACCGGCGTCCGCGCAGAGGTATTTCGCCGTGTTGGCCTCGCGTCCGCAGGGCTTGCCGTTGTCGTAGAGCCACGTCGCCTTGCGCAGCACGAGTTCGGCCGCGTCGAGGCGGGCCAGCGAGTCTGCGAGCGGAAACTGCAAGCCCTGGTTCATGCCGATCGGCCGGTTGAACACGCGTCTCTCGTTGCCGTATTTCACCGCCTTGTCGAGCGCCACCCGGCCGATGCCCAGCGCCTCGGCCGCGATGAGCATCCGCTCCGGGTTCAGGCCGTCGAGGATGTACTGAAATCCCTTGTCTTCCTCGCCGACGCGGTCCTCGACCGGTACCGCCAGGTCGTCGATGAACAACTCGTTGGAGCTGACCGCGTTGCGGCCCATCTTGTTGATCGGCCGGACGTCGACGTGGTCGCGGTCCAGATCGGCGAGAAACAGCGTCATGCCGTCGGTCTTCTTGGCGACCTGGTCATAGGGCCGGGTGCGGGTCAGCAGCAGCACCTTCTCGGACTCCATCGCCTTCGAGATCCACACCTTGCGGCCGTTCACCCGGTAGTGGTCGCCGTCGCGTTTGGCGGACGTCGTGATCCGGGAGGTGTCCAGGCCGGCTCCGGGTTCGGTGACCCCGAAGCAGACGTGCAGGTCGCCGGTGACGATGCGGGGCAGTGTGCGTGCCTTGAGGTCATCTGAGCCGTGCTTCACCACCGGTTGCATGCCGAAGATCGACAGGTGGATGGCGCTGGCCGCGTTCATCGCGCCGCCGGACCGGGCGACTTCCTCGAGCAGCAGGGTGGCCTCGGTGATTCCGAGACCGTGGCCGCCGTACTCTTCCGGGATCGTCATGCCCAGCCAGCCGCCTTTGGCGATGGCGTCGTAGAACTCCTGCGGGAATTCGTGCGCCTGGTCCTTCTGCATCCAGTAGTGGTCGTCGAACTTGCCGGCCAGCTCGGCGACCGACTCCCGGATGAGCTGCTGATCCTCGGTCAGCTCGAAGTTCATTCCGCCGCCGGGCACACCTGCATCTCCTTCGAATTCTGTGTCACTTCCCGCATGAAACCAGCACTCGGTGCACCAACGGTCCTTTGCACCAGCGCGGTGTGGCTCATTCCCGCGTCTCGGCCGGCAACTTTCGCCGGGTAGCTCAGTCCTGGTTGCCTGTCACCGCCTTGGCGTTCGCCGCGAAGTCGGCGAAGGTGGCGCCGGACTTGTCGCGGTGGCTGAGGGCTTGGATGGAGACGTCGTGGCCTTCAGCGGCTTTGCGGAGCGCGCCGACGCTGGCCTGTTCTTTGGGGATGTGGCTGAACGGGTCAAACGAGTACCAGCGCATGGCATTCTCGTAGGTCATCTTGTTGATTTCGTCGTCGGGCACGTTGTTCTCGTGCAGCACCGCCCACAGCTCCTCGGGCGCGCCCGGCCACATCGAGTCGCTGTGCGGGTAGTCGGCCTCCCAGCAGATGTTGTCTATGCCGATGTCGTTGCGCAGCTTGACCCCGACCGGGTCAGAGATGAAGCAGGTCAGGAAGTGATCCCGGAAGACTTCGGAGGGCAGCTTTCCACCGAAGTCCTGGCCGGTCCACGTCGAATGCATCTCGTAGGTTCGGTCCGCACGCTCCAAGAAGTACGGAATCCACCCGGTGCCGCCCTCGGACAATGCGATCCGCAGATCCGGGTACTGCTTGATCGGCCTGGACCACAGCAGATCCGCGGCGGCCTGCACGATGTTCATCGGCTGCAGTGTGATCATCACATCCATCGGTGCATCGGGCGCGGTGATCGCTAGCCGCCCCGAGGACCCGATGTGCACGTTCATCACGGTGTTGGTGTCACACAGCGCCTGCCACAACGGATTCCAGTGCTCGTCGTGGAAACTCGGGTACCCCATGGCGGCCGGGTTCTCGGTGAATGTCAGCGCATGCACGCCCTTGTTCGCCACCCGGCGCACCTCAGCGGCACACGCTTCGGGGTCCCAGATCACCGGCAACGCCATCGGAATGAACCGGGCCGGATACGCCCCGCACCACTCGTCGATGTGCCAGTCGTTGTAGGCCTGCAGCAACGCCAGCGAAAACTCCGGATCATCGGTGGCGAACAACCGGCCGGCGAAGCCCGGAAATGACGGGAAGCAGATCGAGCCCAGGATCCCGCCGGCGTTCATGTCCTTGACCCGCTCGTCGACGAGGTAGCAGCCGGGCCGAATCTCGTCGAGTCCTTGTGGCTCCAGTCCGTACTCCTCCTTGGGCCGACCGGCCACCGCGTTCAACGCCACATTGGGGATGACGACGTCGCGGAACTGCCACGTGTCCGAGCCGTCGGGGTTGTGCACCAACCGTGGCGCCTCGTCGAGGTACTTTCTCGCCAGGTGGTTCTTGAACATGTCTGGCGGCTCGACGATGTGGTCGTCGACGCTGATCAGGATCATGTCGTCTTTGTTCAAGGCCGTTCCTTTCGATCGACATGGCTGCCGTCGGCGGTCCCCGGGGCCGCTGCCCTAGCCAAGTTCTCTCTCATAGGAAACTATCTTCTCAGGAATCGAGAATCAACATCTGGAGGGTAGCCCGCCGGCCTCTGACCTCGTCACACACCCGCGGATTTGCGCAGTTCAGCCGCCACGAGCAGGGGGTGGTTCGCCGTCGGACGTTGACCAACCGCCCAAAACATGGAAGTCTATTAGTCAGAAATGAGAACCTGATTCTCGCCCGCTACGGTGCGTGCCCGGATAACGGAGAGGAGGGCCGGATGCGCCTGGCCCCGCTGCCGGCCGAACAGTGGGACGACGCCGTCGACCACGCCCTCGCCCAGATCCTTCCTGCCGAACGACGCGATCCCGCCGGCGCGGGTAATGCGTTGGCGACCCTCGTGCGCCACCCGGAGCTGACCCGCGCGTTCCTGCGCTTCAACGGCTACTTGCTGTACGGCTCCTCACTGCCGCCGCGGCTGCGTGAGTTGGCGATCCTGCGGGTGGCGCACCGTCGCGGCAGTACCTACGAGTGGGTCCATCACGTCGAGATTGCCCATCGAGCCGGCCTGACCGACGACGAGATCGCCGCCGTCCAAACCGGCGAAGCGGCCGACCCGTTCGACCGCATGGCGCTGGCCGCGGTCGACGAACTCGAGGACAAGTCGCAGCTGACCGACGCCACCTGGGCGGCGCTGTCCGAGCGCCTCGACGAGCGCCAACGCATGGACTTCGTCTTCACGGTCGGCTGCTACGGCCTGCTGGCCATGGCTTTCAACACTTTTGGCGTGGAGCCGGAACACGAAAGGTAATCACATGCCGCATTTCACCAAGCCGCCCGCGGGCAGCTGGACGCAGCACTATCCCGAGCTGGGCACCGCCCCGGTCGATTACACCGATTCGATAGACCCGGCGTTCTTCAAGGCCGAACGCGAGGCCATCTTCAAGCGGACCTGGCTCAACGTCGGGCGCGTCGAGCGACTCCCCCGGGTCGGCAGCTATTTCACCAAGGAGCTGCCCTCCGCCGGACCCGGCTTCTCGGTGATCGTGGTGAAGACCAGGGACGGGTCGGTCAAGGCGTTCCACAACATGTGCCGCCACCGCGGCAACAAGCTGGTGTGGAACGACTACCCGCACGAAGAGACGTCGGGGACGTGCCGCCAGTTCACCTGCAAATACCACGCCTGGCGCTACAGCCTCGACGGTGAGCTGACCTTCGTGCAGCAGGAGGGCGAGTTCTTCGACCTCGACAAGGCCCAGTTCGGCCTCAAACCGGTGCGTTGCGAGGTGTGGCAGGGCTTCGTGTTCGTCAACCTGGATCCCGACTCTGCGCCGTTGACCCAGTATCTGGGCCCGCTGGCCAAGGGCCTCGAGGGCTACCCGTTCCACGAGATGACCGAGGTGTACTACTACAAAGCCGAGGTGGGCAGCAACTGGAAGTTGTTCATCGACGCGTTCGCCGAGTTCTACCATGCCCCGGTGCTGCACCAGAAGCAGGCGGTCAAGGAGGAGGCCGACAAGCTGCTGGCCTATGGCTTCGAGGGACTGCACTACGAGCTGCAGCATCCGCACGCGATGATCTCGTCGTGGGGCGGGATGTCGCCGCCCAAGGACGTCACCATGGTCAAGCCGATCGAGCGGGTGCTGCGCAGCGGGCTGTTCGGCCCGTGGGACCGCCCAGACATCGAGGGTCTCGACCCGCTGCCGCCCGGCATCAACCCGCGCAACGCCAAGCAGTGGGGCATGGACTCGTTCCACTTCTTCCCGAACTGGATGCTGTTGATCTGGGCTCCCGGCTGGTACCTGACCTACCACTACTGGCCGACCGCGGTCGACAAGCACATCTTCGAGGGGACCATGTATTTCGTACCGCCGCGCAACGCACGCGAACGGCTGGCGCAGGAGCTGGCCGCGGTGACGTTCAAGGAGTACGCGCTGCAGGACTCGAACACGCTGGAGGCCACCCAGACCATGATCGGCACCAGGGTGGTCAGCGACTTCCCGCTGTGCGATCAGGAGATCCTGCTGCGCGCCCTGCACAAGGTGGCCGGCGAATACGTCGATGAGTACCGGAACAACGGCGCGAAGGATGCCCGCAATGGCGCTGCCGTCTGAATTCGCCGACCTGGAACGGTTTTCGGAGTGGTGCCTGCCGACCGAACCGCAGCGCTACGCCAGGCGGCTGGCCTCGACGTTGGCCGAGATGCAGGACTTCTACGACACGGCGTTCCCCCGGCTGGACGACGCGATCACCTACCTGGACGAATTCCCGTTGGACGACCTGCCCGACGACGCACGCGCGCTGATGCACCTGATGCAGTCGCTGGTGATGGTGTCGTTCCCGGTGGAGGTGTGGAAACAGCCGCGGGTTCCCGACAGTGGGGCCGCTTACCTCGACTGCGTCTCCGAGCCGGTGGTCTGACGTGTCCTCCGCTCTTCGCGCAGGCGGCTCATCGCGATGCCGACGCTGAAGGCAGCCGGCCTGCTTGACGTCGACTCCGGCGAGATCATCCGGCCCGGTGTGCTGCGCGTCGAGGGCGACCGGATCGCGGGCGTCGGCGGCCCACCCGAAGGCCACGTCCTCGACCTCGGCGACCAGATCCTGCTCCCCGGCCTGATGGACATGGAGGTCAACCTGCTGATGGGCGGTCGCGGCGAGACCCCCGCGCTCTCCCAGGTCCAAGACGACCCGCCGACCCGGATGCTGCGCGCCGTCGGCAACGCGCGCCGGACCCTGCGCGCGGGCTTCACGACCGTGCGCAATCTCGGGCTGTTCGTCAAGACCGGCGGGTATCTGCTCGATGTGGCGCTGGGCAAGGCGATCGACGCCGGATGGATCGACGGGCCCCGCGTCGTGCCCGCCGGCCACGCCATCACCCCGACGGGCGGCCATCTGGACCCGACGATGTTCGCCGCCTTCGCCCCGCACGTGCTGGCACTGACCGTCGAGGAAGGCATCGCCAACGGGGTCGACGAGATCCGCAAGGCGGTGCGCTATCAGATCAAGCACGGCGCGCAGCTGATCAAGGTGTGCTGCTCGGGCGGGGTCATGTCGCTCACCGGATCGGCGGGCGCTCAGCATTATTCCGACGAGGAACTGTGCGCGATCGTCGACGAGGCGCATCGCCGGGGGCTGCGCGTGGCCGCCCACACGCACGGCGCCGACGCGGTGCGCCACGCCGTCGCCGCGGGCATCGACTGCATCGAGCACGGCTTCCTGATGGACGACGACGCGATCGCGATGCTGGTCGAGCACGGCACCTTCCTGGTGCCGACCACGCGGCTGGCCGACGCGATGGACGTCTCCAAGGCGCCGCCCGAGTTACAGGCGAAAGCCGCCGAGATGTTCCCGAAAGCACGCACGTCGGTGAAGGCCGCCTACGACGCCGGGGTGAAGATCGCGGTGGGCACCGATGCCCCGGCGATCCCGCACGGCAAGAACGCCGACGAGCTTGTCGCGCTGGTGGATCGCGGGATACCCCCGCTCGCGGTGCTGCGCGCCGCGACCGTCACGGCGGCGGAGTTGATCGACGTCGCCGACCGCGGGCGGCTGGCCGAGGGCCTGCTCGCCGACGTCATCGCGGTACCCGGAGATCCGTTGCAGGACATCGGGGTCACCCAGAAGGTGAGCTTTGTGATGAAAGGCGGAAAGGTTTTTGTCCACAGCAACTGACGACCTGGTGGCGATTCAGCAACTGCTGGCTCGCTACGCGGTCACGATCACCCAGCAGGACATCCCCGGCCTGCTCGCCGTCTTCACCGCCGATGGAACCTACAGCGCCTTCGGCGAAACTTATTCGCTGGACCGCTTTCCCGCGTTGGTGGACGCCGCGCCCAAGGGGCTGTTTTTGACCGGCACTCCCGCCGTCGAACTCGACGGCGACTCCGCCACCGGCACCCAGCCGTTGTGCTTCATTGACCACGCCACCCACGACATGCGCATCGGCTACTACCGCGACACCTACGCCCGGACGGCCGCCGGCTGGCGGTTGCGCACCCGCGCGATGACGTTCATCCGGCGCAGTGGCGCCCACGACTCCGGCCGCCCGCACGCGATCGGCCGCCCGACTGCGTGAATGTGGCGATGGCTGTCGCGGAGTTTCGAACCGGCCTGCGCGCCTGGCTCGACCGCCACGATCTCACCCCGGGCCCCGACCACACGCTCGAGGGCCACATAGCGCAGCTCTCCCGGGTCCACAAAGCTCTCTACGACGCCGGTTGGATGCGGTATGGCTGGCCGGTTGAGGTCGGCGGGCTCGGTGGGCCTCCGATCCTGCGCGCGGTCGTCGGGGAGGAGGTCGTCGGCCGCAACCTCGCCGAACCCGGACCGTATTCGATGGTCGAGGTGCTCGCGCCGACGCTGATCGACTACGCGCCGGCGCGGCTGGCGGCCGAGATGGTGCCGCGGCTGCTCAGCGGCGAGGAGCAGTGGTGCCAGGGCTTTTCCGAGCCGGGAGCGGGCAGTGACCTGGCGTCGCTGGCCACCCGCGCGACCCCGCGCGGCGATGACTGGGCGGTCAACGGGCAGAAGGTCTGGACCAGCTTCGCGCAGTACTCCGCGCGCTGCGTGCTGCTTACCCGCACGTCGCCCGGCCACAACGGAATAACCGCGTTCTTCGTCGACATGGACTCGCCCGGCATCACCGTTCGGCCGCTGCGCACCATGCACGGCGTCGACGAGTTCTGCGAGGTGTACCTCGACGACGTGGTCGTGCCCGGCAAACGCATGCTGGGCCGGCCCGGTGACGGGTGGCGACTGGCGATGGACCTGTTGCCCCACGAGCGCTCCACCTGCTTCTGGCAGCGGATCGCCTACTTGTACACCAGGTTCGACCGACTCGTCGCCGAGGCCCAAAACCCCGACGACTCCGACCTCGGCGCGGCGTACCTGGCTCTGCATACGCTGCGCTGCCGCTCGCGGGCGACGCAGCACCGACTGGCCGACGGAGCGCGCCTGGGCCCGGAGACCTCGATCGACAAGGTGCTGCTCGCCACCGCCGAGCAGCACCTGTACGACACCGCCCGCGACCTGCTGCCAGGTACGGTCGAGCTGGACGAATCGCCGTGGCGCACGGAGTTTTTGTATTCGCGCGCGGCGACGATCTACGGCGGCACCGCCGAGATCCAGCGCAACATCATCGCGCGCCGGCTGCTCGACTTGGGGGCCGGGTGACGGTGGACGACCAAGCGCGTGCGCTGCTCGCCCAGGCCGTGCGCAAGACCATGGACGCGGTGTCGGGCCACCCGCTCGACCAAGCGCTCGTCGAGTTGGGCTGGCTCGACATGCTCGACGAAATGCCGGAGATCGCAACGCCTTTGGTGTTCAAGCTGCTCGGCGAAACCGGCGCGCACGCCCCGTTGCTCAACGATGTGGTGTTGCATGCCGCCGGCCGCCCGGTCGGCGCCACGGTGCCGCTGCCGTTCGCCGGTGGCGCCTGGGTGGTCTGGGAACGCGGCGACAATCTCGGCGCGACCCTCGACGGTGAGCTGCCGATCCACCGCGTCACCGTTGGCGCCCCGGTGCCGCTGGCGGCGGGTCGCCGGGCGCTGGGCTGGTGGCTGGCCGGCACCGCGCGGGCGATGCTGGCGTTGGCCCGCAGCCACGCGCTGGACCGGGTCCAGTTCGGCCGCAAGGTCGCCTCGTTCCAGGCCGTCCGTCACCGGCTGGCCGAGACGCTGGTTGGCATCGAAGGCGCGGAGGCCACGCTCGCGGCCGCCGCCGATGAGCTCGGTTGCCTGCTCGCCAAGGCGGCGGCCGGTCAGGCGGCGCTGACGGCGGCCCGCCACTGCCAGCAGGTGCTCGGTGGCATCGGTTTCACCGCCGAGCACGATCTGCACCGCCACGTCCGGCGCACGCTCGTGCTCGACGCCCTTCTCGGCAGTTCCCGCGAGCTCATCCGGCAGGCCGGCGCGGCGGTGCGCGCCCAAGGCTCAGCTCCCCGGCTGGTGTCCCTGTGACGCGTCTTCTCCATGCGCGTCTCCACCCGCGTCACACCAGACCACGACGATCCGGCGGACCGGCAGAAATCCCCGGTGCAGCAAGTCATGCCGACGCGGCCAGCTGCGCATCCAATTCCGCGGGATGGTCACGACGCCCCCTTGTTCGACCTTTCGTGTATGCCTTCCTTAAGCGAGTTCAAGAGAATACTATTCTCATCATGCGGAAGTTACAATCTCGGACACGGCGGCCACCCGACGGCCTGCGGCCACGGTCGGGCGGGGTCCTCCGGTACAGTTCGGATATGTCTACTCTTCACGGCTCGAGCTGCCGGTGACCAGTCCGAGCGAAGAGCCTGCCTGGAAGCAGCGCGCGGTCGAGCGTTCCATCAAGACGGCGAAACTTCGGGCTGCACAACGTGTTCAGCGTTTCCTTGACGCTGCCCAAGCGATCATCATCGAAAAGGGCAGCACCGACTTCACGGTCCAGGAGGTCGTCGACCGGTCCCGGCAATCACTGCGAAGCTTCTATCTTCAGTTCGACGGCAAACATGAACTTCTGCTCGCCCTGTTCGAGGATGCGCTGAGTCGTTCCGCCGACCAGATTCGCGCCGCCACCGAAGGTCACTCCGATCCGCTTGAGCGGCTGAAGGTCGCGGTCAAGCTGCTGTTCGAGACGTCCCGGCCGGATCCGACCGCCAAACGGCCGCTGTTCACCGACTTCGCCCCGCGCCTGCTGGTCTCCCACCCCTCCGAGGTCAAGGTCGCGCACGCGCCGCTGCTTGCCCTACTCGCCGAGCTGATGGAAGAGGCAAGTGCGGCAGGCGAATTGCGCCCGGATGTCACTCCGCGGCGGATGGCCGCGATGACGATGCAGACGGTGATGTTCGTCTCCCAGTCCAGTGGTGGATCTGAGGACGGGACCGTCCACCCGATCACCGCCGACGAGGTGTGGGATTTCTGTGCCCATGGCTTCGCCAAGCCGTAGCACCCCGCGAGAACCCGCTTCTCACCGCTAAAGAACCAGATTCGAAGCACCGAGTCGGTCAGTCGTCAACCGGCGCCCCGGCGCGGGATCCGACGCCGCCGTGTGCCCGACGGCGGCCTTCCGATGAGCGCTTGCGCGAAGAGCAACAGGCCTTGGCGCGTCGGGCCGGGTTGACATCGCCGCGGCACGGGTGACAGAGTGCTGAGCGACTGCTCAACATCGCGGCGAGAGGCCCCTGCCTGTGACAGTGTGTGCCACCAGCGACGTGTACTACGACCCGTACGACGTCGGACTCAACGCCGACCCGTATCCGATGTTCCGGCGACTGCGCGAACAAGCGCCGCTGTACTACAACGATCAACACGACTTCTATGCGCTCAGCCGCTTCGATGACGTCTGCGCGGCCATCGTTGACCACGGCACCTTCAGCTCGGCGCGGGGTGCGGTCCTGGAGATCATCAAGTCGGGTATGCCGATCCCGCCGGGCACGCTGATCTTCGAGGATCCGCCGATCCACAATATCCACCGCAATCTGCTGTCCCGGATATTCACCCCGCGCAAGATCAGCGCCCTGGAGCCGCAGATCCGCGAATTCACGGTTCGGTGCCTGGATCCGCTGGTGGGAAGCGGACGGTTTGACTTCGTCAGGGACCTGGGCGCCCAGATGCCGATGCGGGTGATCGGCATGCTGCTCGGGATTCCCGAAGACGACCAGCAACATGTCATCGACCACGGCGACGCAACGCTGCGCACCGAGCGCGGCCGTCCGATGACCGAGAACCCGAACGGTCCGATCGCCACCGGTGAAGTGTTCGCCGAGTACATCGACTGGCGCGCGAAGCACCCGTCCGATGACATCATGACCGAACTGCTCAACGTCGAATTCATCGACGAGAGCGGTACCCGGCGCCGGCTGGCGCGTGACGAGCTGCTGCTGTATCTGACGGTGATCGCCACGGCGGGCAGCGAGACCACCACGCGGCTGATCGGATGGGCTGGCAAGGTGCTGGCCGATCATCCCGGGCAACGGGCCGAACTGGTCAACGACAGGTCGCTGCTGCCTGCGGCCATCGAGGAGATCCTCCGCTACGAGCCACCGGCTCTTCAGGCCGCCAGGTACGTGACCCGCGACGTTGAGTACTACGGCCAGACGGTTCCGTCGGGCGCCGCGATGCTGTTGCTGATCGGCGCGGCCAACCGGGACCACCGCCGCTTCCCGCCCGACGGCGATGTGTTCCATATTCGCCGGGAACCCCACCAGCATCTCAGCTTCGGAGTCGGTACCCATTACTGCCTCGGCAACGCCCTTGCCCGGCTTGAGGGCCGGATCGCCCTCGACGAGATATTGAACCGGTTCCCGCAGTGGCAGGTCGACCTCTCCGGCGCCGAACTGTCCTCCACCTCCACCGTGCGGGGCTGGGAGTCGATGCCGGCTCTCATCCCCTGATCCCGTTCACCACCGAGGAATTGAGGTATCCATGGCAGGCCGAGTCGAAGGCAAGGTCGCGTTCATCACCGGTGCGGCGCGCGGCCAGGGCCGCAGCCACGCTGTCCGACTGGCGCAGGAGGGCGCCGACATCATCGCGATCGACATCTGTAAGCCGATCGAGGGTGTGCCGATTCCGCCGTCCTCGCCGGAGGATCTGGCGCAGACGGCCGATCTTGTGAAGGGCCACAACCGCCGCATCGTCACCGCCGAAGTCGACGTGCGGGACTACGACGCCATGAAGGCCGCGGTGGACAGCGGTGTGGAGCAGCTCGGCCGGCTGGACATCATCGTGGCCAATGCGGGCATCGGCAACGGTGGTGCCACCCTGGACAAAACCAGCGAGCGCGACTGGACGGACATGATCGACGTCAACCTGGGCGGCGTCTGGAAAACCGTGAAAGCCGGTGTGCCGCACCTGCTGGCCGGCGGCCGGGGCGGTTCGATCATCTTGACCAGCTCGGTCGGCGGCCTGAAGGCGTACCCCCACACGGGCCACTACGTCGCCGCCAAACACGGGGTCGTCGGTCTCATGCGCGCCTTCGCGGTCGAACTGGGCCAGCACATGATCCGGGTCAACTCGGTGCATCCCACCAATGTGAACACTCCGTTGTTCATGAACGAGGGCACGATGCGCCTTTTCCGCCCCGACCTGAAGAATCCCGGCCCCGACGACCTCGCCCCGATCGCACAGATGATGCACGTGCTGCCGATCGGCTGGGTGGAACCGGAGGACATCAGCAACGCGGTGTTGTTCCTGGCCTCCGACGAATCGCGCTACATCACCGGCGTCACCCTGCCGGTCGACGCGGGCAGCTGCTTGAAGTAACGCCCATTCGCGCCTGCGCCACCGGCAACGGTGGTTCGATAGACCCATCGGGTCACGAGTCGGCGAGGTGGGGTGTGAGGCGACTCAACGGCATGGACGCCATGCTGCTCTACAGCGAGACGCCGAACCTGCACACCCACACCGTGAAGGTGGCGATCATCAACGCCGCCGACTTCGACGGCGAATTCACCTTCGAGGTGTTCCGCCGCACGGTTGCGCGTCGCCTGCACCTGCTCGATCCGCTGCGTTACCGGCTCGTCGAGATTCCCTGGCGCCTGCATCACCCGATGTGGCTCGAAAATTGCGCGGTCGACCTGGATTACCACGTGCGGCGCGTTCCGATTCCCGAGCCGGGGGGCCGGCGCGAACTCGACCAGGTGATCGGGGAGATCGCGAGTACCCCGCTGGACCGCGACCGCCCGCTGTGGGAGTTCCATTTCGCCGAGGGGTTGGCCGACGACCGCTTCGCGCTGATCGGCAAGGTGCACCACACGTTGGCCGATGGGGTCGCCTCGGCGAACCTGCTGGCCCGGCTGATGGACTTGACCGGGTCCGCGCAGGACCAGCCCGGCGATGCACCGGCGTGCGTCGCGCCGTCGAGGGCCGAGTTGCTGCGCGCCGCGGGACGTGACCACGTCGCCCACGTCGCCGCCCTACCCGGGCTGCTGAGGGATGCCGTCCACGGTGTCGCGCAACTGCGGCGGCGCAGCCGACAGCGGCGCGACCACCCCGACATGGCGAAGATCTTCAACGCACCGCCGACGTTTCTCAATCATGTGGTTTCACCGGCGAGGACGTTCGCGACGGCGACGCTGTCACTGGTTGAGCTCAAGGAGACCGCCAGGCGCCTCGGGGTGACGTTCAACGACATCGTGCTGGCGATGGCCGCGGGGGGTTTGCGGGAACTGTTGCTGCGCTACGACGGCCGGGCCGACCGGCCGATCCTTGCCACGGTGCCGATCAGTACCGACAGGTCGCCGGGCCGCATCACCGGTAACGAGATCGGTGGCCTGATCGTGTCGCTGCCGGTCCACATCGATGACCCGCTCGAGCGCATCCGGCTGACGTCGTTGGCCACCGCCAACGCCAAGGAAGATCTGCGGCTGCTGGGCCCGGAGCTGCAGGGCAGGATGTTGGAGTACCTGCCCCCGCCGTTGGCGCCGGCGGCGTTCCGCTGGCAGTCCACCCGGGCGGCCCACAACAAACTGATGAACGTCGCGGTGTCGAGCGTGCCGGGACCGCGCGAGCGCGGCAACTTCGGTGGCGCTCCGGTGACCGAGATCTATTCCGTCGGCGTACTTTCCGCCGGGAGTGCCTTCAACATGACGGTCTGGAGCTACGTCGACCAGGTCGACATCTCGGTGCTCTCGGATGACCGGACGTTCGACGACGTTCACGAGGCGACCGACGCGATGGTGCACGCCTTCGCCGAAATCCGGCGGGCGGCGGGATTCCCCGGCGGCCTGCGCTCGGTCGGCTCGGCGATGGGCCCGGCCAGGCACCGCTAGCAGTCAGGTACACCGACCTGCGGCACGATGAAGTACGGCTCTGTCCGTTTCAGAGCCCGGCCGTGAGACGGTTAGCTCACGCCACCGCAGCGAAAGCAAGCAGAAGGCAGGCGACGCCGGCGGCCATAGCGCCGCCGACGACCACGAGACCCGCGAATGTTTTGACCATTTTTTCCCCTATGGGCACTTCACCCGACCCCCAGCGGGTTGACTGTTTGCACTCAAGATCAAACACAGCAAACGGTGGGAAAGTTGCGCTAGTAAGAAGCTCGGCCGCCCCTCGCCAGCCCAGGCCACTGGGCGCGCGGCAGTTTCTTTCCCATCCGGGTCAGCCCGGCAACCTGTCCCGAGCACCACGAAGGGCCGCCTGCCGCCCCCTCAGCCCAGCACCGGGAATCGGCGCTCCCGCGCGAGCCGGTCCAGCGCCGTCTGCATGACCGCGCGCACGTGGGCGTCCACCTCGCCCACGTCGGGATCCTCGCCGAACCGCGCGGTGATGTCGATGGGCTCCAGCACCTGCATGACGATCTTGCTCGGCAACGGCAGGTTGGGCGGGAACAGCACACTCAGACCGAACGGGACGCCGAAGCTGACCGGTAGGATCTCCAAACGAATACGGTTGAGGCCCAATGCTTTTGCCAGCGAATTACCGCGGGTGAGGAACAGCTGGGTTTCCTGGCCGCCGATCGACACCACCGGCACGATCGGCACCCCGGTTTCGATGGCCGTCCGGACATATCCGGTGCGGCCGTTGAAGTCGATCGTGTTTTCCGTGGCGGTGGGCCGGTAGGAGTCGTAGTCGCCACCGGGGAACACCAGCACCAGCGCGCCGGATCGCAGTGCCTTGGCAGCGTTTTCCCGGCTCGCGTGGATGACGCCGGCGCGATGCAGCCAGCCGGCCGACGGTCCGAGGAATAGGCCGTAGTGCGCGAGGGTGTAGAGCGGCCGATCGTATCCGAACTCGTTGTAGAACGCCGGCGCGAAGATCAGCACATCCGGGGTGAACATGCCGCCGGAGTGATTGCACACCACCAGGGCGCCGCCCGGCGGCAACGAGTCCAGTCCGCGGACCTCCGAGCGGAACCATCGCCTGATAAGCGGACCGACCGTGGTGGTCACCCTTCTTATCAGTAACGGATCCCACTTGGCCATGTCCGGATTGTCTTCACCGTGACCCATCGCATCCCCTGTCGACGCAACCCCGATCTGCGGAATGCTACTCTTCGAAAAGGAGAATGTCATAATCGCGCCGATGCGCTGGATCGGAGACCCATGCCCGACACCGTGCTTGTCACGGGTGCGTTCGGCCTGGTCGGGTCGCAGACCGTCAGGCGGCTGGCTGCTGATGGGCGCCGCGTGGTGGCCACGGATTTGAACACGCCGGCCAATCGGAAGGTGGCGGTGCCGGCCGGGGTCGAGGTCAGGTGGGCCGATCTGACCGATAACGGCGAGATCGATCGCCTGGTTTCGCAGGTGTCGCCCGCCGCGATCATTCACTTGGCCGCGGTCATCCCACCGGCCATCTACCGAAACCCTGATTGGGCCCACAAGGTCAATGTGGACGCCACCGCGGCGTTGGTCCGGTCCGCGGAAAGGCAGCCCGCTCCCCCCCGGTTCGTCCTGGCGTCGAGCAACGCGGTGTACGGCGCGCGCAACCCGTACCGGACGAGTCGGCTTCTGTGCGCCGACACCCCGGCCTGGCCGTCCGATCTGTACGGCGGCCACAAGCTCGAAGCCGAGGAATCCGTGCGGTCCTCGAGCCTTCAATGGGTGGTGCTGCGGCTCGGCGGTGTGCTGAGCGTCGATCCACGCGCGATGCCGTTCACCGCCGACGCCCTGGTCTTCGAGAACGCCCTGCCCACCGACGGCCGACTGCACAGCGTCGATGTCCGCGATGTCGCGACGGCATTTGCCGCGGCGACCACGGCACCGGTCGCCCGGGAAATCCTTTTGATCGCCGGTGACGAGACACACCGGCGCAGACAGGGCGACGTCGGTGCGGCGCTCGCCGCCGCGCGTGGGCTGCCCGGGGTGCTACCCGCCGGCCGCCCCGGCGATCCGGACAGCGACCAGGACTGGTTCGTCACGGATTGGATGGACACCACCCGCGCCCAGCAGGCGCTGTCGTTCCAGCATCATTCGTGGCCCGACATGATCGCCGAGATGCACGCCCGAGCCGGCTGGAAGCGCTACCCGATGCGCCTGCTCGCGCCGTTCGTCGGGGAGGTGCTGAAACGTCGAGCGCCTTACCGTGCTGTCCCGGGTCGGTACGCCGATCCGTGGGGAGTCATCCGCACCCGATTGGGTGAACCTCGCCCCGGGGCGAGAAACCCATAAAGTCAGGCCGATGCTTCGCTGAGCAGGCTGAGGTAACGCATGACCGGTGGCGGATCAGTTTTTACCGCAACCGGTTTGGATATCCGGCCGGCTTGCAGAGCGGCTTTCAGGTTTGCCTTGGCGGTGTCGATGTCGGTGTCCAGTTCGTAGAGCGTGATGAACGATTCGTCGTCGTCGCCCTGCCAGCGACGTGCCGACATGATGCCCTCGATCTGCAACATCTCCGGGACATGGGTGAGTTCGTGCCACTTGTGGTAGTCGTCGATACGTTGCGGGGACTCGGGCCTGCTCTCGACGAAAAGTAGTGCCTTGGCCATTTTCTCGTCCTCCTGTTCCGTGGTCCGCGAGCACGTTGCGGCATAGGGGTTTACTGAATCGGTTCGTCGCCCAACACGGTGGTGCGCAACATTTCGCGCGGCGAGTCCGGGGCATAGGGCGCGGCGCGGTGCAGCACGCCGCGGTTGTCCCAGATGACGGTGTCCCCCACCGACCAGCTGTGGCTGTACACCTTTTCGGGAGTGGTTGCGCGTTCGAGCAGCTGCGTCAGCAACGCTCGTCCGTCTTCAAGGTTCATTCCGACGATGTGATCGGCGGACGCCCCGAGCACCAGCGACTTGCGGTCATCGCGGTGGTTCCACACCAGCGGATGCTCGTGGGTTCGCCGGGCCCGCCACCGCGCCAGCTGCTCGGCGGTGGGGTTGGGAGTGACGCGGCGCTGGGAGGCTTCCAGAGAATGCACGACATTCAACGAGCCGCAGCGGTGCTTCTCGTCGTCGCTCAGTGCATCGTAGGCGGCATACGAGCTGGCGAATTCGGTTTCGCCGCCCCGCTCGGCGACCTGGACGGCGCTCAGAATAGTGGCCCTCTGCGGGCATTCGTTGCCTACTGGTGTGCACCCGTCGATGTGCCAGTCGAAGGTGGCGCGCAGGTACGCCGCTGAGGAGTTCTTCGACGTGTCCAGTGTGATGGGGTAGATGCCGGCGACCGGGTGATGGCCGTCTGACGAATGGTCCACCTCACCGAGTCGGCGGCCGAACGCCACCTGGGCTTCCGGATCCAGATGCAGACTGCGAAAGACGAGCACTCCGTTGTCTTCCAGCGCGTCGAGTACCGCCGCGCCCAGCAGGTCATCGGTCGCGAGCCGGTCGGGATCGACGCCGGTGACTTCTGCGCCGACCGACGCCGTCAACTTGTTGATGGTGAGCACACCCATCGCCTGCCTTTCCCGGTCGAGGTGGCGCTCAGGGCACCGGCTCGCCGATTCGGTCGATCACCGCGTCGGCGGAGTCAGTGGGTTTGGGTTGGGCGAAGATCTCCACCGCCATGGCGACCATGATCAGGGAGTAGATCAGATGCAGCAGGTGCACGGTGTCCTCGGGCATGTCGTCGAGCGGAAACTTGTCGCAGTACTCGATCGCCTCTTCCAGCCGCGGAAAGAACGCGTCGTGGAACTTCTGCATCTCGGCCATGCTGCTGGCCATGCGCTTGTTCCAGCGCTCTGTTTCCGTTGCCAGGCACCAGTTCTGCGCGAAGCATTCGATCTCGGCGAACGCGCTGGGCAGCAAGGCGTCGTCAGCCATGGTCATACCTCCACCAGTGCGCTCTCGTGCTGGTACGCCTTGACCCAATCGCCGACGACCTTGTGCAGATGCCGCACCAGGATCTCCTGGTCATTGAGCGGGAAGCCGTCCACGATGCCGGTCTCCAGCGCCGCTTGGGTGCCGCCCAGCATGCCGGCGTCTTGCAACGCAAACTCTTTGAGGACCACCGCGGCCACCTCGTGCTCGATACGCTCCCGCACCGTGTGCGCCGGGCAGAACGCGGTGTAAGCCTCGAACCGGTGGGTGTTGTGTGACGTCGGCCAGTACCGGTACAGCAGGTACCAACCGCCGTAGATCAGGATTTCCAGGTTCGGAAAGATCTGGAAGTTGCTGATTCCCCAGGGCTCGATGCCGCCCGGGTTGACTCCGGGCGGCAGTTCCCCGACGTCTGGCGTGCGCCACGGGCCGACCAGCCCACTGCGCGTGATCCGCTCGATCGGATACATGTATTCCGGTGCCAGCAGCCAGCGGCGGGTGCCGGCGGTGGACACCAGGCGGTGCGGCCCGTCGATCTGGAAATGGGCACATTCGAAGCCGGCTTTGGGATCGCGGACCCCCGCGGGCACCTGCTGGGGATGCAGCGATGGTACGTGGTAATACTCCTGGAACGCGTCGGCGAAGATTTTCCAGTTGCTGTTGTTGTGCGCGACGAAGTCGTAACGCTCGGTGAGCTTGTCGAACGGGTAGTCGTCGAGGGCGGTGATCATCGGGCCCAGAAACTCGCGCAGGCTTTGGCGCGGCTCCCGGTCGAAGTTGACGAAGACAAACCCGTTCCAGACGTCGCAGTGCACCGGCCTGAGCCCGTAGGCCGCCTTTTCGACGTCGAAGAACTCTGACTCCTGCTGCACGAACGTCAGTGCACCCTGCAGGTCGTAGCGCCAGCCGTGATAATTGCAGGTGAACTGGCGGCAGCTGCCCCTGGTTTCCTCATGGGGAAAGTCGTTCCACACCAGCTTGTTGCCACGATGGCGGCATACGTTGTAAAAGGCCCGGATCACCTGGTCTTTACCCTTGACGACGATGATCGACGCCCCGGCCACCGCGACTTCTTTGGTGAAGTGGCTGCCGATGCGCGGCAGTTCCTCAGCGCGGCCGACGTTCAGCCAGGCGCGTTTGAAGATCGCCTCGCGTTCGAGCTCGTAAAACTCCGGTGATGTCGAATCCCGCAACGAGATCGGGCCGGTTCCCAGCTCCGGGTAGTGCTCCGTCCAGCTTCCCTCCGCCGGTTTGGGCCATCGCGCCATGCGAGCCTCCTCGTTACTGATTCGTCGAAGTTGTGTCCGTCAGCGGTCGTCACATCACGGCCCCACCGTTGACGCCGAGCACCTGCCCGGTGATGAAACCGGCCTCCTCGCAAGTCAAGAACCCCACCGCAGCCGCGATGTCATCGCCGGTGCCCAGATGCCCCACCGGGATGCTTTGCGCCATCACCTCGTTGGGCGCCAGGTGTCCCGCCGCTTGAGAGTGCTGGTGCATCGGCGTCTCGATGCCTGACGGCGGGATGTTGTTCACGGTGATCCCCACCGCCGCGTATTCGCGTGCCAGCGACTTCATCAGCGAGAACAGCGCGCCCTTCGACGCGGCGTAATGGGCCATGTACGGCGATCCGCGCTGGGCGCTCGACGACGAGATCATCACGATACGACCCCACCCGGCGGCCACCATGTCAGGCAGTGCGACCTGACAACAGTGAAACGTGCCGGTCAGATTGACATCGATGATGCGGTTCCACGCCTGCGGGGTGATCTCACCGAAAGGTGCAAAGTCAACCATGCCCGCGCTGGTGACCAGAATTCCCACTGGGCCGAGCTCGCTGCGAACCTTGGCGAATGCTTCCTCGACCGCCGGCCGGTCCGTGACATCCACCACCACACCCACCGCGGTGAAACCCTTGGCATGCAGCTCTTTCGAGGCCCGCTGCACAGCCTCAGCGTTGACGTCGAGCACCGCAAGCTGGTGGCCGCGCCGACCAAGCTCGTGACAGGTGGCCTCACCCATGCCCGACGCACCGCCTGTCACCACCGCGACCCGAGTCATTCGTTTGCCGCTCCCGAGCGTCCGCTCCATCGAGGGGATAGTATCAAGTACTTAATATTGCCTCAAGTACTTGACATGTTTCGTGCGTTGCACGCCGTCCTGCGTTCCGCGGATCAGGAGTCGGGATGTTCGCTGAACAAGATGTGCCCGGTGCCCTGCTCGACGACCCGGGCGAGCAGGTCGTGCAGGAGCTGCTGCTCCCGATCGTCGAGGACGCCGAACACCTGCTCGTGGGCCGCCAGCGCGTCGGCGAGCACCGCGGCGGTGACCGCGCGTCCCTGGTCGGTGAGATACGCCTGCAGGATCCGTCCGTGCTGGGGGTCTTGCTTGCGTTCGACTAGGCCGCGGCGCTCCAGGGCGGTCAGCGCCAGCTGCACCCCCTGCGGGCTGATCAACAATCTTCGGGCCAGTTCGGCGCCCGACAGCCCGGGCTCGTTGGCCAGCTGGCGCATCAGGCCGATCTGCGCGGTGGTAACCCCGTGGCCGCTGATGGCATCGTTGACCGTTTTCAGCGAAAAGTAGAAGGCTTGCTTGAGGAGCCACAAGATCTTATCGGTGAGTTCCATGCTCGTCTCCTGCCGCAAATCCCGGGGCCGCGACCGCGGGACTGGCGCCACGCCTATGTCGACGCTGGCGCCCGCTTGTAAATTTGGCCGTCCTTCATCACGAACCGCACGTCCAGAGTGGTGGCGATGTCGCGCGACGGGTCGCCGGGCACGGCGATGATGTCGGCGACATAACCCGGTGCGAGGCGGCCGAGCTGGTCGTCGGCTTCTATCAGTTCGGCGCTGGTCACCGTGGCTGCGCGCAGTGCCTGCATCGGCCTCATGCCGCGGTCCACCAACGCGCACAACTCCTTGGCGTTCTGCCCGTGCGGAATCGCCGGCGCGTCGGTACCGCAGGCGATTTTCACACCGGCCGCAATGGCCTTGGGCAGCATCGATTTAGCGCGCGGAAACACCTCGGCGGCTTTCTTACGCAGCTCCGGGGCGACTCGGTCGACGGCCAGCGCTTCGGTCAGATACGTGGTCGACACGAGGAAGGTTCCATGGTCGACCATCATCTCGATAGTCGCTTCCGTGGCCAGAAACCCGTGTTCGATGCAGTCGATCCCGGCCCTGATGCACGCCCGTATCGCACTGTCCCCGATGGCGTGCGCCGCTACCCGCACCCCGGCGCGGTGCGCTTCGTCGGCGATCGCTGTGAACTCTTCGTCGGAGTACTGCTGGGAACCCGGTGGGGTACTGTGCGACATCACGCCGCCGGATGCCGACACCTTGATCACCTTGGCGCCATGGCGGATCTGGTAGCGCACGCACGCCCGCACGTCTGGTACCCCGTTGGCGATGCCCTCGGCCACGCTCAGCGGCATGATGCCCGGCGCCAGCCGCTGGAACACCGTCGGATCCAGATGACCACCGTAGGGTGTCACGGCGTGCCCGGCCGGAACGACGCGCGGACCGGTGTGCCAGCCCTGGTCGATCGCGCGTTGTAGCGCCACATCCAGCAGGTACCCGCCGGTCTTGACCATCAGACCCAGGTTGCGCACCGTCGTGAAGCCGGCGTCAAGGGTGGTGCGGGCGTTGACCGCACCCCGCAGGGTGCGGTACGCGGGGTCGTCCTGCACACCGTGCAGGGGTGACGGCAGTCCCTCCGGGCCGCCGGGACCGCCGATGAGCAGGTTGAGCTCCATGTCCATCAGCCCGGGCAGCAGCGTCACATCGCCGAGATCGACCTCGGTGGCCGGCGCAGGCGGCGGCTCAGCAGGATTGACCGCGGTGATGCGGTTGCCCTCCACGACGATGATCGCCGGTGACCGGACCTGCCCGGCGTCGATGTCGGCCCAGCGGGCAGCCCGCAGCACGATCACATCGGTCACGGAACGGGTTCGGCGGCACAGTCGAGGGTGGAGGCGCCGGAGTCGGGCACGCGTGGCTGCTTCCAACACTCCACCGGGAACGACACCATGATCATCGAGTACAGCAGGTGCATCAGATTAAGGACGTCATCGGGCATGTCCTCGAGCGGGAACGTGTCGCAGTAGCAGATCGCGTCCTCTGCGCGCGGCGTGATCGCGTCGTAGAAAGCCTGCATGTGCTGCATCGAGCTGTTCAGCCGCTTGTGATAGCGCTGCGGTTCGCTCGGGAGGCACCATTCGGAGAACGCCTCCAAATCGGCGAATTCGGCCGGCAGCTTGGCGCTCATCTCTTACACCCCAACCGTCTTGCGCTGGTACTCGTCCACCCAGGCCGCGGTTTCCTTGTGCAGGTGTCGCAGTAACACCTCCTGATCGTTGAGCAGGAATCTGTCCACGGCGCGGGATTCGATCATCGTTTGGGTGGCCTCGAGCGTGTTGGCGTCTTGCAAGCCGTATTCCTTGAACGACACCGCGGCCAATTCCTGGGCGACGCGGTCTCGGGCACTGCGCGGCGCCGGGAAATACAAGGTGCCCTCGAAGATGTGGCTGTGATACGACGTTGGCCAGTAGTGGTAGGTCAGGTACCAGCCCTGTCCCCAGATCAGGATCACGAAGTTGGGGAATAGCTGAAAAGAGTCCAGCCCCCATGGGTTACATCTGGCCGGGTTAACTCCGGGGGGCAGCTCGCCCAAATCCGGCTGGTCCCATGGTCCGAACAACCCGCTGCGGCAGATGTCCTCGATGGGCTTTCGCATGTCCACGTCCATCTCCCAAGCCCGCACCCCCGATGTGCTGACCAGCCGGTGCGGCCCTTCGATACGGTAGTACGGTGCCTCGAAACCGGCCTCGGCGGCGGCTTTGGAGTATTTCGCGGGCGACTGATTCGCATGCAACACCGGCGCGTGATAGAACTCCTGGAACGCGTCCATGTACAGCTTCCAGTTCGCGTTGACCTGTGATCGGTACTGCCACCGCGAGGTCATCATCCCGAACGGGTAGCCCTCGAGCGCGGTGATCATCGGACCCAGAAACTGGCGCAGCGGCTGCTCGGGCTCCGCCGCGAAGTTGACGAAAACGAAGCCTTCCCACACGTCACAGTGCACCGGCACGAGTCCGTAGTCGCTCTTGTCCAGGTCGAAGAACTCGCTCTCCTGCTGAACGTGGGTCAGCTTGCCGTCCAGGTCGTAGCGCCAGGCGTGGTACTTGCACGTGAACTGCCGGCACACACCCCTGGTCTCCTCCAGCGGCATGTCGTTCCACACCAGCTTGTTGCCACGGTGGCGGCAGATGTTGTGGAACGCCTTGACCTCGCCTTCGGCGTTGCGCACCACGATGATCGACGTGTTGACGACCTTCAGCTCCTTGGTGAAATAGCTACCCTTGCGTGAAAGCTGCTCCACTCGACCGACATTGAGCCATGCCCGCTTGAAGATCGCCTGCCGCTCCAATGCGTAGAACTCCGGGGAGATGGAGTCCTCATAACATACCGGCGCGGTTCCCAGCTCGGGGTAATGCTCCGTCCAGCTGCCTTCCGGCGGCTTGGGGAAACGAGCCATGCCTACTCCTCTCGACCGGGGATGTTCACGGCCGGTCCGACGCAGCCCCGACCGAACGGCGCTTCGCCAATCACCGGTCGCGCTCGGAAGGGGCCTGCCGGAGCCCGCAGGGCTGACCGTATATGCTGGAACCCCTAATCACAAGTAGTTGATATTGCGTCCGCCGGGGAGGACATCGATGCACCGCGAAGATGCGCTGTTCATCGGCGGACGGTGGGCGCCGCCCAGCACCGATGCGGTGATCGAGGTGATCTCGCCGCACACCGAGGCGCCCGTCGCCCGTGTCGCCGCGGCCGGCCGTGACGATGTCAACGCCGCTGTCGGGTCGGCGCGTGCGGCATTCGACGCGGGGCCGTGGCCGCGGCTGGACCCCTCTGAGCGCATCGACGCGGTGCGCCGGTTAGCGCACGTCTACGGCGAACGGCGATCGGAGATGGCCGATCTGATCACCGCCGAGATGGGCGCCCCGATCACCTTCGCCGGCCGGGCTCAGGTCAGCCTGCCATGGACGATGATCAATGCCTTCTGCGATCTCGCCGAAGCACACCCCTGGCAGGAGATGCGGCGGGGCTTGTATGGCGCGGACATCCATATCCGCAAGGAGCCGGTCGGCGTAGTGGCGGCGATCGTGCCGTGGAACATGCCACAGTTCCTCATCGTCACCAAGCTGGTGCCAGCGCTGCTGGCCGGCTGCTCGGTGGTGGTGAAACCGGCTGCGGAATCACCGCTCGACGCGCTGCTGCTGGCGAAGTTGCTCGATGAGATCGGCCTACCGCGTGGGGTCGTCAGCGTGCTTCCCGGTGACGCCACGGCCGGCGAACACCTGGTCGGCCACCCCGGCGTGGACAAGGTGTCGTTCACCGGTTCGACGGCCGCCGGCAAGCACGTCGCGACGGCATGCGCCGCCGGTCTGAAGAAAGTCAGCCTCGAACTGGGCGGCAAGTCTGCGGCGATCATCCTTGCTGACGCCGACCCCGCGGCCGTCGCCTCCGGGATCCGCTCGGCCAGCCTGTCCAACGGCGGCCAGCTCTGTAACGCCCTGACGCGAGTCCTCGTTCCCGCCAGTCGAAGCGACGTGTTTGTCGACGCACTCGCCGCCGAGTTGCGAGCCCTGCGGGTGGGCGACCCCGCCGACCCGACCACGCAGTTGGGCCCACTGGTGACCCGGCGTCACCGGCGGCGCGTCACCGACTACATCGCGGCGGGCCAGTGCGAGGGCGCGCGCCTCGTCGTCGGCGGCCCGGGTATGCCGCCCGGCATCGAGCGCGGCTGGTACGTGCAGCCCACGCTGTTCAGCGATGCCGACAACGACATGCGCATCGCCCGGGAGGAAATCTTTGGCCCCGTGCTCACCGTCATCCCGTACGACGCCGAGGATGACGCGGTGCGCATCGCCAACGACTCCGATTACGGGCTGGCCGGTTCGGTCTGGACTGACGACCTCGACCACGGTTTCGCCGTGGCGACCCGCATCCGCACCGGCACCTTCGGTGTCAACCAGGGCTACACCATGGACCCCTACGCCCCGTTCGGTGGGGTCAAGGCCAGCGGATACGGCCGCGAACTGGGCCGCGAAGGGATCGACGGCTACCTCGACATCAAGTCGATCGCGGTGGCCACCCGCCGCTGATGCTCACGACGTCCCTTTCGCATCGCTACGCTCCTACATCGACGGGGTCGTCCCGATTACGCCCTGCGCTTCAAGGTCGGCAATCTCTTCTGCGCTCAGCCCCAATTCGGCCAGCAGCTCGCCGTTGTGCTGTCCCAGCAACGGCGCATGACGCCTATGCAGGTGCGTCGGGCCCTTTGAAAACCTCATCGGCAAGGTGCTGTGCGCCGCGGTGGGATTCACCGGATGGTCCACGTTCTCGAAGAAGCCTCGGAAGGCCAGCTGCGGTAGCTCCGTTTGACGATGCGGTTGCATCACTTTCGCCACCGGAACGCCGGCGTCCCAAAGAGTCGCAACGATCTTGTCGCCGCTGCGTTCCCGGCACCACGCGGACAGCTGCTTGTCGATCAGATCGTGGTGCTGGCGTCGGCCGTGGACGCCGCACAGCAGCGGATCCATCGCCCAGCCCGGTGAGCCGATCGCCTTGCGCAGGCCCACCCACTGCTCGTCGGTGACCACCGCCACCGCGACCCAGCAGTCCCTGCCGCCGAATTCGTCGATCTCATTGGTCTGGTAAAGGTTTTGCGGTGCGGCCGTGGGTCCGCGGTTCCCGTCGCGCATCAGCAGATTGCCATAGGCCGAGTACTCGATGACTTGCTCTGCGGCGATGTTGAGTGCGGCGTCCACCATCGCGGCCTCGACCAGCACGCCCTGACCGGTGCGCCGCCGGTGTTCCAGTGCGAGCAACAGCGCGTTGAGCGCATGGATGCCCGCGTTCGGGTCACCGACCGAGTACGGCTCGTATGGTGTTTCGTCCGGATGACCGGTCAACCAGCTCAGACCCGACGCATCCTCGATCACATAGGCGAACGCCGGATTGTCGCGCCACGGACCGTTTAACCCGAAGCCGGGCATCCGCACCAAGATGGCGTCGGGTCGCAATGCCTGCACGGCGGTGAAGTCGAGTCCGATGTGGTCCATCACCCGGGGGGTGTAGTTCTCGACGATCACATCGCACGTCGTGATCAGGCGGCTCAGTATCTCCCGCCCCCGTTCGGTCTGAAAGTCCAGCGTCAAGCTCTTCTTGTTGCCGTTCAGCGCACAGAAGATCGGCGACTTCTCCCACCACTGGTCTTCGCTGACCGGCACCCCGGCGATCAGCCGGG
This sequence comes from Mycobacteriaceae bacterium, assembly GCA_019245755.1. Classification (GTDB taxonomy): domain Bacteria; phylum Actinomycetota; class Actinomycetes; order Mycobacteriales; family Mycobacteriaceae; genus Mycobacterium. The sequence goes on along the minus strand of JAFARC010000061.1, from coordinate 26,583 downwards.
TCCCGTCCGGTCGGGACGTGGATTCCAGGTGGATCAGCTCCGCGCCAAGCAGGGCAAGCACATGTGTGCATGCCGGGCCGGCCCAGAACGTGGTCATGTCCAGGATCCGTAAACCACTGAACGGCAGCCGATCCGGGGCTCTGCTCGCGACCGTGGGCGAACGCGGCACCCGGTGTGCCGAACGGTAACACTCGGTGTGCTCACCCAGGCGCGGCGCCGGCCGCGGCGATCCCAGCCGTACCGGGCTCAACCGGTAGGGATGGGCAGGCTGGCGGAAACCGTCCCGAGGATTGTCGACGAGCGATCCGCGGGCCCGGAAATGGTCCATCTCAGCGATGTTCGCACCGTTGCCGACCGGGGCGTTGGGTATCCGGAACGCCGATGCCAGCTGGCGGATCTCGTCGACGGCGTGGTCCTTGAGCCAACTGTAGATTTCGGGTGCCCGCTCGTTGGCCTGCTCGGTGATCGACAGCGGCGACTCTTCGTCGATCCACTCCGGGCGGCCCACCATCGCGCACAAGTCGAACCACTGCTGCGCGGTACCGCATCCTAACGCGACCAGACCATCTTTGGCCTCCGCGATCCCGGGCACGGTGCGCCTGCGCTGGGTGCGCCAGGGCCGCCCGAGCATCTGGAAGTACGTCACCGGATAGTAGGTGAGGCCGACGATATGGGTTTCCAGCATGGACAGGTCGACGAGTTCGCCGGCGCCGTCGCGCAGCGACCGTGTCCGTGAGCTCAGTGTGGCCGCAGCGGCATAGGCTCCCGTCAGCCAGTCACCCACCTGCCCGCCGACGAACACCGGTGCCCGCTGCGCCGACCCGCGGCCGATTCCCATGATCCCGCCCGACCAGGCCTGCAGCGTGAACTCGGTCGCCGCCCGGTCGCGCCATGGCCCCTCGAGTCCGAACGCCGTGATCGCGGTGACGGTCAGGTGTGGATGTCTGCGATGAATCTCAGCCGGCGTTAGCGACGACTGCTCACAGATACGCGAACCGCCGGACCACACAACGGCGTCCGCGCTGGCGAGCAGCTCCGCGACGAACTCGCTGTCAGCGGCGCTCTGCGGGTCGGCGACGACGCTGTATTTCGAGCAAGCCAGGAAACCGAACAACGCGCCATCGCGATCGGCGTCGATCACGGCCCCGGATGCCGACCACCTGCGCAGCGGATCGCCTTCCGGTGGTTCGACTTTGATCACTTCGGCACCGCCGTCGGCCAGCAGCTTGGTGCAGTAGGCGCCGGCGATTCCAGTCGAGAGGTCGACGACGACATAGCCGTGCAGCGGCGGCTCGGCGCTCACGGGTTAGTCGTTTTTGTCGCGGCTGGACTTGCTCAGCCGGAAATCGGGCGGGAACCTGCCGTCGTTGTCCTTGACGGCGCCCGACAGGCCGCTGTCGATGGCGTCGTCGAGCATCAGGTCGTCGCCGTCGGACGTTACGCCGCTGCCCATGGATTCGAAGAAGGCGGACAGCAGGCTGCCCATGTATTCACCCTGGTACTGCTTGACCACCTCGAAGAACATCTTCTGCATGAACACGGTGTCGACCGGTCGGTTGCGGGCACAGGCCGACGCGTACTTGCCGACCTCGGCCTCGAGCTGATCCCGCGGGACGACCTTGTTCAGGAAGTTGCATTGGAACATCTCCTCGGCGGTGAACGGCCGTCCGGTGAACACCATTTCCTGAAATTTTCGCAAGCCCATGGTCTGCACCCACGTCCACATTCGCGGACCCCAGCCGTAGTACCGGAAGGACGGGTGACCGAAGAGCGCGTCGTCGGACGAGATCACCAGGTCCGCGTCGGCGGCCTGATAGAAGTGCCAGCCGTAGCAGTAGCCCTTGGCCTCGACGATGCTGATCTTCTTGAGTTCCTGCAGTGGCCGGTTGCCGGCTTGGGCGTTGGCGTACCACGCGCTGATGGTCGCGCCGTGGCGGAACGACCCCTTGGGGGGATACCTGACGCCACCGTCGCGAGCCCCGTCCTCGAGCCGCAATTCGGCGAGTCGGAAGTCGGGCGAATCCTGGCCCTCCATGAACTCGGGTAGGTCGGCCCCGCTGCCCAGGTCGTCACCCACGCCGCGGATCACCACCACCTTGACGTCGTCGTCGACGGTCGCTGCGCGCAAGAGGTCGGCATAACGCAGCCGGGCCGCCGCGGTGGGAGCGTTCAGGTATTCCGGCCGGTTGAACGTGATCGTCGCGATCTTGGTTTGCGGGTCCTTGTCGTAGCGGATGATTTCCTCCGGAGCCGGACGTCCCGGCGAAGCAGCAGTGCGTGACATCCGAACTCCTTTACCCGATACCGTTGCCGGCCCGGCTGTTGGCGGACGGACTCGACGTGAGCACCTCGGCGCCGTCCGCGGTGATGAGCACGGCTTCCCGCAGCAGCACGGCGCCGATGCCCTGTTCCCAGACGTAGCTGGTGAGCGCGAGCACCATCGCCGGGTCGAGTCGCTCTTCGGCCGCGGTGCTCGGTAGCTGTGGCGATACGACGGGCGAGTCGAAACCGAGGCCGAGCCCGTGCGCGACCGGCATCGGCGGCAGCGGCTCACCGGCGGCTTCGTAGGCGCCGAGCAGCTCACTCGCGCCAGCACCGGGTCGGCACGCCGCCAGCAACCGGTCCCGCAGCGCGCCGGCACGTTCGTACAGCTGCTTAGTGTCGGCGCCCTGCCCGTCACCGGCCGGCCAGGTCCGTCCGACCTCGCCGATGTATCCGTTGGCCAGCACCCCGGCGGCGAACGCCACCAAGTCGCCGGCCTGCACTGGCGCGTCGGCGCGCACCCGCCGCCACGGGTGCTCTTTCGACGTCACCCAGACCGCGTCCTGGTTGGCCGGCGTGCTGACTCCGCCCGCCGTCATCGCTTCCAGCAGAACACCCGTCAAGGTGTGCTCCCTGACACCGGGGCGAAGGTCGGCCACCGCAGCCGCCAGGCCGGCCTCGGCCACCCGGATCGACCCGCGAAGTGCGGCAACTTCTTCGGCGGTTTTGATCCGTTTGGCGGCCCGCATCGCCGGCTCACCGTCGACCAGTTCCGCGTGGGGGAACGCCATGGGCAGCAACCGGGCGAACAGCGGCGACAGCGCGTCGGTACCCACTCGTCGCGCTGCGGCGGCGCCGTCGATCTGCGCCAGGTTCGCGATGGTGTTCATCGGATTCCACGCGATGCCGTACAGGTTTTGGTGCGGGATGTCATCGGGAATCCCCTCATCCCAGGTGCTGAGCAGGTGAATGGCACCGTCGCGCAGCAGCACGCACGTCGGCCCGAACGGTCGTGTCCCGGCGACCCACAGTTGCGGCGCGCCGGCGACGTAGCGGACGTTGGCCTGCCGCCCGAGGACGAGCACGTCGAGGTCGCGGGCTTCCATCTGTGCCAGCGCGCGCTTCCGCCGCCCGCAGCGCAGCGCGCGATCGTCGGGCAGGACCTCAGTCGCCATACGGCGCGTAGGGGTAGTCGGTCAATGTGATCCAGCCCTCTTCGGTGATCACCACGATCTCTTCGCTGCGGTATCCGCCGGTGCCGTCCTCCCACACCACCGGCTCCAGGACCAGCACCATGCCCGGCGCCAGCACGTAGTTCTCGTCGAACTCGTCACCCAGATCCGTTCCGATCATCGGCATTTCGGCGGCGTTGACACCGATGCCGTGTGCCAGGTAGAAGTGTGGCAGCCAGGGGCGGCTGCCACCGTTGGCTTTGATCGCCGCCCTGCCCAGGTCGGCCGCCGTCGCGCCGGCTCGGGTCACGTCCAGAACCGCCACCATGATGTCCCGCCATTGGGCGAACTGCGCCTGCTGTCGCGGTGTTGGATCCGCTCCGACGATCCACGTCCGGCCGAAATCCGAGCAGTAGCCGCCGTAGGTGATGCTGACGTCGGTCCACAGCACGTCCCCGGCCGCAAGCGCCCGCTCGGTGGACAGCAGCGGGAGCGCGAGGTCACCGTGGGTCGTCCAGACGCCCTCGGCCTTCGAGTTCGGCATCACCTGCCAGATGGGTTCGAGCATGCTTGCCACGGCGCCCAATTCGAAGGCGCGACGCATGAACGCCGCCGACAGGTCGATTTGCCGGATCCCCGGGGCCAGCGCGGCCTGCACGTCGACCATCGCCTCATCGGTGATTTTGACCGCCCTGCGGATACAGGCGATCTCGTCGACCGTTTTGACCGCCTTGGCGGCGCTGACGATCACGGCGGCATCCGCGGGTGCCGCGCCGAACAGCCGATCCTGCGCCCTGCGCATGGCACCGGTCAACTCGTCGACCGCCACCGTCGTCCCGCCTCCAACGAGGTCGCCGAGGACGCCGGCGAAGTGCTGCACACCCTCGTCGAACTCCAGATACACCGGTCCGTGGATGTGGTCGGCGGGCAACTCCGACTCCTCCGCGGCGCCCTCGCGCAACGGCAGGAACAGGTGCGGCCAGTCGTCGTCGGCGACAACCACCGCGACCGGCCGTTCGACGTGCGACAATCCGGCGTCGCCGAGCGGCCAGCTGGTACCCGTTGCGTACGCCACGGCGTTGTTACCCAGCAGGACCAATGCGCCCACATCACGTTCGGCCATGGCTTCGCGCAGTCGCGCACCGGTTTCCCGGCGCATCCGGCTCCGGTCCGGTTCGGTCGGAATATCGATCGCGGACGCGTCCGCCACAAGATGAACCGTCATCCTAAAGGCCCAGGAAATCCTTGATGTTTCCGCTGACGATCCGGCTCGCGGCTTCCGGCCCGACGGCCTCGACCACCGCCGCGAGGGACTTCTCCGAATAACCGAAGGTGCTCTCGTTGTGCGGGTAGTCCGATGACCACATCACCTTGTTCACCCCGATCTGATCGATCAACCGCAGACCCAGCGGATCGACCATGAACGACGCACTCATGTGGTTCTCCCAGTAGTACCGGATGTCGTGGTCCAGCGGGCGATTGAACATGTGCTGATACGACGCCAGCAGGTGTTCGGCATCCTGCAGGGCCGACGGAACCCAGGCGATCCCGCCCTCGAACCAGCCGATGCACAGCCTGGGGTGCCGGTCCAGGATGCCCCCGAAGATGTACTTGGCGAACATCTCCCGAAACGAGTCGACATTCACCATCATCCCGATGACGACGCTGTTGACCTCGCTCGGGGTTTTGGGAGGGGTCTCGCCGATGTGGTGCGTGACGGGCAGGCCGGCCTCCTCGATCTCGTCCCAGACCGGGCCCATCGCCGTGCTCGAGTAGTCGATCACGGTGCCGTCGTCATCCTTGCCGGGGTTCAGCGGCAACAGGAACGTCCGCAGGCCCAGCGACTTCAGCTCTGCCAGCGTCCGCCGGGTCCCCTGCGGATCCCACCAGTTGATCAGGCCGGCACTGTAGAAGTGGCCACCCGAGCGCTCCTGCAGCTCGGCCATGTACTCGTTGTAGACCCGGAAGGCGAGTTCCCGAACTTCTTTGTCGGGATAGTAGAGCAGGGCCAGAACGGCATTGGGGAACGCCAGCTCTTTGTCGACACCGTCCTCGTGCAACTCGCGTATCCGCGCCTCGATGTTGTTGCTGCCGGCGCCCTCCAAGTCGTCGTACTGCATCAGCACCGCGCTGAAATCACCGGGCAGGAACGACTGTCCTTTCCGGCCGAGCTGATAGGCGCCCTCCTCGTACCAGATCCGCGGGGCCTTGTCCTTCAGGTTGTCGGGGAAACGCTGGTAGAAGATGTCGTCCGCCAGCGAGATGTGGTTGTCGGCGGAGAAGATCTCCGTCCCCGCGGGCAGACCCACATCGCCGCCGGCGTGGCCGTGCCGATCCTTCGGCGCACCGAAGCCGCCCGGCGGGTACAGAATTGTGCTGCTTTGACTGGACATCATTGACCTTCCGTTCGGATCATTCTTCTCGGTCTTCGCCGGTCTCACCAGGTCACGGGCAATTCGTAGACGCCGTACGCCAGCCGGTCATGTTTGACGGGGATCTGTTCGACTCCGACGGCGAGCCGCAGCGTCGGGATGCGGCGCAGCAGCGTGCGGAAAACGATCTGCAGCTCGGCTCGCGCGAGCTGCTGGCCGACGCACTGATGCCTGCCGTAGCCGAAGGCGACGTTTTGACCGGCGCCCTCCCGCTGCAGCTGGAGGCGCTCGGGGTGTTCGAACACAGCCGCGTCCCAGTTCGCCGGCGCGAGGTCGATGATGATGCCCTCGCCGGCCGCAATCCGCACCCCCGCGATGTCGATATCCTCCAGTGCGATTCGGCGCTGTCCGTTCTGAATGATGCTCAGATAACGCAGCAGCTCCTCCACCGCGTTCCCAACTACCTTCGGGTCGTCGCAATCACGCAGCACGGCCAGTTGGTCGGGGTTTTCCAGCAGGGCAAGCGTGCCGAGACCGATCATGTTGGCGGTGGTCTCGTGTCCGGCGATCAGCAGGCCGGTGCCCAGCTGGGCGGCTTCCCGCACGTCGATTTCGCCGGCCTTGACCCGCTCGGCGAGGTCGGACACCGCGTCCTCGGCCGGTTCGGCCATCTTCTTGTCCACAAGCCGGGCCAGATACCTGGCAAGACCGGCAGCGCCCTTACCCGTGTCTTCGGCGGTCGCATAGCGGCCCAGCCCGATGTTGGCGTGGTGCTGGAAGAATTCGGCATCCTCGTATGGCACCCCCAGCAGTTGACTGATCACCAGCGACGGCACGGGCAGGGCCAGCGCTGCGACGAGATCGGCCGGTTTCCCACCGGCCAGCATCGCGTCGATGTGCTCGTCGGTGATCTGCTGAATCGCCGGGCGCAGGCCCTCGACCCGCTTGAACGTGAACGGCTTGGACAGCATTCGCCGGAACCGGGTGTGCTCCTCGGCGTCCGAGGTGAACACCGACCGTGGGCGCTTGTGCACCGTTGACAGCATGCCTTCGTTCCAGTGCGGAAAACCCGGCCGGCGGTCATCGACGCTGACCCGGGAGTCGCAGAACAGCGCCCGCACCTCCGCATAGCCGGTGATCAGCCACGGTGTGCTGCCGTCCCAGATCCGCACCCTGCTCAGCGGTTTGGTCCCCGCGAGCGCGAGGACGTCCGGCGGCGGTGCGAACGGGCAGCCGGCGGCCCTGGCCATCGGATAGTCGGGGATCCCGGCCGTGGCCTCGGTTGCGGCGCCCGTCAAGGTGTCTGACACGTCGTTCTCACTCCTCGATGTGAATGGCCAGTGCGGGGCAGGCTGGTCGACGATTACGTCATCAGCGTTTCTTTCCGGGCTGCGGTGTGACGGGCGCCAGCCACAACCCCACGATTGCGTCGATGAGACCGGATGTGGCCGCGCGCCAGCTGGTTCGGGTAGCGGTGCCGCCCTCGGCCAGCGCCCGCTCGCGGTCGGCGCAGGTGTGCATCAGCAGATTGCGGGCCATGATGTTGCGCTCGAGCTGCACGTCCCCGGGCAGGTCGGGAAGACAGCGGTTGATCCTGTCGATCACCTGCACCAGCGAGGGCGACGCGAGAGCGTCCTTGGTGACGACCTTGTGGTATGCCGGGTCGGCCATCGCCTGGGCGGCGAAGCGCGCGTACCAGCTGGGGTTGCCCAGTTCGGTCAGGTGCTCGGTGAGTGGGCAGACCAGGCAGGCGACCCAGTCGCGCAACTCCGTGCAATCCCCCGTGTCGGCCACCATCTGTTCGCGCAACCGCTCGATCGGGACGGCGTGTCTGCGTTCGATCGCGCGCACCAGGTCGGTCTTGGTGCCGAAGTGGTAGCCGACGGCGGCGTTGTTGCCCTGGCCCGCCGCTTCGCTGACCTGCCTGTTGGAGACCGCGTAGAGGCCGTGCTCGGCGAACAGCCGCTCCGCCGCCGTCAGGATCGCTTCCTGCGTCGTGCTGCTCCGCTCGCCACGTAGCGTCCTGGCTGTGGTCAACTGACTCCCTTGTGACGACCGGCCGTTGCGTATCAGTGCACACCGTCCGCCGAATTAAGTCAAGCGACTGATTTAATCACGGCGCTTGACCGGTTTGCCCGCCGCGGTGCCGCCGTCCACCGGCAACACCGTCCCGGTGACGTAGCGTGAGCGGTCGGTAGCGAAATACAGAACGGCCTCGGCGACATCATCTGGGGTACCCTCGCGCTTCAGTGGCCGATCGGCCCGCATCGTCGCGCGGATGGAAGCCTCGAATCGCTCCATGGCCTCGGCGTCCATGCCGGTCGCCGCCGAAGCGACCAGCTGGGTCGGGATGCCTCCCGGTGCGATGCAGTTGACGCGTATGTCGTAGTACGCCAGCTCGATTGCGGCGGATTTCGTGAAGTGGATGACCGCGGCCTTCGACGCACGGTATGTCATCACGCCGCCGCCGGCCTGGATACCACCTATCGATGACATGTTGATGATCGACCCACCGCCGTGCCCGGCCATGTGGCGGGCCGCCTCGCGGGTGCCGGCCATCACTCCGAGCACATTGACCGACATGACCCGTTGGAAATCGGCGAGGTCGTCCTCCAGGTAACGCCGGTGCATAGCGCCCGATACGCCGGCGTTGTTCACCATGACGTCAAGGCCACCGAAGCTGGCCACCGCCGAGCTGACCAAGCGGCCGACCTGGTCGGGCTCCGCCACATCGGTCTGCTGGAAAAGCGCCTCGTCCCCATACTTCTCGGCCACCGCGCGTCCTCGATCACCGTCCACGTCGCCGACGACCACAGCCGCGCCTTCGGCCAGGAACTTTTCGACGATCCCCAGCCCGATCCCGGCGGCACCGCCGGTGACCACCGCGACCTTGCCGGACAGTTCGTTGACCATGCGCCCGTTACCTTTCAGTGCTGCCCGACGGCGCCGAAGAACTCGACGAGCAGCGCGTTGACCGCCTCGGCGCGTTCGATCTGCGGGCAGTGACCGGCTCGCTCCACGACCACCGACCGACCGCCGCGGATCTGTTCGGCGATCTGCCCGGCCCAGCCGGCGGCCAGCAGTTTGTCCCCGCCACCTTCGACGATGAGCGTCGGCACCGCGATCCGGTCGTACGCGCGCCTGCTGGCCGGGGTTGGCGGCGGCGCCAGCCCGGGTCGGCGGAACCGGGCCGCGGCGACCGCCTCCCAGGCGCCCGGCGCGATGCTCGAGTCGTAGCGGCGCCGCACGTAGCCGTCGTCGGCCGGGTAGGCCGGGTCGTGGAACAGTGCCTCCACGATGCGGCGCATGGCCGGAAGCGTCGCGTCGTATTCGTACAGGGCTTCCATGTGGTGATTTCGCTGGATGTCTCCCCCGCCGCAGATCGCGACCAGGCTGCGCACCGGCAACAGCGGCTTGACCGAGGTCGCGTCGGTGAGCAGCATGATGGCGCCCATTGAGTTGCCGGCGAAGTGGGCGCAGTCCACGCCGATCAGCTCACAGAACCGGGCCACGTGCCTGATCCGCATGCCGCGGCCGTCGTTGAAGTCGATGACCTTCGCCGATTCGCCGAAGCCCAGCAGATCCGGCGCCAGCACCCGGTGCTGCTGGGCCAGCGCGCCGATGGTGCGCTCCCAGCCCAGTTCGGCGCCGGCACCGAACTCGCCGCCGTGCAGCAGCACCACGGGATCGCCGATCCCGGCCTCCAGATAGCTGGTGATCAGGCCGTCGACCGTCGCGGTTCTGCGGCGTATCTCCACTGATCCTCCTCGGCCGACCGGCCCAACTGATAATGCAATTCTCCAATATGGAGTATGTCACTTACGCTGAGCTGGTTGCCTACCATCGCCCGGGGAGTGTTATGACCGCCACCGAGGTACTCGTCGTCATCGGCACCGGAGGAATGGGCCGAGCCATCGCGCGCCGGCTCGCCAGCGGATGCACCGTGGTGCTGACCGACGTCAACCAGGACTTGCTCGACGCGACCGCCGACGAGTTGGTCTACGAGGGCCATCACGTCGTCAAACGCATCGTCGACGTGTCTTCGGCCGATGCGGTCGCCGAACTGGCGCGGTTGGCCGCCTCGTCCGGCCGGGTGACGAAAGTGGTTCACACGGCCGGACTCTCGCCGGAGCAGGGATCGGTGCAGCAGCTACTGGCGGTCGACCTGCTCGGCGTCGCGATCACCCTCGAGCAGTTCGCACGAGTCATCGAGCCCGGCGGGGCCGGGGTCGTGATCGCCAGCATGGCCGCTCACATGTATCCGCCCTTCGATCCCGAGGTCGAGCGCCAGCTGGCCACGACGCCGGCCGTCGAACTCCTCGGCCTCGACGCCTGCTCGCCCGATCGGATCGCCAGCAGCCAACTCGCCTACCCGTTCGCCAAGCGCGCGAACCTGGTTCGTGTCGCCGCTGCGGCCACGAGTTGGGGCGATCGCGGCGCACGCATCAACTCGATCAGCCCGGGCGTGATTTCGACCGCCATGGGCCGACGCGAACTGGCCGACGAGTCGGGGCAGTTCATGCGGGCGATGATCAAGGCGTCGGGGACCGGGCGAATCGGTACGCCCGACGACATCGCCGCGGCGGCCGAATTCTTGCTGGGGCCGTCGGCGTCGTTCGTCACCGGCAGCGACCTGCTGGTGGACGGCGGGGTGATGGCGGCTATCCGCACCGGCGGCCTTCAGTAGGATCCGGTTCGATGCCAGACATCAGCTACGACTGCCCCGCCGGGCCCTTGCCCGCGTATCAAGCGGTCCCCGGCGGCGACGGCCCGTGGCCGGGTGTGGTCGTCGTGCAGGAGGCGCTCGGCCTCACCGCGGATCTGCGGCGCATCACCGACCGCTTCGCCGCCAACGGTTACCTGGCCATCGCGCCGGCGCTGTACCGGCGCGGGAACCGAATCCGCTGTGTGGTGCGCACGTTGAGAGCGCTGTCCACCGGCGCCGGGGACGCCGTCGACGACTTGGTCGCCGCCCGTGAGCACCTCACGGCCGACCCCCGCTGCACCGGCAAAATCGGTTCGGTCGGGTTCTGCATGGGCGGCGGGTTCTGCCTGCTGTTGGCGCCACGGGAGCTCTTCGACGCCACCGCACCCAATTACGGCATCTGGCCCAACGACATCGACGGGCTGAGCCGCTCCTGCCCGGTCGTGGCGAGCTACGGCGCGAAGGACCGGTGGCTGCCCAATGCTGCGGACAAACTCGAGACGGCGCTGGCCAACGGTGACGTTCCCCGTGACGTCAAGGAATACCCGGTCGTCGGCCACAGCTTCATGAACCAATGGGGCACCCCGCAGGTCCTTCGCGGGGTCGAACGCGTTGCTGGAATCGCGTATTCGGAGCCGGAGGCCGAGGACGCCTGGCGGCGGATCTTGACATTCTTCGACGCCCACCTGCGCTGACGTCAGCGTGGCCCGCCGGTCGCGCGCGCAAACGTGAGTACCTGAGTCGCCAGCAGTTCCAGCTGGTCTTTGATCGTTGCGTCGGTGAGCTCCCCGGCCTCGTCCCAGATCTGCTCGGCCGAGTTGATCGCAACACCCAGTGGTGTGGGCCATGCCCGCAGCGCGTGGCCGATGCCTCGGAGTTGGCTCAGCGTGCCGACCGCCGCCTGCCACCCGTAGGCGCAGGTGATGCACCCCCACGGCTTGTTGTCGAGGTAGACCCTGGGATCGTCGCGAAGGTCCTCGATGTAGTCGAGCGCGTTCTTCACCAACCCGGAAACACCGCCGTGGTATCCGGGTGAGCCGACGATCACGGCGTCGGCGTCACGCAGCGCCCGGATCAATTCTATGGCCTTGGGCGTGCGGGCAAGCTCGTGCGGGCTGTACATCGGCAGGTCGATGTCCTTGCCGCAGTACAACTTCGTGCGTCCGCCCTGGCGCTCCACCGCGGCCAGGCAGTGCCGCAGCGCGCGTTCGGTGGATGAGTTGGCCCGCAGGGTTCCGCCGAGCGCGACGACGAGGGGTGCTGTCCGTGCGGTCATCGTCACTGTCCTGCCTACTTGATTGCGATGGGATTGACCGGAGACCCGACGGCGCCGGTGACTCGAAGTGGTGGCGCGACGAGCTGAAATTCGTAGACACCGTCGGCGGCGCAGTCCAGCGCCAGCGCGGTGAGATCCCAGTATTCACCGAGCATCAGACCCATGTCGCGCAAGCACAGCATGTGCATCGGCAGGAACGCGCCCTCGACGCCCGAGACCGGGTTCTCCACCATGACGTTGTCCGCGGCCACGGCCGCCACCTCGTGGTCGTGCAGCCACGACGCGCACCGCCAGTCCAGGCCGGCGCCGGGCTCGCTGCCGTCCCCGTTCTCCAGAAACCTTCCCCACCATCCGGTGCGAACGAGCACGATGTCACCCCGGCCAACCGCGACGCCCTGCGCCATCGCCGCCCGGTCCAGTTGCTCCGGTGTTATCGGATCGCCGAGCTCACAGAAGGTCTCCACGCCACGAAGCGCCACGATGTCGAGCAGCACACCGCGCGATGTGATGCCCTTGCCGTCGACCTTGTCGATGCCGCAGTGGTAGGCACCGAGGCTGGTCACCGAGTTCGCCGGAAAGCCGTTGTACAACTGGTCGTCGTAATAGACGTGGGACAGCGCGTCCCACTGCGTGGCCGCCTGCAGCGGCATGATGATCATGTCGTCGTTGAACCGCATCGGATTGTTCTCGAAGTACCCGCTCAGCTGGGCGGCCATCGGGTTCTGCACCCACTTGGGGCCGTACTCGAGCAACGTGCTGGCGTCACCGCCGTCCACGGTCATCACGTGAACGGGGTTCTGCCGGAAATGAAACGCTCCCTGCGGCCCCGACGAGCCGAAGTCGACGCCGAGCGGAAAGATCCTGCCGTGCCTGACCAGGCTCGCCGCTTCACGGACCTTGTCGGCCGTGATGAAGTTCAGCGTGCCCAACTCGTCGGCGTCACCCCACCGTCCCCAGTTGCGGACGTCGTCGGCGACTCGGCGGAAGTCACTCAGGCTGGCCATCTTCGGGTCCCTCCAACGCGGCGGCGGTGCGGCTGGCCACGTTACCGCCGTCCACCCACAGCACCTGGCCCGTGATGTAGCTGGCGGCTCGACTGTTCAGAAAAGCCAGGACGGCCGCCTGTTCGGCGGGTTCGGATACCCGCCCCAGAGGCTTGGGGATTTTGTCGAGGTAGTCCTGCCCGTAGGCCGTCCGCAGCTGGTCGAGTATCGGCGTCTGTGTGACACCGGGTGCCGTGCAGTTGATCCGCACCCCGCGGGCGCCGAGCGGCGCGGCATTCCGCATGCAATAGATGATGATCGCCTCCTTGGACAGCCGGTAGCCGCCGTCGGCGAGCTCTTCGGGGTGGCGGCGGCACCACTCGATGCCCTCCTCGAACGAGCGGGTCTTCAGCAGCCCGGCGATCCGCTGCCGACGGTCCAGGTAATCGGCCGCCGCCAGCGACGACACACAAGCGATGGACGAGCCGGGCGGCATAGCCGGGGCGACCGCCTCGGTGAGATGGCGCATCCCCAGGAAGTTGATCGTGGTCACCAGCAGCGGGTTGCCGATTCCCGACGATACCCCGGCGACGTTGAACAGCGAATCGATGTGGCCACCGATCGACTCGACGGCCCGATCGATCGACGCCCGGTCCGCCAGGTCGACTTCGTGAAACTCTTTGGGTTGCAGCGCCGGGCTGCGGCGGTCCAGACCGACGACCTCGGCACCCAACTCGCTGAGCATCCGTGCCACGTCGGCGCCGATGCCCGATGCACACCCGGTGACCGCCACTCGGCGACCGTCGTAGCGCCACAGGTCGTCGATTCGCCCCATCGTTCAGCCGGAAGCCTTCTCGGCCGCTTCGCGTTCCTCCTTGAGACGCTGGGCAGCCTGCACACGGCCCGCGTTGATCTCGGCCATGGCCTCCGGGATCTCGCCGGCGGTGAACTTGCCACCGCGGCCCGTCGGCAGCCCGCCGAACGAGTAAGTCTCGTCGAAGTCCGGCAGGTGGGAAGCGGGCCGGCGCGCCTCGATCTTCTCGATGACCGGCTCGAGCCGCTTGGCCTTGGCGGCGACCGCCTTGTCGTCTCGTTCGATGAACTCCGGCAGCACCTGCTTGCCCATCAGCTCGAGTGCTTCCATCGTGTACTCGTGACTGCGCGGGTTGAGCAGCAGGATCAGCTCGTCGACACCGCTGTCCTCGTAGCCGCGCAGGAACTTGCGGGCGGTCGCCGGCGAGCCGATCGCTCCCCGGCCAGGCCCGTACGCCAGTGTCGGGTCTTTCTCGCTCTCTTCCAGGTAACGCCGCCAGACCCCGGTCCGGCCGGGCGTGTGCTGACCCGTCATGTAGTAGTGCATGATTCCGAACGAGAAGAATCCGCCGCCCAGTCCCAGACGCTCGACCGCCTGCTCGTCGGTCGGGGCCACCATCATCGACAGATCGCCGCCGATGGCCAGGATGTTGGGATTGATCTGTGGCGTCACCGGGGCGCCGCATTCCTCGAGTTCCTTGTAGTACCCGTTGACGCGCTCGGTCAGCGGTCCCGGACCGGTGTAGGCGAAACTCAGTGCCCCGATGCATTTCTGGGCCGCCATCTGCACCGATGACGGCCGTGTGCACGCCACCCACACCGGCGGGTGGGGCTTCTGCATCGGCTTGGGGATCACGTTGCGCGGCGGCATTTGGATGTGCTCGCCCTCGAACCCGCGGAACGGTTCCTCGATCATGCAGCGGATCGCCACCTCGAGCGCCTCTTCCCACTGCGCCCGCTTGTCGGCGGGATCGATGCCGAAGCCGCCGAGTTCGCCGACCGAGGACGACTCACCGGTGCCGAACTCGACTCGCCCGTTGGAGATCAGGTCGAGCGTGGCGATGCGCTCGGCCACCCGGGCCGGGTGGTTGACGGCGGGCGGAAGGTGCATGATGCCGAAGCCCAGTCGGATGTTGTTCGTCCGCTGACTTGCCCCGGCCAGGAAAATCTCCGGTGCCGTGGAGTGGCAGTACTCCTCGAGGAAGTGGTGCTCGGTCAGCCACACTGTCGAGAAGCCGGCCTTGTCGGCCAACTCCACCTCATCGAGGCCGTCAGCGAACAGCTTCCGCTCGTCATCCGGCTGCCAGGGTCGCGGCAGCGGGAACTCGTAGAAGAGCGAAATTTTCATTGGTTACCTCCGGTTGAGCGTCGAATCGCTGTCCGAGCGGCCGATGTGGTTGTCGACGAAGTTCTCGGCGATGTGTCTGGCGGCGACGTAGCCGAATGTCATCGCCGGCCCGATGGTCGCTCCCGCGCCGGCGTAGCTGCGGCCCATGACGGCGGCCGCCGTGTTCCCCGTCGCGTACAGGCCACCCACCACCGTGTCGTCCGCGCGCAGCACCCGGGCGTACTCGTCGGTGCGCAGCCCGCCGGACGTGCCGAGGTCGCCGAGGATGATCCGAAACGCGTAGTAGGGCGGCTTTCCGAGCGGGTACAGGTTGGGGTTGGGCAGCGTCGGGTCCCCGTAGTAGTTGTCGTAAGCGCTGTCGCCGCGGCCGAAGTCGTCGTCGTGGCCGTTGCGGGCCAGCCTGTTGAACCGCGCCGCGGTCTCCCGCAGCGCGTCGGCCGGCACACCGATCTTGCCGGCGAGCCCTTCCCAGCTGCGGCCCTCCTCGACGACCCCGGACTCCAGCCAGGCCTTCGGCACCTTGCGGCCGGTGGGCACCGGCGCAAACGGCACCCTGGGGATCGGCAGATGGCCGGCAACCACGTAGCGACGGAACGAGCGCAGGTCGGTGATCAGCCAGCTCGGGATGTGCACGACCCCGGATTCCTGGCCGCCGATCATCGCGTGCGCGAAGTCCATGTAGGGCGCCGCCTCGTTGATGAACCGCTTGGCCGCACCGTTGACGACGAACTGCGACGGCATCATCCGTTCGTTGAGCATGAACTGCAGCCGGCCGTCCGGCCACTGGATGGCCGGGAACCACCAGGCCTCGTCGAGCAGCTCGGTGGCGCCGCCAACCTTGGCGCCGGCGCGGACGCCGTCACCCGTGGCCAGCGGGTTGCCGAAGCTCCAGTCGCGGTCCAGGACCGGCTGATACCGCCGGCGCCAGGCCAGGTCGTGATCGAACCCACCGCTTGCCAGGATGACCCCGCCCCGGGCACCGATCCGGAGGACATCCCCCTCGCGCTCCACCGTCGCGCCGGTGACCGTGCCGTCCACGTCGGTGATCAACTCGGTCATCGGGCAGTTCAGCCAAAGCGGGATCTCCTGTTCCTTCATCGCCAGCCGCAGCCGCGCCGCCAGCGACTGCCCGATGGCGGCCATCCGGTCGCCGAATACCCGCGCCCGCAACATCCGCCACAGCAGTTTGACCAACACGGCTTTGCCGCGCCACGATTGACGTATCTGGTAGAAGAGCCGAAGATCCTTGGGTCCCAACCAGATTCCTTTGGGCGCCAACGCCGGCGGCGGTAGCAGGTTCTGCTCCTCGTCGCCCAGCTCGCGCAGGTCGATGGCCGGCACGTTGATGGTGCTGCCCCGCTCGGAGCCGCCCGGCAGTTCCGGGTAGTAGTCCGGGTAGCCGGGTTTCCAGACGAATTCCAGCCACCGGCTGGTCTGCTCCAAAAACGTCATCATCGCCGGTGCGGTGTCGACGTACTGGCGCAGCCGCGCGTCGCTGACGATCCCGCCGGTGATGTGCCGCAGGTATTCGAAAACGCCGTCGGCAGACGGTGCGTAGCCTTCCCTGCGCTGGGCGGGCGCGCCCGGCACCCAGATGCCGCCGCCGGACAGCGCGGTGGAACCGCCGAAATGCCGCCCCTTCTCGACCACCAGGGTGTCGAGCCCGGATGCGTTGGCGGCCAGCGCGGCGGTCATCCCACCGGCGCCGGAACCGATCACCAGCACGTCGACGACGTGGTCGAATGATTCGCTCATCGCCGCCGCCTACCCACGGCGGTTCTGACCGCGAAACCCGCGAGCAGCTCGGGCGCCGCCCGATAGTAGCGCAGCAGGGTCTCATACGGCCCGCCGGTGGCCAGCGCGGCGAAAGCCGCTATCCAGGTGCGGATTTCATGCGCTGAATTGCCCGCCTGCCGTGTGATCCACTGGTTCGACCAGCCGTCCAGCTCACCGAGGTCCCCGCGATCGAGAATGTCGAGGAACCGACCATCCCACTGCGGGCTCAACGGCGCCAGCCGGCTCTGCCCGTCGGCGAAGTTGCGGGCCGCCTCCATCACCGCCACCTGCCGGGCCTGCCGCTGCTCGGACGTCATTCCCCGCCCGTAAACGATGCGGTCGAGGGTCCCCGGCGGCGCGGTGGCCAACGTCGGAACCGGCGGATCATGCGACAGCCCACCGGATCCCAGCAGCAACACCCGCTTGTTCAGTCCCGCGGCGAAGCGCCCGACGGCGGCGCCCAGCGCCCGGGCGCGCTTCACCGGGCCAAGCGGTGTGGCGACGGAGTTGATGAAGATCGGGATGACCGGACGTGCCGCGGCGTCACCGAACAGTGTCTGCAGGGGCTGCACCGTCCCGTGGTCGACCTCCATGCTCGCCGAAATCGCCACGTCGACATCGGACTCCAGAACTGCACTCGCGCAGTCGGTGGCGAGGTCTGACGGCACGGTGAGCGGCCCGGCCTGGGTGCCGAAATCGCCCACGCCGGTGGCGTTGGTGCCGATGCAGAACGGCGGCATCAATTTGTAGAAGAAACCGTTGTAGTGGTCGGGTGAAAAGATCACGACGAGCTCGGGGTCGTACTCGCGCACGAACTCCCGGGCGCCGGTCAGCGCGCCGTCGATGTCGTCACGCAGATCCTGCGACGGTCCGGGAAGGTTCAGTAGCGGGCTGTGCGACATGCAGCACAGCGCCAGGGTCGCCTTCATGAAAACCTGAGCCTCCTTGTGTCAGAAAGAGCATCGTGAACAGTGCTGCGCTCACCTCCGGCGCGCGCGCGGCGATGCAGGCGCCGGCGATACAACGATCAGGGCGCAGGAACAGCACTGATTCGGTGTGCGCGTCGAACCACGACTTGAGCGCACCGCAACGGTCCCCGACGATGACGACGTCGGGGTCGTCGTGGCCGGTCCAGTGCAGCTGGGTCTGCGGCCGGGCCGCGACGAACCCCGCGGCGAAGGCTTTCCAACGCGCGAATGCGTCGGCGCCGAGCACCGCGCGCGGGTGGTTGTTCCAGCACACCACGGCAAAGCCTGGGCCCAGCACGTCGTCGAGCAGAACGTCGCGGCGTTCGCGGGTGTCGACGCGGGGCTGGATGAACAGGGTGCCCACCGGTGAGGTGTCCGAGCGGGGCACGGGATGCAAGACCGCGCCCTGCTCGTAGCGCGGCATCGGCTTGAACCGCATTTCCAGCACGTAGCGCTTCAGCGACGGCAGCACCGATGCGGCCCGAATGACCCGGTCCCGCAGCGCCGCAACATGTGGATTCGTCGGCGAGATCACCCGTCCCACCATGGTGGACAGGTCGATCATCGCCCTGGCGTGCTTGCGCCGCTCGAGGTCGTAGGTGTCCAGCAGCCCGTCCTCGGCCTGACCGTTCACCACCGCGGCCAGCTTCCAGCCGAGGTTGGCCGCGTCGCGGATGCCGCTGTTGTAGCCCTGTCCCTGCCACACCGGCATCAGGTGCGCGGCGTCGCCGGCCAGCAGCAGCCGGCCGCTGCGAAACGACCCGGCGATCCGCGAGTGGTGGGTGTACAGCCGGTGCCGGATCACGTCGACGCGATCGGGATACGGAACCAGCAAGCCCAGCATGCGCGCAATGAATGCCGGGTCTTCGGCTTGTTCGTCGGTCTCATTGGCGTGAATCATGAACTCGAATCGCCGGATACCGTGCGCGATCGATATCGAGGCGTACGGCCGTGCCGGATCGGCGCCGACCTCGCTGTTGGGGTGGCCCAGCGGGTCGTTGGCGACGTCGACGACCAGCCAGCGCGTCGGGGAGGTGGTCCCGTCGAACGACACGCCCATCAGCCGCCTGGTGGCGCTGCGGCCGCCGTCGCAGCCCACCACATACCGTGCCTGCACGGTCGATGACCCGTCGGCGCCGGCGAGTTCGACGGTCACGCCGGTCGCGGTTTCCGAGCAGTTCTCCATTCGCCGGTCCCACCGCACCTCGACGTGCTCGAAGCGGTCCAGACCGCCGAGCAGTTCGGCGTCGACCATCGGTTGGACGAATCCGTTGCGCTTGGGCCATCCGAACCGGGCGTCCGGAGGCGCCATCTCGGCGAGCAGGCGACGCTTGGCGTCGAAGAATCGCAGGATCTGATTGGGAACCGTGTGCGGCAGGATGCGTTCCACCAGGCCGATCGACTGGAACGTTCGCAGCGCTTCGTCGTCGAGCCCGACGCCGCGGGGGTAGTCGATCAGCGTGTCGCGTTCCTCCACGACCAGCGTGCGCACACCGTGCTGGCCGAGGATGTTGGCCAGTGTCAGCCCCACCGGGCCGGCCCCGACCACGACGACGTCCAGCTGCGCGACCACGGTCAGCGCCCCAGCAGGAAATCGATGTGCAGGCGGTTGAACGTCTGGGCGTCCTCGTATTGAGGCCAGTGGCCGCATCCCGCCATCACCTCGAACCGGGCGCCGGGGATCATCGATGCGATCCGCCGCCCATCGGCGATGTTCGCGGTGGGGTCGTCGCTCGTCCACAACACCAAGGTCGGCGCGGTGATGGCCCCGTACTCCGCGGGCCCGAGCAGGTTGCGTGCCCGTATTTCGGGGTCTTGTAGCGCCATGATGTCGCGCATCGCGGCGACGAAGCCCGGTTGCCGGTAGATCCGCTGCCGGCTGGCGACGAGATCGTCGTAGGCCTTGGACTTGTCGGCCATCAGCCACTTGATGCGGGCCGCAACCGTTTCCCACGTCGGGTTCTCGGCGGCGGCCATCGACAGCATGATGATGCGCCGCATCACCGCAGGGTCGGCCTGCGAGCCGCCGGCCGTGTTCAGGACCAGACGCTCGATCCTGCCCGGGTGGTCCACCGCGGCCCGGGCAGCGACCCAACCGCCGAGCGACTCGCCGCTGATGCTGGCACGCTCGGCGCCGATCCCGTCGAGGACCGCGATCAAATGCCGCAGGTAGTGCCGAACTTCGAGGGGATGTCCCGGTTTGTCGGTGTAGCCGTGACCGAGCATGTCGATCGACCAGGTCCAGAAGTGCTCGGCGTGCGCTTCCAGATTGCGCGCGTAGGCCTCCGCGTGACCGCCGGACCCGTGCAGCAGCAGCAGGACCGGGCTGCCCGGGTCACCGGCCCGCAGGTACCGGGTTCGGACCCCGCCGGCATCGAGGTATCCCTGCGAGAACGGGATGCCCTGAAGGTCGCTCCAGATGCTCTCGTACTCCGACACTCACCACCTCGCTGTCGCCGCGGAAATTTGGTTCTCGTAAGGCGCAAACAGAGTGTGCTAAAATCGCACACCGATGTGCACTATCTCTAGAGCATCACTCTCCCGATGCTCACTGTCAAGGACGCGGTGAGACTGCGGTGAGCGAAGCCAAGCTCGACGTCCGCGCCGGGCCGGGATCGCAGACCCTGGCCAGGGGGCTCACCGTGCTGCAGGCGGTCGCCGCCTCCCCGATGGGCATCACGGCGCAAGAGGCCGCCCAGTACGTCGGAGTGCACCGGACGATCGCATACCGGCTGCTCAGCACGTTGGCCCAGTTCCGGTTCATCACCAAAGGCGAGGACGGCCGCTACCGGTCGGCGGCCGCGCTGGCCGTGCTTGGCGCATCGTTCGACAACAATGTGCGCCAGCTGAGCCTGCCGACGCTGCGCGCGCTCGCCGACGGGCTCGGCGCCACCGTGTCCCTGCTCGTCGCGGAGGGCGACCAGCAGGTGGCGATCGCGGTGATCGTGCCGACCCTGGTCTCCTACCAGCTGTCCTTCCATGAAGGCAGCCGCTATCCGCTGGATCGCGGAGCGGCCGGCGTGGCACTGCTGGCCAGCATGCCGCCCCGTCCGGGTGAACGCGACCTGGTGTCGCAGACACGACGGCGCGGCTGGGTGATCACCCACGGTGAAATCGAGCCGAATACCTACGGGCTGGCCGTTGCGGTCCGGCGCCGCCGGCCGTCGCCGCCGACCTGCATCAACCTCATCTCGCACCGCGAAGACGTGGTGATGCGCGGCAAGGACGCGGTGATCCGCGCCGCCGGGCAACTGTCCGCGATCCTGAGCTGAAACCGCCGAAAGGAACACGCCCGTGCTTTCCTTCAGTAACGAGACGGATGTCGTCGTGTTGGGCAGCGGCGCAGCGGGTCTGACGGCGGCGCTGGCGGCGGCAGCCAACGGTGCGGCGGTCGAGGTCTACGAGAAAGCCGGCACCGTCGGTGGCACCACCGCGGTTTCCGGCGGGATCGTCTGGATTCCGGCGCACCGGCGACTCGGCGATCAGGAGCTGACCGTCGATGACGCGATGCGTTACCTGCGGGCGCAGTCGTTCGGTTCGATGGACGAGGAGCTGGTCGAGACGTTCGTGCGCACCGGCCCGGCGATGCTCGACTTTGTCGAGGCGCACAGTGGTATCCGGTTCGAGATCGCGCAGGGGTTCCCGGACTACAAACCGGAGTTGCCCGGCGGACGCCCGACGGGGGGCCGGTCGCTCAACGCCGTGCCGTTCGATCTTTCCCGGCTCGGCGCATGGGCCGATCGGATCACCTCGTTCCCCGCCGATTTCAGCAACGTCGGCATCGATGCCGAGACCCGGGCCCGCATTCACGCGTCGGTCGACGCGTCGCCGGAGATCTGCGTAGCGGGCACGGCGCTGATCGCCGGGCTGCTGACGGGTCTGCTCGACGCCGGCGTGGTGCCGCACACCAACGCGCGCGCCGTCGAGCTCATCGCCGACTCCAGCGACATCGTGGGTGTCCGCATCGCGCACGACGGAGCCGAATTCACCGTTCGGGCCCACCGCGGGGTCGTCCTTGCCACCGGCGGGTTCGAATGGGACGCGTCGTTGGTCGCGGCCTTTCTGCGCGGACCCATGCACGGCGCGGTGTCGCCACCCAACAACACCGTCGACGGTTTGCGCATGGCGATGGCGCTCGGCGCCGATCTGGCGAATATGGGTGAGGCCTGGTGGGTCCCGATCGTCAGGATTCCCGGCGACACGATCGACGGCAAGCCACGCAGCCGCAGCGTGCGTCTCGAGCGGACCCGGCCGCGCAGCATCATCGTGAACCGGGCCGGTCGGCGGTTCGTGAACGAGGCCGGCGAATACAACTCGATGGCGGGCGCGTTCCACTACCTCGATCCGCGCGGGGGGTACGTCAACGATCCGGCGTGGATCGTGTTCGATGCGCTGCATTTCAAGCGCTACGGGTTTCTCGGCGTCGCGCCGGGTGAGGCGGTGCCGGATTGGTTCTCGCCCTCGGCGGATCTGGGCGAGCTGGCCGCCAAGACCGGCATCGACCCGGATGGGCTGGCCCGCACCGTCAAGGCGTGGAACCGCGATGTGGAAGCGGGATCCGATCCCGACTTCGGCCGCGGCTGCAGCGCGTACGACGGGTACTGGGGTGATGAGCGGGCCACCACGCTCGCGGGCAAGACGCTCGGCCCCCTCGACACGGCGCCGTTTTACGCGGTGCCGGTGTGGGTGGGGGCGATGGGCACCAAGGGCGGGCCACGAACCGACCGCGACGGTCGCGTCCTGCACGTCGGCGGCGGCCCCATCCCGGGCCTCTACGCCGCGGGCAACGCGATGGGCGGTGTCACCGGACGCGCCTACGGCGGCGCGGGCGGAACCCTCGGGCCCGCCATGGTTTTCGGCTTCCGCGCCGGCCACGCCGCCGCAACGGGTGAACCGGCCTCTTAGCACGGGTATGTCGGCATACACCCCGCGGTGAGGCCACGCACTACCGAACCGCCATCCCGACGAAATAGCTGCCGAGCAGGCAGACGGCGATGAGCAGGACCCAGCCATCCGTGAGGCGACGCAACAACACCGGAGCGTGCCTGGTTTCCATGAACTCCCGAAAGATGACGCGCACCTTGATGAGCGCCAGCACGATCGCACTCGACGTCACCACGGCACTCGGCCGCAGTGTTCGTGCCGGATCGACTGAGCCCACCCACAAATAGACCAGCGTGATCGCCGACAGGATCAGCCAAACGACCAGCAATCTCTTCTCGAATCGGGCGTTCACGATCACCTCACCACGTACAGCAGTGCAAAGATCAGAACCCAGAGGAAGTCCACGGTGTGCCAGTACGTGGCGCCGGTTTCGATGAGCTCCTGGGATCGGCGCCCCGGGCTCCAGAGCTGATAGACGACGACGCCCAGGACGATGAAACCGATCAACAGGTGCAGAAAGTGGATCCCTGTCAAAAAGAAGTAATGAGAAAAGAACTCGTTGGTGGACAGCCCAAACCCCATCCGGATCACCCTGGCCCACTCGAAGACCTTCGCGACGAGGAACACGACGCCGAAAAGCACGGTGAACAAGGCGTTGGTCAACGCGGACCGGAATGCCCCGGCACGCGAGGCCTTGACGCATCGTGCCATGGACCAGGAACTCATCAGCAGAACGAGGGTTTCGACGACCCCGATCCGCAGATCCAGCCTCGCCTGGGATTGCAGGTACAGCTCGGGGCTCCGCGTGCGAAAGATCATGTAGACCACGAAATAACTGGCGAAGACGAGCGCCTCGAACATGACGAACGCCCACATGTCCGGCTGTCCGGGCACGAACTCGGCGGATTTTTCCCTGTTTTCCGCCATGGGCTCCTTGGCCACGGGGTCCGTCATCGTGCCGTCTCCGCCCACTCGGAGAGATCGAGGTCCAAGGGCCGCGCCGCGTCGGGCAGCGGTCCGGTGCCGAAATCCTCACGCTGGATCATTTTCCTGAGTAGGACGATGAAAACCCCCGTGTAGACGGCGAATACGACCATGTCGATCCACCAGGCGATCAGGCCGTTCCACGCGAACACGCCCCTCTTGAAGATCCAGGCGGGTGACACGACGACCTCGGTGAGCGCGTTGCAGAGGTTGAGATAGCCGAACCACTTCGGGAACACCCGGTTTTTGTCGATCAGAATCGCGACCATCCACACCAGCGAGCCGATGAGGAACACACCCATGGTTCCCTCGAAGGACAAGAATGCGAAGTCGTAGAGCCAGCTGATCAGGTTGGCATTGCGGTCCGGCCGCATGGCTCCGACGGTGAGCACGATACACATCAGCAGCATGCCCGGAATCGCGCTCAGCGAGTATAGGACGAGGTAGGTATACGCGAAGACGCGGCTCACCGACATGCGCCGCATGGAATAGGCGATGAGCGCGTTCGGTGGCGCGGTCATGCCGGTGATGAGGAAGATGATGGCGAACCCGATGAGCACCCCATCGTGGTTGTGGTTGAACCACTGCACGACTCGCGCGGCGTCCCATCCCGGGCTCGGCGGGGGCTGGGTCCGCGTCAGCACGAAGAACACCAGAACGTAGAGCTGGTAAAAGGCGACTATCGTCCACCAGGCCAACCACAGCTCGCGCTTCGGGTTGTGGCGCCAATGCCAGCCGATGCGGTGAAGCGGTGAGCCGGCGGGTGGCTCGACGGCGGTCACCGTCCCTGTCGCCGCTGTGCTCATGCGCCGACCGGTTCCTCGTCACGCTGCCGGCCCGCGGCCCGCGCCCGATAAATCGCCTGGCCGAGCACGACGCTCATGACGACGATCCACAGGGCGATGGCGACGTTCTTGACCCAGAATGACAGCGTTCCGTCCCAGGCGATGGGGCCCTTCAACGCCAGCCCGACGAAAGCCGCGGGTGCCAGCGCGGCCGCGATGAGAAGGTTGAAATGCGCCACCCATCTGTTGAATACCGGGCGGGACTGGCGGTCGAGGTAGATCGCCAGTGCCAGGATCACGCTCTGCGCGATGAGGAAGGGGACGGCGGTGGTGAAGGTCACCCAGGCGAGATCATTGAACATTTGGGTCAGCACCGGGTCGCGCTCCGGCCGGAAGGCGGCGAGGAGCCAGAAAATGTTGGCGATGAGAAAAAGTGTTGGGCCGCCGGCCACGCAGCCCAGTAGGCAGTAGGAAAAGATCGGCGTGCGATGAGCCATCCTGCGAACCTGCATCACGATCAGAATCAGAATCGGGATCAGACCCACGCAGAACCAGTTGAACAGGATCATGCTGCACCGAATGCGCGAGAGGTTCTGCGGATCGCGATAGAAAGCAGCCACCTCCTCCGCCGACATCATTGGTGACATCGGCGGGGTGAAGCCGGGAAACAGGAAGAACGCGGAGATCCAGATGATTGCCACCGCGGGCAACGTCCACAACAGGATCAACTCACCATCGGTTCGTCTCATCGTCTCGAATCCTCGCTGGGGAAGCGCTTTCACCACCGTCACTGCGCGACCGCTAGCCGATCGGCTACCTGGAAACTAGCCGATCGGCTACTCAGGGTCAAGAGCCGATCTGCGTTGGTGATCCGCAGCCGCTACCAGTGTCGTCGTCGGGCCGGGGCTGTCCCGTTGGTGCCCGGCGCGGGTTGCGACGTGTCGATGAATCGGCGGGCGATGTGCAGCAGCCGGGCCCGAAGCGTGTCGTCGTCGATGTCGGCCACCAGCGGATGCACGACGCCGACCGCGATCGCGCCCGACAGCATCGCCGCCGACACCCGCGCGTCGTCGGCGGCGTCACCGAGCAGCACACCGTACAAGCGTTGGGTGAACTGCTGAAACGGTTGGTGTTCAGCGAGCAGCCGCACGATGACGGGGTCGAACTGCAGGGTGGCGGCCACGCCGCGGCGCTTGACGGCCAAGTCGATGACCCCGTCCAGCAGTACCTCGCGCGCGCGCGGGCGCTCCCGCACGGCTTCGGCCGCCTCCAGCGCCTCTTCCAGTCCGCCGAGCTCGCGTTCGGTGAGCGCAATGACGATCTCGTCCTTGGTCTTGAACTGGTGATAGACCGCCGCCTTGGTGACACCGATCTCGTCGGCGATCATCTGTAGCGACGTCCCGCCGACACCGTTGTCCCCGATCAACTTCAGGGCGGCGTCCAGGATGCGTGTCTGGGCCGCGCTTCTAGTGATGAAACGGAACCGGCTGTCGGCCTGTGCGGAAACCACCGAATCAGGGTAGCCGGTCGGCTACTGACCTGTCTTCGTGCGCGGCCGATGGCAGCGGCCGACGGCAGCCGGGTAACCCTCCCAACGACCGTGCAGCGTCACTCCGTGGCGCCGCCGGCACCGTGGTGCTCGGCTTCTTCCGCCTCCTCCATCGAGACGTCGGGCTCGAATTGGTCCGGCTCCAGCGCCCGCTTCTGCCGCGCAATGCCCCGCTGGCCCGACTCCTGGTCCCCAGCCGGCGCGGCGTCGGCTTCGTCCGGCGCATCCCGGGGCCGCCGGCGATCCTTCCACCAAGCCCGGGTCAGCAGCAGCAGGCCGAGAGCCGCCACGGCGATCACCACGAGGGCCAGGATGGTGTTGCCGGTCAGGATGGCCGTCGCCAGCACGGCCAGGCCGACCACGGCCAATGCGAGCACGAGGATCAACATCGATCACCACTTCCCCTGCGGGTGCACGTGTTTCCGAACTCGAGGTGATTACCCCGGTTCACGCAGCGGGAAGCGTGTTCGCCCGAACCCGCAGCCGCGCGCGGTCGGGGCCGCCCGCTCAGGTGGTCAGGATCGTTGCGGCGGCGGTGCCCGGCGCGCCGTAGACCTGGGCGAAGCCGACCCGCGGCGTCGCGCCGACCTGGCGGTCGCCGGCCTGCCCGCGCAGCTGGCGTACCAGCTCGTGCACCTGGCGCAGCCCCGAGGCGCCGATCGGCTCACCGTTGGCGATCAGCCCGCCGTCGGTGTTGACCGGCATC
>JAFARC010000044.1 GCA_019245755.1 Mycobacteriaceae bacterium | reverse complement strand
GAGATGGCCAGACGTGCCGTCGAGTTACATCCTGATGACTGATGATCGCGCGATTAGCCGAGACTGGGCCCAGCGGATGGCATCAGATACAGCGCGCGCCCGCATTCACACAATGCCTGGCGGACATTCTCCGTTCTTCGCGCGCCCGAAAGAGCTGTGTGATCTGCTGATCGCTTGCTGTGATGATGGTGAACGCCATGGCGGGGGATAGTAGTCGCGGCTGCGGGCAATCAGCCAAACCCGCCATCGTCCGCTGGCCATCGGGCAAGGTCGTGAGCTTCGCCCAGTTGGACGCACAGGCGCATCGGCTAGCGCACCATTGCGCAACTCGGGTCTCCGGATGCCGTTGCTCGCAGGCCGGAAGAATCGCCGTTTTCATAGCGGTCTGCAATCGGCTGAGCAGTCGGAGGGGGACCGCGTGCTGCGTGATATCCGCGATCTGACATCGGATCCCGAAGCATATGCAGCCGAGCTGCAGCAGCGGTGGGGCGGATTGCTGAGCTACCGCTACATCGGTCGCCCCACGCCTCGATGAATGTCGGACCGGTTGACGACACCGTGACCGTCCGCAAAGACATGCGCAACGACGCCACTAGGATCCGTCCTCAAAAATCGGCTCTTTTACCCGGAGTTAGCCAGCTCGATATGTACTCGTCGCGCGACAGCACAAGCGCGGGCGCCGGACTGAACATATCGTCGACATAGTGATGACCTGGGTGCCCGCTGGTGCTTAGCACCTTCAACTTCTCGATGATTTCGGCCGTTTTAAATGTGATAGAGCCGCCACACCAAGCGAACACAACGTCCTCGCCCTTGAACTCACGGACGTATCCGACGAATCACGTTCGAATGTCCACC
Organism: Mycobacteriaceae bacterium; assembly: GCA_019245755.1. GTDB lineage: Bacteria > Actinomycetota > Actinomycetes > Mycobacteriales > Mycobacteriaceae > Mycobacterium. The sequence continues at coordinate 41,510 of JAFARC010000044.1, read as the reverse complement.
TATCCCTTGGCTCGGGCCGGGAGAAACTGAGAATCAACGCGATGAAAGGCGGCCCCGATGGCTGGACTGGACTCGATCGACCACGTAGTCCTCGTCATGCTGGAGAACCGTTCGTTCGACCATATGCTCGGATATCTGTACCCCAGATCCGGCGACTTCGATGGACTGGACGGCACGGAGTCCAACCGCGACCTTGCCGGCACTGAGGTGTCGGTCTATCCGATCACGCCGGAAACGGAGAATGCCTACTACTACCCGTTGGCGAACCCTGCCGAAGGGTTCGTAGCGACCAACGGACAGCTGTTTAGTTCCGACACCGCCCCCGCCGACGGCAAAGCAGCCAACGATGGCTTCGTAACCAGCTTCGCTGGGGAGCTCGCCAATCCCGCCCATCCGCTCGACCCCAAGCTCGTCGGTGCCCAACCTTCTTCCATCATGGGCATGTACTCACCCGAGACACTGCCTGTGCTCTGCGCGCTGGCCAAGGGCTTTGCCGTCTGTGACCGCTGGTTCGCATCGGTCCCGACGCAGACCTTTCCCAACCGAGCCTTCGCCGTTGCCGGCACGTCACTGGGCTACACCGACAACTCGGCCCACGGCGTACCGGCATTCAACACGCCGTCGGTGTTCGGGAAACTCGCCGACGCCGGCCAGTCCTGGACGATCTACGGCTACTCCAAGCTTCCCCTGACGGCCAACGACTTTCCCGATACCGTCCGCCCCGGCCGTGGGTGCAGGGTGGAGTCCGGGTTCGACAAGTTCCAGGGCGACGTCGCCGATGGGCAGTTGGCGGCCTTCAGCTACATCGAGCCGGAATGGGCCACGTATCCCCGCCGTGGCGCCCCGCAGAGCACCATCCAAGCCGACAACGAACACAACTTTCATATCGAGAACGACCAGCATCCGGTCTCAAATTTGGCCGTGGGTGAGAAGCTCGCCTACGACATCTACGCGGCACTGCGCAGCAACCAGGCCGTCTGGGAGAAGAGCTTGCTCATCATCACCTACGACGAGCACGGAGGGAACTACGACCACGTGCCCCCCGAAACCGGTGCCACCCCACCCGATGACATCATCGGGGCGTCGGGGTTCGCCTTCACCCGCTTCGGAGTCCGGGTCCCGGCGGTCATCGTCTCGCCCCTGATTCCCGCCGGAACCGTCTTTCGGGCACCCGCCGACAGCCCGCCTTACGACCACACGTCGATCATTGCGACGCTGCGAACCCGCTTCAACTTCGGCGCGCTGGGCAGGCGGGACGCTATCGCGCCACACCTCGGGCCCGTGCTCACCCTGTCGGAGCCTCGCCGCGATAACCCACTGGAGGGCATCACTGCGCCCACGGCGGCTGATCCCGTCCTGCAAGCCGGGTCCGCTCCAATCGGTGAGGCGCCTAGTGCGTTCCTCGAGGCGAAGGCCATCGCCGCGGCCAAGCTGCCCGTTCCCTCCGAACCGATCGACAACCCGGAGCAGACGGTCGCCGCGCTGTCCACCGCGGCCAAGCAATATGCCTTCATTCAGGATCGGCTGCATGCCTGGGAAACGGCGGGCAAACCACTCACCAACACATGACCAGCTCGTAAGCGCTTCGGCCCGGAATCGTCGACATCGCGATGTTGGACCCGTCGAAAGGCGCTCACACCGGTTCTCTTTCCGCCCATTTCGGTGTGCCGAGGCGCATAGGATTCGGCTTGGCAATCTAGTTCAAAGGGGGAGCGTGTGGCTGCGGTGAAGCAACTGTGGCTGTCGGCGACAGCAAGGTGTACCAAGCTAATTGGCGCGGTATCGACGGCCATCATGCTGCTCGCCGCGCCGGTAGGCGCTGGCCCGGCCGCGCACGCCGCCGCCCATCACACCATCATCGTGACTTTCATACGCCACGCGGAGTCGACCGCCAACGCGGAACACATCATCGATACCTCCGTGCCCGGACCAGACATCACCGCCTTGGGCGAGGGACAGGCTGGCGCGGTGGCCAATGAGTTGAGCGCCAACCGGTATGACGGGATTTACGCCTCGACGATGGTCCGCACCCAAGAAACAGCCGCCCCGCTTGCGCAAACACTCGGTGAGCCGGTCACGGTGTTGGCGGGTCTGCGAGAAATCGAGGCGGGCGACAATGAGGGACTGCCCGAGGCCAGTGCGCGGCCGCACCTGGCGCTGCAGGCGTGGCTCAGCGGTGATCGAACGGCACGCATCCCGGGAGCCATCAACGGGGAGGAATTCGAGGCGCGTTTCAGTGACTCGGTCAAGACCATCTATGACAGCGGTGAAACGAATCCGGTCGTGTTCTCCCACGGCGAGGCCATCACGTACTGGGTGCTCATGAACGTGAAGAATCCGGACATGCGGCTAGTGGCCCCCCAGCTGCCCAACACCGGACACGTTGTGGTGACGGGAAACCCGACTGATGGCTGGACACTCAACAATTGGGACGGGACACCGGTGCCGGCCCCCTCGCACTGAGCGCGGCCGCGGTGGTGCGGCCTGTGGCCGAATTCCGCGACTGGCGTGCGCCGACACGGAGGCAGCCAATGTCGATGGGCTACCACGTCCGCGGCGAGGAAATGCAGCTATTCGTGAGGCAACTCGGAACATTCGAGATCAGGCGGCTACCAGATGCAGATACTATTGTCACCGGGCAAAGAGCTCGGTGCAGTGAGGATCCTGCGGGCTGCCTAAGCCGAGCACATGAAAGGTGGTGCGCCCCCGACTACCCCGGCTTCGGGCACAGCGACGCTCCGCCCCATCGGCGATTTCCAATACACCTTCGACCGGATCGCCGCCGTCGACCAATTCACCGACCAGCTCGGGCTGGACCGCTACACACTGGTCGTGCAGGACTACGGCGGACCAGTGGGCATGCGCCTGGCGCTGCGCCGCCCCGAACGAGTCAGTGCCCTCGTCGTGCAGAACGCTGTCTGCCACGAAGACGGTCTCGGCCCCCGTGGGAAACGCGACGGGCGTTCTGGGCTGATAGCGCGCCACGACGCAGAGCTACGTGAAAACTTCTTCTCCGGCGACGCGACTCGCCGGCGTCACGTGCGAAAAAGTCCAGAACCCGATCGATACGACCCCGACCTCGGACCGACGAACTCGCTTTCCTAGAACGGCCCGGCCGACGCGACATCCAGACCGACTTGTTCTACGACTACCACACCGACGTCGCGAACTATCCAGCCTGGCAGTGGTGGCTGCGCGACACCCAGCCACCACTGCTCGTCGTTGTGGGGCAGGCATGACCCGTCGTTCGAGGTTGCCGAAGCCGAGGCCTATCGGCGCGACGTAGCCGGCGCCAACGTGCAGGTGATCGACGCCGGCCACTTCGCGCTCAACGAGGCTGCCGATATCGTCGCGGATCTGTGCCGAAACTTCCTTGTCCGAGTTACCGCCAACCACTAACCAGCCCGCTCAGGCGCCAATGACACCGCCGCCGCTCGCGGGTGGTGTGCACATTGTGTCGTGCGCTACCCATGGCCGACGCTGGGGCTGCCGCCCAAGTGGCATAAATCCCCGGCGTATCGCCACGGGCAGTTCGGGAGCCACGAGCCTTGCTGGCAGAAATGGGCACGTCGCTGCCTGCGTCGGTCGAAATCCGCGAGTGGGACTCCAGTGCTGAGATCGGTTACTTCGTGTTGCCCAACGCCCAGCGGGCACCGAAGGACTCGGCGAGGATCAGCTCGCCGCGCCCCAATCACCCGCGACTCGATGATCGGAGTCGAGCGACTGTGAACCGGGTCCGCGTTCCCGATGAGGTCGCCTATTCAGGCAGCCTCATCGGTGTTGGCCAGGCCTCGTCGCCGACTTCGACGGGAACATAGCGATCCGCTCGCCGTCGCTCGCCGGGCCGCACCTTGGTGAATTCGCCACCGTCACAGATTTATGCGCCGTGATTCTTATCGCCGCAAGCCGGTGATGGTACGGAAATGCCGTACCATTGCGGTACGATGATCCCGTACTTATTGGCTAAGGAATGCACCACATGAGCATCAGCGCAAGTGAGGCCCGGCAGCGCCTATTCCCACTCCTCGAACAAGTCAACACCGATCACCAGCCCGTGCGCATCACCTCTAAAGCCGGGGATGCGGTGCTTATGTCCGCCAACGACTATGACTCCTGGCAGGAAACGGTCTACTTGCTGCGCTCTCCCGAAAACGCCAGGCGGCTGATGGAAGCCGTCGCCCGGGACAAGGCTGGACACTCCGCACCCTCCGAGCTCACCAAGTCTATGAACGAGCTACGGGACATGTCCGGCGGCGGGTAGTGAGGAACACCCACTTCGATCCTGACGCTTGGGAGGACTTTCTGTTCTGGCTGGCCTCCGACCGCAAGATGGCCCGCCGGATCACCCGCCTGATCGGAGAGATCCAGCGCGATCCGTTCAGCGGGATTGGCAAACCGGAACCGCTAAAGGGCGAACTGTCGGGGTACTGGTCCCGGCGCATCGACGACGAACACCGGCTGGTGTACCGAGCAGACAACAATGAGGTCAAGATTCTGAAGGCCCGATACCACTACTGATTTGTACAACATGCACTACTGATCGTGGTCGCCGGTCAAGTATGCAATCGGCGTATGGCAAGTCGAGGGCTGGGCAGACCTGCAGTACAAGCCTGGCCCAGGCCGACCGCATCTTGGCACCCAGGGGCGGGAGTGGTCGATGTCGGATGGTGCAGAGGACTTTTTCGGTCGCTGAGTGCGCGTCTATCCCGGGAACCGACAGGGAAAGGCCCGAGATTATCGCCGCGGATTTCGCAAGAACCACATCTCTCGCTTTGAAGCGGAAGAAGACACGTGTTTCGCGCCCGTCGCCCGGACGGGCGCAGGTTCAATAGGCGAGGGGCAATATGATATCGTTTTTATATCACATTTGAGGAGGTCGCCACCGGTGGACAGCTCTGAATCACCAAACAACGCCCACGTCGTCGGACACCAGGGTGCCCAGGTCGACATTCGTCAGCGTCCGGCGAGAACCGTTAACGGCTGGTTTGGTGTGCTTGTCCTTGCCGGCAGCATCGCGGGAATCATCCTCGCGGCTCAGCACGACCGCGTCTGGCTCTGGCTGCCGATCGTGGTTTTCGGCTTGGTGATCACCTCCCTGGTGATCCTGCCGCCGGGGCAGAGCTCAGTGATCCAGTTCTTCGGGCACTACATCGGCACCGTCAGCCGACCAGGGTTTTGGTGGGCCGCGCCGCTCGCGGTGCGGCGCGGAGTCAGCGTGCGGGTGCGCAACTTCGAGACAGCGCGTCTGAAGGTCAACGACGCCGACGGCAGCCCGGTGGAGATTGCTGCCATCGTGGTCTGGCAGGTCGCCGACACCGCCAAAGCGACCTACGCGGTGGACAACTATCAAGACTTCGTGTCCATGCAAGCCGAATCAGCGCTGCGCCATGTCGCCACCAGTCATCCCTACGACGACCCCACCGGCGAAGGCACTTCGCTACGCGGCTCGACCGACCAAGTGGTTGCCGACCTCGCTCGCGAGCTCGCCCAGCGCGTCCGGATCGCCGGCCTGGAGATCGTCGAGGTCCGCATCTCCCACCTTGCCTACGCCCAAGAAATCGCACAGGCGATGCTGCGTCGCCAGCAGGCAGGTGCCGTCATCGCCGCCCGCACACGCATCGTGGAGGGCGCCGTCGGGATGGTTAAGCTGGCGCTGGAGCGACTAGCGGAAACCGACGTCGTAGCGCTCGACGAGGAACGCACCGCCAGCATGGTCAGCAACCTCATGGTTGTGCTCTGCGCCGACCAACCGCCATCCCCGGTGGTTAACACCGGCACGCTGTATACGTGAGCGACCGCCGACAGGTCCTGCTGCGGATTGACCCTGCTGTGCACGACGCGCTCACCCGCTGGGCCAACGACGAATTCCGCAGTTTCAACGCCCAGATCGAAATGATCCTGCGCCGGGCGCTCAACGACGCCGGACGGATGCCGAAACACGCGGCACCGCCGCCGAAACGTGGCCGCCCGAGAGCCACACCGGGTTAGGGTGGTATCGCGAGCATCCCCAACATCACCATCCCCGCTATGACATTGGGCTTGCATCGGATGATTCCCGCTCCGCCACAAAACAGCCCACCCATTCACCGAGATCCCTAACCCGCACCACGCCGTTGCGCGACGTCAAAGTTCGCCGAAACCAGGGTCTTCGGCTCAGGCGCGGTGCTCGAATTCACCAGCCAACGTCGTCACAGAGATCACGTGTGAAGTCATGCCAGCGGCGCGGTTCGCGCTTCAATACGCAGCGCGAGCGGTTGGTCGCGATCTGGAGGTTGGCGGGCCAGAGAATCGCGAGGTCGGCGCGCTTTCAGGGCCCAAGGACTGTCCCTCCATTCGATGCGAGGCATGAACTCAGCAGCGGCAGTGGAGCTGAACCGCCCCGCCCGAGATGTCCCACGGACGAGGCTACCTCGCGTGTCAGTGAGGTTGCTCCGGCGGCGCTGGCGGAGTGCCACCCCCTGTGCCGGTCAGCGCCACCGCGACCCACTTGCCGTTTTGGATCCAGACGGCGGTTCCCAAGTCATGATTGTTGCAGTTCGGGAAGATTTCCTTGGTCGGGTTGGCGAGCCAGAAGTTGATGGCGTCTTGTGGCGTCGCGTTGCCGCTGTTGTTGACATAGTCCGCCTCACCCCAACTGGTGACGTAATAGCCCCTATTCGCCAGCATGCCATCGGTGGGGGTCCGACCATTACCGGCGATACCTCCCGGGGGGTTGGCGAGAGTGTGGGCGATATCCCCTGCAGTGTCCCCGAGGACCTGCGACATGGTGTAACCCGGGCAGCCCGCGCTGACGTGTTGACTGTTGTACAGATTCCACAGGTTGCCGGAAAGTGCGTCCGCAGAGGCGGTTGGCGTTGCCAACGTGGACATGGCGACGGCTCCAGTAGCGACGGCGGCGGTGGCGGCGGTTCGGGCGATGGCTTTGCAGGTGGGTAGCGGGTGGGTGCTCATTAAAGTTCCTTTTGGGTGCGTCCCGGCGTGTAGCCGGTCTTCCCGGCCGCTTTTGACGCTACAACGAAGGCGCGCGGGGGGAATCGGGGATTTCCCTATCGTTCGGTTCGCTGATGCCCGCGGTGAGTCGGGCTTCATATTGGAATCACCTAGCAGATGCATTTGATTCAAATCCAATTGGTACGCTCGCAAAACATAGGAATAAACCCGACGAGCTCGCTGTCCTCAGCGGCCCGGATGGCGGGGCCGAAACCCATCATGGCCACTGCCGCGGTGTACCCCGGGCGCCGTGTCCTTCGCCTCGTTACGGCTGCCGACGATTCACGTCGCCGGCGCGTGGTGAGCTATAAAGCAGGTGACGTGCGATCCAAACCGACGGGCCCGTAGGCAAACACCCGATTTCCGCCATATGAAAAATGCGCCAAGATCGACAGAATGAGCATGCGAACGCAGCACGTGCCTTGCTTTCTTGTTGAGTGGTATCGCCCGGAGTTCGGCCCGGAGCCTCGCGAACGCAGCGCCGCAGCATTGTCGGCGTGTGCGGAGTCAATGACCGCGAACGGTTGCCCCGTCGAACTCGTGACAATGCTTGCCGTGCCCAGTGACGAGTCTCTGTTCGCCGTTTTTACCGCTGGTTCGGCAGACCTCGTCGCCAAAACCTGCGATCAAGCGGGGATGCCGGCACAACGTCTGACAGCCGCCGACATCACCCTGTCAAGAAGCAAAGGCTGATGTCTGAAGCATTGTCAACCATTGAGCACAAAGTCGGTTCCACGGCAAAGGATTACACAACCGTTAAAGCTTGTTAGTGGGTGAGGAACAGGGCGACTGACTAACTAACTAACTCGGCTCGCCGGTGGGTTCTGGTCTTCGAAGATGCTGTGCAGGTGGGTGCGCACCATGCTGCAAGCCAACCCCAGCTGCGCGGCGATGGGTTCGACGCCGTGACCGTGCAGGACCAGCAGGGCGACGTCGACTTCGCGGTTGGTCAGTCCATACTGCTGGCGTAACCGGCCGCGATCATGCTTGCGGCGCAAGGACCGGCAGCGATTGCGAGGCGGGCTGCATTGCCACCAGCGCCGACCGCCGCGAGCCTGGATCACCACCCGAGCCAACCATCCTCGGCGGTCGGTCGCCTGGTCCAAATGGACGAGATTCGTTTCCGGTGGGCGCCGTCGTCCGGTTCGGCTGAACTTTCGGCCATTACTTTGCTGATTTGCCGCATCGTCCAAACGGATGAGATTTACTGAATGGCGGCGCACCGCACATAGCGCATCCAACGGAGGGGATCTCAGTGAGCGCGTCCAGCCGCCGTGGTGACGGGCATGGCGTCGTCATGACGGCGAAGGAGCGGGGCGTCCGCGGCGTGTTGTCACGGCCGACTGACACTGAGGCCGTCGACAATCTCCTCTCCGCGGCGAGTGAGGAGCCGGCCGCGCTGGTTGTCGAGGGTGAAGCGGGCATTGGTAAGACCACGCTGTGGCTGGGTGCGTTGGACAGGGCACGCGATCGCGGTTTTCGGGTGCTCGCTGCGCAGGCGGCCGTGGCCGAGTCGGTGCTGGCTTACACCGGCGTGGCCGACTTGTTGAGCGGACTCGACGACGAGTGGTCCGATGTGCCGGATATTCAGCGCGTCGCGCTCAGCAGTATGCTGCTGGGCGAGACGCCCTCGAATGCCGCGGATTGGCGCGTCTTGGCTGCTGCGTTTCTCGCGGTCCTCGACAGGCTCGCTGAACAGGCGCCGGTGTTGATAGCCATCGATGATCTGCAATGGCTTGACGCCTCCAGTCGTCACATTTTGGGATTCGCCGCACGGCGACTCCCCTCACGGGTGGGACTGCTGGCCACGGTACGCAGTGGGAGTTCTGACCCCGATCCGGTGTCGTGGTTGCAGTTGTCGCGCCCGGATGCCCTGCGACGTTTCACGCTTGCCCCGATGAGCCTGTCGGCGCTTCATGAGCTCCTCTCGCGGCGATTGCAGGTGTCGTTTTCGCGGCCGACCATCGTGAAGATCCATGAGGTGTCTGGCGGCAACCCACTGTTTGCGCTGGAGCTGGCTCGCGTGCTCGACACCGAATCGCTGCGTGCCGGCATGCCGTTGCCGCCCACCCTGATGCAGCTTGTTTACGATCGCATCGGCCCTTTGAATTCGGCGGTACGCACTGCGCTATTGACCGCCGCCTGCGCGGCATCGCCGACCATCACGCTCGTCGCGGTGGCCACAGGGACCGGTACCGAGGAGGCGTTGAAACAACTGGAAGAGGCGGAGAGCCGCGGGATCATCACTATCGACGGCCACCGGTTGCACTTCACGCATCCGCTGTTGGCCCATGGCGTGTACTCGGAGGCCACGCCCGCCCAGCGGCGGGCGATACATCGGCGGCTTGCCGAGGTACTCGAACAGCCCGAGCTGCAAGCCCGGCATCTGGCGTTAGGTGCCACAAGCGCCGACGCCCGCACTCTTGAGTCCCTCGATGCCGCGGCCGAGATGGTTCGAGGCAGAGGCGCCCCCGCCGCTGCCGCCGAGTTGCTGGAGCTGGCGATCAACCTCGGCGGGGATGCCCCACGGCGACGAATCCGTCTGGCCCAGCACCATTTCGACGCGGGTGACACAGCCCGCGCACGAGCACTTCTTGAAGCTGTCATCGACGAGCTACCGCCGGGAACAACGCGCGCCGAGGCATTGCTTACGCTCGGCTTCCTCCGCCTCTTCGACGATAGTCATCCGGATGCCGCCGCTCTGCTGGAACGCGCCCTTGAGGATGCGCGGGAAGACCTTTCCCTCACGGTGCGCGTGGGAGTCACGTTTTCGTTCACGCTTTTCAACGCCGGGTACTTGGAGCGCGCCATGCAGGTTATCGGCGACGCCGTCACCGGTGCCACTCGATTGGAGCAGCCTAGCCTGCTCAGTCAGGCACTGAGCATGAAGGCGATTCTTGCGTTTATCAGAGGCGATGGCCTCGATGAGGCAAGTCTGGACCGTGCATTGGAACTGTATGATCCGCACGACCCCATTCCGGTTCCCGCTCGCCCGCCCGTGCAAAACGCCTTGTTGTTGGCCTGGACCGGGCGCCTTGACGAGGCGCGCCGCCAGATGTTGGCGATCCGGCAGAGCTGTCTGCAGCGTGGCGAAGAGGGCGAGTTGATTTTCGTCGGATTCCACAGCGTCCTGATCGAGGTGTGGCGCGGATACTTCGGTGACGCCGAACTTCTCGCCGAGGATCTGTTGGAACGGGCCACGCAACAAGGTGGCGACTTTCCGTTGTTCATCGCGTTGACAACCAGAGCGCTGATAGCCGCTTACGCTGGCCGCGAACAACAGGTACGCGACGACATAGCCGATGCCATCGATGCCGCTGGCCGAAGTGGCTCACAACGCATGGGGGAGTGGGCGATCACCACCTTGGGTTTCCTAGAGGTCTCGCTGGGCAATTATCCTGCCGCGCTGGCCACGCTGGAGCCGCTGGTTTCACGACTTGCGGGGGCGACGGAGCAGACCGAAATCATCGCAGCCGCGTTCGCAGCCGACGCGGTGGAGGCGATGGTGGCGCTCGGGCGCCTCGACGACGCGGAGCAGCTGACCGCGGCGATGGAACGCAACGGCCGCCGGGTCAACCGGGCGTGGACTTTAGCCGTCGGTGCGCGCTGTCGCAGCATGCTGTTTGCGGCACACGGCGACCTTGACGCGGCACTGCGAGCCGCACAACTTGCCATGAAACACCATGAACGGCTACCGATGCCGTTCGAGACGGCGCGCACCCAACTGCTGCTCGGGGAGCTGCAGCGTCGCCAGCGGCTCAAGGATGCCAGTGCCGCGACACTGCGCGAAGCGTTACGCGTGTTCGAACTGCTCGGTACCCCGCTGTGGGCACAACGGGCCCGCGGCGATCTGGCGCGCGCCAATGTGCGGCGCACACAAACCGGCGATGGGCTGACAGCGTCGGAGCGACGCGTGGCGGAACTGGTAGCCACCGGGATGACCAACCGTGCCGTAGCCAGCTCGATGTTCATCAGCCCGAAGACAGTGGAGGCCAATCTGGCTCGCATCTACCGCAAGCTCAACATTCACTCCCGTGTCGAGCTCGCACGCTACGCCAGTGAAACATTGACTTAAACACTCAACTCCGTGGTGCCGCCGTATGTGGCAACTTCGCACACCTCGCGCCTGACACCCGAGGCGGCTGTGATCGGCCAACACTTCCATCACCAGAAAATCAGGTCAACTCGCCACGATCCGACGCGGGGCACCGCCGCGTCATCGAAAGGTCGGAGTCTGCTGTCTAGTCCACGCGTAGGTCGTCGAGGTAGGCGACTATCGCGTTGGTTAGTCCGCGGCGGGCTTCGTCGAGATCGAAGTAGGTTCCGAGTTGCTTCTCTGAGGTGATGCCTCGCATGGCGCCCGGGATGAACGACGCGACTTCCCGCACCCGCCGGGGATTGACGTGGAGGTCGGCGAACGCTTTCTGGCAGGTTTCCAGCCAGTCCTGTCCCCAGGAGAACAGTTCAGCCGCGGTTCGGGGGTAGAGGCGCTCAAGCTCGGCGTAGTCCCGGGGAAGTGCCGCGCGCAGATTTTCGATGGCGCGGGAATCCCGGGCGGTCAAACCGTCATAGAGGGTGTCGATGATGCCGGCCACCCGAACGCGCAGCGTGACGCCCGCGTCTAGGGTGGCGAACAGGTTTGCGCGCCGTCGGGCGGTGTGGTGCAGCACCGCAGCCCAGAACCCATCGGCGTCGCCGAACTGATACTGCACCGCGCCCCACGTGGCGCCGATCTTCTTGGCGATGCGGTTAGCCGACACCGCCGTCGGGTCTCCGGAGGCCAATGCCGTCAACGCGGCCTCGAGCATGTTTTCCCGCGTGGCCGCGCCGCGCCGGTTGGACCGGCGCCGGCTGCTGTCCGCTACGGCCATGCCCGGATCGTAGTCCTCACCAGGCCAGCAATAGTGTCATAGAGGCCCCTATGATTAGCTGAATGAAGGCCCTACGATGACGGCAAGCGCTGGTAACCGGTGACCGACCGGACCACTGATGCGCCCGGTCCGAGTCGTTAGTGAACCGCACGCGAGAGGACACCGAGGATGGCCAAGCCGCCGTTGTCGATGAAGCCGATGGGATGGTTCCAGGTCGCGTGGTCGGCCGAAATCGGTGCCGGTGAGGTTCATCGGATGACGTACTTCGACCGCGAGATGGTCGCCTGGCGTGCCCGTTCTGGGCGGTTGACGGTGATGGACGCCTATTGTGAGCACCTCGGCGCCCACCTGGGTTACGGCGGTCACGTCGAGGGCGAGATCATCCAATGCCCGTTCCATGGTTGGCAGTGGAACCACGATGGACGCAACGTCTGTATTCCCTATCAGGACCGCCCCAATCGAGGACGTCGCATTCGCACCTATCCCGTGGTCGAACGAAACGAGTCCGTCTATATCTGGCATGACGTCGAGGGTCGGGAACCCTCCTTCGAGGTGCCCGACGTGTTCGCCAGTTTCGCCGACGGCAGCAGCGCGGCCGACTACTACCCGCATGCGAGGCTGTACCGCCCAGGGCTGGAGTTGCATCCGCAGTATGTCCTCGAAAATGGCGTGGATTTCGCCCATTTCAAGTTCGTGCATCAGACGCCGATCGTCCCGGTGTTCACCCGCCACGACTTCAGCGCCCCCGTGTCCTATGTCAACTTCACCATCACCTTCGAAGGCGACGAAGGCCAGGTGATCGACGATGTGCGAAGCGGTGTTGAAGCGATCAACGGCGGCCTGGGCATTGCCGTGACAAAGAGCTGGGGCATGGTCGACAACCGCACCATCTCGGCGATCACACCCGTTGACGAGAATACCTCCGACGTACGTTTCATGGTCTACATCGGCCGCACAACGGACAACGACCCCGCGCGAGATGAAGCCAAGTCGCAGGAATTCGCCAAGAGCATCATCGACCAGTTCCTCGCCGACGTGCACATCTGGCAACACCAGCGCTACGCCGATCCACCGGCGCTGGCCACCGCCGAGAACGCCGGCTTCACCGCGATCCGGTCATGGGCAAAGCAATTCTATCCCTGCGGCGGCCCCAGCTCAGCCGCACCGCTACCCGCTGCGTCCGGCGACAATCGATGACGCCTGCCTCACCCGGGCCCAATGGCCCTCGCCCCCAAACCGCCGAACATACGACGGTTCTGGAGAAAAGTCAGGAGAGATGAGCATGCCGGTCAGTAAGCCGATCCGAGTCTTTCAGGTAGCGACCGGCAACGTCGGCACCGAAATGATCAAACGCATCGGCACCCATCCCGATCTCGAGTTGATCGGATTGCATTGCTATACACCGGAAAAGGTGGCCCGAGACGCCGGCGAAATCGTCGGCCTGCCGCCCATCGGGGTGATCGCGACCGGGTCGGTCGACGACATCCTCGCCGCCAAACCCGACGTCGTGACGTTCCATGGTGTATTCCCCGACGAGGACCTCTACGTTAGGGTCCTCCAGGCCGGCATCAACATCGTCACCACCGCCGACTGGATCACCGGTTGGCACCGCGACACCAACCATCCCCATCCTTCCGGTAAGCCGACAACGGTTGTGCTGCAAGAAGCCTGCGAACGCGGTGGATCAACGTTCTACGGCACCGGTATGAATCCCGGCCTGAACCAGATCCTCGGAATTGTGTGCAGCGCCGACGTGGCCGACATCGAAAACATCGTCACCATCGAGTCGGTGGACGTGTCGTGTCATCACTCCGCCGACACATGGAAGGAGGTCGGATACGGTCGGCCGGTCGACGATCCAGACCTGCCGGCCATGCTGGAGAAGTACACGCGCGTCTTCGCAGACAGTGTGCTGATGATGGCGGACTGCTTCGGGCTGCAGCTCGACGAAGTCACGTTCAGTTATGAACTGGGCGCGTGCACCAAAGACATCGACTTGGGCTGGTACCAGCTGCCGAAGGGATCACTGGGCGCCAACTACATCAAATACCAGGGCTTGGTCGACGGGGTTCCCAAGGTCGAGACCCATCTGGAGTGGCAGATGACCCCCCACACGGACCCCAACTGGAACATCAGGGGCTGCTACATCACGGAGATCAAGGGCGACCCGTACATCTACAACAAGCACATGATCTTTCCCAAACCCGGCCTCGACCTGTCCAACCCCGAAGCGTTCGCCTCCATTGGGATGACGGTCACCGGCCTGCCGGCCCTCAACGCCATCGCCGCCGTTGTCGCGGCCCCGCCCGGGCTGCTCACCAGCGCCGATCTCCCGTTGCGCGGATTCGCTGGACGCTTCAAGCAATAGCAGCCGCAATTTCCCGAGGGTTCGAGCATGAACGACGCCGGCGGTGCCTTGCTGAGCCGTTTGGCCGCCAATTCCACGTAGGGCGATGGGGCATGAGCCAGGCATTTGCCCGCGTTCACTGCGTCCTACTCCTCTGCCGCTTGTCCAGCAAGCAAAGTGTCACGACGAGCCTGCGCCGTATCTCGGCTATGCTGCTGCGGTTATGCGCCAGTGCCGGCAGGTTTGACGCCAAGACATCGGTCAGCAGCTCGCCAATTTGGCGGTCTCGCTCGACCGGAGCACCGTTTCCCATCACGTCGGCGAACATCTCGACCATCTGGAGCCGGACGTTTTCCACTTCGGTGGCCACGCTGGCGTCCGCGAAGACGTACGCGCGCGCGACGGCATCGGCCAGCAGCCCCCGTCGACTCATCGCGTCGATGAGCCGCTGCACCGTGTGCCAGACCCGCGTGTAGGGGTTGTCGATATCGACTAGGTGCGGCGCCAACTCCGTACTGAAGTCGCGCAGCCAGTGTCCAAACGCGCACACCAGCAGATGTTCCTTGCCCGGAAAGTAGCGGTATAGCGTTCCCATCGCGACACCGGCGCGTCCTGCGACGCCACGCATGTTGACCGCCTCGTAGCCGTCACCGGCCATGGCCAGCGCGGCCTCGAGAATCCGAAGACGACGGCGACGCTGCTGGACGGTCAATTCGTCGGGGGACGGAGCAGCCGGCGCAGCCGGCGCGGGCCATCGGCGCCGTGGGTCATCCGCACACATCGACTTCCCCCCGCTGCTATGTGATGAGGACGAGGCGGCTGACACGGCCGCGCCGCTGTACCCGTTGATACTGTCGCCGATCTCGTCGTTCATGTGCGCGTGCAACCCGGCCGGCGACCCGCAGTTGTTCACTGTCCCCGGTAGGCCACCTTCAGCTCTTTGACACCGTTGATCCAGCCTGACCGCAATCGCTGCGGCTCAGCGATTCTTCCGATGCCGGGCAGCAGATCAGCGATCGCGTTGAACATCAGCTTGATCTCCATGCGCGCAAGGTTGGCGCCGATGCAGTAGTGTGCGCCGTTACCTCCGAAGCCGAGGTGCGGGTTGGGGTCGCGCAGGATATTGAACTCAAAAGGCCGCTCGAAGACGCTTTCATCGTAGTTCGCTGAACTGTAGAACAGCCCGACGCGCTGGCCCTGCTTGACGCTGATGACGCCCACCTGAGTGTCCGCCTTGGCGGTGCGCTGAAAGCAGTGCACCGGAGTGGCCCAACGGATGATCTCCTCCACCGCGGTAGCTGGCCGTTCCGCCTTGTAGAGCTCCCACTGGTCGGGATTGTCGAAAAACGCGTTCATGCCGTGGGTCATCGCGTTCCGTGTCGTTTCATTTCCCGCCACGGCCAGCAGGATCACGAAAAAGGCGAATTCCTCGTCGCCGAGTGCATCCCCGTCAATGTCGGCCTCGATCAGTCGCGTGACGATGTCGTCGGTCGGGTTGCGCCGGCGCTCCTCGGCCATGTTGTAGGCGTAGGCCATCAATTCGGTGTTGGCCACCGCGGGATCCACGCTGTTGTAGTCCGGGTCGTCGCTGTTCATGATGGTGTTCGTCCACTCGAACAGCTTCTCCCAATCGGCCTCGGGCACCCCGATCAGGTCAGCGATCGCCTGCAGCGGCAGCTTCATCGCGATGTCGTCGACGAAGTTGCCCGACTTCTTTTGCGCCGCGCCGGCCACGATGCGCCGAGCCGCCTCCTCGAGCCTGTCCTCCAGGCCGGCGATCGCCCGCGGGGTGAACAGGCGCGAGACGAGCTTGCGCAGACGCGTATGGGCAGGAGGGTCGTGGTTGATCAGCAGCGCCTTGGTCAGCTCCAATTGCTCAGCGGTCATCCCGTCAGGCAGGCGCATGATCGCCCCCTGAAGGTGAGTCGACCACAGCTCGCTGTTTCGCGAAATATCCTTGATATCCTCGTGTTTGGTGACGACCCAATAACCGTCGTCGCCGAAAACCGAGTCCTGTTCGGGTTGCGCGTTCCACCACACCGGCGCGGTCCTGCGCAGGTAGGCGAACTCTTCCACCGGTATTCCGCGCTTGAGCAGGTCCGGGCTGGTGAAGTCGAACCCGTACCCAAAAGGCGACTCGTCACTGACCACTGTCATCGGTTATCCCCTTCTCTGTACTTCTCTGCACGGTGCGGCAGCGACTCCCAGCGGCACCTGGCGGTCGCGTCGCAGCGAGGCGCCGGCGGTGGTGAAGCCCTGTCGGTGTCATCACGGTCACAGCACGGTCAGCGGCAGCGATTTTCGCGGCTCGAACACAAATGACGCTCCGCCGCTGACCTTGACGATGGCTACCTCGGAGAGTTCCTCTGCCGCCTGACTCGTCTCGACGATGCGCGCCGTCCAGTCGTCCCCTGTTCCAAACATTTCGACACCGAGGTACGGGTCTACAGCCGCGACGATCGCGCGCAGCGGGCGCGGTTCGGCCGGAGTCACCAGCGAGATCCAGGCGCCGTCGTCATGTGCCGTCGATCTGGCGACGCTGACGACGTCCGGTCCGAACTCGGCGCTCACATACGCCGCCGGGCTCAGCAGGGGGTGCAGCTCGAGCACCTTGATTGCGCCGTCAATGCCGGCAGGCAGCGACAGCGCCCGGTGGATGCGTTCGGCGGCCACGCCGGCCACCCCGATGAGCTGTTTGGTGCAGATTTCTTTGGCCAGTTCGGCATTTGCACGGTTGCCCACCGCGAGGACGAACGACAGGTTCAGCAGGTGCATCTGCAGGCAGACTTCCTCGGCGATGCGCACCAGCGCCGAGTGGGAGAAACCAGCGAAGTCGACATCACTGAGCAGCGGGCCCGAGTAGTCCGAGCGGCCGTCCTCTGAGTCGTCGATGGGATCGAGTTCGATGCTCGCCGCGTGCTTTTGGCGCACCACCTCGAGGGCGGGGTGGCCTTTGACCGGTGGATGGGCCTCGTCGATGATCACCGTCCACGCGCAGTGCGGATGCCGATCGGCCGGCACGCGGGGCGGGCGGTGGATGGGCCGCACCTGAGCGCGCGGGTTGGTTGCGACCGCGGTCGCGTCGAAGGTCGGGTCTTCGATGTTGTGGCACATGCCGCGCACATACTTCTCGCCCAGCGGTTCGACGTCGAGCAGGGCGCCGCAGTGGTCGAGCTGGAATTCGCCGTGCCATCGGTCGTGCACGGTGTACCGGAAATCCATGAACTGCGGCGGGGCGCCGATGTCGAGTTGCAGGCCCTTGAAGATCGTGATGACGTCGTCACCCTCGAAGCGCAGCGCCTTCTGCATCCGCCGGGTGTAGATCGGGCTGGACCCCATCCACTCCTCGATCGCGATCTGCAGCATCTCCTCGCGACCGAAATTGCTGATACACCAAGCCATTCCGGAGCGGTCGATGAGCTGGCCGATCAGCAGCAGCTCCGGGACCAAAATGGCCAGCTGGTCGCGCGACAGCGCAGCGTATCTACTCTTCATCGAGCCCCTTGCCGGTGTGCATTCTGACGGCGTCGTTGACGTTGGCCTTCCTGTCGGGCGCGCCTCCCGACGCGGCGGCCTTCATGCGTTTGGCGTTGACGCGTTCGACCACGCCGTTGAGACCGGACCCCAGCGGGAAGCCCACGTAGTGGGTGAGAAAGATCGCCACCTCGCGCAGTTCGGCCGCGCTGAGCTCCTCGTTGTGCAGGGCCGCGTTCACCTGGACCTCCGCCAGATCCTGCAGCCCCAGCGCGGTCACGACCGATAGCGTCATGAGGCGCTTGTCTCGCATCGACAGCCCGGGGCGGGTCCAGATACTGCCGAACAAGTGGTCGACGGTGAGCGCGAAGAAGTCGCCGGGCATGTCGGGCATCTCCCAGCCGTAGACCTCGTTCATCTTCGCCAGGCCGGTGCGGCGCAACTCGTCCACGTCTACCCCTTCGCGTTCGCGGCGCTGTGCGGCACGCCCAGCCCCTCGGCGAGGGTCTCCAAAGCGGCCTCGGCCAACGGCAGGTCGACCGACACGGCTTCACCCAGCGCCAATGCCAGGCTCAGATCCTTCTCCCCGAGCCCACGCGTGTGCAGGAAGGCCTCGTAAAGAAAGTGGTCGGGAGTCAGCGGTTGCATGTTGGGGCGCACCATGATCGCGCCCGGTCCGCCGGTCAGTGCGTCGGTGTGACGTACCACCCGCCCGAGGGCCGCCACGTCCAACCCGGCCTGTTCGGCCAGCCTCATCGCCTCGCATGCCGCGGCGTAGGAAGTGAACGTGAGCATGTTGCGGGCCAGCTTCATCCGGGTGCCCGCACCCGGTTCGCCAGCATGGATCACCAACGACGCCCACTGCTTGAACACTGGCTTGATGCGCTCGTACACCGCCCGCTGCGCGCCCACCATGGTGGCCAGTTCACCTTTTTCGGCCGCACCGGCGCCCCCGCTGACGGGGGCGTCGACGACGTGGATCCCCGCCGGCGCGAGCTCATCGGCGAGTTCGACGGCCGTGGTGTCGCTGATCGTCGAATGGATGGCGATCACCGTGCCCGGCTTGGCTTTAGCCGCCAGCTGCGCCACGATGTCGCGCACCTGCTCGTCGTTGAGAACCGTGACGCTGATGATGTCGGCGGCTGCAACCTCGGCCACACTGTAGGCCAGTGACGCGCCCACCTCGGCCAGCGGCGTCATGGTCTCGGTGCGCACATCGAACACCGTCAGCCCGCCGGGCCAGTTGACCAGCCGTTTGGCCATCGGCGCGCCCATGTTGCCCAGACCGATGTATCCGAGCTCGACGTCGGTGTCGCTCATGAGAAGCCTTTCAGGATCGGATGATCTGGCCACCGTCGACGTTGAAGATCTGGCCGGTGATCCAGTTCGCCTGATCCGACAGCAGAAACAGACACATCCCGACCAGATCCTCGGGCTGGCCCATCCGGGTCAGGGGTATGCCTTTGACGATGTCGGCCACCATTTCCTGCGGGGTGGTGGTGCGGTTCGCCTCGGTGTCGATCGGCCCCGGCGCGATCGCGTTGATCCGGATGTTCATACCGCCCAGCTCACGGGATAGCTGTTGTGTCAGTCCGTTGATGCCTACTTTGGCCAGTCCGTAGAAGTTGGCGTACAGCCACGCCGCGGTCGACGACTGGTTGACGATCGCGCCCCCGCCCCGTTTTGCCATCTTCTTGTACACCGCCCGGGTGCACACCAGCGCGCCGTCGAGGTTGACGCTCATGAACTTCTTGTAGTAATCCCAATCGACGGTCAACAGCAGGTCCAGTTTCATCCCGCCGAAGATCGCGGCGTTGTTGACCAGATAGTCGATGCCGCCGAACTCGGCCAGCGTGCGGTCGGCCATGGCTTTGGCCGACTCGGGACTCGACACGTCGACCGGCACGCTGATCGCCGTTCCGCCGTCGGCGACGATCTGCTTGGCCACCCGCTGGGCTCCGTCGGCGTTGATGTCGGCGACCACCACGGCGGCGCCCTCACGGGCCAGCGCCTCGGCGTAGGCCTGACCGATGCCGCCGCCGGCGCCGGTGACGATCGTGACCTTGTCGTCAAACTGCCCCATCGATGTCTCCTTAGTTCGCAAGGGTCGCGATGACTTTGATCTCGGTATACTCCTCGAAGCCGGCCAGGCCCATTTCCCGGCCGATGCCTGACTGCTTGTATCCGCCGAACGGCGCGTCGGGCGCGTACCAGACCCCGCCGTTGACGTTGACGGTGCCCACCCGCATCCGCGCCGCGATGCCGGCGGCGCGTTCGGGATCACCGCCGAACACCGTGCCCGACAGGCCGTAGGGCGAATCGTTGGCGATGCGTACCGCGTCGTCGTCACCGTCGTGGGCGATGACCGTCAGCACCGGCCCGAAGATCTCCTCCCGCGCCACCCGGGCCTCATTTGTCAGCCCGGCGATCACCGTGGGCTCGATGAAAAAGCCGGTGTCGCGGTCGGCGGGACGTCCCCCGCCGCAGGCGAACCTGCCGCCTTCCTCGACGGCCAGATCGAGATAGCCCTGCACCCGGTCCCGCTGGCGCGCGGAGATCACCGGGCCGCACACGGTCCGCTTGTCGTTCGGGTCACCCGGTTTCAGTGCTCCCATCGTCGCCGCGGCGGCCTGCACCGCTTCGTCATAGCGGGCCCGCGGCACCACCAGCCGGGTGGTGATCGCGCAGCCTTGGCCGGCGTGCATGGCCGCGGTGAACGCCGACATCGAGCAGGCGGCCGCCAGGTCTGCGTCGTCGAGCACCACGAAGGCCGACTTGCCGCCCAGTTCCAGGAACACCTTCTTGATCGTGGCAGCCGCGTCGGTCATCACGCTTCTCCCGGTGGCCGTCGACCCGGTGAACGACACCATGTCCACCCGTGGGTCTTTGGCCAGCAGCGCTCCCAGCGCGTGGTCACTGGAGGTGACGATGTTGATCACACCCGGCGGGAAATCGGTGTGCTCGGCGATGATTTGACCCACCGCCGCAGCGCACCACGGCGTATCCGGTGCCGGCTTGAGCACCAACGTGTTACCGGCCGCCAGCGCCGGCCCGACTTTGGCGAGGTTGATCTGATGCGGGAAATTCCACGGGGTGATGGCGCCGACCACCCCGACCGGCTCCCGGACCAGGGCGCGCCGGCTGGGCACGCCCTGCGGCGTGGCCAGCCCGAGATCGGTCGTCCACTCGTAGGTTTCGGCGCTGTCGGCGGCAAACGCCAGGTCGTCGACCGGTCCCTCCAACTGTCCGCCGGCTGTCAGCATTCGCGGCGCGCCGACCTCGGCGATGGTGATGTCGCGCAGTTCCTCGATGTGTTGGCGCAATGCGTCGCGTAGTTGCCGGATACAGCGCACCCTCAGTGCGCTGTTACGCGACCAGTCCGTCTCGTCGAAGGCCTGTCGGGCCGCCTGGACGGCGCGGTCCATGTCGGCGGCGTCGCCGTCGGCCGCCACGCCCACCACCTCTTCGGTGGCCGGGTTCACCGTGGGAAATCTACCGGCGCCGCCGGTGACCAGCTTGCCGTCGATCAGCAACAGACTTTCCCGATCGGCGAGTACAGCCATCTGCGCCCCTCTGTGAGTGTCCTGCATGCGTCGGCGGCCCCGGCGCCGGCGAAGGTTCTGGACAGTTGTCTGAATATTACCCGCAACCATAACGACACGACCGGACCTGGTGCAAGACCCGCTGGCGCGGCCGAAGTCCGGTTGGAGCGCACTCGATGCCGTTTAAGGCCGTTTGGCAACCGGCTTGCCTTCCGTCGGCACTGTCCGATATTTTAGACATGTGTCCAGCGATGCCGTGGCTGCAGTCGCGCCGGGTCCGCGAAACAGCGGCGATCCGGACGCGCCGCGGGGACGACGGTCGCGGGAAACGTTCGACAACCTGGTCGCCGCGGCTGTGAACGTGCTACGCGAGTCGTCATACAGCGGCCTGACGGTGCGGGCGGTGGCCGCTCGCGCCAGCGTCGCACCGGCTACGGCCTACACATACTTTGCGTCGAAAAACCATCTTCTCGCCGAGGTGTATCTCGGCCTCGTCCGCCAGGCCCCCTACTTCACGGACGTCAACGACAGCATGTTTACCCGGGTCAACAAGGTGCTGCGCCACCTCGCGCTGGTAGTGGCCGACGAGCCAGAAGTGGCGGCCGCCTGTACCACCGCACTGCTGAGTGACAACGACCGCGCGGTGCGTAAGGTCCAGGCGTCCATCGGTGCTGAGATCGGCCGCCGCATCCGCTCGGCAGTCGGTCCGAACGCCGACCCGCGTATCGTGCCGGCGCTGGAGATGACGTACTTCGGCGCGCTCGTGGACGCGGGCAGCGGCGCCTTCACCTACCACCACATCGCCGACCGCCTCACCCAGGCGGTCGCCACCATCATCGGGGAGCAACGTTGACGACTTCCACCGCCCAATCCGGCGAACTGATCTTTGATCCCTACGACTACGCCTTCCACGAGGATCCCTACCCGTACTACCGGCGGCTGCGCGACGAAGCGCCGCTGTACCACAACGAGGCACTCCAGTTCTGGGCGTTGTCGCGACACCGCGACGTGCTGGATGGCTTCCGCAACAGCAGCGCGCTGTCCAACGCCAACGGTGTGTCGCTTGACCCGGTCTCTCGCGGACCGCACGCGTCGAAGACGATGTCGTTTCTGGCCATGGACGACCCCGCACACCTGCGCCTGCGCACCCTGGTGTCGAAGGGCTTCACGCCGCGTCGGATCCGCGAACTCGAGCCACGCGTCACCGAACTGGCGTTGAAGCACCTCGCCACCATGCTGGACAAGGCGTCCTCGGGCAGCGTGGACTACGTGGCTGAATTCGCCGGCAAGCTGCCTATGGACGTCATATCCGAGCTGATGGGCGTGCCCGAACCCGATCGGGACCGCATCCGGGCGCTCGCCGACGGGGTCATGCACCGCGAAGACGGAGTCAACGATGTGCCGGCATCGGCGGTGGAGGCCTCGCTCAACCTCATCGGCTACTACCAGCACATGGTGGCAGAGCGTCGCGACAGGCCCACCGACGACCTGACCAGCGCGCTGTTGGGGGCCGAGATCGGCGGCGATCGGCTCACCGATGACGAGGTCCTTGGATTTATGTTCCTGATGGTGATCGCCGGCAACGAGACCACCACCAAGCTGTTGGCCAACGCCGCATACTGGGGCTACAAGAACCCCGACCAGCTTGCCCCGGTGTTCGACGATTTTTCGCGGATCCCGCTGTGGATCGAGGAGACGCTGCGCTACGACACCTCCAGCCAGATCCTGGCCCGCACGGTGGCCGACGAGCTGACCCTCTACGGCACCACGATCCCGGTGGGCGAGGTGCTGCTGCTGCTGCCCGGATCGGCGCACCGCGACGAGCGTGTGTTCGACGATCCCGACGAGTACCGCATCGGGCGCGACATCGGTTCCAAACTCGTCAGCTTCGGCAGCGGAGCGCACTTTTGCCTGGGCGCACACCTCGCCCGCATGGAAGCGCGGGTCGCTCTGACCGAGCTGTTCAAACGAATCCGCGGCTACGACGTCGACGAGACCGGCGCGGTGCGCGTGCATTCGAGCAATGTGCGCGGTTTCGCCCATCTTCCCATCACCGTCACGGCCCGATAACCGGAAGGCCACGGCAATGCCCCGATTCCCCCCCCAGCCCCAACGCAGGCCGGCCATCATCGCCGGCGCCTCCTCGGGCATCGGTGCCGCCACCGCCATCGAGCTGGCCGCGCGCGGATTTCCGGTCGCGCTGGGCGCGCGCCGTCTCGACAAGCTCGACGAGGTTGTTGGCCAGATTCGCGCCGATGGTGGCGAGGCGGTGGCGATACCGCTTGACGTCACCGAGCCGGACTCGGTGAAAGGCTTCGTGCACCGTGCCGTCGAAGAACTCGGCGACATCGAATTGCTGGTCGCCGGGGCGGGTGACATGTATTTCGGCCGTCTGCACGAGATGGACAGCGACACCTTCGAATCGCAGATCCAGATCCACCTGGTCGGCGCGAACCGGCTGGCCGCCGCGGTCCTGCCGGGGATGATCGAACGCCGCCGCGGCGACCTAATTTTCGTCGGATCCGACGTGGCGCTGCGCCAGCGCCCGCACATGGGAGCCTACGGTGCCGCCAAAGCCGGGCTCATCGCGATGGTCACCAACTTGCAGATGGAACTCGAAGGCACTGGGGTGCGAGCCTCGATCGTGCATCCGGGCCCGACGAAAACCGGCATGGGCTGGAGCCTGCCACCCGAGGCCATCGGCCAGATGCTCGAGGACTGGGCCAAGTGGGGTCAGGCCCGCCACGACTACTTCCTGCGGGCATCCGACCTGGCCCGCGCCATCGCATTCGTCACCGAGACTCCGCGCGGCGGCTTCATCGTGCAGATGGAGCTGCAGCCCGAAGCACCCCTGGCCGATGTCGAAGATCGTCAGAAGCTCAAGCTCGAACTGTAGGAGAACTAGTGACAAGCCAAGAGCTCAAAGAAGTTTCCCGGGTTTCCGGCGGCGCCGACGAGCACGGACACCTCGAGGAGTTCCGTACCGATCCGATCGGACTGATGAAACGGGTGCGCCAGGAGTGCGGCGATGTCGGCTGGTTCCAGCTGGCCGGCAAGCACGTGATCCTGCTGTCCGGCTCGCCGGCTAACGAGTTTTTCTTCCGCTCCGCCGACGAGGACCTCGACCAGGCCGAGGCCTATCCGTTCATGACGCCGATCTTCGGCAAGGGCGTCGTCTTCGACGCCAGCCCCGAGCGCCGCAGGGAGATGCTGCACAACTCCGCACTGCGCGGCGAGCACATGAAGGGCCATGCTGTCACGATTGAGCATGAAGTCCGGCGGATGATCGAAAACTGGGGCGATGAGGGCGAGATCGATCTGCTGGAGTTCTTCGCCGAGTTGACGATCTACACGTCGACGGCGTGTCTGATCGGAACCAAATTCCGCAACGAACTCGACTCGCGGTTCGCCAACTACTACCACCTCCTCGAGCGGGGCACTGACCCGCTGTGCTACGTCGATCCCCACCTGCCGATCGAGAGCTTCCGGGTGCGAGACGAGGCCCGTAAAGGGTTGGTGGCGCTGGTACAGGAGGTCATGACCGGTCGGATCGCCAATCCCCCGACCGACAAGGGTGACCGCGACATGCTCGACGTGCTGGTGTCGATCAAAGACGAGCAGGGCAACCCGCGGTTCTCGGCCGACGAAGTCACCGGAATGTTCATCTCACTGATGTTCGCCGGGCATCACACCAGCTCGGGCACCGCGTCATGGACGCTGATCGAACTGCTGCGCCACCCCGACGTCTACGCCGAGGTCAAAAGCGAGCTCGACGAGCTCTACGCCGACGGTCAAGAGGTCAGCTTCCATGCGCTGCGCCAGATCCCGAGGCTGGAGAACGTGCTCAAGGAGACGCTGCGGCTGCACCCGCCGCTGATCATCTTGATGCGCGTGGCGCAAGGTGAGTTTGAGGTCGAAGGCTATCCCATCCATACGGGCGACTTCGTGGCCGCCTCACCGGCGATCTCCAACCGGATCGCCGAGGACTTCCCCGACCCGGACGCTTTCGACCCCGACCGCTACGACAAGCCCCGCCAAGAAGACCTGGTCAACCGGTGGACGTGGATTCCGTTCGGCGCCGGCCGCCACCGCTGCGTCGGCGCAGCCTTCGCGACCATGCAGATCAAAGCGATCTTCTCGGTGCTTTTGCGCGAGTATGAATTTGAGATGGCTCAACCGGCGGACTCCTACCGCAACGACCACTCCAAGATGGTCGTGCAACTGGAGCGGCCCGCGAAGGTCCGCTACCGCCGTCGAGTGTAGGGAACAGATGTGACACTGAAGATCAAAGCCGATCTGGACCTGTGCCAGGGTCACGCCATGTGCGAGGTCGAGGCTCCCGAATACTTCCGGGTACCCAAGCGCGGCAAGGTCGAGATCCTCAACGACCAGCCGCCCGAGGAGGACCGGGCCACGGTCGAACAAGCGGTGTGGGCGTGTCCCACCCAGGCACTATCCATCGAACAAGAGGAAGACTGAACATGGCGGCTGTCTCGCGCGAGGTGATGGAGGATTTCGTCGAGCGGTGGCTGGCAGCCAACCGCGAGGCCGAACGCAAGGGCGACTGGCGGCGGTTGGCCGACTTCTACACCGACGACGCCACCTACGGGTGGAACATCGGCCCCAAGGAAGACGTGATGTGCGTCGGCATCGACGAGATCCGCGACATCGCGCTCGGCGTGGAGATGGAGGGCCTGGAGAACTGGCGCTACCCCTACCAGCGGGTGATCGTCGACGACAAAATCGGCGAGGTCGTCGGATTCTGGAAACAGATCGCCACCGACTCCGACGGCACCGAATCGGAGATCTACGGCATCGGCGGCAGCTGGTTCCGTCTGAATGCCGAGGGCAAGATCGAATGGCAGCGCGACTTCTTCGACTTCGGCCACGTGCAGAAGCTCTACCTGGATCTGCTGAACGCGGGCAAGCTGTCGGCGGGTATGCAAAAACGCATCGAGCGCAGCCTCGCCGGCGAGAAGCTGCCCGGTTACTACCCGCTGGGCAAGTCACCCGTGCCGATCTGGTAGGAGGCGTTGTCAACCGCGCGGCCGCTGCGGTACGCCTGCGCCGACTCAGCAGTCGGTCATTCACCGTGGGCACGCAGCGCTGACTCGCCGCGTCGGCCAAAAACAGCCGCCGCCTCGCCGTTGTGACATGTCAGAAAGGACAAGGACCAACCATGAAAACCATGGGCGCGCTCATCTGGGAGTTCAACCAGCCGTGGTCGATCGAGGAGATCGAGATCGCCGACCCGCACAAGGATGAGGTCAAGATCCGGATGGAGGCGGCGGGTATGTGCCACTCCGACCATCACCTGGTTACCGGCGGCATCCCGATGGCCGGCTTCCCGGTGCTCGGCGGACACGAGGGCGCCGGCGTCATCACCGAGGTCGGTCCCGGTGTGGAGGACCTCGCGCCCGGCGACCACGTCGTGCTCTCGTTCATCCCGTCGTGCGGCACATGCCGGTCGTGTCAGGCCGGGCTGCGCAACCTGTGCGATCTCGGCGCACTCCTGCTCAATGGCGCATCGGTCTCTGACGGCAGCTTCCGTATCCAGGCCAAGGGTCACAACGTATACCCGATGACGTTGCTGGGCACCTTCGCGCCGTGGATGGTGGTGCACAAGGCGTCGGTGGTCAAGATCGATCCGTCGATCCCGTTCGAGGTGGCCTGCCTTGTCGGCTGCGGCGTCACGACCGGGTACGGCTCGGCAACCCGGGCCGCCGACGTTCGCCCCGGCGATGACGTGGCCGTCGTCGGCGTCGGGGGGGTCGGCATGTCGGCCCTGCAGGGCGCCGTCAACTCCGGCGCCCGCTTCATCTTCGTGATCGAACCCGTCGAATGGAAGCGCGACGCCGCACTGAAATTCGGTGCCACACACGTCTTCGCCGACCTCGACAGCGCCGCCGCAGGCATCGCTGAGGCCACCTGGGGCCTAATGGCCAAAAAGGTCATCGTCACCGTCGGCGAAGTGCATGGTAAAGACCTCGACAGCTGGCTGACAATCACCGCCAAGGGCGGTACCTGCGTGCTTACCGCGATAGGCGCGCTCAGCGACACCGACGTCACGTTGAATCTGGCGATGCTCACCCTGCTGCAGAAGAACCTGCAGGGCACCATATTCGGCAGCGGCAACCCGCACTACGACATCCCCCGACTGCTGTCGATGTATCAAGCCGGCAAGCTCAACCTCGACGACATGATCACCCGGCGCTACAAGCTCGAACAGATCAACGAGGGCTACCAGGACATGCAGCACGGCCGCAACATCCGCGGAATCATCCGCTACACCGACGCCGATCGCTGACAACGAAGCACGCCGATGATAACCGCCCCTGAGCAATACAGGAGAAGATCATGAGCTTCAACGGCGTCAGCTTTGACCTGTCGTCGGTGTTTGGCGCTGTCGCCGCGGCGGTCCCCTGCCAGCGGGTGGTCATCTGGCGTGACTGCGACATCAGCTATGCCCAAATGGATGCCCGGATCGACGGGTTCGCCCACTACCTCACCTCCATCGGCCTGGGTTGTCACACCGAGCGTGAGCGGCTGCGCGGGCACGAGTCCGGCCAGGACCATCTCGGAATCTATCTGCGCAACGGCAATGAGTACCTCGAAGCGATGATCGGCGCCTGCCGCTCTCGGGTCGCCCCGTTCAACGTCAGCTTCCGTTATGTCGAAGAAGAACTGCTCTATCTGCTCAACGACGCCAACGCCACCGCGCTGATATACAACGCCGAATTCGCCCCCCGCGTCGCCGCGCTCCGCGACCGGCTGCCACAGCTGCGGGTGCTCATCCAGGTCGCCGACAGCTCAGGAAACGAGTTGCTCCCGGGCGCCGTAGATTACGAACATGCCCTCGTCACGCCGACTCCGGCCGCCGGCATGCCGACCCCTAGCGGCGACGACTTGTACATTCTTTACACCGGCGGCACCACCGGCATGCCCAAAGGGGTGCTGTGGCGACAACACGACATTTTCATGTCCGCCATGGGTGGGCGCCCCTTCGGCGCCGACCAGCCGCTTCGCTCCTACGCCGAGCTGACCGAGCAGGCACGAACCCACGCCGGCGTGAGGTCGATCCTCATGATTCCTCCGCTGATGCACGGCGCCGCGCAGTGGGCAGCGGTCAACGTGATCACCACCGGTGGCTGGTTGGCGATTCCCGATGACGTCGACTGTTTCAACGCCGAGTCGGCGCTGCGCCTCGCCGAGCGGGAGCGGGTGCTGAACATTCCCGTGGTGGGCGACGCGATCGCGCGCCCGCTGCTCGACGAGATCGAGACCGGCAAGTACGACCTATCGGGTCTCCTCAGCATCTCCAACGGCGGGGCGCCGCTTTCACCCACGGTGCGCCAACGACTGCTGGCAGCACTGCCCAACCTGCTGATCCTCGACGCAGTCGGAGCCTCAGAATCCGGTATGCAGATGACCACCATGGCAACTGTGCAGTCCCAGACCCCGGCGGCCACCTTCACGCCGCAAGACGACACCGCTGTCATCGCAGCTGATTTCAGCCGGGTATTGCAGTCCGGTCAGGGTGAGGGCTGGCTGGGCCGTCGCGACCTGATCCCGTTGGGCTATCTCAACGACGCGGACAAGACCGCACGCACCTTCCCGACGATCGACGGGGTGCGATGGTCGGTGCCCGGTGATCGTGCCCGCATCCTTCACGACGGCAGTGTCGAGCTTCTCGGCAGGGACTCGGTGACGATAAATACCGGCGGGGAGAAGATCTTCGCCGAAGAGGTCGAGCGCGCCATCGCCGCGCACCCCGCGGTCTACGACGTCGTGGTGGTCGGCCGACCGTCGGAGCGCTGGGGCAACGAAGTGGTGGCGATCGTGCAGTTCGCCGCCGGCGAAGCGGCGTCAGATGACGAACTGATCGAATGTTGTCACCGCTACATTGCCCGCTACAAGGTGCCCAAGGCGTTTATCCGTACACCCAAGGTGCTCCGCTCGCCGGCCGGCAAAGCCGACTACCGCTGGGCGAAGCGAACCGCAGCTGAGAACCTCACCGCAGGCGACCCCGTGAGCACAACCTAGCCGGTCGTTCGGCGCCGGCGCCAACCCGCCGTTCAGCGTTGCCTCGCCGCATGCCGACCCGCGCGCCGGCCGAAAAACGACCCCTCGCCCAACTGCGTGCCGCTTGCGTAGCCCTTGGCATCCTGGGCGATGTTCGACGCGCACGCGCCGGCCGCGTACAGCCCGGCAATCACACTTCCGTCCTCGCGCAGCACCTCGCCGTCGACACTGGTGGCTAAGCCACCCAACGTGAATCCCGAATACATCGCCCGGCCAAGCGAAAGGTCGAAGGCCGCCCACGGACCCGTGTCCTGCGGCGCCAGGAACTCCGGCTGCTTGTGGAAGTCAGGATCCTCGCCGTGGGCAGCATTCTCGTTGTAGCGCTGCAGCGTCGCCGCCAAGTTGCCCTCGGCTATGCCCAAGGCGGCCTCCATTTCGGCCACCGTCTCCCAGCCGTCGATGAAGCGGATCAACGGCATCGGTGGCATCTGCATGTGCTCGGCGTCGACGATCAGGAACGCCACCTGGTCTGGTTGCTCCATCACGAAAGCCGATGTGCGCGAGTGGTAGGAGTCTTCGGCGACGAACCGCTGGCCGAGCTTGTTGACGACGATCCCCGTCAGCAGGATGGCCGGCGGGTATATGGCTGCGGTGACAAACATCTCGCTCATGTTCTTGGTCGCGCCGCCGGCCGACACGCCCATCCGGATGCCCAATCCGTCATCGTTCGGGTTGCCCAGAATGTAGGGCTCCACCATGCCGTGATGCTTGGTGCGCCGCTTTTGACCCAGTGCCGGCGTGTGCTCGGCCACCATCTCGGGGTTCATCGCGAAACCGCCAGCGGCGATGACGACCGCCTTGGCCCTGATCGCGCCGGTGTCGGTGAAGTGCTTCCAGCCCACACCGACCACAGTGTCGTCGTCGAGAATGAGGTGGGTTGCCCCGGTTTCGTAGCGGATCCCGACCCCGAGCGCCTCGGCCCGCTTAACCAGCAGGTCGGTCACCATGGCCGCGCCGCCCAATTCTCCCGGCACCGGCACCGTGTGCCCGCGCGGCGCGGGCTTCGCTTGCTCGTTGAACGGCCACACCTTTTCATTGCCGGTGTACGACAGACCCTCGGTGTTGGGCGGGACGACCACCTTGTCACCGCAGTAGCTACGCTCAAAATGAAAACCCAAGTCCTCCAACCAATGAAAGTGTTCGACACTCCCATCACAGTAGGCGCGGATCTTGTCATGCTCGGGTTCACGGGAGGACGCGACGAGGTACTTGTACATCTCGTCGGGGGAGTCGTCGTGCCCCGTTGCCTGCTGCACCGCCGTGCCACCGCCGAGATAGAAGTGCCCCCCGGCCATCGAGGTGGTCCCGCCGGCCGCACCGGCGCGTTCGAGCACCAGCACGTTGGCCCCGGCCGCGGCGGCGCTGACCGCCGCGCAGCCTCCGGCAATACCGAAGCCGACCACGAGGACATCGACCGCGTCCGACCAGCTCGACACCGTAGCGGCCTGAACAGTTTCGGGAATCTGGGTCGTCATGAGCCCTCCGTAGGGTTGTCAGCTGCGCGCCGATCGCTCGACCGAGGGTCCAGAGCTGTCACCCCGATCGGCCGGGCCGCCTGGGACGACGGTCACCCCCGTTTGTGGACAGGTGTCTGCTTTTAGGCTCTAATCTAACCGACCCGTTCGGTCCCTGACAAATACCCGAACCGCCACCCATGGCTGCTGGGGTGCGCGCCAATGATTCGTCAACGAACCCGGATCGCTGAAGCCGTTCGCGTCACGCTCGAGGTGGCGTCCCGAACCCACGACCGCCCCACGGCGGCCAGGAACCGGGGGACCCTGCGGAGTTGCCGGGGTGCCGGTGTGGTGCTGCCGGGATGTTCGTCTATTCTGGACAGATGTCCAGAATCGTCCTCCACGATCGACACCGCCGCGCGGGCGTGCCCACCGCTGAGCAGTCCCAGACCGCGGCCATGCGGTCATGGGCGGTTCAGGACGGCAGGTGACCGGCATGCAGTTCAGCCTGGTGCTTTTCACCAGCGACCGCGGTATCAGCCCGGCGGCGGCCGCCCAGCTCGCCGATGAGCACGGGTTCAGCACCTTCTACGTGCCCGAGCACACCCACATCCCGGTCAAACGGCAGGCCGCACACCCGACCACCGGTGACGCGTCACTGCCCGACGACCGCTACATGCGCACCCTGGACCCCTGGGTCAGTCTGGGCACCGCGGCGGTGGTCACGTCACGGGTCCGGTTGTCCACGGCGGTGGCCCTGCCGGTCGAGCATGACCCGATCACCTTGGCGAAATCGGTCGCCACCCTCGATCACCTCTCCGGCGGCCGGGTCAGCCTGGGCGTCGGATTCGGGTGGAACACCGACGAACTGGCCGACCACGGTGTGCCCGCCGATCGTCGGCGCACCATGCTGCGGGAATATCTGGAGGCCATGCGCGCGCTGTGGACCGCCGAGGAGGCCAGCTACGAGGGTGCGTTCGTCAACTTCGGCCCGAGCTGGGCGTGGCCCAAACCGGTGCAGTCGCACATCCCGGTGCTCGTCGGGGCGGCCGGCACCGAGAAGAACTTCCGGTGGATCGCCCGCAGCGCCGACGGCTGGATCACCACCCCGCGCGACATCGAGATCGACGAGCCGGTCGAATTGCTGCAGGAAATCTGGACGGCTGCAGGTCGCGACGGTACGCCACAGATCGTGGCCCTGGACTTCAAGCCCCAACCCGACAAGCTGGCTCGGTGGGCCGACCTCGGGGTGACCGAGGTGCTGTTCGGTCTGCCCGACCGCCCCCCGGACGAGATCGCCGGCTACGTCGAGCGGCTCGCAGGGAAGCTGTCGGTTCTGCGACCGGCCTAGCCCGCCTCCGGATCACTTCGCCGAGTAGGAGACTCGAGTAGGAGACTATTGTCTATCAGCATCCACCCAGCTCAAGGGATCAAAATGCGAATTCCGCAGTTTCAGTAAGCTTTGTTTCTAGACAGTTGTCCAGGTATGGTGGGGGTAGGTGGAGCGTGGAAGGGGACCGACGGTGACCTACGTCATCACCCAGAACTGCTGCAAGGACGCCAGCTGCGTCCCGGTGTGCCCGGTGGACTGCATTCGCCCCGCCGCAGAGGTCGGCCAGCAGGACACCACCATGCTCTACATCGATCCGCAAACCTGCATCGACTGCGGCGCATGCGTGGAGGAGTGCCCGGTCGACGCCATCTTCTACGACGACGACCTGCCCCCAGAGCTGGCGCGCTTCAAAGACATCAACGCCGCGTACTTCCGGGCGCATCCACTCGAACCGTCTACGGCCCGGGCGCCGCGCGGGCACGACCCGGTGGTCCCGGGTTCGCTGCGCGTCGCCGTTGTTGGCGCAGGCCCCGCGGCGTGCTACGCCGCCGTCGACCTGATGGCCATCGACGGGGTGCAGGTCAATCTTTTCGAACGCTTGCCCACGCCGTTCGGCTTGATCCGGGCCGGTGTGGCGCCAGACCACCAGCACACGAAAGCCATCGTGCGCATCTTCGAACACGCCCTGGGCAACGACCGGATGCGTTGCTATTTCAACACTGGCGTCGGAACTACGATCAGCCACGCCGAGCTGATGGCGCACCACCACGCGGTCATTTACGCCGTCGGCGCATCGGGCGGGCGCCAACTGGGCATCCCTGGTGAGCAGCTGCCCGGCTTGCACACGGCCGCCGACGTCGTCGGCTGGTACAACGGGCACCCGGATCACAGCGCCCACAGCATCGACGTGTCGGCCCAGCGCGCGATCGTCGTGGGAAACGGTAACGTCGCCCTCGACATTGCGCGGCTGCTGTTGATGGATGACGACGCCCTGCTGGCGACCGACATCGCCGACCACGCTCTGCAGGTGCTGGCTGACAACAGCATCGAGGAAGTGGTGATCGTCGGTCGGCGCGGCTTGCGCGACGCCGCCTTCTCCGTCAGTGAGTTCCTCGCGCTGGGGAACCTGGCCGACGTCGACGTGGTATTCGACCCCGAGGCGCCGCCGACCACCGCCGAGGATGATGTCGACACCGCCCACAAGATCGACATCGCCCGCGAATACAGCGGCCGCCCAACGTCACCGACCCACAAGCGCATCAAATTCGTCTTCGACCGCACCCCGCTGGAAGTTCTCGGCTCTGATCATGCGACGGGCCTTCGTGTCCGGGCGGCCGGCGCGGCCGGCGATGAGGTGATCACCGCGCCGCTGATCATCACCGCGATCGGCTACCGCGCCCCGGCGGTGCCCGGTGTGCCCCACGACACCCAGCGTGGCGTGATCCCCAACGCCAGCGGGCGCGTGCTCGACGGCGAACAGATCGTGCCCGGCGTATACGTCACCGGATGGATCAAGCGAGGGCCGCGCGGCGTCATTGGAACCAATCGGGCCTGCGCGGCAGAAACGGTGACCGAAGTGCTGACCGACTTCGACGCCGGTGTCCTGGGTCGGCCCACCGGAACCACCGAGGATCTCGACCGTCTGCTCAACGACCGGGGCGCGACTCCGCTCACCTGGTCGCACTGGCGCGCCATCGACGCGGCCGAACGCGAACGCGGCCAGCGCTCCACGCGCCCGCGCGTCAAATTCACCTCCCGCGACGAGATGCTCGCCGCAGCACGCACGTGACAGACCTTGCCGAAGCCCCTGCCCTCCTCCGAAAAGGACAACAACATGGCCATCCGAGTCGCCCTGATCGGCACCGGCAATGCCGGGCGCCTCGCCCTGCGCGGGC
The DNA here is from genome assembly GCA_019245755.1 of Mycobacteriaceae bacterium. Taxonomy (GTDB): domain Bacteria; phylum Actinomycetota; class Actinomycetes; order Mycobacteriales; family Mycobacteriaceae; genus Mycobacterium. Next base: position 7,522 of record JAFARC010000044.1, on the reverse strand, counting down.
TGATCGCCAATCCCGCATACGAGCTGACCGCGGTGTGGGTATCCACCGCCGGCAAGGTCGGCTTGGACGCCGGTGAGTTGGCCGGCCTAAACACGCGCACCGGTGTCACCGCCACCGTCGACTTCGACGCCATCATCGACGCGAAACCCGACGCCGCGGTCTACTGCGCGATGGGCGATACCCGTCTGCGCGAGGCGTTGCGCGACATCCGCCGCCTGCTCGCCGCCGGCATCAACGTCGCCGGAACTGCTCCCGGAATCCTGCAATATCCATGGGGCGTTGTGCCCGACAAGTACATCGCGGCGGTGCAGGAGGCAGCCCACCAAGGCAACGCCACCGTATTCGTCAACGGGGTCGATCCGGGCTTCATCAACGACCTGATCCCGCTCGCATTCGCCAGCACCTGTGAGCACATCGCACAGGTGCGCTGCATGGAGATCGCCGACTACGCAACCTATGACGGCGCCGAGGTCATGTTCGATGTCATGGGGTTCGGCAATCCCGTCGACGACGTCCCCATGCTGTTCCAACCGGGCGTGTTGAGCATTGCCTGGGGTGCGGCGATCCGCGAACTCGCTGCCGGACTGGGACTGACGCTCGACACGGTAACCGATTGCTGCGAACGCGAGCCCGCACCCGAAGCGTTCGACATCGCGGCCGGACACATCCAAAAGGGTGGCGTCGCCGCGGTTCGGTTCGAAGTGAACGGTATCGTCGACGGGCGCCCCGCCATCGTCGTCGAACACATCACCCGGTTGCGTCCCGACCTGCGGCCCGACTGGCCGCAGCCGGCCCAACCCGGCGGCTCTTATCGCGTCGAGATCACCGGCGAACCGTCCTACACCGTCGACATCTGCCCGACCAGCCGCAACGGTGACCACAACCATGCGGCCATCGTGGCCGGGGTCGGCCGAGTCGTTAATGCGATCCCCGCCGTCGTGGCGGCGCCGCCCGGCATCATCACCACTCTCGACCTGCCGCTGGTCACCTCACCGGCCGTCTTGTCGACCACCGGCAGCTGAGCGCAGGCGCGCCACCCAGATCAGGTAAGCACCGACAACAGAAGGGACTCCAAAATCGCCATGGGACGTGTGCAGGGAAAGGTCGCACTCATCAGCGGCGGCGCGCGCGGCATGGGCGCGTCACATGCCCGGATGCTCGCTGATGAAGGAGCCAAAGTAGTCATTGCCGACGTGCTCGACGAGGAGGGCGCCGCCCTGGCGCGCGAACTGGGCGACCACGGCCTCTATGTCCACCTGGACGTCCGGGAGCCGCAACAGTGGCAGGCCGCGGTGACCGCCACAATCGAGCAATTCGGACTTCTCAACGTCCTGGTCAACAACGCCGGCACCGTCGCGTTGGGTTCACTGCGGAACTTCGATCTCGAAAAGTGGCACAACGTCATTGACGTCAACCTCAACGGCACATTTCTGGGGATGCGTGCGGTCGTGGACTCGATGATCGCCGCCGGCGGCGGTTCCATCATCAACGTCTCCTCGATTGAGGGCCTTCGGGGCGCCCCGATGGTGCACCCCTACGTGGCGTCGAAGTGGGCGGTGCGCGGGCTGTCGAAGTCCGCTGCCCTCGAACTGGCCCGGCACAACATTCGGGTCAACTCCCTTCACCCCGGCTTCATCCGCACCCCGATGACTGCACACCTGCCCGAAGACATGGTGACGATCCCGCTCGGCCGGCCCGGTGAATCCCATGAGGTCTCCACCTTTGTCGTTTTTCTTGCCAGCGACGAGTCGTCCTACGCGACCGGCACCGAGTTCGTCATGGACGGCGGTCTGGTCACCGACGTTCCCCATAAAGTCGGCTGAATCTCGCTGCCCGCGCGATCTCAGTGCCCGCGCGCCACCCACTCGTCATAGTGCAGGATCTCGTCGCCAATGGTGGTGCAGTCACCGTGTCCGGTATAGACGACGGTGGCGCCGGGCAGCTTCCCGAGCCGGCCGGAGATGGACTCGAGGATGGCGGGAAAGTCCGAGAAGGACCGCCCGGTGGCGCCCGGGCCGCCCTGGAACAAGGTGTCACCGGAAAACACCGCGCCAAGATCAGGGGCGTACCAGCATACCGATCCCGGCGAATGCCCGGGAGTGTGAATGGCGCGCAGTTCGATGTCGGCCACCCGCAGCGTGTCACCATCGGCTACCGAGCGAAAGCCGCTGTCCGGGTGGGTCATCCGCCACAGCACGTCGTCGGCTGGATGCAGCAGTACCGGAGCGTCGAACGCCTCGCCCAACCGGGGTGCCACGGTGACGTGGTCATTGTGGCCGTGTGTGCACACCACCGCGACGACGTTGCGGCCGCCGACGGCATCCACAATCGGCCGAGAATCGTGGGCGGCGTCGAACACCACCACCTCGGAATCGTCGCCGACGATCCAGATGTTGTTGTCGACTTCCCAACGGCCCCCGTCAAGTTTGAACACCCCGTGGGTGACCACCCGCTCGACTGGGCTCACTTGAACACCACTACCGAGCGCAGCACCTGCCCAGCGTGCATCTTATGGAACGCTTCGTCGACATCTTCTAGCCCGATGCGTTCGGACACGAACTTCTCCAACGGCAGCCGTCCCTGCAGGTGCAGGCTGATCAGCGTCGGGAAGTCCCGCTCGGGCAGGCAGTCGCCGTACCACGACGACTTCAGTGATCCGCCGCGGGAGAAGAAGTCCACCAGCGGCATGTCGATGCGCATGTCGGCCGTGGGGACACCCACCAGCACAACAGTTCCCGCCAGATCCCGGGCGTAGAACGCCTGGCGCCAGGTTTCCGGCCGCCCCACCGCATCGATCACCACGTCAGCGCCGAACCCGTCGGTGAGCTCCTCAATCGCGGCCACCGGATCGGTCTCCCGCGCGTTGACGGTGTGCGTCGCACCGAATCCGCGGGCCCAATCCAACTTCGTGGCATCGGTGTCCACGGCGATGATCCGCGAGGCGCCCACCAGCCGCGCACCCGCGATCGCCGCGTCGCCCACACCGCCGCAGCCGATCACCGCCACCGTGTCGCCACGAGACACCGCCCCGGTGTTGATCGCCGCGCCGATGCCGGCCATCACTCCACAACCCAACAGCCCCGCCGCAGCCGGATCGGCCTCGGGATCGACCTTGGTGCATTGCCCTTCAGCCACCAGCGACTTCTCGGCGAACGCGCCGATGCCCAGCGCCGGCGTAAGTTCGGTGCCATCGGCGAGCGTCATCTTTTGCGCGGCGTTGTGGGTGCTGAAGCAGTACCACGGCCGTCCGCGCCGGCAGGCGCGGCACTGGCCGCACACCGCACGCCAGTTCAAGACGACGAAGTCACCCGGTTCGACATGCCGCACACCGGCGCCGACCGACGCCACCGTACCCGCTGCCTCATGGCCCAACAGGAACGGATACTCTTCGCTGATACCGCCCTCCCGATAGGTCAGGTCGGTGTGACAGACCCCGCAGGCGATGATGTCGACCACTACCTCACCGGGGCCCGGGTCAGGAATCACCACATCGACCAGCTCGACGGGCGCACCCTTCTGGCGAGAAATGACTCCGCGCACCGTTTGGCTCATGGCCTTTTCTCCCTGTCTTGGCGATCTGTCGATCCCGGTCAGGCCTGGGGGTGCTGCAAGCTCCCACGCGCGTGGCTGATCAATGACGCGGAACAGGGCCGGCGGCGGCTGTGGCGATCTCCCGCACGCGCGCCCCCCGGACCGCCGGCAAGCTGTCCCATGCTTGCAGCACTTTTCTGGACAACTGTCTACACTTCGGCCAGAACTGTAGTGGCTGGACCATTACCGCCGCAAGGCGCCGCGGGTTACGCCGTGGCGTCAACCAGTCACCCCACATCTTGGGTGTCGCGGTCGTTCACCGCCCGCCGACGTACCCTATGCTGGACCGGTGTCCGAAATCGGCGTGATCGCGAAGCAACCGTCGCCCGCGGCAGACGCCAGCCGCCGGCCCGACCGTCGCCCCGGACAAACCATCGGCAAGCTCCTCGACGCAGGTCGCGAAGAGCTGCGCAACACCGCCTACGCCGACATGACGATGCGGGCCGTTGCCACGCGCGCCGGTGTGTCCTCGGCCAGCGCCTACAAGTACTTTCCGTCCAAGGCTGCGCTGGTCGCAGCGATTTATCTGCGTCTTTTGCGCACCGTCCAGATACACACCAATGTCAACGACACCACGAAAACACGGGTCAGCGCCACCATGCGCGACATGGCGCTGGTGGCCGCCGACGAGCCCGACCTGATCAACGCTTTCACCGCCGCGGTCATGGCCGACGACCCAGCGGTCGGTCCTCTCCGACAGGAGATCGCATCCGAGGTCGCCAAGCGCATCAGCGCGGCCCTGGGACCTGGGTGGTCTCACGCAGTCAAGTCCACCCTGCAACTGACGTTCTCCGGTGCGCTGATGACCGCACATTTCCTCACCTACGACCAGATCGCCGAAGGGCTCGAGGATGCCGTGCACCTCATCCTGGGCGCTTCGGTCGCCTGATTTGAGATCACCCCAGACTGTCGCCCGCCAGTCCAAACGATCGATGGTCACCGGTCGAACCGTTGACCACGACGCGTTTCGGTGGACCGATCGGTCTGTGCGTGCGCTCCAGCTATTCTGGACACCTGTCCGCAGAATCGGTCGGTGTGGTCCAGCGATCCGCCCGAGAGCTCTTGGAAAGGCCATACCGCATGGCGTCGGATCTCGTTCTCGTCACTGGTGCGTTCGGGCTGGTCGGATCGGCGACGGTCGACAGGCTGGTCTCCGATGGCCGGCGGGTGGTCGCGAGCGACCTCGATACGCCCGCGAACCGCAAGGCCGCCAAGCAGCTGGCCGGCGTCGTCATCCGTTGGTGCGATCTAACCGATCCTGACGCACTCGATGCGATGCTGGCGTCCGTATCGCCGGCATCGATTATTCACCTCGCGGCGGTCATTCCGCCGTACTGCTATGCGCGGCCGGCGCTGGCGCGCAAGGTTAACGTCGGCGCCACAGAGTCGCTTGCTGCGGCAGCGGCACGGCTGGCGACACCGCCGCGGTTCGTTCTGGCGTCGAGCATCGCGACCTACGGCGCCCGCAATCCCCACCGTGTCAGCGGTGTGCTGACCGCTGACACCCCGCTGAGTCCATCGGACAACTACGGCGCTCACAAGGTGCAGGCGGAGCAGGCCGTGCGTGACAGCGGCCTTGATTGGGTGATACTTCGTCTTGGTGGCGTCCTTACGGCGCAACCGCGGCTAAACCTGGAGATGATCTACTTTGAGGGGCTGTTGCCAACCGACGGCCGCATCCAGACCGTTGACGTGCGCGACGTCGCGCACGCGTTCAGCGCCGCGACCACCGCTGACGTCGTTGGCGAAACCCTGCTGATCGGTGGGGATTTGAGCCACCGATTGGCCCAGGGTGATATTGCGCCCGCCACCGCAGCGGCGATGGGTCTGGTTGGTGGGATACCCCCGGGACGGAACGGCGATCCGGAAAGTATCGACGGGTGGTTCGCCACCGATTGGATCGACACCTCCCGCGCACAGCAAGCCTTTGGATTTCAACACCATTCGTGGCTGGACATGCTGACCGACATGCAAGTGCGAGCGGGTTGGCGTCGATGCCTGTTGCGGGCTGCCGCCCCAGCGGTCCGAGCGCTGCTCCAACGCCGCTCCGCCTACCACAACCAGCCTGGCATCAACGCCGACCCTTGGCGCGCGATAGCAGCCAAGTGGGGAGATCCCCGGCGCGAATCCTGATGCCGCGCGGAACATAACTATGGCGGGCGCCAAAGAGGTTGAGTGCATGACCGGGCGCCGGCGCTGACCATCAAGCGTTCAACACTCACTCGGTGGCGCTCCAGTCTTTTGTGGGTGACGGCATTTCGCTGACCCGATTCTGCTGAAGCATCCGGTTACTATGAAGGCACTTTCGGATGCGATTGCTCAGTCCCAACCCCGAGGTGCCTGTGAAATTGCCCAAGACACTGGGGCTGCTTGGGTTGGCGCTCCTGAGCCTGCCGCCCGCTGTCCCCGCGACGGCGGACCCCGCGACTTCCCTCGCCGGCCAGCCCGCGCAGTGGATCGTCATCGCCGTGCCCGCCGCTAACGCGACAACAGGAACCCTCACCGCCTTCCAGCGGATCGGTCCAAAATGGAAGGTGGTCCTGGGACCGACGCCCGCCAAGGTGGGCGAGCTCGGTGTCGGCGCCCCTGCTGACGGTGTCCATCGCACTCCCGAGGGAACGTTCACGTTCGACCAAGCCTTCGGTCGCCAACCCAATCCCGGCACCAAGATGCCTTACTTCCAGGCCACTGACCAGGACTGGTGGGACGAGGACGCTGGATCACCTACCTACAACACCCATGTGCGTGGATCTGCCAGTCCCTCGTCGATCGCGGAAAACCTCTACGACTCTGGTCCCGTCTACGACTACGCCGTCGACATCGCGGTAAACCAGCAACGCATCCCGGGACGGGTGGCCGGGATCTTTCTCCACGTGACCGATGGCAAGCCCACCTGGGGATGTGTGGCCATCGGCCGAGACGAGATGCGCTCTGTGCTGAACTGGCTCGACCCCTCCGCGTCCCCGGAAATCACGATCGGCGTGGGAAACCCGTCGCTGGTCCCACCCGGGTCGTGACCTGGTGAGAGCATTGCGTCGGCCCTCCGTACGTTCGGGCCGGCGGCTTTGGACTTCGCCGATCGGGCACCGTGACCCGCTGGCCCCCCGATCCGCATATGGTTGTTGACAAACCTGGATTCGGGCCAGAACCGTCCCGGGTTTCGTGCGCACCTTCTGTTGAGGGCAGGATGGCGCGATGGCGAGCAGGTGCGACGAGAACACCAAGGCGCGGGCGGTGCGGTTGGTGCGCGAGCATGCCGGCGACTATGAGACCGAGTGGGCGGCGATGAGGGCGATCTCGACGCGGTTGGGGATGAGCGCGGAGAGGTTACGCAAGTGGGTGCGCCAGGCCGAGGTGGACGCCGGTGAAGCACCAGGCATGACGACCGATGCCGCGCGCGAGCTCCGTGAGCTACGCCGCAAATGTCGCGAGCTTGAGGCGACTGTCGAAATCCTCAAGGCCGCAACGGGTTTCTTCGCGCGGGAGTACGACCCGCGACACCGCTGATCTGTAAATTCATCGACGAAAACAAGCACGCTTACGGGGTCGTACCGATCTGTCGGGCGCTGGCCGTCCGCGGTGTGCAGATTGCCCTGCGCACCTATTGGGCGCACCGAAGCGCAGCGCCGTCGAAGCGCGCGTTGTGGGATGCCACGATCACCGAGATTCTGGCCGGGATCTACGAGCCCAACGAGAAGGGCAAACGCCCGCCGGAGTCGCTGTCCGGCAGCCTGAAGGTGTGGGCTCACCTGCAGCGCCAGGGCATCCCGGTGGCCCGGTGCACGGTGGAGCGGATTATGCGCGCCTACGGCTGGCACGGAGTGAGCCGAGCGCGGCGCACCCCGCGCACTACCGAGCCGGACCCGACCGCGGCCCGCGCGCCCGACCTGGTGGGTCGACGCTGGCGGGTGACAGCACCCAACCGTCTGTT
>JAFARC010000009.1 GCA_019245755.1 Mycobacteriaceae bacterium | reverse complement strand
CACAACCGCGGGATCACATCCGCGGCAAGGCGTTCCATCTGCTCGCGGTCTTCGGCGACGTCCTCGCCGACCGGGTTGAGCAGCACGATCTCGGCGCCGGCGTCGATTATCTCGCGCAGCCCGTGCGCCACGTCGTCGGGCTTGCCCGATATCGGAACGTCTTCAATGCCGCGCATCTGGCCGTAAATCCGGTGCAGCCCCGCGACCACGCGTTCGCGGGCGCGTAACGCGTCGTCGTCGACGATCAGGTACACGCGCTTGCCGATGGTGAACCCCGCCGGGTCCTTACCCTGGTCCGCCAGCGCCCCGCGCAACGTCTGGACCGCGGTGGCGAAGCTGGTCGTGGTGGCGGACCCGGCACCCATGAACGCATCGCCCAGCCGTACGGCCCGGGCCAGGGCGGAGGGCGCGTTGCCGCCGAACCAGATCGGCGGATGCGGGCGCTGCACCGGCTTGGGCTGGATGAAAAGGTTGTCCACGTCGCGAAAGCGCCCGTGGAACGTCACTTTCGGCTCATCCGACCAGGCCGCCTTCATCAGTTGCAGTCCTTCGGTGAAGCTTGCGATGAACGTGGCTTTCTCGACCCCGAAAGCCGCGAACGGCCGGAAGCCGCCGCCCGGTGCCACGCCGAAGTCCAGCCGCCCGTGGCTGAGTCGGTCCACGGCGGTCGCCGCGGCGGCCAGCTGTAGCGGGTCGTGCAACGACGCGATGATCACCGCGACCCCCAGCCGCAACCGCGTGGTGCACGCCGCCGCCCACGAGAGCAGTTCCAACGGCGCGATCAGCGGCGCCGGACCGACGACTTGTTCCAGCACCCAGCCCCCTTCGAAGCCGAGTTCCTCGGCCCGGGCCAGATACGCGCGCAGCTCCTCGACCTGGAAGCCACTCGCGTCGCGCTGGGGGATGGAAATCGAAAACTTCATCAGACCAACCTAGGCCGCTCCGCCGCACCGCCGCCATCGGTAGGCTCGCAAGCATGTTCGCTTTCTCGCCCGCCATCCCTGGGATCGACGACGTGCGCGCGCTGGTGCGACGCGTCGACACCGCACGCCATCACGGCGTGCCGAACGGCTGTGTGCTCGAATTCGAGCTGCTGTCGGTGCCGCCGGAAACCGGCGGCTTCGACCCGTTCGCGATCATTTCCGGTGGTGGCCGGCCACTGCTGCTGCGCGACGCGGTTGCCGCGATCCACCGTGCCGCCGGCGACACGCGGGTGGCAGGCCTGATCGCCCGGGTTCAGCTGGCCGCGGCCCCCGCCGGGCCGGTGCAGGAGTTGCGCGCGGCCATCGCGGCGTTCACCGCTGTCAAGCCGTCGCTGGCATGGGCGGAAACCTACCCCGGCACCCTGTCCTATTACCTGGCCTCGGCGTTCGGCGAGGTCTGGATGCAGCCGTCGGGCACCGTCGGGCTCGTCGGCTTCGCCACCAACGCGCTTTTTCTGCGCGGCGCGCTCGACAAGGCCGGCGTCGAAGCGCAGTTCGTGGCCCGCGGCGAATACAAATCCGCGGCAAACCTTTTCACCCAGGACAGCTACACCGACGCGCACCGCGAGGCCGACGCCAGGCTGCTGGAAAGCCTGCACGGTCAGGTGTGGCAGGCGGTCGCCGAGTCCCGCGGCCTTCAGCCGGCTGCGGTCGACGCGCTGGCCGACCGGGCGCCGCTGCTGCGCGACGATGCCCTCGGCGGCGGCCTCGTCGACCGGGTGGGCTTTCGAGACCAGGCGTATGCGCGCATGGCCGAACTCGTCGGCGTCGAAGGCGTGTCGCCGCAGACCTACACCCGCACCGACGACAAGCCCCCGCGGCTCTACCTGGCCCGGTACGCGAAGGCCAGCCGCCCGGCTCTCCCGACGCCGCCGGTACCGGGCCGCAAAGCCAGACCCACCATCGCGGTCGTCACGGTGGCCGGCCCGATCGTCAGCGGACGTGGAGGTCCGCAGGTGCTGCCGCTGGGCGCCGGCAGCGCCGGCGGCGACACCATCGCCGCGGGCTTGCGGGAAGCCGCCGCCGACGACGCGGTGGTCGCGGTGGTGCTGCGCGTCGACAGCCCCGGTGGATCGGTCACCGGGTCCGAAACCATCTGGCGTGAGGTCGGCAGGATCCGCGACGGCGGTAAGCCGGTCGTCGCGTCGATGGGCGCCGTAGCGGCCTCCGGCGGCTACTACGTGTCGGTGGGTGCCGACACGATCGTCGCCAACGCGGGCACGATCACCGGCTCGATCGGTGTGGTGACCGGCAAGCTGGTGGCCCGGGGCCTCAAGGAGCGCCTCGGAGTCGGCTCGGATGCGGTGCGCACCAACGCGAATGCCGACGCCTGGTCCACCAACGCGCCGTTCACGCCCGAACAGCACGCCCAGGTCGAGGCCGAAGCCGATTTGTTCTACCAGGACTTCGTGCGCCGGGTCGCCGACGGGCGCGGCATGCCCGTCGCGGACGTCGATGCGGTGGCCCGGGGACGGGTCTGGACCGGCGCCGACGCGCTCGAGCGCGGCCTCGTCGACGAGTTGGGGGGGCTGCGCACCGCGATTGCCCGCGCGAAGATCCTGGCCGGTCTCGACGTGGACGAAGACGTGCGAATCGTCGGCTACCCGGGATCGTCGCTGCTCGAACTGCTGCGCCCGCGGCTCTCGTCGCAACCCGCGGCGGCGTCACTGCCCGAGGCGGTCGTCGCCCTCGTCGGCCGTTCGCTCACCCATGCGCTCGACACCACTGCCCGCACATTCGACGGCGCGGCGGCGCTGCTGCTCGGCGATTACCGGTTCTGATCGGCTATTCAGCACCGCTGCTACTTCTTTGTCGCGTTCACCGCGATCGAGTTGCGCACCGCATCGCCCTCGGGCAGGGCCAGGCCGGCGGCGACGAACAGCTCGGCGCGGGTCTGGGCGGACACCTCCCAGCCGCGGTCGGCCAGGTACTCGACGACGTGGTTTCGCTCGCCGGTGTACCACAGCGCCTGCAGGTCGACGTCGAACCCGTACTCACTCCACTTGCTGGCCATCGCCGTCGTGCGGGGATTGACCACGGCGCTCGGATCCGGGTGGTATTCGGTGGCCAGCCGGCTGCCGGATGCGCTCAGCGCGGTGATGTTGTCGAACAGCCGGTCCTGAGCTTCTGGTGGCAGATACATCAGTAAGCCCTCGGCGCTCCATGCGGTCCGCGACGCGTTGTCGAAACCGCTGCGCCGCAGCGCAGTCGGCCAGTCGTCACGCAGGTCGACCGCGACGGTGCGACGCTGCGCGGTCGGCTGGGCGCCCAGCCCGGCCAGCGTCCTGGTCTTGAACTCGATCACCTCGGGCATGTCGACCTCGTAGACGACGGTGCCTGCCGGCCAGTCCAGCCGGAACGCACGCGAATCCAGCCCGGCGGCAAGGATCACCGCCTGCCGGACACCCGCCCGGCCCGACTCGGTGAAGAAATCGTCGAAGAAGCGGGTGCGCACCGCCATCATCTGAACCATCCGCACGATGGTGAATTCTGCGTCGTCGTCGATCTCCGACGCCGTCAGCTCGCCGTTCACCAGACGGCTGAAGAACTCCATGCCGACCGCCTTGACCAGCGGCTCGGCGAACGGGTCTGCGATCAGCGGCGCCGGCTCCTTGCTCGCGAGCGCCCGGGCCGCGGCGACCATCGTCGCCGTCGCTCCGACACTCGAAGCCAGATCCCAGCTGTCGTCATCGGTTCGCGCCATGGTGTTCGTCTTACTTCAGGGTTGCGCTGACGTAGATGATGTCGCCGAACGGCAACGTCTCGTCAGGCAGCGGCTCCAGGCCGTACTTGGTGACCAGCTCTTTGCTGCTGCTGCCGGTCGTCTCCCAGCCGTGGCTGGCGAGGTAGGCCGCCGCCTCGTTGCGGTCGCCGAAGTACATCAGGCTCGTCATGTCCAAGTCGAAGCCGTGATCGCGCCAGCGCGCCGAGACCTGCTCCATCCGCTCCCTGATCGCGTCCTCGTCGCGCTCGTTCAGGTCGGCGACGGTTTCCGTGGCGAACCGGCTGCCCTCGGCGGACAGCGCCGTGACGTGGTCCAGCAACCGGTCCTGAGCCTCGGGTGGCAGGTAGCCCAGCAGCCCTTCGGCGCTCCACGCCGTCGGCGCGTCGGGGTCCAGCCCCGCCGCCTTGACTGCGGTCGGCCAGTCGTCGCGCAGGTCGATGGCGACGGTCCGGCGTTCCGCGGTTGCACCGGCGCCCAGGCGAGCCAGCGTCTGGGTCTTGAAGTCGATGACCTGCGGCTGATCGATCTCGTAGACGATGGTGCCGGCCGGCCAGGGGAGGCGATAGGCGCGCGCGTCGAGCCCGGAAGCAAGGATCACCGCCTGACGGATCCCGGCGGCCGCGGCGTCGAGGAAGAAGTCGTCGAAGAACTTCGTCCTGACCGCCATGTGATCGCTCATCCGCGCTGCCCGCTTCGGGTCGGCGGCGACGGCCGCCGGGTCCAGCTCGCCGCGCGCCAGGCGGGCCAGCGCGTCGATGCCCACCGCTTCCACGAGAGCTTGCGCGTACGGATCGCTGATCAGCGGGTCGGGTGCGCGCGACGCCAGCGCGCGCGATGCTGCCACCATCGTCGCGGTGGCCCCGACGCTGGACGCGAGGTCCCAGGTGTCGTTGTCGGTGCGCGCCATTTTTGTGACCTCTCACCTTGAGATGACGGCTCGAGTTACCGAGTCCGATACTTAGTTGATGTAACGAGCACCGTCGACTGTACGCGTGAAACCTTGCGGCCGTCGCGGCGCAGGTTCAAAGCGGCTAACTCCCGATTTCTGCGTCAACTGTTACTCTCGTAGACTGTTTAACGCCTGACATGCGCCGTGGACCTGCGGCGGGTCAGCGCGACACCGACCCAACCCGACGCTGGCGCCAAACCAGCCCATCGGCACGCCGCGGACCAGCTCGCGGCTGCGCAGGAGGAAGAGTGCTCTCGGCTTTCATCTCATCACTGCGGACAGCCGACCTGCGCAGAAAAATCCTGTTCACACTCGGGATCGTCATCCTGTACCGGCTCGGCGCCTCGCTGCCGTCACCCGGCGTCAACTACGGCAACGTGCACAAGTGCATCCAGCAGGTCAGCGGGGGACAGGCCGCGCAGATCTACTCGCTGATCAACCTGTTCTCCGGCGGGGCGCTGTTGCAGCTGACGGTGTTCGCCGTGGGAGTGATGCCCTACATCACGGCCAGCATCATCGTGCAGCTGCTGACCGTGGTCATCCCGCGGTTCGAGCAGCTGCGCAAGGAAGGCCAGTCCGGCCAGGCCAAGATGACGCAGTACACCCGCTACCTGGCGATCGCGTTGGCGATCCTGCAGGCCACCAGCATCGTGGCGCTGGCCGCCAACGGCGGCCTGCTGCAGGGCTGCAATCTGGACATCATCGCCGACCAGTCGATCTTCACGCTGGTCGTCATCGTGCTTGTGATGACCGCAGGCGCGGCCCTGGTGATGTGGATGGGTGAACTTGTTACCGAGCGGGGCATCGGCAACGGCATGTCGCTGCTGATCTTCGCCGGGATCGCCGCCCGCATCCCCGGTGAAGGCAAGACGATCCTCGACACCCGTGGTGGCCTGGTGTTTGCCGCGGTCTGCGTTGCGGCGCTGATCATCATTGTCGGAGTTGTCTTCGTCGAGCAGGGCCAGCGCCGGATCCCGGTTCAGTACGCCAAACGGATGGTGGGCCGGCGCATGTACGGCGGGACGTCGACCTACCTGCCCTTGAAGGTGAATCAGGCGGGCGTCATCCCGGTCATCTTCGCGTCGTCGCTGATCTACATCCCGCACCTGATCACCCAGCTGATCCGCAGCGGCAGCTCGACACCGGGCAACAGCTGGTGGGACAAATTCGTCGGCAGCTATTTGTCGGACCCGAGCAACTGGGTGTACATCGGGGTCTACTTCGGGCTGATCATCTTCTTCACGTACTTCTACGTGTCGATCACCTTCAACCCCGACGAGCGTGCCGACGAGATGAAGAAGTTCGGCGGCTTCATTCCCGGGATCCGGCCCGGAAAGCCGACCGCGGATTACCTGCGCTATGTGCTGAACCGGATTACCCTTCCCGGCTCGATCTACCTCGGTGTGATCGCGGTGCTGCCCAATCTTTTCCTCGAGATCGGCAATACCGGCGGCGTCCAGAACTTGCCGTTTGGGGGTACCGCGGTTCTGATCATGATCGGGGTTGGTTTGGATACGGTCAAACAGATCGAAAGCCAGCTCATGCAGCGCAACTATGAAGGGTTCCTGAAGTGAGAGTTGTTTTGCTGGGGCCGCCTGGCGCCGGAAAGGGCACCCAGGCGGCGAAGCTCGCCGAGAAGCTTCAGATCCCGCAGATCTCCACCGGCGAGCTGTTCCGGCAGAACATCAAGGACGGCACCGAGCTGGGCCTGGAGGCCAAGCGGTACCTCGATGCCGGCGACCTGGTGCCCTCGGAGTTGACCAACAAGCTGGTGGAGGATCGGATCAGCCAGTCAGATGCCGGCGACGGCTTCATCCTGGACGGCTATCCGCGTTCGGTCGACCAGGCCAAGGCTTTGCAACGCATGCTTGAGGCCCGCAACGCCAAGGTCGACGCGGTGCTGGAGTTTCAGGTCTGCGAGCAGGAGCTGCTCGAACGGCTCAAGGACCGCGGACGTGACGACGACACCGAAGAGATCATCCACAACCGGATGAACGTCTACCGCGACGAGACGGCGCCGCTTCTGCACTACTACCGTAACGTCCTCAGGCCCGTCGACGCGGTAGGCAGCTTCGACGAGGTCTTCGCGCGCGCCGTAGCGGCCCTGGGCCGCTAGCGTGATCGCCCTGCCGGGGCTGCGGAACCGCAAAGTGGTCGCGCAGCGCAGCGCCGGTGAACTGGATGCAATGGCAGCGGCGGGGTCGCTGGTGGCCGCCGCACTCGTCGCCGTCCGGCGGATGGCAGTCCCCGGTGTGTCCACGCTGACCCTGGACGAGGTCGCCGAGTCCGTGATCCGCGACGGCGGCGGCATCCCATCGTTCCTCGGCTACCACGGCTATCCGGCAACGATCTGCGCGTCGGTCAACGACAAGGTGGTGCACGGCATCCCGTCGGCGTCCGAGCTCCTGGCGCCCGGCGACCTCGTGTCGATCGACTGCGGCGCGATCGTCGAGGGCTGGCACGGCGACTCCGCGATCACGTTCGGCGTCGGCAGCCTGATCCCGGTGGACGCGGCCCTGTCGCAGGTGGCCGAGGAGGCCCTGGCGGCCGGCATCGCCGCGATGCGACCCGGCAACCGCCTCACGGACGTCTCACATGCGATCGAGCAGGCCACGCGGGCCGGCGAACGGCGCTTCGGCCGCTCTTTCGGCATCGTCGAAGGCTACGGTGGCCACGGCATCGGCAGGCAGATGCACATGGACCCGTTTCTGCCCAATGAGGGAGCTCCGGGGCGCGGTCCGCTGCTGGCGCCCGGCTCGGTCCTGGCGATCGAACCGATGCTCACCCTGGGGTCCACCAAGACGGTCATTCTCGACGACCAGTGGACGGTGGCTACCTCTGACGGCTCCCGCGCGGCACACTGGGAGCACAGTGTCGCCGTGACGGAGGACCTACCTCGGATCCTGACGGCGTGATCATTCACCCGAGAAGCGCCCTGTGAACTAACTGAGCGGCTCATTCGTGTCACCACCGGGAGGTCGGTGATGAGGAACCCGATACCGAGCATCGGCGGTCAGGCCGCGCAGGAGACCGAGTTGATGCGCGTGCTCTACGACCAGCACGCGGCGGCACTGTGGCGCTACGCCCTGCGGCTCACCGGTGATCAGGCACGGGCGGAGGACGTGGTCCAAGAGACGCTGCTGCGGGCCTGGCAGCACCCCGAGGTCGCCGACGACAGCGAACGCTCGGCGCGGGCCTGGTTGTTCACCGTCGCCCGCAACATGATCATCGACGAACGCCGCAGCGCGCGATTTCGCAACGAAGTCGGGACCCTCGACGGGAGCGGTACCCCGGAGCGTGCCGGACCCGACGAAGTGGATTCGGCCCTCGACCGGCTGCTGATCGGTGACGCCATGGCCCAGCTGTCCTCCGAGCATCGGGCGGTGATCCGCCGCTCCTACTACCTGGGTTGGTCGACCGCCCAGATCGCCGCGGACCTGGACATCGCCGAGGGCACCGTCAAGTCGAGGTTGCATTACGCCGTGCGCGCGCTGCGGCTCACACTCCAGGAGATGGGGGTGACGCGATGACCGGCCAGGGCAGGACGGGCGGTGGGTCCGCCGCGCCCTTCCGAGGGGGGCTGTCGTCGATGGGAGACTACGACGAATACGCGCTGTGGGATGCCGCCTACGTGCTGGGCTCCCTCTCGGGTGCCGACCGGCGCGAATACGAGGCGCACCTGACGAGGTGCGCGCCCTGCCGGGAGTCGGTGGCCGAACTCGGCGGCATGCCGGCGTTGCTGTCTGCGCTCGGCCGCGACGATGTCGCGGACATCGACGAGGGCGGTCAAGCCGCGAGTGCGCCGCCGCTACGGCCTCAGTTGCTGACGTCGCTGCTGGCCAAGGTGAGCCACCGGCGCCGCCGGTCTCGGCTGATGACGTGGACGGTCGCTGCCACGGCCGCCGCGGTCCTGATGCTCGGTGCCGTCGTCGCGTTGCGCTCCAACCCGGCGATCCCGACCCCTGCGCCTCCGGCGCAGGCGCAGTCGGTGGCCCTGCCGATGACCCGCGTGACGCCGAACGGGTTGACCGCCAGTGTCAGCCTCAGCAGCCACGGGTGGGGCACCCGCATCGACATGACGTGCACCTACGGCGTGTGGCCCGAGAGTGCCGGCCACGAAGACGACGACGCCGCCGGCGACAAGTTGGCGATGGTGGTGCTTGGCCGTGACGGCAGCCGAGCCCAGTTGGCGACCTGGGTCGCGCTGACCGGGGTCACCGCGACACCTGGTGGCGCCACCTCGATGCCGATGGATCAGATCGCGGCGGTGCAGATCATCTCCGCGGACAACGGGGAAGTGCTGCTGCAGCGCAGCCTCTGAGGGCTGGTCGTCCGCCAGCAGCCGATGAGTGCTGGCTCACAGTGCCTGATTTCTTAAGCCGTGAACCGAAGCTACCCGCCGGTCGTGTCAACAGGCAGCGGACAAGGCAGGTGGGTACATGGCGAGACAACACCGGGTGGTCGATCACATCGTCGAGCATCTGGTCGCCATCGGGGTCGGGCACATCTTCGGGGTCGACGGCGCGAACATCGAAGACCTTTACGACGCCGCACATTTTCGCAGTGACATCACCGCGGTACTTGCCAAGCACGAGTTTTCGGCGGCCACGATGGCCGACGGCTACAGCCGCAGCGGCGCCGGCCTTGGTGTGGTCGCGTCGACGTCCGGCGGGGGCTGCCTGAACCTGATTGCCGGACTGGGCGAATCACTCGCCAGCCGGGTGCCGGTGCTGGCCCTGGTTGGACAGGCGCCGACCACGCTGGACGGTCGGGGCAGCTTCCAGGACACCAGCGGGCTCAACGGCTCGCTCGACGGGCAGGCACTCTTTTCGGCGGTGTCGCTGTACTGCGAACGGGTGACGCGGCGCCACGACGTCGTCACCGCCTTGCCCAGGGCGATCGCGGCGGCGAGGAGCGGTGGCCCCGCTGTGCTGTTGCTGCCCAAGGACGTCCAACAGGCCCAGGTCGGGGTCAACGGCCACCACGCCGGCGAGCTCGATCACGTGCGGCCCCAAGTCGGCGATCCGTATCCGATCGCCCAGGCTCTGCGCCGGGTGCGGGGACCGATCACGATCATCGCCGGGGAGCAGGTCGCCCGCGACGACGCACGCGCGGAGCTCGAACAGCTGCGGGCACTGTTGCGGGCCCGTATCGCGACCGTGCCCGATGCCAAGGATGTGGCCGGCACACCGGGTGCGGGCTCGTCGTCGGGTCTGGGGGTGACCGGCGTGATGGGCCACCCCGGCGTGGTCGAGGCGCTGCACGGCAGTGACTTGTGCCTGGTGGTGGGGACGCGACTATCCGTGACCGCACGCGCCGGCTTGGACGACGCGCTGGCGAAGCTGCCGGTCGTGTCGATCGGGTCGGCGGTCCCGTTTCTGCCCTGCACCCATGTGCACACCGATGACCTGCGCGGCTCGCTGACGCTGCTGACGTTGGCGCTGACCGGCGGCGGCCGGCCCACCGGCATGCGCGTCCCGGACCTGGTGCCGCGCCGCGAGCTCGTCCCGCCGGCGTTCGACGGCCCCGGGGTCCGCTATCGGGACGCGATGGTCGCGCTGGATCGCGCACTGCCCGATGGCGTCGACATCGTCGTCGACGCCGGCAACACCGGCGCGGCCGCGATCCACTACCTACCGGTGCGACGCGACGGACGGTTCGTGGTGGCGCTGGGCATGGGCGGCATGGGCTACAGCTTTGGCGCCGGTTTGGGCATGGCCTTCGCCAGGCGCCGGCGCACCGTGGTGATCGCCGGCGACGGTGCGTTCTACATGCACGGCATGGAGATCCACACCGCGGTCCAGTACCGGCTGCCGGTGACGTTCGTGTTGTTGGACAACCACGCCCACGCGATGTGCGTGACCCGCGAGCAGCTGTTCTACGACGACCTCTACAGCTACAACCGATTCGGGCCAAGCCGCCTGGGCGCCGGCCTGGCCACCATGTTTCCCGGCCTGGCGTCGGCCGATGTGGCGGACATCGGCCATCTGCCGCAAGCCCTGATGACCGCGATCGACGTCGACGGCCCGTCCGTCGTCAGCATCGAATGCTCATCGGACGAGATCCCGCCGTTTTTGCACTTTCTCGGCACCGCCGCCACGAAAGTCGTTGCCGCCAAGAAGTATCCACTCACGAAGGAGAACCGGCCTGATGTCGCTGCCCGCCCTTGAGGACATCGCTACCCACAGCTGCTCCGCCGAGCCGATTGATGGACTGATCCGCATCGAGACGTCGCCGCGGGAGGCGGCGACCCCGATCATTCTGGAGATGATGCGGTCGGTGTATCCGCATGACCAGGTGTTCGGCCAATACTGCACGGTCAACGGCTACGTCGATTGCCCGCCCGATGAATTGTTCGACTACATGGCCGACACCCGCAGCCTGGAGGAGTGGACGTACAGTCTGCGCGGCTTCGAGCCCACCGATGAGCCGGGGTTGTGGTTGGCGCGGGACCGGCTGGGTTCCGAGACCACGATCTACACCCGCACGATTGCCAATGCACAAGCGCGGACGGTGGACTATCACTGCGCATGGGACCAGGGCAAACACCTGTGGATGGTTTATCTGATGCGCGTGCTCGACGCGCACACGGTGCTGGACCGTCCCGGGTCGGTGGTGTTGTGGACCAACTGTCATCACCCGTTCTATGACCACAACCCCTATCCGGAGACGGCGCCGCCGCAGCGGCCCGTCTGGGTGGGTGATTTCTGGGACATGTTCGGCGCCGGGCACGCCCTCGAGTTGAGAAACCTCAAGGCGATCGCCGAATACCGCCACCGCAACGGCCTGCCGGTCACCCCGGCCTGGATGAGATGAGCACCGCGATGAGCGCACCCACGGTCAGCCTGATCGACGTCTCCACCTACCTGCCCGGTGAACCGATCGGGACGCAGTACTACGCGCACTTCGCCGGCTCCGACGAACTTCGCGACAACCTGATGTTCCGGGCGCCGAAGTTCCGCCACCACGTCGCCGACGACGAGACGGCGATCGACATGGTCGAACGCGCCGCCCGGGGACTCATCGAGCGTCACGGCCACGACACCATCGCGAACGTCGATGTGTTGATCACCCACACCCAGATGCCCGACATGCCGTTCTACGGCGGCGGCGGGGGCATGGCCCACCGGCTTGGCATGAAGCCCAACTGGGTGCTCGACCTGCACAACGGCGGCTGTGCGGCGTTCGTGTTGGCGCTCAACGTCGCCCGTCAACTACTGGCCGCCGGCCAGGGCCGGACGGCGCTCATCGCGATCGCCCAGAATGCGGCGGGACAGATCTTCGACCAGCCCGGTGTGCGGCGCAGGGCGCAGGCGTCGGTGCCCGGTGACGGCGCCGCCGTGGGCCTGGTGACCGTGTCCGACCAGTCACCGATACTCGACGTCGAATGCCGCACCTACGGCGAATACGCCGGCGACATGACGATCGCGGTCGACCCGCCGCGCAAGTGGTGGCAGCCAGGCCCCGGCGAGGGCTGCATCGGGTTCACCGAAGCCAAGATCACCAAGGTGCTCGCCCGCGGCAACCGGCAGGTGCCCGAGGTGGCGCTGGCGGTCTGCGACCGCATCGGCGTGAAATCCAAGGATCTCGACCTGCTGGTCACCAACCAGCCCAACCGCGTTTTCCTGCGCAACTGGCGGGAGGCGTTGGAGCTGCCGATCCAGCGTCACCGCGACACCTTTGACGAATGCGGCAACCTGTTCGCGGCAGGTATCCCGGTCAACCTCGACCGCGCGATCACCGAGGGCCAGCTTGCCGGCGGTGACGTGGTGATGATGGCGGCGTTCGCGCACGCCGGCGACTTCGCCGGCGCCGCCGCGGTGCGATGGGGCGGCCGGGGCTGATGGGCGCTCCCAGCCAGGCCGCGTCGATCGCCGCTGAGGTGCTCGGCGCACTCCCGGATGCCGTCGATCCGTTCGCGTTGTCACTCAACGAGAGCCCGTTCCCGCCGCTCCCATCGGTGCGTGCGGCGCTGGTGGAGTCGATCGACGCCGCCAACCGGTATCCGGAGTTCCTGCCCGAGGGAATGCGCAGGCTGATCGCCGGCCGCATCGGGGTGCGCGATGAGCAGGTGGTGCTCGGGCAGGGCGCGACGGGCGTGATCCTGCAGGTGCTGCACGCGGTGACCAGCCCCGGCGACCGGATGGTGCTGACCTCGCCGACGTTCGACGGGTATCCGATCTTCGCCCAAATGGCCCGTCTGGTTGCGGTGACGGTGCCGCTGGACGAGCACGGCCATCACGACCTGGGCGCGATGGCCGACGCCGCTTCCGACGCCCGCGTCGTGGTGCTGTGCCGCCCGCACAACCCGACGGGCACGCTGGAGTCCGTGGCGGACGTGGAGCGCTTGCTGCGTCGGGTGCCCGGCGACACCGTGGTGTTGCTCGACGAGGCATACATCGAGTTCGTCGCACCCGAGCACCGGCTCGACGCGGCCGAACTTGTCCGGCGCTTCCCGAACGTGGTGGTGCTGCGGACCTTCTCGAAGGCCTACGGCCTGGCCGGCCTGCGGGTCGGATACGGATTCGGTGCTCCCGACCTGGCCCGCACGCTGTGGAAAATGCAGCTGCCCTTCGGTGTCAGCAGCACCGGCGCGGTGGCGGTAGCTGCCTCCTATGACGCGGATGCCCAACTGCGCCAACGAATCCGGCTGATCACCGCGGAGCGTCGATACCTCGGTCGGCGGCTGCGGGCGATGGGGATCTACTGCACGGACGGGCACGCCAACTTCATGTATCTGCCGGCGGCCGGGCGGCCCTGGCACCAGGTGTTCGACAAGGCCGGGGTGCAGGTTCGCCACTACGTCGACGGGGGGGTGCGGATCACGGTGGGCGGCCGTGCCTCCACCCGCGCGGTGCTGGCGGCGGTGACGCATTCGCAGCAAAACGTGCGACGTTGACCTGCCCGCGGCGCACGTGCGGTATGAAGGGGCCGTGTGCTCACAGCCGCCGCAGTCCGACAAGCGTGATCCGATCGCCCAGGCACGCGAGAACTGGGAACGGTCGGGCTGGGGCGACGTCGCGGACGGGATGGTCGCGGTCACGTCGGTGATGCGGGCCCACCAGATCCTGCTGGCGCGGGTGGAGAACGCGTTGCGGCGCTACGATTTGAGCTTCTCGCGGTTCGAGTTGTTGCGACTGCTGGCGTTCAGTCGTTCCGGCGCGTTGCCGATCACCAAGGCCTCCGATCGGCTGCAGGTGCATGTCACCAGCGTCACGCACGCGATCCGGCGGTTGGAGGAGGCCGGCCTGGTGGAGCGGCTGCCCCATCCCACCGACGGCCGCACCACGCTGGTGCGGATCACCGACATCGGCCGCTCGACGGTCGAGGACGCCACCGTCACGCTGAACAGCCAGGTGTTCGCCGACATCGGCCTGTCCGATGAACAGTCCCGCGCACTGGTGTCGTCAATCGAGACGCTCCGCCGCGGCGCGGGTGACTTCTGATGGCAGCGGAATCGTCGCGGTGACCGCGGTTCCTGAACCGGGGCGCGAACGGATGTTCAGCCGCCCGCCGACGATTTCCGCGCGCTCGGCCATCGACAGCAGGCCGTAGCCGCCCATCTCGTCGCCGCCGAGCGGATGTTCGAACGTGTCGAAACCCATCCCGTCATCGACGATTTCCAGCCGCGCGGTGTCTTCGTCGACGGTGAAGGTCAGCTTCGCCTTCGACGCCCTGGCATGCTTGACGACGTTCTGCAGGCATTCCTGCGCGATGCGATACAGCGCCATCTCGATGTGGTCGGGCAGCCGCGCGTCGGCCAACTCGACGTCGAGGTCGATCTGTGGGATGGATCGGGCCAGGCTGGCCAGACCGCCGGCCAGGCCCAGATCGTCGAGCACCGGCGGGCGCAGCCCGCCGATCGCCGCCCGCGCCTCCTGCAGCGTCAACTCCACCAGCTCGCGGGCCTTCGCCAGCTGCTCGGCGACGGTGGCGGGGTTCTCGCCGACCGCCCGTCGCGCCGCGTCGAGCCGGTAGGACAGCGTGACCAGCCGTTGCGAGATGCCGTCGTGAATGTCCGCGGCCAGCCGCCGGCGCTCGATCTCCTGCGCTTCGATAACCTGCTCGACGAAATTCTCGTGGGCGCGTTCCCGCGCGACCAGCTGGCGGTGCAGCCGCGCCTGGTGCAGTGCGCCGGCGATCAGCCGGCCGATCACCAGCAGTAGCTCCACGTCGCCCTCGGTGAACTCGCGCCGCTGCACGGTGTGGACGTTGAGCACGCCCACCAACCCGCCCGGGTCGGTTTCCATCGGCACCGACACCATTGACGTGAAATCCCGTCCGCGCAGCGACTGAAACGGCAGATATCGCGGATCGGCTTCCTTGTCGTGGCTGATCACCACCGGCTCGCGATGGCTGGCCACCCAGCCCGAGATCCCCGCCCCCAGCGGAAGGCGGATTTTGCCGACCTCGCTGTCGAACGGTGGCGTGGCACCGGTGAGCGTGAGCGAGCGGTCGCTGTCGTCGAGCACGTGCACGAAGCAGACGTCGGTGCCGGTCGCCTCGGTGATCATCCGGGCCGCGGCGGCCGCGAGCGGCTCGACTCCCGGTCCGCTGGAGGCCGCCTGGATCAGTTCGCGCAGCAGCGCGAGTTCGCGGTCGGCGTCGACGACGTCGCGGACGGCGTTGGGCCGCACCCGGGGAGTCATTGGTAGATGCCTTCGCGCAGCGCCATCGCGACCGCGCCGGTGCGGTCGGTGACGCCGAGCTTGCGGTAGATCGAGCGCAGGTGGCTTTTCACCGTTTCGTCGCCGATCACGAGCTTGGTGGCGATGCCCCGGTTGGACAGGCCGTTCACAACATACGACAGGATCTCGCTTTCCCGTTGGGTAAGCCCTTGCCGGGCGCCCGGCCAGAATTCGTCGCGTTGCAGCCGGGCGGCGGTGTCCACGGCGCGGGCGGCCATTCCAGGGTCGATCGCGGTCTCGCCGCGGTGGAC
>JAFARC010000007.1 GCA_019245755.1 Mycobacteriaceae bacterium | reverse complement strand
GGCGGCGGTTGAACGTCTCCCGGGCCGCCGAGTACCGCTTCCATAGCGCGTCGTCGGTCTTGCGGTCGACGCCCGAAATCGTTCGCCACTCCTCGAGGATCGCCCGCAACCGGTCCCCGGCGGCCTTCCACTGCATCGAGTTGGTAGCCAGGTCTTCGGCTTCGGCGGCCAGTGCCTCCTTGCGGGCGATCTGCTCGGCGCGACGCTGCTCCCGGCGGGCCCTCTCCGCCTGCGCGGTCTGCTCGGCGTGGTCCCGGATGGCCGCAAGCCGCGCCGCCACCGCGTCGACGTCGCCGAGCACCGCGGCGGTCGCGAGGCCCTCCGCCAGCCCGGCGGCGGTGCTCTTGATCTTGCGCGCGTCGCCGGTCCCCGATGCCAACCGGCGCTCCAGCAGATCGACCTCGGTGGACAGGTCGTCGAATCGGCGTCCGAATTGGGCGAAGGCGGCCTCGGGCTCACCGGCCTGCCACGACCCGATCACCCGCTCGCCCGCCGGCGTGATCAGCCATACGGTGCCGTCAGGATCTACCCGGCCGAACCGGTGCGGGTCGCTGGACTTGCCCACCGGCCGGGCGGTCGGTGGGCGGCCCGGGCGGGGAACCGGATGCGGCACCGGCCTGGCGGCTCCAGGCGGGGTGGCGCCGCCCTGCTCTGGTTGGTCGGTCATCTGGTTACACCTCCGCGCGGGAGGGGTACCCGCACATCTGCCGCGCGTCGCGGCGCCCGATAGCTCTCGTCGACCCGGCCGGTGGCCGTTCTCGACCCCGCTATTGAAGCAGGTCGCCGCGCATCATGCCTGCGCGTTGGCGTGCATGATGACCGGGACGGCGAACAATACTGCGACGCCGGTCAGGAGGTGCCGATGGCCAAGGCGGACATCGCGGCCCTGCTCGCGCTTGCCGCCGCGCTCTTCATCGCGATCGGCGACGTCATTCACCAGCGTTCGGCCCACCAGGTCACCGACGAGCCGGTGGGCAACATCGGGTTGTTCACCAGGCTGTTGCGCAACACCCAGTGGTGGCTCGGCAGCCTGATCGCCGCCGTCGGGTTCGCGCTGCAGGCCACCGCGCTGGGCCTGGGTTCGGTGCTGCTGGTGCAGGCCCTGCTCCCGACGTCGCTGCTGTTCGCGCTTCCGATCAGCGCGCGGCTGGGCCACCGCGGGGTCACACCCTGGGAGTGGACGTGGGCGGCGCTGCTGGCCGCCAGCGTCGCGGTGATCGTGACGGTCGGCAACCCCCAAGCCGGGCATTCCCGGGCGTCGCTGGAGGTCTGGACCGGCGTGGTCGCCGTCCTGGGCCCGGCGCTGGTGCTGTGCGTGCTGGGTGCCCGCCTGTGGTCGGGGCCGCCCAGCGCGGTGTTGCTGGGCGTCGTGTCCGGCACGCTGTGGGGTGTGTTCGCGGTGCTGACCAAAGGCGTGGTCGACCGGATCGACCATGGTGTATGGGCGCTGCTGCGCACTCCGGAGCTGTACGCGTGGGCGCTCGTCGCGATTGCCGCCACGGCCTGGCAGCAGTCGTCGTTTCGGGCCGGGTCGCTCACCGCGTCGCTGCCCACCATGACGGTCGCCGAACCCGTCGTCGGCTCGGTGCTGGGCATCGTCGTGCTCGGCGAGACGCTCGACACCCACCGTGCCGGCTATGTGGTTCTCGGGCTGGCGGTCGTGGTGATGGTGGTTTCCACCGCGGCGCTGGCCCGAGGAGCGGCGGCCACGTCGAAGACACCGGCGGACGCGTTAGCGTGAACCCGTGTTGACCGCCGTCGCGATCATCCCGTCGGCACCGGTGCTGATTCCAGAGCTGGCCGGTGCTGCCGCCAACGAAATCGCTGATCTGCGCGACGCCGTGTTCGCGGCCGCCGCGACGTTGCCAGACCGCTGGTTGGCGATCGGCGTCGGCGCCGCCGACGCGGTCGTTGCGCCCGGGGCCGCCGGCACGTTCGCCGGGTACGGGGTCGATGTGCGGGTGCAACTGTCGCCCACCGCGGCCGGCGTGCGGCGACTGCCGCTGTGCGCGCTGATCACCGGATGGGTGCGCGGCCGAGTCCGCCCGCACGCCAGCGCGCAGGTGCAGGTGTTCGCCCACGACCATGACCCCGCCACCGCCGCGGCCCGCGGGCAAAAGCTGCGGGCCACCCTCGACGAGGCCGCCGAACCGATCGGTGTGCTGGTTGTCGCCGACGGCGCCCACACACTGACCCCGGCCGCGCCCGGCGGACACGATCCGGGCTCGGTCGCTGTGCAGGGTGCGCTCGACGACGCGCTGGCCGCCGGCCACGCCGCCGCCCTCGCTGGGCTGCCCGGATCGATCACCGGCCGAGTCGCCTGGCAGGTGCTGGCCGGGATGACCCAACCGGCGCCGCGCTGCGCCAAGGAGCTCTACCGCGGCGCGCCGTACGGCGTCGGCTACTTTGCCGGCGTTTGGCAGCCGTGAGCCGGCCGATCGCGATCGTCGGGCCGACCGGCACCGGTAAATCACACCTGGCGCTGGCGGTCGCCGAACGGGTCGGCGGCGAGGTCGTCAACGCCGACGCGATGCAGCTTTACCGCGGTATGGATGTCGGCACCGCGAAACTGAGCGTGGCTTTCCGGCGCGGCGTCCCGCACCACCAGCTCGACGTGCTCGACGTCATCGAAACGGCGACGGTGGCCAACTACCAGCGCGCCGCCGCCGCCGACATCGAACACATCGCGGCGCGCGGCGCGGTGCCGGTCGTGGTCGGCGGCTCGATGATGTACATCCAATCGCTGCTGGACAACTGGGACTTCCCGGCCACCGACCCGGCGGTGCGCGGCCGCTGGGAGGGCAGGCTTTCCGAGGCGGGAGCCGCGGCGCTGCACGACGAGCTGGCGCGCCGCGACCCGGTGGCCGCCACCGCGATCCTGCCGACCGACGGCAGGCGCATCGTGCGCGCGCTGGAGGTCGTGGAGCTCACCGGCCGGCCGTTCGCCGCGTCGGCACCGACCATCGGCGCGCCGCGCTGGGACACCGTGATCCTGGGGGTCGACTGCCGGACAGACGAACTCGATGAGCGGCTCGCGCAACGCACCGAGCGGATGTTCGCCGACGGGCTGGTCGACGAGGTGGCGGGGCTGCTGCGGCATGGCTTGCGCGAGGGCGTGACCGCCTCGCGGGCTTTGGGCTACGCGCAGGTGCTGGCCGCGTTCGACGCCGGCGGCGGACCCGAGGCGCTCGCCGCCGCGCGGGAGCAGACATTCGTCGGCACCCGGCGCTACGTGCGCCGGCAGCGCTCCTGGTTCCGGCGGGACCACCGCATCGCGTGGCTCGACGGGGCCGACCCGCTGGGCGCCAACGTCGAGGCCACCCTGCGGGCATGGCGCCACGTATCCTGAGCAGGTGATCTTCGCCAAGGGCCACGGCACCGAGAACGACTTCTTGCTGCTGGCCGACCTGAAGGCGGAGGTATCGCTGACAGCGGCGGCGGTGGCCGCGCTGTGCGACCGGCGGCGCGGCCTGGGCGCCGACGGCGTGCTCAGGGTGACGCGGGCCGACGCGGCGCTGGCCGCCGGAGTGCTGCCGCGCCTGCCCGAAGGGGTGCAGCCCGGCGACTGGTACATGGATTACCGCAACGCCGACGGGTCGGTCGCGCAGATGTGCGGCAACGGTGTCCGGGTGTTTGCGCATTACCTGCGCGCCTGCGGATTGGAGACGCGCGACGAGTTCGTCGTCGGGTCGCCGGCGGGTCCACGGCCGGTGCGGCTGCATCGCGTTGACGACACGTTCGCCGATGTGACGGTGGAGATGGGCAAGGCCAACGTGGTCGGCGCCGGTGCGGCGATCGTCGGCGGCCGCCGGTTTCGGGGCATCGCGATTGACGTCGGCAACCCGCACCTGGCGTGCGTCGACCCCGCGTTGACCACCGACGAGCTGGCGGCCCTCGACGTGGCGGCGCCGGTCACCTTCGACCGTGGTCGCTTCCCGGATGGAGTTAACGTCGAAGTGGTTGCGCCGGCGCCCGACGGTGCGGTGGCGATGCGGGTGCATGAGCGCGGCGTCGGCGAGACCCGTTCCTGCGGAACCGGAACCGTAGCCGCTGCGATGGCGGTGTTGGCGCACACCGGCGCGTCGACCGGGTCGCTGACGGTCCGGGTCCCCGGCGGCGAGGTCGAGGTCACCGTGACCGACGCCACCAGTTACCTGCGCGGCCCCTCGGTGTTGGTCGCGCGCGGCGAGTTGACCCCGCAATGGTGGTGCTCCCAGCCGTGGTAATTCGGGTG
Organism: Mycobacteriaceae bacterium; assembly: GCA_019245755.1. Taxonomy (GTDB): domain Bacteria; phylum Actinomycetota; class Actinomycetes; order Mycobacteriales; family Mycobacteriaceae; genus Mycobacterium. The sequence continues at coordinate 23,313 of JAFARC010000007.1, read as the reverse complement.
CGCACCGCCGATTCGCCGTGCACCATGTGTTATTGCCTATGACTCATCCAGAATTTCCCATTGACGACACACCCAGCTCGGGTGATCTTGCTCTCGAAGACCGCTCGGCGTTGCGCCGTGTCGCAGGTTTGTCGACCGAGCTCGCCGACATCTCCGAGGTCGAATACCGTAAGCTGCGCCTGGAGCGGGTGGTGCTGGTCGGGATTTGGACCGACGGCAGCGCGAGCGAGGCCGCCGCCAGCCTCGCCGAGCTGGCTGCCCTCGCCCAAACCGCGGGATCCGAAGTGCTGGACGGACTGATCCAGCGCCGTGAGAAGCCCGACGCCTCGACGTACATCGGCTCGGGCAAGGCCAAGGAACTGCGCGAGATCGTCGTCGCGACCGGTGCCGACACCGTGATCTGCGACGGTGAACTGAGTCCGGCCCAGCTGACCGCGCTGGAGAAGGCGGTCAAGGTCAAGGTGGTTGACCGCACCGCGCTGATCCTCGACATTTTCGCCCAGCACGCGACCAGTCGGGAAGGCAAAGCCCAGGTCTCGCTGGCCCAGATGGAGTACATGCTTCCGCGGCTTCGCGGTTGGGGCGAGTCGATGTCGCGGCAGGCGGGTGGGCGCGCCGGCGGCAGCACCGGCGGCGTGGGCCTGCGCGGGCCCGGTGAGACCAAGATCGAGACCGACCGGCGCCGTATCCGCGAGCGGATGGCCAAGCTGCGCCGCGACATCAAGGACATGAAGCAGGCCCGCGATACCCAACGCGGCCGGCGGCTGCGCAGCGAGGTGCCCTCGATCGCGATCGTCGGCTACACCAACGCCGGCAAATCCAGTCTGCTCAACAGCCTGACCGGCGCCGGTGTGCTGGTGCAGAACGCACTGTTCGCTACGTTGGAGCCCACCACGCGGCGCGGCGAATTCGACGACGGGCGGCCGTTCGTGCTCACCGATACCGTCGGGTTCGTCCGCCACCTGCCCACCCAGCTGGTCGAGGCGTTCCGGTCCACCCTCGAGGAGGTTGTCGACGCCGACCTGCTGGTGCACGTCGTCGACGGCTCCGACCCGAACCCGCTGGCGCAGGTCGACGCCGTCCGCCAGGTTGTCCGCGAGGTGAACGCGGACCACGACGGCCGTCAGGTGCCGGAGCTTCTGGTGGTCAACAAGGTCGACGCCGCAAGTGATCTGATGTTGGCCAAGCTGCGCCGGGCGCTGCCCGACGCGGTGTTCGCGTCCGCCCGCACCGGGGAGGGCCTCGACGGGTTGCGCGCACGGATGTCGCGGCTGGTGGCGCCGACCGATACCCCCGTCGACGTCGTGATCCCCTACGACCGCGGCGACCTGGTCGCGCGCGTGCACGCCGACGGTCGGGTGCAACACTCCGAGCACAGCGCCGAGGGCACCAGGATCCGGGCGCGTGTGCCGGTCGCGCTGGCGGCCAGCCTCCGTCAGTTCGAGACGTCGTAGACGTCGTCGGCCGGCGCTGCCATCACCCGGTGCGCCAGGCCCGCTTTGAGCTCGTCGAGCCGGGCCTCCTCGGCGTCGGTGCGCTCCGGCTTGGTGGCCAGGTCGATGAACTCCTCATCGACGAAGCCGTCCCGCAACACCAGCGTCACCGTGCGGTCGCCGACGCTGACTTTGAACACGAAACTCTGCCGCAGCCGCCCGAGCTCTGGTCTCCTCAGCGCGGTGTCGACGGTATAGCGACCGTCGGTGACCGCCCGGGTCACCGCCTCGAAGCCGTCGCGTGCGCCCGGGCCCTGGAAGGCGGTGCGGACGACGAAAGACCTGCGTTGCGGCGGCGCGTCGGGCGACAGGACGGCGATCGCGCGCTGCAGCGCCTTGAACGCGTTGGCCACACCGGCGGGCGAGTGCGGCCCCGCGTAGCGCAGCATGTCGTCGAACGAAAACTCGATCGCGCGCCCGCGCTCGCGCACGGTGATTGTTTCGGCCATGGCGCGACTGTAGGCCCGCGGCGCAATTCCCACCCAACCATCCGGTTGGTATACCTTGGTCGGCAGAGTTCGCCACCCGACGGAGGTCATCCCATGGGCAAAGCCGTCATGTACGAGCGCACGCTCTTCGAGCCGGAGCACGAGCTGTTCCGCGAGTCCTACCGGGCGTTCCTCGAACGCCACGTCGCGCCGTGCCACGAGCAGTGGGAGAAGGACAAGATCGTCGACCGCGGAGTCTGGCTGGAGGCTGGCAAGCAGGGCTTTTTGGGCATGGCGGTGCCCGAGGAATACGGCGGCGGCGGTAATCCCGACTTCCGCTACAACGCGATCATCACGGAGGAGACCACCGCCGGGCGGTTCAGCGGCATCGGTTTCGGCCTGCACAACGATGTGGTCGCGCCGTATCTGCTGCGGTTGGCCAGCGAGGAGCAGAAGCAACGCTGGCTGCCAAGGTTCTGCACCGGTGAGCTGATCACCGCTATCGCGATGACCGAACCCGGTACGGGAAGCGACCTGCAGGGCATCAAGACCCGAGCGGTCAACGACGGCGACGACTGGGTGCTCAACGGCTCGAAGACGTTCATCACCAACGGCATCAACTCCGACCTGGTCATCGTGGTCGCGCAGACCAGTCCGGATAAGGGTGCGCTGGGTTTCTCGCTGCTGGTTGTCGAGCGGGGGATGGACGGCTTCGAGCGCGGCCGCAAGCTCGACAAGATCGGGCTGGATGCCCAGGACACGGCGGAGCTGTCGTTCCACGACGTGCGGGTACCGGCGGCCAACCTGCTGGGTCAGGAAGGCCACGGCTTCGCCTACCTGATGCAGAACCTGCCGCAGGAGCGGCTGTCGATCGCGGTGATGGCAGCGGCCGCGATGGAGCAGGTGTTGGCGGCCACCCTGGCATACACCAAGCAGCGCAAGGCCTTCGGCAAATCGATCGGCAGTTTCCAGAACAGCCGCTTCCTGTTGGCTGAGCTGGCGACCGAGGCCACCGTGGTGCGCATCATGGTCGACGAATTCATCCGTCTGCACCTTGACGAGAAGCTCACCGCCGAGCAGGCCGCCATGGCCAAGTGGTACTCGACCGAGGCACAGGTGCGGCTGATCGATCGGTGTCTGCAGCTGCACGGCGGCTACGGCTACATGCGCGAGTACGGCATCGCACGGGCGTTCCTCGACTCCCGGGTGCAGACCATCTACGGCGGCACGACCGAGATCATGAAGGAAATCATCGGCCGCAGCCTGGGCGTCTAGCAGCCCAGGCCATCAATACAGCCTGGGTGTCTAGCAGCCCAGGCCATCGGTACAGCCTGGGTGTTCAACTAGCGGCGCCCGTAGGGGTCGATGCAGAAGTACAGGCTGCCGCCGTGGCAGGCACTGAGCTCCTGCTGCGTCGGTGCACCGACGATGGCACCGCCGCGCGCGAGTGCCGGCACACAGCCGTAGCCGCGGGGGTTGGGGAACTCATTCGGCGGGCACCCGGCGATGACGCTGCTGCGGCCGGGCAGCGGACCGACCACACAGACGGCAGCGATCACGATCACCGGGCCGGCCGCCCAGATCAGCCGACCCGCGTGACGTGCAAACCGCGCCATCACACCACAGTGCGGCATCGCAGCGCCCGGCGCCCGGGATCTAGATTTTCCGGATGACCGTGACGACCTTGCCGAGGATCGCGGCCTCATTGCCCGGGATCGGCTCGAAGGCAGTGTTGTGCGGAAGCAGCCACACCTCGTTGCCGTCGCGTTTGAACGTCTTCACCGTGGCCTCGCCGTCGATCATTGCCGCGACGATGTCACCGTTGTTGGCCACACTCTGCTGCCGGACCACCACCCAGTCGCCGTCGCATATCGCGGCGTCGATCATCGATTCGCCGACCACCCTCAGCAGGAACAGGGACCCGTCCCCGACGAGTTCACGCGGCAGGGGAAAGACGTCCTCAACGGCCTCCTCCGCGAGGATCGGGCCGCCGGCCGCGATGCGGCCCAGCACCGGCACGAACATCGGCTCGGGCAGCGCATCGGATCCCAGCACATCGGTGCGGATCGGTGCGGCGGCCTCGTCGGCGCCGCGAACATCGACCGCGCGTGGGCGATTCGGGTCGCGTCGCAGGTAACCCTTGCGCTCGAGCGTGCGCAGCTGGTGGGCCACCGACGACGTCGAGGTCAGCCCGACCGCATCGCCGATTTCTCTGATGCTCGGCGGATAGCCCCGGCCGGTCACCGATGCGCGGATCACCTCCAGGATCTTGCGCTGACGCTGGGTGAGCGCCGCGTCGGGAGTGGGTCGCGAGGTGCCGCTGCTGTCGCTCATGCCGCTGAATGTAGTCCTCCACCCCGACATCATCAAACATGTGTTCGAGGTGTGTCGCGTTCTCCGGTCGCCGAACATGTCGGTGGCCCCTGATAGACATCGATCAAGTGTTCGTACTTCGAACGCATGGTCGATTATATTCGAACATAGGAGCGATCCTTGAGTCAGAGAGGGGCAGGAACATGACGGTCATCGACGCGGAGCAGCGTCCGGCAAGCCCGGCGATCGGGCATCGACCGGCGAGGTCGCCATACGGGCGCAGACGCCCGGCACCCACCAGGCCGGCGGGCGCCGCCACGGCCTTTCGCGGCACCGGCGTCGCGATTTCCCGGGCTCCGCACCGTCGCCGCCCGGTCAGCGCCGCGGTGACGATCGCGGTGGCGGGGATGGCGGCGCTGATCACCGTCTGGCTGGGGGCACTGGCGCACTCCGGTGGCGTCGCCGGAACGGCTCCGGCGGTCCCCGACAGGTTGGCCGTCGTGCGGGTCCAGTCCGGCGAGAACCTTCAGCGGCTCGCTGCCAGGGTCTCTCCCGACGCACCGGTCACCCAGGTGGTTCAGCGCATCCGGGAACTGAATCAACTTGACTCGGCGGCGCTGGACGCCGGGCAGACCCTGCTCGCGCCGGTGGGTTGACGGCACCGGCATGCTGTGGCGCCCGCAGGTAGTCTCGGAGGCGGTTGAGTCGTCCGATCATCGGCGCGGTGAAGGAGCAGTGATGCACTGTCCGTTCTGCCGCCATCCCGATTCCCGCGTGGTCGACTCCCGGGAGACCGACGAAGGGCAGGCCATCCGCCGCCGCCGGGCATGCCCGGAATGCGGTCGCCGCTTCACCACCGTCGAAACGGCGGTGCTGGCGGTGGTCAAACGCAGCGGGGTCACCGAGCCGTTCAGCCGCGACAAGGTGATCCGCGGCGTGCGGCGGGCGTGTCAGGGCCGTCAGGTCGACGAAGACGCGCTCAATCTGCTGGCGCAGCAGGTCGAAGACACGGTGCGCGCCAAGGGGTCGCCCGAGATACCGAGTCACGAGGTAGGCCTGGCGATCCTCGGCCCGCTGCGGGACCTCGACGAGGTCGCATACCTGCGGTTTGCGTCGGTGTATCGGTCTTTCTCGTCGGCGGATGACTTCGAGCGTGAAATCGAGGCGCTGCGCGCGCACCGCAAAGTCACCGCGTCGCAGTAGGTCGGCTAATCGACGTGCGTCACGCCGTCGTCGGCAACGCGACCTGCGACCCGCACCCAGCCCGCGGCGTTCCACCAGGTGTGAATTACCGAACCCTTGCCCTGCACGATGGTCAGGTCGCGACTCAGAAAGTCGGTGATGCGCACCGCCGCTGCGCCGGTGGCTTCGTCTTCGGGAACACCCAATGCGGCTGCGAACATCCGCGATCGCACCTGGCCGGCGGCCCGGTCGATCCACGCCCACAGGTAGTGCTGGCAGTCGTCGGCATAGTCCGCCGGATCGGCTTCGATCACCGCCTCTGGTGAGCCCAGCTCATGGAGCGCGAATTCCGGCGCCCATTCCGCACGGGCCCGCACGGTGGTCAGCCCGTCGTTATAGTCGACGGCCACAATGCCCGCGGGCACCTGCAGGGTGTGGATCGGTGTGCCGCGCGCGCGCAGCCACCACGACGCGCCGACGGTCGGATGCCCGGCGAACGGCAACTCGGTCGTGGGCGTGTAGATCCGTGCGTAGGCGGTATGCGATCCGGCTCGTGGCAGATCGACAAAAACTGTTTCGCTGTAACCCAATGCCGTGGCAATTCGTTGCCGCTCGGCCGGCGCGACGGTGCCGGCGTCGACCACGCCGAGTGGGTTACCGTAGTTTCCTTCGGAGTCGGTGAAAACGCGCAACACGGTCACGTCGGTACTCATGTTCCGACAGTAATCGTCGTGGCGCGGAGGGCGTCAGGTCGCGCTGCGCTCGTCGGCGCTCATGGCATCGAGCACCGCGACACGGGTGTCCAGCGGGCCGGTGATGTCCTTTTCGCTGATCCCGGTGCGCAGCAGGTGACGCAGCAGCTCCTGGTCGTATTGGGCGGGTTCGGTGGAATCGATGAACCGCTCGACCACCTCGACGAATCGGTCGGGGTCGTCGTGAAACGGGAAATGGCCCGCGCGCTCGAAGATCTCGAGTTGTGAGCCCGGCATCGCGGCATGCGCCATACGGGCGTGGCTGACCGGGATGACGGAGTCCTGCTCTCCCCAGATGAGTTGCACCGGAACAGATTCGGTAAGATAACATCGGTCGAGCATCGTCACCACTTGACCGCGCCAGTCGACCACGGCGCGCAACGTGCGGGAGAACGCCGCCGACGCGGTGGGCTCGGGCAGCTCGGCGAGCACCCGCAACGCGTCGGGCAGGTCACGCCCGAAGCTGGTCGAGCCGAGCGCCGTGCCGATGATGCGTCCGGCTAACTGCAGCGCGGGCAGCGCGCCGGGCAGCCGCAGCAGCGCCAGCGCCTCGCTGCCCATCGGCAGCGACGCCAACCGCAGCAGGAAGTGGACGTCCTTGGTGACACCGCCGGTGCCCACCAGAACGATCCGCTCCACCAATTGTGGGTATTGGTAGGCGAACTGCATCGTGACGCCGCCACCCAGGGAATGGCCGATCAGGGTGACGTGTTCGATGTCGAGCACCGCGAGCAGGTCGCGCATCCCGTTGGCGTAGGCCGCCACCGAATAGTCGGCCCGCGGCTTGTCCGACTTGCCGTGGCCCAGCAGGTCGGGAGCGATCACCGTGAACCGCTGCGCGAGCTTGGTCTGCACGTTCTCCCACGTCGAGGAGTTGTCCCCGATGCCGTGGATCAGCAGGATGGCAGGCCCTGATCCCGCGATCCGGAATGCCCGCCGGTAGCCGTGGATGGTGCGGAACTTCAGCGACGGCGTCACCTCACGCACCGAGCGCAGGTTGCGTGTCCGAGCGGTCATGTGGCCAACTTCGGGTCGGGGCGGTCGCGCCGCTCGTCGGTTATTTCTTGTCGTCGCCGTCTCGGAAGCCGTCGGAGAAGTCACCGTTGTGCTCGGCGAGGAAGCGTTCGAACTCGGCGCCGAGTTCCTCACCGCTGGGCAGGTCCTCGTCGCGGGCCAGCAGTGAGCGATTTTCCTGCGCGGCCACGAACGCGTCGTACTGCCGCTCCAGAGCCGCAACCACCTGCGCCACCTCAGGGCTGGCGTTGACCTGTTCGTCGATCTTGGCCCTTATGTCGGCCGCGGCGTCGGTCAGCGCCGCCAACGGTATCTGCAATGAACCCGCCTTGGCGACGTGCTCGAGCAGGGCCTCAGCCGCTGCCGGGTAGTCCGTCTGCGCCAGGTAATGCGGGACGTGGACCGTGAAGCCGACGACCTCGTGACCGTGTTGAGCCATCCGGAACTCCAGCAGGTTCGACGCGCTGCCGGGCACCTGCACCTCGCCGACCCAGGGCTGGTGCTGGGCGATCAGCTCCTTGTTGTTGGCATGCGCGGTCATCGTGACGGGGCGGGTGTGCGGTACAGCCATCGGGATCGTGCCCAGGCCGATCGTCTGGCGCACCCCGAGCCGCTCGGCCAGCAGCCGCACCGCTGTGATGAACCGCTCCCACTTCAGGTCCGGCTCCAGGCCGGCCAACAGCAGAAACGGGGTTCCCACGGTGTCGTGCAGCGCGTACAGGCTCAGTTCAGGGTCTTCGTAGCTGGTGAAGTGGTCGGTCTTGAACGTCATCAGCGGGCGCCGCGAACGGTAGTCCAGCAGCTCGTCGATTGCGAACGACGCCACCAGCTCGGTGTTCAGGGCGTCCCTGAGGTACCGGGCGGCCAGCCGGATCGCGTGACCGGCGTCGGAGAAACCCTCCAGGGCGTGGATCATGACCGGTCCACGTCCGTCGGGCGAAGACAACTGCGGCGCGGGGAACTCGAGCTCGTACATCCCGGCCTGGTCCGGGCGGTATTGATCCTGCTCATCAGCCATGAATCTCGCCTCCTTCCGCAGTGTCGTGACATCTAGTGTCCCTCATAAACCGGCGGACGCCATCGGACACCACGATTCGCGGACGCGGATACCCGCAACGGTGAAAACGCAACAATGTCCGTGCCCGCATTCCATGTATAGAGCGCACGCTGGCGGGCCGTGCTCGGTTTGCTCAGGCATGATCGACATCCGTGCGGTTGGAATGGTTTCGGCGCCTGCCGGTCGCTGCTGCGGCGGTGGTCCTGGCCCTGGCGGGATGCGGCCATCCCGGACCGCCGATGGCCCGTCCGTCCCCACCGTCGCCACCGCCGACGGCCGCGCCGGTCACCGCCAATCCCCTGATCGGGGCGGTGTTTGTCGGAGACACCGATCAACACACCTGCACGGGGTCGGTGCTTCACTCGCAGACCGGCGACCTGATCCTGACCGCCGCCCACTGTCTTGCCGGCGGCTCCTACGCCGCATTTGTGCCGGGTTTCAGCGGCGACGCCGGCCCGGCGGGAAGGTGGAAGATCGGCTCGGTCTACATGGATCCGCGGTGGCTTTCCACCCAGGACCCGATCGCCGACTTCGCTGTCGCACGGGTCAGCAGTGCCGGCGCCGCATCGGTGGAATCCGTGGTGGGGCGCGGGCTGGCGCTGGGCACGGCCCCGCCCAAGGGCACGCTGGTGACCGTGACGGCCTACCCGGCCAGCGTCGGTGGAACGCCGATCGGGTGCCGTGGCGACACCGCGACCGGCCCGCGCGGTTTTCCGTCGCTGTCATGCGCCGGCCTGCCGGCCGGAACCAGCGGGGCGCCGTGGGTGAGCGGATCGTCCGTCGTCGGCCTGATCGGCGGTTTCCACGGCGGCGGCTGCAACGACGACGTCTCGTACTCGCCGCCGTTCGACGGTGCCGTCAGCGCGCTGGTGGGCAGGGCCGAAGCCGACGGGCCGGGCGACACCGGGCCGACGACCTTCAACGACGGTTGTTGACCGTCAGTGACGGAACTGGTTCAGCGCCCGCATCTTGTTCATCACATCCAGCGCGGCGACCTTGTAGGCCTCCGAGAAGGTCGGATAGTTGAACACGGCGTCGACCAGGAACTCGATGGTGCCGCCGCAGCCCATGACGGCCTGACCGATGTGCACCATTTCGGTGGCGTTGGTGCCGAAGATGTGCACGCCGAGCAGCTTGAGGTCTTCGGTGGAGACCAGCAGCTTGAGCATGCCGTAGGAGTCGCCGGCGATCTGGCCGCGGGCGAGCTCGCGGTATCGCGACACGCCCACCTCGTAGGGAACCGAGTCCTTGGTCAGGTCCACTTCGGTGGCGCCCACATAGGAGACCTCGGGAATCGAGTAGATCCCGATGGGTTGTAATTCCGGCATCCCGGAGGCCGGCTCGCCGAACGCGTGGTAGGCCGCCAGCCGGCCCTGGTCCATCGATGTCGCGGCCAGCGCCGGGAAACCGATCACGTCGCCCACGGCGTAGATGTGGTCGACCTTGGTCTGGAACTGGTCGTCGACGAAGATGCGTCCGCGGCTGTCGGCTTCCAGGCCGGCATTGGCCAGGTCGAGATGATCGGTCTGGCCCTGCCGGCCCGCGGAGTACATGACGGTGTCGGCGGGGATCTGCTTGCCGCTGGCCAGGGTGGTGACGGTCCCCGCGGCCCCCACGTCGACGGCGGTGACCTCTTCCCCGAACCGGAACGTCACCGCGAGGTCGCGCAGGTGGAACCGCAGCGCCTCGACGATCTCGGGATCGCAGAAGTCCAGCATCGAGTCCCGCTTCTCCACCACGGTCACCTTGGTGCCCAGTGCGGCGAACATCGACGCGTACTCGATGCCGATCACACCGGCTCCGACCACCACCATCGACGACGGAAGCGACTTGAGGTCCAGGATGCCGTCGGAGTCGAGCACCCGTTCCTCATCGAACTCGACGCCTGGCGGCCGCGCCGGCTTGGTGCCGGTGGCGATCACGATGTACTGCCCCCGGACGGTCACCCGCTCGCCGCGGTGCTGGTCCTCGACCAGCACGGTGTGATCGTCGTCGAACCGGCCGTGCCCGGTGTACAGCTCGACGCGGTTGCGCATCAGCTGGGAACGCACCACGTCGATTTCCTTGCTGATCACGTGTTGGGTGCGCGACAGCAGGTCGGCGGGCGTGATCTTCTCCTTGACCCGGTAGCTGGCGCCGTAGAGTTCGCGCTGGCTCATGCCGGTCAGATACACGACGGCCTCACGCAATGTCTTCGACGGGATCGTGCCGGTGTTCACGCAGACGCCGCCGAGCATGCGGCCGCGTTCGACGACGGCGACCGATTTGCCGAGCTTCGCTGCGGCGATGGCCGCCTTCTGTCCGCCGGGGCCGGAACCGATGACGACGAGGTCGTACTCCATGAGATAGACATGTACGCCGATTCGGGGAATCTTGCATGCCGACGGCATCAATACCTTGTGAACAACTCGACCTGAGGGCGCGCCGCGCCTCCGCGCGGCGGCGCCCCCGGACGTAGCCGTTATCCCCAGCCGGCACTTAGTCCACAGCCGAGGCCCTCTCCGCGGCCCTCCGGCCCGATCGCGACAGTGCCGCCCACGACGGTCATCGCATGACCACTTCGCAACCCTCCCTGTTCAACCGGCCCGCCGCGCTGATCGCGGCTCTGCCGGCCGTCCTGGGCTTCGTGCCCGAGAAATCACTGGTGCTCGTCACCCTTGACCGCGGCGAACTCGGCTCGGTGATGCGCGTCGACCTCTCGATGCCGATGACCGACACCGTCGCCCATTTCGCCGAGATCGCGGCGGCCGCACGACCCGACGCGGCCATCGCGGTCATCGTCGACGCCGACGGTGCGCACTGCCCGATGTGCGCCGACGACTTCCGTGAACTGGCCGCTGAGCTCACGGACAGGCTTGCAACGCAGGGCATTTCGCTGATCGCCGCCCACGTCGTCGACCGGGTCGCCCCCGGGGGGCACTGGCACTGCGCCGACGGCTGCGGCACCGGTGGTGCTGTCGACGATCCGGCGGCATCGCCGGTGACGATGGCCGCGGTACTCGACGGTCGACGGCTCTACACCCGCCGCCAGGAGCTGCAGGACGTCGTCGCGACGCATGACGCCGCGCGATGCCGGCGGCTGGCCGGATTGATCGTCGAGCGACTCGAATCCGATGGCGGTGCGCGGCGCCCAATTGGCGACGACCGCGCCCGCCGTGAGGTGGAGCGGGCGATTGCCGTGGCAGGGCAGGTCTTCGACGGCGGCCAGCTCAACGATGAGGAGCTCGCCGAGCTGGGGTGCGCGCTCACGGACATCAGGGTCCGCGACACGCTGTACGCGCTGGCCGTCAGCGAGAATGCGGCCCAGGCCGAGGCGTTGTGGGCGGCGCTGGCGCGGGCGCTGCCCGAGCCGTGGCGAGTGGAACCCCTTGTGCTGCTGGCTTTTTCGGCCTACGTCAGAGGCGACGGCCCGCTAGCTGGGATTGCGCTCGACGCGGCGCTGCGCTGCGACGGCGAGCACCGGATGGCCGCCATGCTCGACACCGCGCTGCAGTCGGGTCTTCGCCCCGAGCAAGTCAGCGAACTTGCGACGACCGGGTACCGGCTGGCCGCACGACTGGGCGTGCGGTTGCCCCGACGGCGCGCGCTCGGCCGCCGGCCGTGCTAGCGGTCAGACTTTCTCGACTTTGACGGCGTGGGCCATGTGGTGCGGCAAGTCGACCTGTTCGTGACCGGGGATGATGATCGTCACGCCGCCCGCCGGGTTGGTCTGGACGGTGACGCGGGCATTGGGCACCACGCCGGCGTCCTTGAGCCGGGTGATCAAGTCGACGTCGCCCTGCACGTGTTCGGTTAGCTGTCGCACCACCACGGCCACCGGGGGACCAGCGGGAAGTTCCGTCAGCCGCACCAGGCTGGCGTCATCCGGATGGGCCAGTAAGCCCACCCCCAACTCGGCCAGACCGGGGATCGGGTTACCGAACGGCGACGTGGTCGGGTGGTTGAGCACCTGAACCAGCCGGCGCTCGACGTCCTCGCTCATCACGTGTTCCCAGCGACACGCCTCGGCGTGCACCTCCTCCCAGGGCACGCCGATGATGTCCACCAACAGCCGCTCGGCGAGTCGGTGCTTGCGCATCACTGCGACGGCCAACGTGCGGCCCTTGTCGGTCAGCTCCAGGTGGCGGTCACCTGCGACGTGCAACAGCCCGTCGCGTTCCATCCGCGACACGGTCTGGCTGACGGTGGGACCACTCTGCTCCAGGCGTTCGGCGATACGCGCCCGCAGCGGAACAACGCCCTCTTCCTCGAGGTCATAGATCGTCCGCAGGTACATCTCTGTGGTGTCGACCAGATCGTTCATAAGGGCACCCTTCGGTCGAGCCGAGTCTACCGGTCCGGCGCCCTTCAAGGACGTTCAAAGACCGTGCTCAGAAACGTGTGTGGATAGCCGTGTGCCCGCCGGGGTGCGTCCGGCGGGCACTGCGATGAGCGCTTGCGCGAAGAGCCGTGGATAGCCGTGTGCCCGCCGGGGTGCGTCCGGCGGGCACACGGGGAGGGAGGTCAGCTGGCGTAGGACCGCAGGCGGTCGGCGCGCTCGCCGTTGCGCAATTTGGCCATGACTTCGCGCTCAATCTGGCGGACCCGCTCGCGGGACAGCCCGAACAGCTTGCCGATCTGGTCCAAGGTGCGCGGCTGGCCGTCGTCGAGGCCGAATCGCAGCCGGATCACCTGCTGCTCACGTTCGTCGAGAGTGGCCAGCACGTGCCGGATGTCGCTGTGCAGCAGCTCGGCGATCACCGCGTTCTCCGCCGACATCGCCTCGGCGTCCTCGATGAAGTCCCCCAATGGGGCTTCCTCGTCGCTGCCCACCGGCATGTCCAGGCTCACCGGATCGCGGCTGTGCTCCAACAGGTCGGTGATCTTGTCCACCGGGATGCCCGACTCGGCGGCAAGCTCCTCGTCGGTGGCCTCACGACCCAGGTTTTGGTGCAATTCCCGCTTGATGCGGGCCAGCTTGTTCACCTGCTCGACGAGGTGTACCGGCAACCGGATGGTGCGGCTCTGGTCGGCCATGCCGCGGGTGATCGCCTGCCGGATCCACCAGGTGGCGTACGTGGAGAACTTGAAGCCCTTGGTGTAGTCGAACTTCTCCATGGCGCGGATCAGGCCGAGGTTGCCTTCCTGGATCAGGTCGAGCAACGGCATTCCGCGACCGGTGTAGCGCTTGGCCAGCGAAACAACCAGACGAAGGTTGGCTTCCAGCAGGTGGCTGCGCGCCACCTGGCCGTCGCGAACCACCATCGCGAGTTCGCGTTTGCGGTTTTCGCCCAGGCGTTTGCGTCTCTCCAGTAGGTGCTGGGCGTAGAGGCCGGCTTCGACGCGCTTGGCCAGCTCTACCTCGTCGGCCGCGTTGAGCAACGCCGTCTTGCCGATGCCGTTCAGATACACCCGGACAAGGTCGGCTGCTGGACTCTGGGCGTCCAGATCGCTGTCAACCCGGCTAACGGTGGCATTTGCCATAGCGGCCTCCTGATCGCCTCGAACTGTCATGGAGTTCAACGTTGCGAAGGCGCGCAAAGTTCCCGCGCCCATAGCCGGTTAACCGCTCTGATCTGCGGCTATGCGCCGATGACCTGAGAATGTCCTGAGAATAGGGCTAGATTGCCCTAATCTTGCTCGGTCTCGGCCGCGTGAGGTCGCTCCCGTTGCGGATCGCCGTGGAACCCGGGACCGAGCGCGGGTCGATTCGCCGTCGGGAACAACGGTGTGCGGCTGTTGCCGCGGACGAAGCGGCGGGGCTCCTCGGCGCGACGCGGCGGGCGGTCATTGGCGATCAACACCGCCATCCACGGCAGCGGCACCGAGACCAAGATGATCAGCAACGAAATCAACCCGTTGTGCCAGATGCCGAAAGCGACCGCCGCCAAGACCAACGCGGGAATCCGACACGCCATCAACGTCAGGTATTTGCGGACTCGCTCACGGTGCTCCACCTCGTATGGGGGAGCGGCACCGGTGATGAGGACGGGCCGTCCGTCGTCGTCGAAACTCAGCTCAGGGCCGTGTTTCATACCTCCACTGTTGCACACGTGGCGCCCGCTGGGCAGGTCAGTTTCTTGGCGGGTGGTCACCGGGCACAATGGCCATATGCAGACCCAGACGATCGAACGCACCGAGACCGACGAACGCGTCGACGACGGGACGGACAGCGATACCCCGAAGTATTTCCACTACGTCAAGAAGGACAAGATCGCCGAGAGTGCGGTGATGGGTTCGCATGTCGTTGCCCTCTGCGGTGAGGTGTTTCCGGTGACGCGCTCGCCGAAGCCCGGATCGCCGGTCTGCCCGGACTGCAAGCGCATCTACGAGACGCTCAAGAAGGGCTGAGGGGCCCGGCGGCCGAGGCGGTCTTGTCGGCGGTCGGCGCCGTACCGGTGATTTCCTCGGTTCGGGCCATCAGCCACCAGCGCAGCCGGCGGGTGTGCGTCTGCGGCGCCGGCCATTGCTCCTGAATGGCGTTGTTCAGTTCGGCGCCGATCACGACCGCGAAGCCCATGAAGAATGCGAACAGCAGGAAGGCGATTGGGGTGGCCAGCGCGCCGTAGGTGTAGCCGGTGCTGGTGATCCACCGCAAGTAGAAACGCAACCCGAAACTGGCGATCAGGAAGACGATCGTCGCGAGCACCGCGCCGAGCACCAGCCGGTGCGTGGGCAGCGGCTCAGGCAGCGACACCCGGTAGAGAACCGTGACGGTCAACACCAGCCCGATGCCCAGGACCGGGAAGTAGCCGTACTGCAGCACGTTGTCCCAGCTGTTGGGAATCCACTGTGCGATCTTTTGTGGACCGACCGCAATCACCGGCAGGACGATCACGGCGGTCAACAGCATGACCACATAGATGACGAGCGCGAAGAAACGCTGTCGCACCGGGTGGCGCAGCGGGGTCTGGCCGTGTGCCGCGACCACCGAATCGACAAATGCGGAGATCGCCGAGGAGCCGGCCCACAGGGAGATGACGAAGCCCACCGATACCACCTCGCCGCGCGCGCCTTGGACAATGGTGGTGATGGTCGGTGCGACGATCTCGTTGACGACGCTGGGCGAGAAGAAGCTGTTGGCCGCACTGATCAGCCGGTGCTCGATGGTGGCCAGGGTGTCCGGGCCGAACAGCGGCGCGATGTAGGCCAGGCTGCCCAGCAGCCCGAGCAGCAGCGGGGGCAGCGACAACACCTGCCAGAACGCCGCCTGCGCCGATTCGGAGAAGATCGAGTCGTCCCACGCCTTGGACAGTGTTCGCACAACGACACGCCAGACGTGACGCTTTGGCTTTACCGGGGCCTGGTCGGTCATGACCAGTACAGGATTCCTGATGCCGGCTGCTCATGCCCAGCCCCGCGCCGGGCGAGCGGCCACTAGGCTAGTCGGCCGGCGGCGCCGCGCTGGCCTCGAGCACGGCCGCCGACTCGATGAGCTTGGCCTCGTGCTCGTTTGCGTGATGTTGGCAGAACAGCAGTTCCCCGCCCGACAGCAGCTTCGCTCGCACGCGTGCAGCGGCGCCGCAGCGGTCGCAGCGATCAGCCCTGGTGAGTTCCGGACTGGTAAGCGTTGCGCTCATGGCGTCTCCGTCTTCTGCTTTTCGCGCGAGCGGCTCGTCGCTTTTCTCGTGCCTTTCTACTTTGACAGACGCTTCCGGGACGGGCCTTGTTCCCGGGCCGGGTACCGATGTGGCATCTCTCACGTTTCCTCGAAGGGTTGGCGAATCTGGCGATCAAGCTGGTCGGATGGATACCACCGGGCAGGTGCTTCTACACATCTGCACCGCCACCGAGTGGGAGCAGGCCCAGCAGTCCGCCCAGCTGCGGCCCGACTCGCTGCCCACGGTTGGTTTCGTGCATCTGTCGACGCCGCAGCAAGTCCATCTGCCGGCCAACCGGCTCTACGCCGGCCGAACCGATCTGGTGCTGCTTCACCTGGACTCGGCGCGGCTCGGCGCGCCGGTGCGTTGGGAGCCGGGGGTGAAAACGGATCCGGCGTCGATGATGTTCCCACACCTGTACGGTCCGGTGCCGGTGGCCGCGGTCGTCGCTGTGGCGGAGTACCGCCCGGGTTCAGACGGCCGGTTCCATCCCGTTCAGTCGCCGGGTGCCCCGGCGACGTAGGCGTCGGCCTCCACCTCGACGAGCGATTGTGGGGCGATCAGGGCCGAGACCTCGACCATGGTGCTCACCGGTCGGACGTCGCCGAACACGTCGTGGTGCACGGCACCGGCTTCGCGCCACAGGGAGATGTCGGTCACATATATCCGGGTGCGGACCACGTCGGACAGTGCCGCTCCCAGCTCGTGCAGCGCGAGCTCGATGCGGCGCAGGGCGTCGCGTGCCTGGCTGGCGATGTCGTGGCCTTCCCCGGTGGTGCCGGCGACCGCGACATGCGGACCGACCCGCACCGCTCGCGAATAGCCGACCGCCGACTCGTATGTCGACGCGGAAGATATGTTGATCCGTCCTGACACCGGGTCATGTTATGTGCGACGGCAGCCGCGGCTTCCGCGTGGTGTTCTGTGGTATGCGCAGCACCGGCCGACCGCCGACGAGCTCACCACACCGTGCTGATTCGCTGTCGGGGATCAACGGGATCGATGGCATGCCGCTGCGCCCCATTATCGTGTAGCGCTCAGTCCAAATAGTCCCGCAGAACTTGCGAACGACTCGGATGGCGCAACTTTGACATCGTCTTGGATTCGATCTGCCGGATCCGTTCCCGGGTCACGCCGTAGACCTGACCGATCTCGTCGAGGGTTCGCGGCTGGCCATCGGTCAGCCCGAACCGCAACCGCACCACACCGGCCTCGCGCTCCGACAGCGTCTCCAGTACCGACTGCAGCTGGTCTTGCAGCAGCGTGAACGACACCGCGTCGACGGCCACGACCGCCTCGGAATCCTCGATGAAGTCGCCGAGCTGGCTGTCGCCTTCGTCGCCGATGGTTTGGTCCAGCGAAATCGGCTCGCGTGCGTACTGCTGGATCTCCAACACCTTTTCCGGTGTGATGTCCATTTCCTTGGCGAGCTCCTCGGGGGTGGGCTCGCGGCCGAGGTCCTGCAGCAACTCCCGCTGAATGCGCCCGAGCTTGTTGATGACCTCGACCATGTGCACCGGGATGCGGATGGTACGGGCCTGGTCGGCCATCGCCCGGGTGATGGCCTGGCGGATCCACCACGTCGCATAGGTGGAGAACTTGTAACCCTTGGTGTAGTCGAACTTCTCAACCGCGCGGATGAGGCCGAGATTGCCTTCCTGAATCAGGTCCAGGAACGCCATGCCGCGGCCGGTGTAGCGCTTGGCCAGCGACACCACCAACCGCAGGTTTGCCTCCAGCAGGTGATTCTTCGCACGCTCCCCGTCGCGGCAGATCCACATCATGTCGCGGCGCTGCGCGGGGGGCAGCTTCTCGCCCCTCTCTGCCAGTTCGGCCATCAGCTGGGTGCCGTACAAGCCGGCCTCGATGCGCTTGGCCAGCTCCACCTCTTCCTCGGCGTTGAGCAGCGCGACCTTGCCGATCTGCTTGAGGTAGGCGCGCACCGAGTCGGCCGACGCGGTGAGCTCGGCATCCTTGCGGGCCTGCCGCAGCGCTTCGGATTCCTCTTCGTCCCATACGAAATCGCCGGACGCCTTGTCTTTTTCGCTCGGCTCGGCGATCTCGTCGTCATCGCCGGCGGGCAGCGCCTCACCCGGTTCGGCCGCAGCCTCCGGGACCACCTCGGCCTCGGCTTCCACCTCTTCGTCGACATCGACATCGGCCTCGGCTTCGACGTCGACCTCGACACCGGCTTCGACGTCCTCCTCGAGGTCTGCGAGGTCCAGGACGGCCTCTACCTCGAGGTCATCGCCCGGCTCGGCGTCTTCGAGGTCGTCGGCCTCGAGCTCGTCGATGGTCTCCTCGGGTTCGGGCACGGCCCCGTTGGACTGTGCCGGCGCGGCGGCTTTCTTGGCGCGGCTGCGACGCGGTGGCGGCGGGGGTTCGGCAGCGGCGGCCTTGGTGCGCGATGGACGTGACTTGGTGGCGGTCTTGGCCGCCCGGGCGGTGTTTTCGGCCGGTGCCTCCGCAGCGTCGGTGGCCTTGCCCGTGGCCTTGGTGGTCTTGCCCGTGCGCTTGGCAGCCGCTGATGGGCTGCCGGCCTTCGCCGATGTCCTTTTGGCGGGGACTTTGGTAGCGGTTCGCTTCACCGGCTCTTCGCTCGCCGGCCGTGCCTTCGTCGCTGCCACGTACACCCTTTCGGTCTGCCGACCGCGCGACGTGAGATCGCATGCCCCCGTCGAAGGCCGGCTGTCTTGCACTATGTCGAATATCGGCGTGATATCAAACGTTGGATACTCGCCGCTATCCGGTCATGCGGCCGCCGTGCACCATTGTAACGACAGCGCGTGCTCAAACCCCGCTCAGCGGGCTGATTCCCCGGGTCGGATCGACCTGAGCGGACACCGCGGCTCCGACGATGCCCGCGGTGTTCTGCAGTGCCGCGGCCACCACCGGTGTCCGGCTTTTCAGCAGTGGGATCCACTTGTCGCCCTTGCGGCTGATCCCGCCCCCGGCGATGAACAGGTCCGGCCAGATCGCGTTTTCTATGGCCACCAGCACCTTTGTCACCTCGGGGGCCCACCGCTTATAGCTCCATTTGTGCTTCTCTTTGACCGACGACGCGGCGCGGTGCTCAGCCTCCATGCCGCCCACCTCCAGGTGGCCGAACTCGGTGTTGGGCAGCAACACGCCGTTGTGGATCACCGCCGAGCCGATGCCGGTGCCGAAAGTCAGCAGCACGATCAGGCCGGCCTTGTCTTTGCCGGCGCCGTACTTGGCCTCGGCCAGGCCCGCTGCGTCGGCGTCGTTGAGCACCAGGACGCGCTGTCCGCCCAACGCTTCGCTGATCGCGTCGGCGGCGCTTACCCCGATCCACGACTTGTCGACGTTGGCGGCGGTGCGCACCACGCCGCTGGTCACCACCCCGGGATAGGTGACCCCCAGCGCTTCCGTCCAGCCGAACTCCTTTACTACCGCGGCGATGGTCTGCGCGACCGCAGCAGGGGTAGCCGGGTGCGGCGTCGGGAGCTTGTACCGGTCGCCGATGAGGTGTCCGGTGTCCAGATCGACGATGCCACCCTTCACGCCGCTGCCACCGACGTCGACGCCGAATCCCCGGCGGTGCGCTCCCGCGTCCACCGACGATTCGACTGTGGGCGAGTCGGTGGCGGTCATGGGCACTCCTCGACGAGGCGGGGCAACAGCTGACGCGACCCAAGACTAGTGGCTGCGAGGTGTGGCCGTCATGGCACGGATTGTGTTGCGATGTCGGATGTGACCGCACCCGACATCGACGCCGCCGTGCTGCGCGCGGTGGCCGAGGAGCTGGCGAGTGAGGCGGCGGCTTTCGTGCGCCGTCGCCGCCCTGAGGTGTTCGGATCCGATGGAGCCGATGCGACGGGTGCGGCGGTGCGGTCGAAGAGCACGCGCACCGATCCGGTGACGATTGTCGACACCGAAAGCGAACGGTTACTGCGTGACCGGCTCGCTGAGCTGCGGCCGGGGGACTCCGTGCTGGGCGAGGAGGGCGGCGGACCGGCTAAGGAACAGGGCAGCGAGCCGGTGACGTGGGTCCTGGACCCGATCGACGGCACGGTCAACTTCGTCTATGCGATACCGGCCTACGCGGTGTCGGTGGCGGCGCAGGTCGACGGTGTCTCAGTGGCCGGGGCGGTCGCAGACGTCACTGGCGCGCGCGTGTACTCCGCGGCGCGCGGGCTCGGCGGACACGTTGTTGATCAGAACGGACAGCGTGAATCCCTGCGCTGCAGACAACTTGACGATATCGCGCTGGCCCTTGTCGGCACCGGTTTCGCATATGCTCCGGACCGGCGTGCTGCGCAGGCCGCCGTGCTGCAGGGCGTGTTGCCGGCGGTGCGCGATGTCCGCCGCATCGGGTCGGCGGCGCTGGACTTGTGCATGGTCGCCGCCGGTCACCTCGACGCGCACTATGAGCACGGCCTTCACGTCTGGGACTGGGCCGCCGGTGCGCTGATCGCCGCCGAGGCCGGCGCTTTCGTGCACCTGCCCGCCGGCGGTGACGGCGCGCTGACGGTGGCCGCCGCGCCGGGGATTGCGGCCGCGTTGTTCGGCCTGCTCGACCGGCTCGGGGCCGGCCAAACCCTGCCCGAACGGGGTTCCCGGTAACCGTCCGACAGCCCACCCAGCAGCGCTACGCGACCGCTCTCAGCACGCGTCGGCGTGAATCTTGGGCAGCAACGACAAATCCGGTGGCGCGGTGGCTTCTGGGCGCAGGCTCGCCAGCATCGCGTCGATGTCGTCGCTGTGGGTCAGGTTCGTGAACTGCGTGCCGAGTGCCAGGTCGACGGTGTCGTCGGGCCGCTGATCCTGGAACAGCTCGGTGCACGGCGCCACCAACCAGACCGCCGCCGCTGCGGCCTGGCCGGCCGGTCCGAACCGGATCTGGCCCTGGCATGTCAGCCTGGTGTTGGCGTAGACGGGGTCGTTGGCCGCCGTCGGTTGCGCGAACCCGAGATCCCGCAACGCGCCGGCGACGTCGGCCGCCTGACCACCCTGACCACTGGCGTTGAGCACCCGGATCTTTGTGTCGACAAGTTTCGCCGGCGCCACATCCGTCATGGTGGCCCGCGAGACCTGCTGGCCCAGCTGCGGTTGTGACTGGTCGGTCTGGGCAGGCGGTTCGTTGCACACGTCGGCTTCCCGGACGTCGGCTGGACGGGTCAGCGCGACGAACCAGATGACGAGCGCGGCCACGAGAAGGGCCAACCCGGCAATGATCCCGGGAAGGTAATTGCGCCGTTTGAAGGGCCTGCCGTGCCGGTCGAAAGCGGTGCCTTCGGTGATTTGAGCGACCACGACTGCACTCTAGAGTGCGCTCCGACGTGCAGCAGTTGCCTACGCGCCTAATTTGTGATGTAAATCACACTTGAACACGCCGCGATCCGGGCACGAATCGTTTTGCAGATGCGTTCGGCACTGGTACAAAGCCTTGCTGCAATGTGTAGATATAGGGGGCGAGACGATGGCTACGGACTATGACGCCCCACGGCGTACCGAGACCGACGATGTTTCCGAGGACTCGCTTGAGGAACTGAAGGCGCGGCGCAACGAGGCCCAATCGGCGGTGGTCGATGTTGACGAGTCGGAGTCGGCGGAATCTTTTGAGCTACCCGGCGCTGATCTGTCGGGTGAAGAACTGTCAGTGCGGGTCATTCCCAAGCAGGCTGACGAGTTCACCTGCTCGAGTTGTTTTCTGGTGCACCATCGCAGCCGCCTCGCCAGCGAGAAGAACGGCGTGATGATCTGTACCGACTGTGCCGCCTAAGCGGCGCCGCGCGGTTGCAGCTCCGCAAGCACCCGATCTGGGTGCCGGCTGCTCACCAGCCAATACGGGGTGGGGTCGTCGGGGTCGTCCAGCACCACCAGCACCATCGGGCCCACCCACGCCCGGTGCAGGACGTAGGCGGCTGGATCGAGCTGGCGGCCCAGCGCCGACCTCTTCGCGGAGCGCGGGATTTCGGCCGACCGGGAAATGACGGTTGCCGGCAGGTGGGCGGGACCGGCCCACAGCTCGGGGCCGTCGGCGCCGTCGACCACCCGCACTTCGATTCGCCCGAGCCAGAACAGCGCGGCGGCGGCGACGGCGAACAGCACCGCGAAAGAGATCCAGCGCGGCCAGTCCCGTGCGGCGGCGTTGACCTCTAGCGCCACCAATCCGGCGACAAAGAGCGCGGGCGGATACCACCACCACGGCACCGACAGGCGCTCGCGATAGAGCACCTTTTGCGATGTGGCGCGCGTGGCTGACACCCGGCCAAGAGTAGTCTTAGCAGTCGTGTCCACCCGTCTGGCGGTCGTTCGTCTGGACCCCGAGCTCCCGATGCCGAGCCGAGCCCACGACGGCGATGCGGGCGTCGATCTCTGCAGCGCCCAAGACGTCGAGCTCGGCCCCGGCCAGCGGGCGTTGGTGCCCACCGGTATCGCCGTGGCGATTCCCTACGGCATGGTCGGCCTCGTGCATCCGCGGTCGGGTTTGGCCGCGCGCCTTGGGCTTTCGATCGTCAACAGTCCCGGCACCATCGACTCGGGGTATCGCGGCGAGATCAAGGTCGCGCTGATCAACCTCGACCCCGTCGCGGCGATCAACGTGCACCGCGGCGACCGCATCGCACAATTGGTGGTGCAGCGGGTGGAGTTGCCCGAGTTGATCGAGGTGTCGTCGTTCGACGAAGCCGGGTTGGCGCAGACCTCCCGCGGCGGCGGCGGACACGGTTCCTCCGGTGGACATGCGAGCTTGTGATGGCATTCGGACGAAGCAGAAAACACGCAGCCGATCGGCACGCGGAACCGGCGCCGCGCTCGGAGGTGGAGCCGCAAGCGGCTGATGAACAGACCGGCGACACCGCCGCCGTTCCCCCGGACGGCCCGTTCGACATCGACGACTTCGACGACCCGGCGCAGGCGCAGGTGGGCAGGCTTGATCTGGGCTCGGTCCTCATTCCGGTTCCCGAAACCGGCCAACTACAGGTCGAACTCACCGAGACGGGCATCCCGAGCGCGATCTGGGTGGTGACGCAGAACGGGCGATTCACGGTAGCCGCATACGCCGCGCCGAAGACGGCCGGATTGTGGCGGGAGGTCGCCTCCGAGCTGGCCGACGCGCTGCGCAGGGACTCGGCGAAGGTGTCGATCGAGGATGGCCCGTGGGGCCGCGAGGTGGTCGGCGCGGGAGCCAATGCGGTGCGGTTCATCGGCGTCGACGGTTACCGATGGATGATCCGGTGCGTGATCAACGGGGCGCCCGAGACCATGCCGGCACTGACGGCCGAGGCCCGGACGGCACTGGCGGACACCGTGATTCGCCGCGGGGACACGCCATTGCCGGTGCGCACGCCGCTGGCGGTCCAGCTGCCCGAGCCGATGGCCGCCCAGCTGCGTGCTGCGGCCGAGCAGGCTGCCCAGCAGCAGCCGCAGCAGGCAGCAGAACAGGAGCCACAGCCCACCGCACGGCGCGCCGCGGGCGGATCGGCGATGCAGCAGCTGCGCACGACGATGGGCGGATGAACCGCCCGA
>JAFARC010000065.1 GCA_019245755.1 Mycobacteriaceae bacterium | reverse complement strand
ACGGAGCGGCACGAGAGCCGGCGCATCGACAACCAGCTGCGCGGGCGGTCCGGCCGGCAGGGCGACCCGGGGGAGTCGCGGTTCTACCTGTCGCTGGCCGACGAGCTGATGCGCCGCTTCAACGGCGCCGCGCTGGAGTCGCTGCTGACCCGGCTGAGCCTGCCCGACGACGTGCCGATCGAGGCGAAGATGGTCAGCCGCGCGATCAAGAGTGCGCAGACGCAGGTCGAGCAGCAGAACTTCGAGATCCGCAAGTACGTGCTGAAGTACGACGAGGTGATGAACCAGCAGCGCAAGGTCATCTACGCCGAGCGCCGCCGCATCCTGGAAGGCGAGAACCTCAAGGAGCAGGCGCTGGAGATGGTCAGCGACGTGATCACCGCCTACGTCAACGGCGCCACCGCGGAGGGATACGCCGAGGACTGGGACCTCGACGCGCTGTGGACGGCCCTCAAGACGCTCTACCCGGTGAGCATCGACTACCGCCCGCTGATGCACCCCGACGAGGAATCCGACCGCGACGACCTGACCCGCGAGGAACTGCTCGACGAGCTGATCGCCGACGCCGAGCAGGCCTACGCCAAACGGGAGGCCCAGATCGAGGAGCTGGCCGGTGAGGGCGCGATGCGGCAGCTGGAACGCAACGTGCTGCTCAACGTGATCGACCGCAAATGGCGTGAGCACCTCTACGAGATGGACTACCTCAAGGAGGGCATCGGGCTGCGGGCGATGGCCCAGCGCGACCCGCTGGTGGAGTACCAGCGCGAGGGCTACGACATGTTCGTCGGCATGCTCGAAGGGCTGAAGGAGGAGTCCGTCGGCTTCCTGTTCAACGTGGTTGTCGAGCCGGCGCCGGCCCCGGGGGTCGCACCGGTCGCCGAGCCCGAGGGTCTGGCCGAGCTCGCCGCCGCCGAGGCGCCCCGGGCCACCGAGCGCACCGCCGCCGCGCCGCAGCCGTCCGCCGCGGCGCCGCAGCAGGTCCGGGGTGGCCGCCACGCGGTGCCGGAGGGCACCGCGCAACCGGCGGTGCGGGCCAAGGGCCTCGACGGCCAGGACGACCAGCGCCGCTCGGCGCTCACCTACAGCGGCCCGTCGGAGGACGGCTCTGCTCAGGTGCAGCGCCGCAACGGGGGCGGCGCCACGCCGGCCGGTGTACCCGCCGGGGCCAGCCGCCGCGAGCGGCGGGAGGCCGCGCGTCGACAGGGCCGCGGCCCGAAGCCCCCGAAGTCGGTGCGGCGCGGCTAGCCGCCGGGTTCCAGCAACTGCGCGATGCGCTCCAGGGTGGCGCGCATGCCGTCTTCGGCCTGCTTGGGCATCGAGCCCATTTTCAGCAGTGGCCGCTGCCGGTCGCGCGACACGTCCCAGGTTTCCCGCACCAGCGTGCCGCCGCGTTCGGCGGGTGTGAGCTCGTAGCGCCAGATGCGACCGCCGACCAGGCCGCCGAGCGCCGTGGGCTGCCAGGCGATGCGCCGGTCCCTCTCGAACTCGATGACCTTGTTGTGCATCGTGTAGGGCAAAAACAACGTTTCCGGTCGGCCGTGCATCCGCATCGCGAACGTCGAGCCCAGCGACAGCGGCACCGACTCGGCGGTGGTGTGGTCGACGGTGCCCGAGCCGTCCAGGCTGGCGTGCTTTCCGGCGTCGGCCAGCAGCGCGAAAATCGCCTCCGCCGGAGCGTTGATGACCCGTTCGACGGTTACCGTGTTGCCTTCCACGGCAGTCAGGTTAGCCATAATTTCCGACCGCGATGTGCCAACGCTGCAATCTGCCGCTACGGTGGCTGATGCGTTGAGCGAGGGGAGGGTTGCGCCGCGATGGTGACCAGATTGTCGGCGTCCGATGCGGCCTTCTACACCCTCGAGGACACCGCCACACCGATGTATGTCGGGTCGCTGTCGATCCTGCGGCGGCCCCGCGCCGGCCTGAGCTATGAGACCCTGCTGTCCACGGTGGAGCAGCGGTTGCCACAGATCCCGCGCTACCGGCAGAAGGTCCGTGAGGTGAGCCTGGGACTGGCCCGGCCGGTGTGGATCGACGACCGCGACTTCGACATCACCTACCACATCCGCCGCTCCGCGCTGCCGTCGCCGGGCAGCGACGAGCAGCTGCACGACTTGATCGCCCGGCTGGGCTCGCGGCCGTTGGACCGGAGTCGTCCGCTGTGGGAGATGTATCTGGTCGAGGGCCTGGCCAAGAGCCGGGTCGCCATCTACACGAAGTCGCACCAGGCGCTCGTCAACGGGATGACCGCGCTGGAGGTCGGGCACGTGATCGCCGACCGCGCCCAGCGCCCACCTGCGTTCGGCGAGGACATCTGGATCCCCGCGCGTGAACCGAGCACCACCGAGCTGGTGGCCGGCGCGATCGGCGAATGGATTTTCCGACCGACTACGCAGCTGGCTGCCGTGCACTCGGCGGTCACCGACATCGCCACCAACGCCGGATACCTCGCCGACATCGGCCGCTCGGTGGCGCACACGGCCCGCTCGATCGTCCGGGGCACCGCCCCCGACAGCCCGCTGAACACCACGGTGTCCCGCAATCGGCGTTTCACCGTGGCCAGCGCTCCCCTGGAGCACTACCGCCACCTGCGGTCCCGCTACGACTGCGACGTCAACGACGTGGTGCTGGCCGTGGTGACCGGAGCGCTGCGTAACTGGCTGCTGTCCCGCGCGGAGCCGGTCGCCCCCACCTCGACGGTGCGGGCGATGGTCCCGATGTCGGTGTATCCGGAGGCCGATCTGGAGACCAACGCGGGCCCGGGCCAGGCGATCAGCGAGGTGTCGCCGTTCCTGGTGAACCTGCCGGTAGGGGAGACCAATGCGGTGGTGCGGCTCTCGCAGATCGCCCACGCCACCGAGTCACACCCCACCCCGGCCCGGGTGGACGCGCGCACCATCGTGACGCTGTCCGGCTTCGCCCCGCCGACCCTGCACGCGATGGGCATCCGCGTGGCCACCACGTATTCCGCCCGTGTCTTCAACCTGCTGATGACCAACGTGCCCGGTCCGCAGTCGCAGATGTATGTCGGCGGCGCCAAGCTGCTCGAGACCTACGCGGTGCCGCCACTGCTGCACAACCAGGTGCTGGCCATCGGCGTGACCTCCTATTGCGGGAACGTCTATTTCGGCATCAACGCCGACCGCGACGCGATGAGCGACGTGGATGTGCTGCCGACGCTGCTGCGCGAATCGCTCGACGAGCTGCTCGAGGCCGCACAGTAGCGCCCCGCAGTACGATTCGGCAGTGGGCAACCAGAAAGCGCGGCGACGCAAGATCGCCAACGATGTCTACGCAGCCGAATTGTTCCGTCTGCAGGCAGAATTCGTGAAGCTGCAGGAGTGGACGCGCCACACCGGCGCGCGGATCGTGATCGTTTTCGAGGGCCGTGACGCGGCCGGCAAGGGCGGCACGATAAAGCGCATCACCGAATACCTCAATCCCCGCGTCGCGCGCATCGCGGCGCTGCCCGCGCCCACCGAGCGGGAACGCGGCCAGTGGTACTTCCAGCGCTACATCGCGCACCTGCCGGCCAAGGGCGAGATCGTGCTGTTCGACCGATCGTGGTACAACCGTGCCGGCGTCGAGCGGGTGATGGGATTCTGCACCCCGCAGGAACATTCGATGTTCCTGCACCAGACACCGATCTTCGAGCAGATGCTGATCGACGATGGGATGCTGCTGCGCAAGTACTGGTTCTCGGTGTCCGACGGCGAACAGCTGCGGCGGTTCCGGTCGCGGCTCAACGACCCGATGCGGCAGTGGAAACTCAGCCCGATGGACCTGGAGTCGGTGTACCGCTGGGATGACTATTCGCGCGCCCGAGACGAGATGATGCGCCACACCGACACCCCGCTAAGCCCGTGGTACGTCGTCGAATCCGACGTCAAAAAACACGCGCGGCTCAACATGATGGCCCACCTGCTGTCCACGATCGACTACCGCGACGTGCCGCCCCCCGAGGTCGAGCTGCCGCAGCGGCCGGTGCATTCCGCCACCTACCGCAGGCCGCCCCGGGAGGTGTACCACTACGTCGACGACTACGCCGCCGGACTGTCGTGATGCGGGTCTACGTGCCGGTGACCCTGGCCATGTTGCAGCGATTGGTCGCCGACGCCGAGCTGCGCGCAGTCAACGGCACCGCGTTCGCCCTCACCCCGGCGCTGCGGGAGGCCTACGCGCAGGGTGACGACGACGAGCTCGCCGAGGTGGCGCTGCGCGATGCGGCGCTGGCGTCGCTGCGCCTGCTCGCGGTCGATCAGCCGCAAGCACTGCCCCGGCGGCGGGCCGTGCTGGTGGCCGAGGTCGACGACGCGACGCCGCGCCCCGACCTCGATGATGCCGTGGTCCGGCTGGCGGGCCCGGTGCCCCTCGAGCGGGTGATCTGCGCGCACGTCGACAACGCGGACGCCGAGGCGGCTGTGGCCGCGGCGATCGAGGCGATCGACGCGGCGGATCTCGGCGACGAGGATGCCGAGCTGGTGGTCGGTGACGCGCAGGACCATGATTTGGCTTGGTACGCGCCGCAGGAACTGCCGTTTCTGCTCGACCTGCTCTGACCACCGAGTGGGTTGTTACGCCACCGTAGGTTACGGTACCGTAGGTTGTTTCGGATGGAACTTAACGGGAGTGCGATGCGTTCGAAGATCCCCAAGCCCACCGCGGTGGTCGCCGAGACGCAACGTCCGACGATTTCCGCGGCCGGAGCCAGACACCCGGTCGCCAAGGCGCTGCGCGCGCTGGCCGGCCGCATCACCACGCCGCTGCTGCCCGACGACTACCTGCAGCTGGCCAACCCGCTGTGGTCGGCGCGGGAACTGCGCGGCCGGGTGCTCGAGGTGCGCCGCGAGACCACCGACTCGGCGACCCTGCTGATCAAGCCCGGTTGGGGCTTCGAATTCGACTACCAGCCTGGCCAATACATCGGAATCGGGCTGCTGGTCGACGGCCGGTGGCGCTGGCGGTCGTACTCGCTGACGTCTACCCCGCAAACGCCCGGAGCCGCCTGGTCGGCGGCATCTGGATTCAGCCGGACGATCGCGATCACCGTGAAGGCGATGCCCGAGGGGTTCCTGTCGAGCCACCTGGTGGGCGGCGTCGCGCCCGGCACGATTGTGCGGCTGGCGGCGCCGCAGGGCAATTTCGTGATGCCCGATCCCGCGCCGGCGTCGGTGCTGTTCCTCACCGGCGGATCCGGTATCACCCCGGTGATGTCGATGCTGCGCACGCTGGCCCGCCGCAATCAGGTGACCGACATCGTGCACCTGCACTCGGCACCCGCCGAGTCCGACGCCATGTTCGCCGGCGAGCTGGCCGAGTTCGCCCGCAACCATCCTGGTTACCGGCTGAAGTTGCGCTTCACCCGCGCCGAGGGCCGGCTGGACCTGGCCCGGCTCGGCGACGAGATTCCGGACTGGCGGGACCGCCAGACGTGGGCCTGCGGACCCGAAGGCATGCTGAACGCAGCCGAGCGGGTGTGGGCCGACGCGCATGTCGGCGCGCGGCTGCACCTGGAGCGGTTCGCGGTGTCCCGGCCGGCACGCCACGGTGCAGGCGGGCGGGTGACGTTCGTGCGCAGCGCCAAGACGGTGACCGCTGACGCGGCGACGTCGCTGATGGAGGCCGGCGAGAACGTCGGCGTGCCGATGCCGTTCGGGTGCCGGATGGGCATCTGCCAGTCCTGCGTCGTCGGGCTGCTCGACGGGCACGTGCGCGACCTGCGCTCGGGCGCCGAGCGGGAGCCGGGTACCCGGGTCCAGACCTGCATTTCGGCGCCGTCCGGTGATTGCGTGCTAGACGTGTGATGTGTACCGGCTGGTAACCTACGGCGTCGTAGGTTACGCTACCGTAGGTAGACAACGACGAAAGAAGAGGCGATGGCGATCTCAGACGTGCCGGCGTTCGCTCACCTGACCGACGCGGACATCGAAAGCCTGGCCGTCGAGCTCGACGCGATCCGCCGGGACATCGAGGACTCCCGTGGTGAGCGCGACCGGCGCCACATCCGCCGTACCATAGCCGCGCAGCGCACCCTCGAGGTCGCGGGCCGGGTGATCCTCGCCGCCAGTTCCAAACGCTCCGGCTGGTGGGCGGGCGCGGCGACCCTCGGCTTGGCCAAGATCATCGAGAACATGGA
>JAFARC010000079.1 GCA_019245755.1 Mycobacteriaceae bacterium | reverse complement strand
CCCTCCGATGGGGTGGTGCTGGGGCCTAACGGCACCGCCTACCAAACCACCCGTAGCTACAACGCCGCCACCAACACCGACACCACCACGGTGACGGCGATCAACCCCACCACCGGAGCCGCGCAGACGTACACGCTCACCGGCATTGCCACCGGCGGCGCCATAGATCAAACCGCCTCTCCGACCGGAAGTGTGGTGGTCGGGCCCAACGACATCGCCTACCAAACCACCTCCACTACGAACGCCACCACCGGCACCACCACGTACGCGGTGACGATGATCAACCCCAACACAGGGGTCACCAAGACCTACTCGCTCACCGGCACTCCGAGCGGCAGCGTGGTGATCGGGCCTAACGGCACCGCTTACCAAACCACCACCGACGGCAGCAACACCAAGGTCTTGATAATCAACCCCACTATCGCAACCGCCCCTTTGTTACTCGGCACTCCGAGCGGCAGCGTGGTGATCGGGCCCGACGGGACCGCCTATCAAACCACCAACAGCTACAACTTCGTCGCCGGCGCCTACGCCACCACGGTGACGGCGATCAACCCCAGCACCGGGGCCATCACCACCACCGCCACGCTCGCAGGCTCGCCTTCCGGTGGTGTTGTGTTCGGGCCCAATGGGAACGCCTACCAAACCACCTACACCGTCAACAACACCAACGGCAACGAGAGCTGGGCGGTGACGGCGATCAACCCGGCCACCGGGGCCACCACCACCGCCACCCTGACCGGCACTCCGCTGAGTGCGGTGTACGCGCCCGATGGCACCGCCTACCTAACCACCCTCAACACCAACACCAGCCCGCCCACCTACGCGGTAACGGTGATCAACCCCAACACGGGGGAGACCGCCACGCACCCGCTCACCGGTGTTGCCGAAGGCTTGGTGATTGGGCCGAACGGCATCGCCTACCAAACCACCTACACCTCTACCTACAACGCCACCACTGGCACCTACAACTACACCACCACGGTGACGGCGATCGGGTGATCGTTTAATCGATGGCGCAGCTGAGCCTGGCCCCACCGTGGTCGGCGGCGCACGCGGACGGGCTCACATCCCACAGCGCCGAAAGATCGCCCTGGTGCCGTCCGGGTCGTCATGCTCAGCGCGCCGGCGGCCGGCAATCGGTGTGTAAACGTACTCGACATGACCAACGTCGCTTGGCCAACCCGCCGGGGGCTGTCGCCCATCCCTGGTGCATGCGCGCATCGAGGAGAACCGGCCTCGCGTACCGCATCGCGGGCCGTCGCTCCAACTCAGTCCGCAACACCGGCAGCTATCTAATTCGCCGACGACACTGCTACCGAGTTGACCGCAAGCTGTGCGTCCTGTCGCCGGCCCCGACGTCGACGCCGCCACGCTCGCCCACCGGCTGAGTTAAGAACCTGCAACTCGCCCGTGTGGTAGCCGAGTTTTGTCGCGCTGTGGTGACACCATGGACACCATGAGGCAAAGGATTCTGGTTGTCGACGACGACACGTCGCTGGCCGAGATGCTCACCATCGTGCTGCGCGGGGAGGGCTTCGACACCGCGGTCATCGGCGACGGCACCCAAGCACTGACCGCCGTGCGCGAGCTGCGCCCGGACCTGGTGCTGCTGGACTTGATGCTGCCCGGGATGAACGGGATCGACGTGTGCCGGGTGCTGCGCGCCGACTCCGGGGTGCCGATCGTCATGCTCACCGCCAAGACCGACACCGTCGATGTCGTCCTGGGCCTGGAGTCGGGCGCCGACGACTATGTGATGAAGCCGTTCAAACCCAAGGAGCTGGTCGCCCGGGTGCGGGCCCGGCTGCGGCGCAACGAGGACGAGCCGGCCGAGATGCTCTCGATCGCCGATGTCGACATCGACGTGCCGGCCCACAAGGTCACCCGTCAGGGCGAACAGATCAGCCTGACGCCGCTGGAGTTCGACCTACTGGTGGCGTTGGCGCGCAAACCACGGCAGGTGTTTACTCGTGATGTGCTGCTCGAACAGGTGTGGGGGTACCGGCACCCGGCCGACACTCGTTTGGTGAACGTGCATGTCCAACGGCTGCGGGCCAAGGTTGAGAAAGACCCGGAGAATCCGCAGGTGGTGCTGACCGTTCGAGGAGTGGGATACAAGGCCGGCCCTCCGTGAGACCCCCGTGATCTGGGGCTCGAGGCGGCGCATTCACCGGCGTTCTGCTCCTTTGCTGCGCGGGATGAGTGCGTTGAGTCGAGCCATGGGTCTCCTCTGGCGTCGTTCGCTGCAGCTGCGGGTGGTGGCCCTCACATTGGGGCTGTCGCTGGTCGTGATCATGGTTCTCGGCTTCGTGCTCACCAGCCAGATCACCGACCGGATTCTGGAGGCCAAGGTCCGCGCCGCGACCGAGGAGGTCGAACGGGCCCGGACCACGGTCAGCGGCATCATCGGCGGTGAGGAAACCCGCTCACTGGACAGCAGCCTGCAGCTGGCCCGCAACACGCTGACCGACCGCAAGACCGATCCCACCGCGGGCGGCGGGCTGGCCGGCGCGTTCGACGCGGTCCTCGTGGTGCCCGGCGACGGCCCACGCGCGGCGACGTCGGCGGGCCCGGTGCAGCAAGTCCCGGCGTCGTTGCGCGACTTCGTCAAAGCCGGGCAGGTCAGCTACCAATACGCCACTGTCCACGCCGACGGCTTTTCCGGCCCCGCGTTGATCATCGGCAGTCCGACCACCGGCCCCGTCCCGGCCCAGCTGTACCTGATCTTCCCGCTCAACAGCGAGGAGAGCACGATCGCGCTGGTTCGCGGGACGATGCTGACCGGCGGTGTGGTGCTGCTGGGTCTGCTCGCCGCGATCGCCCTGCTCGTCGCGCGCCAGATCGTGCTGCCGGTGCGCTCGGCCTCGCGGATCGCCGAGCGGTTCGCCGAGGGCCACCTGGCCGAGCGGATGCCGGTGCGCGGCGAGGACGACATGGCGCGGCTGGCGGTGTCGTTCAACGACATGGCCGAAAGCCTGTCCCGGCAGATCACCCAGCTGGAGGAGTTTGGCAATCTGCAGCGCCGCTTCACCGCCGACGTCAGCCACGAGCTGCGCACCCCGCTGACCACCGTGCGGATGGCCGCCGACCTGATCTACGACCACAGCGAGGACCTCGACCCGGCGCTGCGGCGTTCCAGCGAGCTGATGGTCAATGAGCTGGACCGTTTCGAGACGCTGCTCAACGACCTGCTCGAGATCTCCCGCCACGACGCCGGCGTGGCCGAGCTGTCGGTTGAGTCGGTGGACCTGCGGAGCACCGTGCGCAGCGCGTTGGACAGCGTCGGTCACCTCGCCGACGAAGCCGGGATCAAGCTGAAGGTGGAGCTGCCCACCGAAGAGGTGATCGCCGAGGTCGACCCGCGCCGCGTGGAACGCATCCTGCGCAACCTGATCGCCAACGCGATCGACCACGCCGAGCACAAGCCGGTGCAGATCACGATGGCCCATGACGTCGACACCGTGGCGGTTACGGTCCGCGACCACGGTGTCGGGCTGCGTCCCGGCGAGGAGAAGCTGGTGTTCAGCCGGTTTTGGCGGTCCGACCCGTCGCGCGTGCGGCGCTCCGGCGGGACCGGGCTGGGTCTGGCCATCAGCGTCGAGGACGCCCGCCTGCACCAGGGCCGGCTGGAGGCCTGGGGTGAGCCGGGCAAGGGTGCCTGCTTCCGGCTGACACTGCCGCTGGTGCGCGGCCACAAGGTGACCACCAGCCCGCTGCCGCTCAAGCCGATCGCACCGGAGCGCAAACAACGGCGCTCGGTTCGCCAGCGCGAGCCGGCCGGGGAGTCCGTATGAAGCCCATCGCGGCGCCGCTGGCCCCCGTGCTGGCCTTACTGCTCACCGCTGCGTTGCTGGCGGGCTGCGCCGGGGTGCCGTCGTCGTCCGCGCCGCAGGCGATCGGCAGCATCGAACGCCCGCCGGCGCCTAGCCTGCCCGAGCCCTCACCCGGCATGGACCCCGATGTGCTGTTGCGTGAATTCCTCAAAGCCACTGCCGATCCGGCGAATCGGCATCTCGCCGCCCGTCAGTTTCTCACCGAGGCGGCGTCCCGGGGCTGGGACGACGCCGGCAGCGCGTTGCTGATCGACAAGGTGGTATTTGTCGAAACCCGTACGGCCGAGCGGGTTTCGGTGACCATGCGCGCCGACATCCTGGGCTCGCTGTCGGACATGGGAGTGTTCGAGACGGGCGCGGGGGCCCTCCCGGATCCCGGCCCGATCGAGCTCGCCAAGACTCCGGGCGGCTGGCGCATCGACCGGCTGCCCAACGGCGTCTTCCTGGACTGGCAGCAGTTCCAGGAGACCTACAAGCGGCACAACCTGTACTTCGCCGATCCGACCGGCAAGACTGTGGTGCCCGATCCACGCTATGTCGCGGTGTCCGACCCCGACCAGCTGCCCACCGAACTGGTCAGCAAGCTCATCGCCGGGCCGCGCCCGGAGTTGGGCAACGCGGTGCGTAACATGCTCGGCCCGCCGCTGCGGCTGCGCGGGCCGGTCACCCGTGCCGACGGCGGCAAGACCGGCATCGGGCGGGGCTACGGCGGCGCCCGTGTCGATCTGGAAAACCTGACGACGACCGACCCGCACAGCCGGCAACTTCTTGCAGCCGAGTTGATTTGGACGCTGACGCGGGCGGGCATCACCGGGCCGTACGTGATCAACGCCGATGGGGCGGCGCTCGACGACCGGTTCTCCGACGGGTGGCAAGCCGCCGACGTCGCTGCCACCGACCCGGGCGCGGCCGACGGCGCCGCCGCGGGCGTGCACGCGCTGGTCGGTGGATCGCTGGTGTCGGTCGACGGGCAGAACGCGCCGCGGGTGCCCGGGTCGTTCGGTCAGATGCCCAACCAGCTGTCGGCGTCGCTGTCGCGCACCGGGCGCGACGCGGCGTCGGTGGTCACGCTGCGCGGCGGCCAGCCCGACGCCGCGTCGTCGCTGTGGGTCGGCCCCACTGGCGGCGACGCGGTGGAAGCCACTGATGGGCACACGTTTTCGCGGCCGTCGTGGGCCCTCGACGATGCGGTGTGGGTGGTCGTGGATGGCATCAACGTCGTGCGGGTGATTCAGGAAGCGGCGTCGGGTCAGCCCGCGCGCCTACCGGTGGACGCCACCGCGCTGGCTACCAGGTTCCCCGGCCCGATCGCCGAGCTGCAGCTGTCCCGCGACGGCACCCGTGCCGCGATGGTGATCGGTGGCCAGGTCATTCTGGCCACCGCCGAGCAGACGCCGGGGGGTGAGTACGCGCTGGCCTACCCGCGCCGGATCGGCTACGGGCTCGGCAACTCGGCGGTGTCGCTGTCCTGGCGCACCGGCGACGACATCGTCGTCAGCCGCAACGACGCGCAGCATCCCGTGTCATACGTCAACCTGGACGGCGTCAACTCCGACGGGCCCAACCGCAACCTGGCCACGCCGGTGGGCACCGTCGCGGCCAACCCGTCCACCGTGTATGTCGCCGACCCGCGGGGGGTGATGCAGCTCTCCGGTACCGGCGCCGAGCAAGACCAGACCTGGATCGGGGTTCCGCCACTGATGCTGCCCGGCGCGGTGCCGGTGCTGCCCGGCTGACACCGGCTGCCGCAGGCTGACACAAATCGGCACAGACAGTTGACGCGCCAGGCAATTACCCGGCCGTCAAACCCTCGTGAAGAACTCGCAACAGGTCCGCGAAATGGGTGGCACGGCGCGGTGAACACGGACTACCGTCAGGGCCAAGACCCCGTGAACATGTCACGGCGGCGCCGCAGCGCTACTTGGCCCGGCGGCGCCGGAGCGCCACTTCTGCACA
This sequence comes from Mycobacteriaceae bacterium, assembly GCA_019245755.1. GTDB lineage: Bacteria > Actinomycetota > Actinomycetes > Mycobacteriales > Mycobacteriaceae > Mycobacterium. The sequence goes on along the minus strand of JAFARC010000079.1, from coordinate 2,022 downwards.
GTGGTAGGAGGTGAGTCTTCGACATCTGGTCCGGCGGGGCAAAAGGCAGTTCAGATCGTGCGCGGCCCCGCAGGCGCATCCCGGCACACCGACTTCGCAGAGAAACGAGTTGTCTACATGTCAAGCCGATCCGTGGACTCCGAGCAGGTTCTCGCCGATACCGACGAGCAGGTGGAACCGAAGCCGACAGCCGAGGTCGTGGTCAAGGGCCGCAATGTCGAGATTCCCGACCACTATCGCGTCTATGTCTCGCAGAAACTCGCCCGCCTCGAGCGGTTCGACCGCACCATCTACCTGTTCGACGTTGAGCTTGAGCATGAACGCAACCGCCGCCAGCGCAAGAACTGCCAGCACGTGGAGATCACCGCGCGCGGCCGCGGCCCGGTGGTTCGCGGCGAGGCCTGTGCCGACAGCTTCTACGCGGCGTTCGAGTCCGCGGCCTGCAAGCTGGAAAGCCGGCTCAGGCGCAGCAAGGACCGGCGCAAGGTCCACTACGGCGACAAGACGCCGGTCTCGCTCGCCGAGGCCACCGCCGCCACCCTGCCCGGCGACGCTGCCCCAGCCGAGACCGGCCAAGCCCCCGCCAGGGCGCCCGGGGGCGCGGCCGCCGACGAACACGAACCCGGCCGCATCGTGCGCACCAAGGAACACCCGGCCAAACCGATGACGGTCGACGAAGCCCTCTACGAGATGGAGTTGGTCGGCCACGACTTTTTCCTGTTCCACGACAAGGACAGCGACAAGGCCTGCGTGGTCTACCGGCGCCACGCCTACGACTACGGCCTAATCCGGCTCGCCTGAGCCGCGGCCTGATCCGGCTCGCCTGAGCCGGGCGGCCTAATCCGGCTCGCCTGAGCCGGGCGGCCTGATCCGGCTCGCCTGAGCGGGCTCGGCCCGGCATGTCGCCTACCATGGGGGAGTCCAAGACTCCAACCCATAGGGGATTATCGCTGTGCTGTCGAAGTTGCTGCGCCTCGGTGAAGGTCGCATGGTCAAGCGCCTGGCGCACGTCGCAGACTATGTCAGCACCTTGTCCGACGACATCGCGAAGCTGACCGACGCCGAGCTGCGTGCCAAGACCGAAGAGTTCAAGAAACGCCACACCGACGGCGAAAGCCTCGACGACCTGCTGCCCGAGGCGTTTGCCGTGGCCCGGGAGGCGGCCTGGCGGGTGCTCGACCAGCGTCCGTTCGACGTCCAGGTGATGGGGGCGGCGGCGCTGCATTTCGGCAACGTCGCCGAGATGAAGACCGGTGAGGGCAAGACGCTGACGTCGGTGCTGCCGGCCTACCTCAATGCGATCGGCGGCAAGGGCGTGCACATCGTCACCGTGAACGACTACCTGGCCAAACGCGACAGCGAGTGGATGGGCCGCGTGCACCGGTTCCTCGGCCTGGACGTCGGGGTGATCCTCGCGCAGATGCCACCCGACGAACGCCGCGCCGCCTACCACGCCGACATCACCTACGGCACCAACAACGAGTTCGGCTTCGACTACCTGCGCGACAACATGGCGCACTCGCTCGAGGACTGCGTCCAGCGTGGCCACCCCTACGCGATCATCGACGAGGTTGACTCCATCCTGATCGACGAGGCCCGCACCCCGCTGATCATCTCCGGGCCGGCCGACGGCGCGTCGAACTGGTACACCGAGTTCGCCCGGCTGTCGCCACTGATGGAAAAGGACGTCCACTACGAGGTCGACCTGCGCAAGCGCACCATCGGCGTACACGAAGTCGGCGTCGAGTTCGTCGAGGACCAGCTCGGCATCGACAACCTCTACGAGGCCGCCAACTCGCCGCTGGTCAGCTACCTCAACAACGCGCTGAAAGCCAAGGAGCTGTTTCAGCGCGACAAGGACTACATCGTGCGCAACGGCGAGGTGCTCATCGTTGACGAGTTCACCGGCCGCGTGCTGATCGGGCGCCGCTACAACGAGGGCATGCACCAGGCCATCGAGGCCAAGGAGCACGTCGAGATCAAGGCCGAGAACCAGACGCTGGCCACGATCACCCTGCAGAA
>JAFARC010000016.1 GCA_019245755.1 Mycobacteriaceae bacterium | reverse complement strand
GTGGTTTGACGCTTGTGCGCCCAGGGACGACGTAAAGATATTGGTGTCGACGTCGTCTTCGTCGCCGCGCATTACGCGTTGGGGTGCGTGTACCACCCGCTACCCATCCCGGCGCGCTGCGTTCACATCACGAACTTCAGGTGCTCGGCGACGCGTCGGGCCAGCTCGGTGTCGCCGGACAGCTCGATCGCGTTGAGGTTCTCCGCTGCGGTGGTCCGCCCGCCGATCAGCCGCGTGAACAGCACTGCGTCCAACTGGATCGTCGCGGTCGGCAATGCGCCGTCGAAGTCGTCCACCACCCGCGCCCGGCCGTTCACCACCACCCGCAGGGTGCGCTGCAACGCGCCGGTCAGCTCGAACGCGACACGTGATCCGTCCGGGGCGCCGCCGAGCTTGCCCACGATGTAACCGAGGCCGTCGGTGATCTCCGCCAACGTCTGGACAGCCGCCGGGCCGGCCTGCACCTCGTCGGCGGCCCACACGCCCACCGCTTCGCGAATGTCCTGCTCGTGCATCCAGCAGTCGAACGTCCGCACCCGCATGAAGCGGCCATACGTGTCGGGGCCGGCCGGGGTGGCGGTCTCGGCGTTCCACTCGCGGTCAGTCATCACCGTCAGCGCGTTGCGCCGCTCCCCCGTGATCGCGCGGAACCGGTCGAGCAGCGCGCTCGGGGACTCGGGCCGCAGGTGGCGCACCCAGCATTCGTTCAGCACGCCAACCTCGTTGTGCACGTGCGGCAGGGCCGAGACGTCGCAATCGGCCTCCGGCGTCGGAATCCCCTGTAAGAACGACTCCGTGCCGATGATGTGCGCCACCACGTCGTGCACGGTCCAGCCGGGCAGCGGCGTCGGCGCCTGCCACTGGGCGTCCGACAGTGTGGACAGCACCGCGTCGATGTCGTCCCATGCGCCGAACAAGCCGGCCAGCACATCGTCTTTATCGAGGTCTTTATCGAGGTCTTTATCGAGGCGGGTCACCTGACGATGCTACGTGGGCGCCGGCGATGGGGACCGGTCTCGCGAGGATTTGCTGGCCGGGGGCGCAACGCGTTTTGCTCCCATGCGTCCCGGGTACAGACGGTCAAGCCCGAGATGAGAGCGAGAGGTTGATGAAGTCCGAACCCAGGACGGCGATTGCGCTGTTCGCCGGTGCCGCCGTGCTTGTTTTCGCGGTGGGATGCGGCCATGGCGGCGGCGGCGGGTCGAAAACCACCACGACGACGAGCACCACGACACCGACGACGAGCCCCTCGGCCAGCGTGAGTCCGGTCGCTCCGACGACCGCCGTTCCCGGGGGTCCCCCCGGCGGTGGCGGACCCGGCGGCGGCGCCGGCACCATCCCCGGTGGTCCGACCGGCGGAGGCGGACCCGGCGGCGGCGCGGGCACCATCCCGGGTGGTCCCACCGGCGGAGGCGGTCCGGGCGGTGGCGGCGGCACAATTCCCGGCGTGGGCGGCGGCGGCGGAGGTCCCGGCGGCGGCGGTGGCTGTGTGACCGGCGTGGGTTGCCTCGGTTCGTAGCCGCGCAGCTGCCGGTGAAGTTTGGGCCGGTGTGCTCCACGGCGAGGGGACTTTCGGCCCTAGCGGAGCGGCCAAACTATCCACAGGGCTATGCACAGCGGTGGACAAACCACTAGGGGCGGTCAGCTCATGCCCTTCACGCGGCGGCCCAGCGCCCTGGTGACCTCGCGCTGCGCCTCCCGGCGTGCCAGGTCCTGGCGCTTGTCGCGCGCCTGCTTGCCCCGCGCCAGCGCCAGGTCCACTTTCACCTTGCCTTCGGCGAAATACAGCGACAACGGCACCAATGTCAGGTTGCCGTCGCGGATCTTACCGATCAGCGTGTCGATCTCGTGGCGATGCAGCAGCAACTTGCGGTTGCGCCGCGGTGCGTGGTTGGTCCAGGTGCCGTGGTGATATTCCGGGATGTGCACGTTGCGCAGCCACACCTCGCCGTCGTCGACGGTCGCAAACGAGTCGGCCAGCGACGCCTTGCCGTCCCGCAGGCTCTTCACCTCGGTCCCCGTCAGCGCGATCCCGGCCTCGTAGGTGTCGAGGATCGAATAGTCGTGGCGCGCCCGACGGTTGGTGGCGATGATCTGCCGGTTCGGTCGCGCCCCCGGAGCCCTCCTGCTCACGGCTATCGACGCACGTACAGCCGCAACGTCGCATACGCGGCGATACCCGCCATCGCGACGCCGACGAACGCGAGGATCGGCGAGATATAGAGGATGTCCGCATAGTCGACCTTGGCGATCAAGTTGGCCTGATAGAACTGGCGCAGCGCACTCTCCAGGAAGAGCGCACGGACCAACACCAGGCCGATGATGGCGATGACCACCCCGGCAAGCGCGGCCACCATCGCCTCGAGCAGGAACGGTAACTGGGTATACCAGCGGCTGGCACCCACCAACCGCATGATGCCGACTTCGGTGCGGCGGGTATACGCCGCGACCTGGACCATGTTGGCGATCAGCAGGATCGCCCCGATCGCCTGGACCAGCGCCACCGCGAACGCGGCGTTGGACAGCCCGTCGAGGACCGCGAACAGTCGGTCGATCAGGTCCTTCTGGTTCTGCACGCCCTGCACCCCGGGCTGACCCATCATGGCCTGGTCGAAGTCCTTGTGCTGGTCCGGGTTGGCCAGCTTGACGATGAACGATGCCGGAAACGAGTCCTTGCTCGCGACGTCTTTGAATTGCGGAAACTTGCGGATCGCGTCGTTGTAGGCGTCGTCGCGGTTGAGGAACCGCACCGACTTCACGTCGTCACGGGCCTCGATCTTGGACCGCAGCGCCTTGCACGGGTCGGTGTCGCAGCCCGGGTCGTTGGCCGAGACGTCGCTGGTCAAGAAGACCTGCGACTCCACCCGGTCGAGGTAAATGCTGCGGGAATGGTCGGCGAGCCGAACCACCAGCAGCCCGCCGCCGAACAACCCGATGGAGATCGCGGTGGTCAGGATCATCGCCACCGTCATGGTGATGTTGCGACGAAGACCGGTCAGGACCTCGTTGACAAGAAACCCGAAGCGCACTTAGCGGTCCATCCCGTACACGCCGCGCTGCTCGTCGCGAATCAGCTTGCCCATGTCGAGCTCCAGCACGCGCTGGCGCATCGAGTCGACGATGTGGTGGTCGTGGGTGGCGATCACGACCGTGGTGCCGGTGCGGTTGATCCGCTCCAGCAGGTCGACGATGTCCTTGCTGGTCTCCGGGTCCAGGTTCCCGGTCGGCTCGTCGGCCAGCAGCACCAGCGGCCGGTTCACGAATGCGCGCGCCATCGCCACCCGCTGCTGCTCACCGCCGGACAGCTCGTGCGGGAGCCGGTTGGCCTTGCCGGAGAGCCCGACCATCTCCAGCACGTCGGGCACCACACGGTTGATCACCTCGGTGCGCTTGCCGATGACCTCGAGCGCGAACGCCACGTTCTCGTAGGCCGTCTTCTGCTGCAGCAGCCGGAAGTCCTGGAACACGCAGCCGATGACCTGCCGCAGGCCGGGGATGTGCCGCCCGGGCAACTTGTTGACGTGAAACTTCGACACCCGCACATCGCCCTGGGTCGGGGTCTCCTCGGCCAGCAGCAGCCGCATGAAGGTGGATTTGCCCGAACCGGAGGGCCCGATCAAGAAGACGAACTCACCCTTGTCGATCTTGAGGGTCACGTTGTCCAACGCGGGCCTGGCCGACCTCTTGTACTGCTTGCTGACCTTGTCCAGGGTGATCATCACGGCACGCCAGTGTAGCGGTGGTTTTTAGCAGCTCCTGTCGGCTGCGGTTCACCGCGGTGGGGCCGGCCCCGATGCCGGGCCGGCCGGAATCGGCGTGGGGCCGGCCGGCGGGACTCCGGGCGGGGGCGGGGTCGTGGTCGTCGGCGGTGCGCCCGGCACGGGCGGGGGGGTGGTCGTCGTCGATTGGGTGGGGCTGGTGGTTGAGGTGGTGGTCGTGGTTGTCGTGGTGGTGGGTTCAGTGGTGGTGGACCACGACCGTACCGACGTCCGCGGTACCCACGTGTAGTTCGGATCGGGCACGAACCCGGGCGGCACGACCTGGGTGACCGGCGCGGGCGGCGGCTTCGCGGGTGGCTGGTAGGTCTCGTAGACGAACCAGACCGCAATGAACGCCACGATGAGGGCGGCGGTGGACGTGCGGAGACGGCCGCCGAACAGGTAGGCCGGCCAGCCTCGGTGTTCTTTGTTCACTAACTCTTGGACCCTTCCGGCGCCTGGGTCTCCTCGGCGCCGCTGGCTGTGGCCGGGTGCACCATGGCGCCGACCATCGGCGATGCCTCGGTCGGGGTGGCGATGCCCGCACGGCTCAGCGCGGCAACGACGAGCACCCGCAGGCGCCGCCCGACCTCGAACTGCTTGCCGGGCAGCGTGCGCGCCACCATGCGCAGGTTGACGTTTTCCAACTCGATGCTCTCGACGCCCATCAACGCGGGCTCGTCGAGCAGCAGATCCTTCAGCGGGTCGTGCATGGCATTCCGGCACACCTCGTGCAGCACGTCGTTGACCTGGCTCAAGTCAGCGGTCACCGGGACGGGGATGTCGACGACCGCGCGCGCCCAATCCTTGGACAGGTTGACCGACTTCACGATCTGCCCATTGGGCAGCGTGAAGACCTCACCGTCGCTGGACCGCAGCTTGGTCACCCGCAGCGTCACGTCCTCCACGGTGCCGCGGGCGTCGTTGGCCACCCCAGAAATGGTGAGCTGAACCAGGTCACCGAATCCGTACTGCTTCTCGGTGATGATGAAAAACCCGCTGAGCAGGTCCTGAACCAGGCGCTGTGCGCCGAACCCCAGCGCTGCACCCAGCACGGCCGCCGGCGCAACCAGCGATCCGACCGGAATCGCCAGGAGGTTGGTGATCTCCACGGCCACCACCACGTACACGATCGCGATGGACACCCACGAGATGACCGATGCGACGGCCTGCCGGTGCTTGGTGGCCTCCGGACGCACCAGCGCGTCACTTTCCTGGAAACCCTCGTCGAGGCGCCGGGTGACCTTCTGCGCCGACCAGTTGATGAACCGGGCCAGCAGCAAGGAACCGATGAGCAGCAACACGATCCGCAGGCCGCGGGTGAGGATCCACTCACCGATCTGGCCGCGCCAGAAGTCGTGCCAGCCGACCACCGACAAAGCCAGGTAGCTACTGGTCATCTCGCCTGTTACGCCAGCGGATCCCCGCCTCCAGGAACCCGTCGATGTCTCCGTCGAGCACCGCCGCCGGGTTGCCGACCTCGTAGTCGGTGCGCAGGTCCTTGACCATCTGGTACGGGTGCAGCACGTAGGAACGCATCTGGTTCCCCCAGGAACTCCCGCCGTCGCCCTTCAACGCATCCAGCTCGGCGCGTTCCTCGACACGCTTGCGCTCCAGCAGCTTGGCCTGGAGCACACGCATCGCCGAAATCTTGTTCTGCAATTGCGACTTCTCGTTCTGGCAGGTGACCACGATACCGGTGGGCAGGTGGGTGAGCCGAACCGCCGAGTCGGTGGTGTTGACGGACTGACCGCCCGGACCGCTGGAACGGTACACGTCGACGCGGACGTCGCTCTCCGGAATGTCGATGTGGTCGGTGGTCTGCACCACCGGCAGCACCTCGACTTCGGCGAACGAGGTCTGGCGGCGGCTCTGGTTGTCGAACGGGCTGATTCGCACCAGCCGATGTGTGCCCTGCTCCACCGACAGCGTGCCGTATGCGAACGGCGCGTGCACCGCGAACGTCGTGCTCTTGATGCCCGCCTCTTCGGCGTAGGACGTGTCGAACACCTCCACCGGATACTTGTGCTTCTCCGCCCAGCGGATGTACATCCGCATCAGCATCTCCGCCCAGTCGGCGGCGTCCACCCCGCCGGCACCGGATCGGATGGTGACCAGCGCCTCGCGCTCGTCGTACTCGCCGGACAGCAGCGTGCGTACTTCCATCGCCTCGATGTCCTCGCGCAGCTGCTTGAGCTCGGTGTCGGCCTCGGCGAGCTCGGATGCGCCCTCGTCCGCCGCGAGCTCGTACAGCACCGGGAGGTCGTCGAGACGGCGGCGCAGATCCTCGACGCGGCGCAGCTCGCCCTGCGTGTGGGACAGCTCACTGGTCACCCGCTGCGCCCGCGCCTGATCGTTCCACAGTCCGGGGTCGGCGGCCTCATGTTCGAGCTTGTCGATGCGGGCCCGTAGCGCGTCGACGTCGAGCACCCGCTCCACGCTGGTCAGCGTGGAGTCCAGGGCGGCCAGGTCGGCTTGACGGTCGGGATCCACGCCTGCCTAGGTTACCGGTGGGTCCGCGTCTAGCATCGGTCGCGTGCGTCCTTACTACGTAGCGATCGTCGGCTCCGGACCCTCCGGGTACTTCGCCGCGGCGTCGCTGCTGAAGCTGGCCGACTCGCCCGACGGGCCCGAGTTCCACGTCGACATGCTCGAGATGCTGCCCACACCGTGGGGACTGGTGCGCTCCGGGGTGGCACCCGATCACCCGAAGATCAAGTCGATCAGCGCGCAGTTCGAGAAGACCGCAGCCGATCCCCGATTCCGGTTCTTCGGCAACGTGGCGGTGGGTGAGCACGTGCAGGCCGCTGAGCTGGCCGAGCGCTACGACGCCGTGATTTATGCCGTCGGCGCGCAGACCGACAAGCCGCTGCGCATCCAGGGCGAGGACCTGCCCGGCAGCATCGCCGCCGTGGAGCTGGTCGGCTGGTACAACGCGCACCCACAGTTCGAGAAGATGTCGCCGGACCTGTCCGGCGAGCGCGCCGTCGTCGTGGGCAACGGCAACGTCGCGCTCGACGTGGCGCGCATCCTGGTCAGCGATCCCGACGAGCTGCGCACCACCGACATCGCCGATCACGCGCTCGAGCTGCTCGACCCCCGCGGCGTCGAGGAGGTGGTGATCGTCGGCCGCCGCGGGCCGCTGCAGGCCACGTTCACCACCCTGGAGCTGCGCGAGCTCGGAGACCTCAAGGGCTTGGAGGGCGTCGACGTGATCGTCGACCCCGCCGACGTCGCGGACATCTCCGACGAGGACGCCGAGGCGGCGGGCAAAACCGCCCGACAGAACCTCAAGGTGCTGCGCAGCTATGCGGCGGCCGAGCGGCACCCAGGCAATCGGCGGATCGTCTTCAAGTTCGCCACCTCGCCGATCGAGATCCGCGGCGAGGGCAAGGTCGAGGAGATCGTGCTGGGCCGCAACGAGCTGATCAGCGACGAAAACGGACGGGTGGTGGCCAAGGACACCGGCGCCCGCGAGATGCTGCCCGTGCAGTTGGTGGTGCGCGCCGTCGGCTACCGCGGCGTGGCGACACCCGGTTTGCCGTTCGACGAGCGGACCGGGACCATCCCGCACACCGACGGGCGGATCGAGGGCAGCCGCAACGAGTACGTGGTGGGCTGGATCAAGCGGGGGCCGTCCGGAGTGATCGGCAGCAACAAGAAGGACTCGCAACACACCGTGGACACGCTGGTCGCCGATCTCGCCGGGGCGGAGCCGGCCGACTACGGTCCCGACCACGCCGAGGAACTGATGGCCTGGTTCCTGTCGCGCCAGCCGAAGCTGGTCACCGACGAGCACTGGCAGCTCATCGACCGCCACGAGCGCACATCCGGTGAGCCGCACGGACGACCGCGTGTCAAGCTGTCCAGCGTGTCCGACCTGCTGCGCATCAGTCACGGATAGCGCTTGTCACCGGCGAGCATGGGAGCGATGCCGAAGCACATTCCCATCGGCGCTTAAGGTTTCGCTGCGGGGTGTCGGACGCCGTTGCGCCCGTTCAGCCGCTATCGTGAGCACCGCCGTCGGCCGCCGTCAATGCAAGGTATGCGTATGAGCGACCCCGTGGGGTTGTCGATCGGGATGACCAATCTGGTCGCCGCGCGTGTCGGGAGCCCCCCCGTGACACGCCGCGCCGTGCTGACCCTATTTCCCGATCGCGCCCCCGTGGTCGGCAGCACCGATGCGGCCGACCACGGCGTGGTGATCAGCGGGTTCGTGGACCGCGTCGGCGACCCGATCGCGCTGGTGGCCGCTGACGGCTCGAGATACCCGGCCGCGCGCCTGATGGTCGAGGCGCTGGCGGCGATGGTCGCCACGGTTTGCGGCCCCGAACCGGCGTCGGACGTCGTGATCGCGGTTCCGACCTACTGGGGTCCGGCCGCGGTCACCGCGCTGCGTGACGAGATCGCGTCGACGCCGGCGTTGGCACCCCACAACGTTCCCGCGCGCGTGGTTCCGGACGCGTACACGGCGCTGACCGGGTTGCGGGTCAGCCCCGGCCTGCCGACGCACGGCGTGGTGGCGCTGCTCGACTTCGGTGCCAACGGCACCAGCCTGAGCCTCGCCGACGCCGGCGCCGACTTCGCACCGATCGACGCGACGTTGCGTTACGGCGAATTCTCCGGCGATGGAATCGACCAACTGCTGCTGACCCACGTGCTGCACGGAGTCGCCGGCGAGGGCGCCGATACCGCGGCCACTGCCGCGGTCGGGTCACTGAGCCGGCTGCGCGATGAATGCCGTGGCGCCAAAGAGCGGCTGTCGATGGACGGCGCTACCGAGCTCGTCGCCGAGTTTGGTGGCCACAGCAGCCGGATTCGGCTCACCCGAACCGAACTCGAACAGCAGATCCGCGGCCCGTTGAGCGGCGTCATCGAGGCCCTGGAGGAGATGTTGCAGCGCAACAGGATTGCGGCCGCCAATGTGGCGGCGGTCGCCACGGTGGGTGGCGGATCCAGCATCCCGCTTGTGACCGAGCTGCTTTCGGAGCACCTGCACGCGCCAATGGTCGCCACGCCGAGGCCCGAACTCAACGCCGCGGCGGGTGCGGCGCTGGTATCGGCGCGCGGGCCGGACCCGGACGCACCTACCGGCTTCGCGCCCTTGGCGACGGTGGCGGCGTTGCCCGAACCGGTGACCGAGCAGGCCGGTTCGGCCACGTTCCGCGCGCTGGCGTGGTCGGAGGACCAGGGCGGCGACGAACCGGTCCGGTACGCCGGCAACCCGTACGTCTTCGAAAACACCGCGCCACCGCCGGTGCAGTTCGTGCCCGCCGACAAGCCGATCGAAGACGACCGGCAGCCGTGGTACCGCCGCCCGCTTTCGGCCCTCGGCATGATCGCGTTGGTTCCGTTGATCGCGATCGGCGGAGCCGCCTACGCGCTGACCAGCATGGACAGCGACACGCCCGCCACCCGGCCGTCGGGCCCGGTGGTGTCGTCGATCGCGACCAGCGCGCCACCGGCTCCCTCGGTCGCCCCCACCAACCCGCCGGCTCCGCCGCCGTCACCGCAGCCACCGCCACCAGGGCCACCGCCGTCACCGCAGCCAGCGCCACCACCGCCAGCACCGCCGCCGTCACCGCAGCCACCGCCGCCACCGCCGATCACGACCACGACGATCGCACCCACCACGACAACGCCACCAACAACGACAACGACAACCACCACGACCACCACAACAACGACGACAACCACGCCGACAACCACGCCGACACCGACCACCACGGTGGCGATGACGACGACCTACTTGAACATCCCGTTCATGCCGGTTCCGATTCCCGTTCAGGTACCGGCACCGAACACGACGGCCAACCCCGGCTACTAAGCCGCTCCCGAACCGGGTGCGAATGTCCAGTTGTCGGGGTTCTTCGGCGAGTACACCACCGGCAGCAGATCACCGACGGTGGGCCACTGGTCGACGTCGACCGCATAGCGCTGATAAACGACATGCTCGTCGACGGTGGGGCCGTTGAGCACGCCCGTCACGGTGACGAACTGTTCGCCGGAGGCGTCTGGACGCGGGCTTACACCGGTGACGAGCACGGTGCCGGCCACCATTTCACCCCGGGGTATGCGGCGCATCAACCACGGCGCGGCCACCAACGCGATCGCCCCGATCAGCACTAGCAGCACGCCGATTTCCCACACACCGCAATGGTAGGACTGCAGGATGACCCAAGCCGCAGACGATCTGGCGCTGGCACTCGAGTTGGCCGACGAGGCCGATTCCCTGACGATGCTCCGGTACGGCGCCCAGGACCTCCAGGTGCACAGCAAACCGGACATGAGCCCCGTCACCGACGCCGACAACGACGTCGAGGCAACGCTGCGCAGAAATCTCGGATCCCACCGTGCCGAGGACTCGGTGTACGGCGAAGAGCTGGGCGGCACAAGAGCGTTCACCGGGCGACAGTGGGTAATCGATCCGATCGACGGCACCAAGAACTACGTGCGCGGGGTGCCTATCTGGGCGACGCTGATCGCCCTGCTGTCCAACGACGTGCCGGTGGTCGGGGTGGTCAGCGCCCCCGCCCTGCAGCGCCGATGGTGGGCCGCCGCCGGCCTGGGTTCGTTCGCCAGGGCGGGCCGGGGGCAGCCGCGGCGGTTGCAGGTGTCGTCGATCGCCGACCTGCCCGCGGCCAGCCTGTCGTTCTCCGACCTGACGGGGTGGGCGGTGCGCGGGCTGCGCGAGCGCTTCATCGCGCTGACCGATGACGTGTGGCGGACACGCGCCTACGGCGACTTCTACTCGTACTGCCTGCTCGCCGAGGGCGCTGTCGACATCGCGCTGGAGCCCGAGGTCAACCTGTGGGACCTGGCGGCCGTCGACATTCTGGTCCGCGAGGCCGGTGGCGCGTTCACCAGCCTCGAGGGCCGACCGGGACCACACGGCGGCAGCGCGGTCGCCAGCAACGGGCTGCTCCAGCAACCGGTTCTGGACCGGCTGCGCAGCAGGTAACCTGGGCATCGGAGCACCCGATGAGGATCGCCGACCGGTTCACGGTCCCGACCACGCACTGGCACCGCCTCGACGACGGACGGATCCAATGCGATGTGTGCCCGCGGGCCTGCAGACTCCACGAGGGCCAGCGCGGGCTGTGCTTCGTGCGTGCCCGGTCTGACGATTCGATCGTGCTCACCAGTTACGGCCGGTCGAGCGGATTCTGTGTCGACCCCGTGGAAAAGAAGCCGCTCAACCACTTCCTGCCGGGTTCGGCGGTGCTGTCGTTCGGCACGGCGGGCTGCAACCTCGCGTGCAAGTTCTGCCAGAACTGGGACATCTCCAAATCCCGCGAACTCGACACGCTCGCCGACCGGGCGACGCCCGAGGCGCTGGCCAGGATCGCCGACGAACTTGATTGCCGGAGTGTGGCGTTCACGTACAACGACCCGACGATCTTCTGGGAGTATGCCGCCGACGTCGCCGACGCCTGCCACGACCGCGGGATCAAGGCCATCTCGGTGACCGCGGGCTACATGTGTCCGCGGCCGCGCGCGGAGTTCTATCGACACATCGACGCCGCCAACGTCGATCTGAAGGCGTTCACCGAGGACTTCTACCGGAAGGTCTGCGTCGGGCACCTCGACGCCGTGCTCGACAGCCTGGCGTATCTGCACCACCAAACCGATGTGTGGCTGGAGATCACCACGCTGCTGATCCCCGGTCGCAACGACAGCGACGCCGAGATCGCGGCTGAGTGCGCGTGGATCCGCGACAACCTCGGCGTCGACGTTCCGTTGCATTTCACCGCTTTTCATCCCGACTACAAGATGACCGAGGTACCCGCCACCCCCGCCGCCACATTGACGCGGGCGCGCCGGATCGCGATGACCGAGGGGCTGCGGTTCGTCTACACCGGCAACGTTCACGACGCCGAGGGCGGCACCACGTCATGCCCGCGGTGCGGATCGGCGGTCGTGGTGCGCGACTGGTACGCGATCCGCCGCTACGGGCTCACCACGGACGGCCACTGCCGCGCCTGTGGCGGCCCACTGCCCGGCGTCTACGACGGTCCGGTCGGACGGTGGGGGGCCAGGCGGCTGCCGGTCCGGATCTCCTGAGGCCGGCGCGCCCGTTCTTCGCGAACGCTCGCCGGCAGCAACCGCGCGACGGTGTGAGTTACTTAACAGGACGCGCGTACCTTACTCCGGAGTAAGATACGGTATCGAGCGTCGCCACCTAACCACAAAGGCTGCTGACATGACCAACACCCTGCCTGCCGACGGGACCGCCAAGCGCGCCCACAGGCGTGAAAGCGCGGTCGGTCTGCGCAAGCACAAACGGACCCCCACCGACATCGGGCTTGCGCTGATCACACCGCTCGTCGGCCAGGAATTCCTGGACAAGTACAACCTGCGCGACCCGCTGAACCGCGCGCTGCGCTACGGCGTGAAGACCACGTATTCGGTCGCCGGCGCCAGCACCCGCCAGTTCAAGCGGGCGCAGGGAATCCGCACCGGTCCGACGCGGCTGAAGGCCACCGGCAAGGACTACTTCGACCTCACCCCCGACGACGACCAGAAGCTCATCGCCGAGACGGTCAGCGAATTCGCCGAGGAGATTCTGCGGCCCGTCGCCCACGACGCCGACGCGGCCGCCTGCTACCCACCCGACCTGATCGCCAGGGCCGCCGAACTCGGCGTCACCGCAATCAACATCCCCGAACACTTCGACGGCATCGCCGCCCACCGATCGACCGTGACAAACGTGCTCGTGGCCGAGGCACTGGCCTACGGCGACATGGGGCTGGCGCTGCCGATTCTGGCGCCGGGCGGCGTCGCTTCGGCGCTCACCCACTGGGGCAGCGCCGACCAGCAGGCCACCTACCTGCCGGAATTCGCCGGCGAGAACGTGCCGCAGGCCTGCGTCGCGATCGCCGAGCCGCATGCCCTGTTCGACCCGACGGCGCTGAAGACCACTGCGGTGCGCACGCCCAGCGGTTACCGGCTGGACGGCGTGAAGTCGCTGGTGCCGGCCGCCGCCGACGCCGAGCTCTTCATCGTCGGCGCCCAGCTCAGCGGCAAGCCGGCGCTGTTCATCGTCGAATCGTCGTCGCGCGGACTGACGGTCACGGCCGACCCCAGCATGGGCATCCGGGCCGCCGCTCTCGGCCGGGTGGAGCTCGACCAGGTGACCGTTGCGCTGAGCGCGCGGCTCGGCGAGGACGCGGCCACCGATGCCCACTACTGCGAGGCCATCGCGCTGGCCCGCCTCGGGTGGGCGGCGCTGGCCGTGGGCACCTGCCACGCCGTGCTGGACTACGTCGTCCCCTACGTCAAGGAGCGGCACGCGTTCGGCGAGCCGATCGCTCACCGCCAGTCAGTCGCGTTCATGTGCGCCAACATCGCGATCGAGCTCGACGGGCTGCGCCTGATCACCTGGCGCGGCGCGGCGCGCGCCGAGCAGGGCCTGCCGTTCGCCCGGGAGGCGGCGCTGGCCAAGCGAATGGGCAGCGACCGCGGCATGCAGATCGGACTGGACGGCGTCCAGCTGCTCGGCGGTCACGGCTATACCAAGGAACACCCCGTCGAACGCTGGTACCGCGACCTTCGCGCGATCGGCGTCGCCGAGGGCGTGGTTGTTCTCTGAGTCTCTACGAGCGAAAGACCCGTCATGGCAATCAATCTGGAACTACCGCGCAAGCTGCAGGCGGTGATCGACAAGGCCCACCAGGGCGCCGCGGAGATGCTGCGAGCCATTTCGCGCAAGTATGACCTGCGCGAGCACGACTACCCCGTCGAACTGGAGACCCTGGCCACCCTGTTCGAAGGCATCTCGGAGGCAAAGGCATTCGCGTTCGCGGGCGCGGAGGCTTTCCGCGACGCCGAGGAGGCCAAGGAAACGAACCACAACGGCGGCAACATGTCGGCCGTGCTCAACGTGATGGAAATCAGCTGGGGCGACGTCGCTCTGATGCTGTCGGTGCCGCGGCAGGGGCTGGGCAACGCGGCCATCTCCGGGGTGGCCACCGACGAACAGCTGGAGCGACTGGGCAAGGACGTGTGGGCCGCGATGGCGATCACCGAGCCGGGTTTCGGCTCCGACTCCGCCGCGGTATCGACGACCGCCAAGCTCGACGGCGACGAATACGTCATCAATGGCGAGAAGATCTTCGTCACCGCGGGTTCGCGGGCCACTCACATTGTGGTGTGGGCCACGCTGGACAAGTCGCTGGGCCGCGCCGCGATCAAGTCGTTCATCGTGCCGCGGGACTACCCCGGTGTAACCGTCGAGCGGCTCGAGGACAAGCTCGGCATCAAGGCATCCGACACCGCGGTGATCCGGTTCGACAACGTCCGGATCCCGAAGGACAACCTGCTGGGCAGCCCCGACATCCAGGTGGAGAAGGGCTTCGCGGGGGTGATGGAAACGTTCGACAACACCCGACCGGTGGTCGCCGCGATGGCGGTCGGCATCGCCCGGGCCGCGCTGGAAGAGCTGCGCAGGATCCTCACCGAGGCAGGAGTCGAGATCTCCTACGACAAGCCGGCCCACGCGCAAAGTGCACCGGCCGCCGAGTTCCTGCGGATGGAGGCGGACTGGGAGGCCGGTTATCTGCTGATGGTGCGCTCGGCGTGGCAGGCCGACAACGACATCCCGAACTCCAAGGAAGCGTCGATGGGCAAGGCAAAGGCTGCGCGCGTCGCCAGCGACATCACGCTCAAGGCCGTGGAACTGGCCGGCACCGTCGGCTATTCCGAACAGACGCTGCTGGAGAAGTGGGCCCGCGACTCGAAGATCCTCGACATCTTCGAAGGCACCCAGCAGATCCAGCAGCTGGTGGTGGCACGCAGGCTGTTGGGTTTGTCGTCGGCGGAGCTCAAATAGCGCGAGCCGGTCACACGCCGGTCCACGCCTGGTCGAGGCGATCGGCCACGTCGATGACCTGGGCCTGCTGAGACGCGGGCTTGTCGATCTCGTCGCTGACGTATCTGGCGATGAACCGCCGGATCTCACCGTCGACGTCGGCGATGACCCGCAACAGCCCGCCGCGAATGGACTGTGACGAGACGTCCACCCGGATATCCGACGGGCGCGGTTTGGCGACCTGGATGATCAGCACGAGCGGTTCGGCCGCTTTGGCGGTGGCGCGCAACCCGATCTCGCCTGCGACGGTGAAGCGCTGCTTATCGAGCCGCAGGTCGATGACCAGATCGATCCGCAGCGGGATCCGGATGGCGAAATCGATCGTGTCGCCGATCGTCCGCCTGACCTGAGGCTGCAGGATCTTCACATGCGCGCTGACCCGGGCGAACTTGCCGGGGCCCTGCGCGATCGGGCCCATCTCGAACTCGTCACCGGCGATCGCCGCGAACGCGGCCGCGACCCGGTCCTCGGTGACCGCCACCTCGAAGAACTTGCGGCCGAATTGCTCGTAGGTCATGTAGTGGTTGGCATGCATTTGTCCACTACCTTCCCATGCCGTGTCGGCCTAGACGGAATTCGCCGTTGCGACGCGACGGAACAAAAAGTAACGTTATTTTCACTTTTTCGGTACACCCCGAGGAGGCACGGTTACAACGGAGACCGGGAACGGGCGCGCGGTGACGCCCGGCGGGGCACTGGACGGCATCCGCGTCCTCGAGCTCGGCACGCTGATCGCCGGGCCGTTCGCCGGGCGGCTGCTCGGCGATCTGGGCGCCGAGGTGATCAAGGTCGAGCCGCCCGGCGCGCCGGATCCCTTGCGCACCTGGGGCCAGGCCGAGCGCGACGGGCACCACTTCTTCTGGACCGTGCACGCCCGCAACAAGAAGGTCATCACGCTCAACCTGCGGTCGGCCGGTGGCCGCGCGCTGTTCCTGGAACTGGCCGAACGCTGCGACATCGTGGTGGAGAACTTCCGGCCGGGCACGCTGGAGAAATGGAACATCGGTTATCAGGTGCTGCGCCAACGTAATCCGGGCATCATTCTGGTACGGGTGTCCGGCTACGGGCAGTCCGGCCCAGATGCGCACAAGGCCGGCTACGCGTCGGTGGCCGAGGCCGTCAGCGGGCTGCGTCATCTGAACGGTTACCCCGGTCAGCCACCCCCGCGGCTAGCGCTGTCGCTGGGCGACAGCCTGGCCGGCATGTTCGCCGTGCAGGGGGCGCTGGCCGCGCTGTACCGCCGGACGGTCACCGGCGAGGGCCAGATCGTCGATGCCGCGATCACCGAATCCTGCTTGGCCATCCAGGAATCCACGATCCCCGACTACGATGTCGGCGGCGTGGTGCGTGGCCCGTCGGGCACGCGGCTGGAGGGCATCGCACCGTCGAACATCTACCGCACCGCCGACGGCAGCTGGGTGGTGATCGCCGCCAACCAGGACACGTTGTTCCGGCGGCTGTGCCAGGTAATGGGCCGCCCCGAGCTCAGTTCCGACGAGCGGTTCGCGACCCATGTCGCCCGCGGCCGCAACCAGGACGAGCTGGACAAGCTGATCGGGGACTGGGCCGCCGGGAAGCAACCGCACGAGATCATCGGCGAGCTCAGCGCCGCGGGCGTGGTGGCCGGGCCGATCAACACCGTGGCCGAGGTGGTCGACGACCCGCAGCTGCGCGCCCGCGGGATGATCGTCGAGCACCACGACGAACGCATCGGCGCGGCGGTGCTCGGGCCGGGGGTCGTCCCGCAGCTGTCGGCAACGCCCGGCGGGGTCCGCAACGCCGGTCCCGGCCGGCCCGGCCAACACAACCACGACGTCTACATCGGGCTGCTCGGCAAGACGACGGCCGAGCTCGATGCGTTGCATGCCGAGGGGGTGCTGTGAACGACCTGCCGTCCCACGTCACCATCCGCGAGGTGTCGCTGCGCGACGGCTTGCAGATCGAAGAACCGATCCCGCTGGCCGCCAAGCTGGAACTACTCGACGCCGTCGCGGCAACCGGGGTGCGCGAAGTCGAGGCGACCGCATTCGTGTCGCCGTCGAAGGTGCCGGCATTGGCCGACGCCGCCGGGCTGGCGGCCGAACTTCCCCGATTCGGCGACATCACCTTCTCCGCGCTGGTGGCCAGCCCGAACGGCGCCAAGCGCGCGATCGCCGCGGGGCTTCGAGCGATCGAGTACGTGGTGTCGGCGTCGGATGGGCACAGCCGCGCCAACGTCGGACGCGACAGCGCCGAGGCCGCCGCGCAAATCGGCGAGATCGTGGCGATCGCCCACGACGGCGGGGCGTCGGTCGAGGTCATCGTCGCCACGGCATGGGACTGCCCGTTCGACGGGCCGACTCCGCCGCCACGCGTGCTCGAAGTGGTCTCGCAGGCGCGCCAGCAGCGGGTCGACCGGCTGGCGCTGGCGGACACGATCGGCACCACGACGCCGCGACGGACGGGCGAGCTGATCACCGCGGTGCGCGAACTGTCCGGCGACACCCCGTTGGGCGCGCATTTCCACAACACCCGCGGCGCCGGGCTGGCCAGCGCGTACGCGGCCGTAACTGCGGGCGTCACCCGACTCGACGCGTCCGTCGGCGGCCTGGGCGGCTGTCCGTTCGCCCCCGGGGCCACCGGCAACATCGCCACCGAGGACCTGGTGTACCTGCTGCGCGACAGCGGCGTGGGTGTCGACGTCGACCTGGACGCCGCGATCGAGGCGGCCCGGGTCGCGCAACGTGTGGTCGGCCACGAACTGCCCGGCGCGCTGCTGCGCGCCGGCGACCGGCCGGGCGGGGCATGACGATGGCCGCCGAGACGCTGAGCTCGAAGGGCAGGCAAACCCGGGAAGCGATCGAGCAGGCGGCCCGAAAACTCTTCGCGGAGCGCGGTTTTCACGGCACCACGGTAGCCGACATCACGTCGGCGGCCGGCAAGTCGCCCGCGGCGTTCTACCGCTACTTCGACGACAAGGAAGACCTGCTGGGCGCACTGGCCGAATCCTTCCTGCACGACGTCGTCGCCCCGTCGGGCCTGACCGTGCGGCTGCCTGACGCACCGGATGACGCCGCCTTCTTCTCGGCGGTGGTGACCGGTTACTGGAACATGTCCAAGCAGAACATCGGCATCATGATCGCGGTCGCACAACTGGCGGCCACCGCGCAACGGTTCGCCCAGCTGCAGAACGAGTTTCGGCGATTCGGCATGAACATCGTGGCCGCGTCCGTGCGGCGCGCCCAGCAGCAGGGCTACGGCCGGGAACTGCAGGCCGACCACGTCGCGGCGGCCGTCGCGCTGTTGTTCGAGAACTTCACCGCGGTGTTCCTGCGGCCGGGCACGTCCGGACTCGGGCTGGCGGTCACCGACGAAGACGCGATCGCCACGCTGTCGTCCATCTGGAAGAAAACGCTCTACGGCTTCTGACCAACCGAGGAGGTATCGTGGACTTCACCCTGCCGGAACACCTTCCGAGGTTGCTGGACGAGATGGACGCGTTCATCGAGGCCGAGATCAGACCGCTGGAACGCGAGCACATCCAGTACTTCGACCATCGCCGGGAAAACGCGCGCACCGACTGGGACAACGGCGGCATTCCCAGACGCGAATGGGAAGACCTGCTTTCGGAGATGCGGTCGCGGGCCGACGCCGCCGGTTGGCTGCGCTACGGGCTGCCGGCATCGCTGGGCGGCCGGGACGGCACCAACCTGGACATGGCCGTCATCCGCGAACATCTGGCCGCCAAGGGCCTTGGTCTGCACAACGACCTGCAGGACGAGTCGTCGATCGTCGGCAACTTCCCGCAGGTGATCATGGTGGAGCGGTTCGGCACCGAGACGCAGCGCAAAGAGTTCTCGGAGGCACTGATCACCGGTGAGCGCAGCTTCGCGTTCGGATTGACCGAGCCGGCGCACGGTTCGGACGCGACGTGGCTTGCGACCCGCGCCGAACGGACCGGCAACGGCTGGGTGATCAACGGCGCCAAGCGGTGGAACACCGGGGTGCACCGCGCCACCCACGATCTGATCTTCGCGCGCACCTGCGGTGAGCCCGGTCAGGCCCGCGGCATCACCGCGTTCTTGGTGCCCACGTCGGCACCGGGCTTTGCGGTGCCGTTCTACTGGTGGACGTTCAACATGCCCACCGACCACGGTGAGGTGGTTTTGCGCGACGTCGTGGTGGCTGACGACGCGGTGCTCGGGGAGGTCGACCGCGGCTTGGAGGTGGTGCAAACCTTCCTGCACGAAAACAGGATCCGCCAGGCCGCCAGCAGCCTGGGCGCCGCCCAGTACTGCATCGACCGCGCGGTCGGACACGCCGGTCAGCGGGTGGTGTTCGGCAAGCCGCTGTCGGTGAACCAGGCCGTGCAGTGGCCGCTGGTGGAACTGCAGACCGAAGCTCAAATGGTCCGGCTGCTGGTCTATTACGCAGCCTGGCACCTGGACCGCAACCACCATCTCGAGGTGTCCGACAAGGTCTCGATGGCCAACTACCGCGCCAACCGGCTGGTCTGTGAGGCGGCCGACCGGGCCATGCAGGTGTTCGGCGGCCTGGGATATTCCCGCCACGAGCCGTTCGAACACATCTACCGGCACCACCGCCGCTACCGCATCACCGAAGGGGCCGAGGAGATCCAGATCCGCCGGGTGGCCCAGCGGCTGTTCAAGTTCGGCCGGAGCGGTCAGTGAACGTCGACCGGCTGCGTTCGGCGCTGGCCGACGTGCTGGCGGCGCTGCTGGGCGGCCCGGTCGAGGTGGCCCAGCTGCGGGTGCTGACCGGCGGCGCCAGCCGGGGGACCTGGGCGTTCACGGCGCGGGCCGGCGACAATCAACGGCGGCTGATTCTGCGCACCGGGTTGCCGGATGACGTTCATGCCGGGATGGAACTGGAGGCCCGCGCCCAGCTGCTGGCCGCGGCCCAGGGCGCGCCGGTGCCCAATGTGCTGATTGCGGACGATTCGCCGGTCGCGGTGGGCGTTCCGTTTCTGATCTGCGACGAAATCGAGGGGGAAACCATCCCGCGGCGGATTTTCCGTGCGCTGGAGGGCTCGGCGGGCGAGTCGGGCTCGGGGGGCGAGTCGCGGCGCGCGCGACTGCTTCGGGCATGCGCAGAGGCGTTGGCCGCGATCCACCGGGTACAGACGCCCGGCCTGGGCCTGCGCGAGCACGACCAGCTCGCGCTGTGGCGTCACCGACTCGACGAGATAGGCGATACCACAGCCACATTCGAGTGGACGCTGCGCTGGCTGAGCGCCAACCGTCCGCGGCCGTCGCCGCCGCGGATGGTGCACGGCGACTTTCGGATGGGAAACCTGATCATCCGCGACGGGCAGCTGGCGGCGGTCCTCGACTGGGAGCTGGTGCACATCGGTGAGATCTACGAAGACCTCGCCTGGTTCTGCATCCGCGCGTGGCGGTTCGGCGCTGCCACGGGCCGCGGCGCCGGCGGGCTGGGGAGCATCGAAAGTTTTCTTTCGGCGTATGAAAGCGCGAGCGGGACTACCGTCGACCGGGTGGCGATGCGGTGGTGGTTGATCCGGGCCACGCTGTCGTGGGGAATCATCTGCCGCTATCAGGCCGAACGGCACCTGTCCGGTCAAACCCGATCGGTGGAGCTGGCCGCGATCGGGCGGCGGGTCTGTGAGACCGAGTGGGACCTGCTCGACCTGCTCGAAGCGAGTGCGCGTGCCGGGGCGCCGGCGTGACCGCCGCCGAGCGCGGGCCGACCGCGGCCCGGCATGGGCGACCGACCGCGGCGGAGCTGGTCGCGGCGGTCGCGGAGTTTCTGGAAACCGACGTGCGGGAGCTGACCGGCGAGGACGTCGCCGACATGGGCCGCGTCAACTTTCACGCCCGGGTGGCGGCCAACGTGCTTCGGACGGTTGAACGCGAGCTCACCCAGGACTCCGCGCACGGCGCCACGGCCGGGTGGGCAGAGCTGGGGGTCAGCGACGAAGCGCAGCTCGCCGCGGCGATCCGCGAGGGCCGGCTCGACGGCCGCGCCGACTCCGTGCTGCCGGCGCTGCGGCGCTCGGTGCTGGCCCGGCTGACCGTCGCCAACCCCGGCTACGCCGTCACGTCGATCGCCGACCGGCTGTTCGCCGCGATGGAGGCCGGCGACGCCGATGCGGTCGCCGCGATGTGGTCACCCGAGATCACGGTGTGGCAGGCCGGCGCCGCACGCCGCCGCGACAAGCTCCGCGCACGCCGCGTGATCGACTGGTTCATCTCGGCCTCCGCCGACCGGCACTATGACGTCCTGGCGCGCCAGCTGTTCGACCGGGGCTGTGGTCAGGGCTTCGTTCAGCAGCACCGGCTGCACGGGCACTGCCGCGACGGCACCCCGTACTCGCTGCGGATGGCCATCATCGTCGTCGTCGGCGCGGAGGGGCTGATCACCCAAATCGACGAATACTTCGACCCGGCGGATCTCACGCCGTTGCTCGCCGCGCGAGTCCCCTCGGTACGGAGGTGAAATGTCAACGGTCACAACCTTTCTAAGCAGCCCTGAGGCGGTCGGCAGCTGGACACTGGTTCCGGGCCGGTCAAGGTTCGACTTCAAAAACAAGACTTTCTGGGGCCTGACAAACGTCAAGGGCCGGTTCACGGACTTCAGCGGCGAAGGCCAGATCGGCCAGGACGGTAAGGTCTGGGGCAAGTTGGTGATCAAGGCAGCGTCGCTACAGACGGGAATCCGGCAACGCGACAATCACCTGCGCTCCCCCGACTTCTTCGACGCGGAACATTACCCCGACATCGTCGTCACCGTCGACGGCGTGGATGTCGCCCATGACGACGCGGTCAACGTACGGGCGGAAATGACGATTTGCGGCAACACCGTCGCGCTGCCGCTGACGGCCAGCGTCGCGAGGCTGGACGACGGCGCCGTGCGGCTCACCACGACCGCGCTCGTCAAGCGGGAGCAGCTGGGGGTCAGCGGCAATATCGCGGGCATGGTGGGCAGTACCACGACCGTTTCGGCAGACGCGGTGTTCCGCCGGGCCGCGGGTTAGCCCTGGCCGTAACATCGGCGGCGTGCCCGAGTCAACCGCCGCGTTGCGGATCCTGGTCTACAGCGACGACGCCAACGTGCGCGAGGGAGTCAAACTCGCGCTCGGCAAGCGCATCCACCCCGAACTGCCCGAGCTGAGCTACCTCGACGTCGCGACCGGCCCGATGGTCGTCAAGCAGGTGGAGGCCGGCAACGCCGACCTGGCGATCCTCGACGGCGAGGCCACGCCGAGCGGCGGCATGGGGATCGCCAAACAGCTCAAGGACGAGATCGCCGAGTGCCCGCCGATCGTGGTGCTGACCGGCCGACCCGACGACTCGTGGCTGGCCAGGTGGTCGCGGGCCGAAGCGGCGGTAGGTCATCCCATCGATCCGATCAAGCTGGCCGACGCGGTCGTCAGGCTGCTGCGCACCCCCGCGCTAGGCGGCTGACCAGCGGTTTTTCCCGGGCGGGGGAAGCGGGGGCCGCAAAAGCGGGCAGGCCCTCCGGGGACACCATTAGGCTGTGCAATAGTTCACATGGCGGCCGCCGAAGGCCGCCCGGTCACACGGGCGCGACGCACAGGGAGCGAGTTGAACGTCTACGTCCCAATTCTGGTTCTGGGTGCGATTGCGGCCGCGTTTGCGGTGTTCTCCGTGGGCGTGGCGGTCCTGGTCGGGCCAAGGCGTTACAACAGGTCCAAGCTGGCGGCCTACGAGTGCGGCATCGAGCCGACCGCGGAGTCGGTCAGCGGTCCGAAGGCCGCGCCCGGGCAGCGGTTTCCGATCAAGTACTACCTGACCGCAATGCTGTTCATCATCTTCGACATCGAGATCGTTTTCCTGTATCCGTGGGCTGTGTCGTTTGACGCGCTGGGGATGTTCGCGTTGGTGGAAATGCTGCTGTTCATGGCGACCGTGTTCGTGGCCTACGGCTATGTGTGGCGGCGCGGCGGCCTGAGCTGGGATTGAAAGATGGGACTGGAGGAGAAGCTTCCCGGTGGCATTCTGCTGTCCACCCTGGAGAAGGTCGCGGGCTATGTGCGCGCGGGATCGCTGTGGCCGGCGACGTTCGGGCTGGCGTGCTGCGCCATCGAGATGATGGCCACAGCAGGGCCACGGTTCGACATCGCCCGGTTCGGGATGGAGCGGTTCTCGGCGACCCCGCGGCAGGCGGATCTGATGATCGTGGCCGGGCGGGTGAGCCAGAAGATGGCTCCGGTGCTGCGACAGGTGTATGACCAGATGGCCGAGCCGAAATGGGTGCTGGCCATGGGGGTGTGCGCATCCTCGGGCGGAATGTTCAACAACTACGCCATCCTGCAGGGCGTGGATCACGTGGTGCCGGTGGACATCTATCTGCCCGGCTGCCCGCCGCGACCCGAGATGCTGCTGCACGCAATTTTGAAGCTGCACGCCAAGATTGCCGAAATGCCGCTGGGGGTCAACCGCGAGCAGGCGGTGCGCGAGGCCGAAGCCGCGGCGCTGGCCGCAGGCGCTTCGCGGGTGGGCGCTTCGGGGGTGGGGCCGACGATGTTGCAGATCGGCGGCCTGGGCCGATGACGGAATCGAATCCGCCGCCGAGGCCGGCGGATGCCGAGATCATCGGCGTGCGGCGCGGCATGTTCGGGGTCAAGGGCAGCGGCGACACCTCCGGCTATGGTCGGCTGCTGGCCGAGGTCGCAATGCCGGGCAGCTCGCCTCGGCCTTACGGCGGGTATTTCGACGAGGTCGTCGATGCATTGATCGATGCGCTGGGCGAGGACCGGTTCAGCGCTGCCGTGGAGCGAGTGGTGGTGTTTCGCGGCGAGCTCACCCTGGAGGTGCGCCGGGAGGCGCTGGTGGAGGTCGCCAAGGCCGTACGCGACGATCCCGCGCTGCGATTCGAACTGTGCCTGGGTGTTTCGGGTGTGCACTACCCGGACGAGACCGGCCGCGAACTGCACGCCGTCTACCCGCTGATGTCGATCACCCACAACCGGCGCATCCGGCTGGAGGTGGCCATCCCCGACGCGGATCCGCGGGTGGCCTCCCTGTTTTCGGTGTATCCGACAACGGATTGGCACGAACGGGAGACCTACGACTTCTTCGGGATCATCTTCGATGGTCACCCTTCGCTGACGCGCATCGAAATGCCCGACGACTGGGAAGGCCACCCGCAGCGCAAGGACTACCCGCTGGGCGGCATCCCGGTGGACTACCACGGCGCCGAGATTCCGCCGCCCGACGAGCGGAGGGCCTACAGCTGATGAACACACCGGTCGACTCGCCTTGGGCGGATGGCGCTTCGGGTGGCGGGGCGGACACCGTTGTCATGGTCGGCGGTCAGGACTGGGACGAGGTCGTCGCCGCGGCAGCCGAATCGGCCGCGGGCGACCGAATCGTGGTCAACATGGGCCCGCAGCACCCCTCCACGCACGGTGTGCTGCGGCTGATCCTGGAGATCGAAGGAGAAACCGTCACCGAAGCCCGCTGCGGTATCGGCTACCTGCACACCGGGATCGAGAAGAATCTGGAGTACCGCACCTGGACCCAGGGCGTGACGTTCGTGACCCGGATGGATTACCTGTCGCCCTTCTACAACGAAGCCGCGTACTGCCTGGGGGTCGAGAAACTGCTCGACATCACCGACGACATCCCCGAGCGTGCCAGCGTGATCCGGGTAATGCTGATGGAACTCAACCGGATCTCCAGCCATCTGGTCGCGCTGGCCACCGGCGGCATGGAGCTGGGTGCCATGTCCGCGATGTTCTTCGGATTCCGGGAACGCGAACTCATCTTGAGTGTCTTCGAGACCGTCACCGGCCTGCGGATGAACCATGCCTACATCCGGCCGGGCGGCCTGGCCGCCGACCTGCACGACGACGCGGTGCCCCAGATCCGGGAGCTGTTGAAATTACTGCCGCGCCGGCTGCGCGACCTGGAAAACCTGCTCAAGGAGAACTACATCTGGAAGGCCCGCACCCAGGGCATCGGGTATCTGGACCTAACCGGATGCATCGCGCTGGGCATGACCGGGCCGATCCTGCGGGCCACCGGGCTGCCGCACGACCTGCGGCGCGCCGAACCCTACTGCGGCTACGAGAACTACGAATTCGAGGTCATCACCGACGACGGCTGCGACGCCTACGGGCGATACCTGATCCGGGTGAAGGAGATGACCGAGTCGATCAAGATCGTCGAGCAGTGCCTGGAGGCGCTCAAGCCCGGGCCGGTGATGATCGGCGACAAGAAGCTGGCCTGGCCGGCCGACCTCAAGCTCGGCCCCGACGGTCTGGGCAACTCGCCAGCGCACATCGGCAAAATCATGGGCACGTCGATGGAGGCGTTGATCCACCACTTCAAGATCGTCACGGAGGGCATCCGCGTTCCAGCCGGACAGGTCTATGTCGCGGTGGAATCACCGCGCGGCGAGCTCGGGGTGCACATGGTCTCCGACGGTGGCACCCGCCCGTACCGGGTGCACTACCGCGACCCGTCGTTCACCAATCTGCAGGCGGTTGCCGCGATGTGCGAGGGCGGGATGGTGGCCGACGCAATCTCGGCCGTGGCCTCCATCGACCCGGTGATGGGCGGGGTCGACCGGTGACCGTGTTGCTGCCGCTCGGGCCGCGGCCCGAGGAGCCCAGCCATCTTCGCGGTCGGGATAGCTACCCCGAGCAGGTGCGGGCGCGGCTGGGGGCCGACGCTGCGCAGATCATCGCGCGTTATCCGCAGCCCCGCTCGGCGCTGCTGCCGCTGCTGCATCTGGTACAGGCCGAAGACGGCTGCCTCACCCCTGCGGGCGTGCTGTTCTGCGCCGAGCGACTCGGGCTGACCGGGGCCGAGGTCACCGCCGTCGCCACCTTCTACTCGATGTACCGGCGCGATCCCACCGGCGACTACCTCGTCGGGGTGTGCACCAACACGCTGTGCGCCGTCATGGGCGGCGACGCGATCTTCGACGAGCTGCGCGAACAACTGGGCATCGGCAACGACCAGACCACCGACGACGGCAAGATCACCCTGCAGCACATCGAGTGCAACGCCGCCTGCGACTACGCCCCGGTGATGATGGTCAACTGGGAGTTCTTCGACAACCAGACCCCCGAGTCGGCGCGCGCGCTCGTCGACGCCCTGCGCGCCGGCCAACCGGTCACCCCCACTCGGGGGCAGGGGCCCCTGTGTACGTTCCGCCAGACCGAACGCCTGCTGGCCGGCTTCCCCGACGACCGGGCCGACACCGGGCAAGGTGGCGCAGGCGCGGCGACCCTCGCAGGTCTGCACGTCGCGCGGGACAACGACATGGCCGCGCCGCCCACTCCGGAGAACGAGTGATGGCCGACATGACGCCACTGACTCCGGTGCTGAGCCGATTCTGGGACGACCCGCGATCGTGGACGCTGGACACCTACCGCACTAACGGCGGCTACCGTGGGCTGCAGAAGGCGCTGGGTATGGACCCCGACGCGGTCATCCAGACCGTCAAGGATGCCGGGCTGCGCGGCCGCGGCGGCGCGGGGTTCGCGACCGGGATGAAATGGTCGTTCATCCCGCAGGATGCAACCGGGGCCGGCGCCAAGCCGCACTACCTGGTGATCAATGCCGACGAGTCGGAGCCGGGTACCTGCAAGGACATTCCGTTGATGCTGGCCAACCCGCATGTGCTGATCGAGGGCGCGATCATCGCGGCCTATGCGATCCGGGCACACCATGCGTTCATCTACGTGCGTGGCGAGGTGGTGCCGGTGCTGCGTCGCCTGCAGTCGGCGGTGGCCGAGGCTTATGCCGCGGGATATTTGGGCCGCGACATCCTCGGATCGGGCTATGACCTCGACGTGATCGTGCATGCCGGCGCCGGCGCCTACATCTGCGGTGAGGAGACCGCCCTGCTGGATTCACTGGAGGGCCGCCGCGGCCAGCCGAGGCTGCGGCCGCCGTTTCCGGCGGTCTCGGGGCTGTACGCATGTCCGACCGTGGTGAACAACGTCGAATCAATCGCCAGCGTGCCGCCCATCATCCGGCACGGAATCGACTGGTTTCGGTCGATGGGCAGCGACAAATCCCCGGGATTCACGTTGTATTCGTTGTCCGGGCATGTGGCGCGCCCAGGCCAGTACGAGGCACCGCTGGGAATCACGTTGCGCCAGTTGCTGGACTACGCCGGCGGGGTGCGCGCCGGCCACGAGTTGAAGTTCTGGACGCCCGGCGGGTCCTCGACACCGATTCTGACGGCCGAACATCTGGACGTGGCGCTCGATTACGAGGCGGTCGGCGCGGCGGGGTCGATGCTGGGCACCAAGGCGTTGCAGATCTTCGACGACACCACCTGTGTGGTACGCGCGGTGCGGCGCTGGACCCAGTTCTATGAGCATGAGTCGTGCGGCAAGTGCACCCCGTGTCGGGAGGGCACCTATTGGCTGGCCCAGATCTATGAACGGCTCGAAGAAGGTGAGGGCACCGCTGCCGACATCGCCACGCTGCTTGATGTGTCGGACACGATTTTGGGAAAGTCGTTCTGCGCGTTGGGAGACGGCGCGGCCAGCCCGATCATTTCGTCGATCAACTACTTCCGCGACGAGTACGTCGCCCATGTGCAGCAGCGGGGATGCCCGTTCGATCCGCGCGACTCCATGCTCGTGGCACCGGAGGGAGCAGCGGTATGACGTTGGCGGCGCAGGGCACCGGTGTCGCCTCCACGGAGATGGTGACGCTGACGATCGACGACGTCGAGCTGTCGGTGCCCAAGGGAACGTTGGTGATCCGGGCCGCGGAGCTGATCGGTATCCAGATCCCGCGGTTTTGCGACCACCCCCTGTTGGATCCGGTCGGGGCGTGCCGGCAGTGTCTGGTCGAGGTGGAAGGCCAGCGCAAGCCGATGGCCTCGTGCACGACCGTGGCCACCGACGGCATGGTGGTACGCACCCAGTTCACCTCCGCGGCCGCCGACAAGGCCCAGCGCGGGGTGATGGAGTTGCTGCTGATCAATCATCCGCTGGACTGCCCGGTGTGCGACAAGGGCGGCGAGTGCCCGCTGCAGAACCAGGCCATGTCCAACGGACGCCCGGATTCGCGGTTCGAGGATGTCAAGCGCACCTTCCCCAAGCCGATCAACATCAGCTCACAGGTGCTGCTGGACCGTGAGCGGTGCGTGTTGTGCGCGCGCTGCACCCGATTCGCCAACCAGATCGCCGGGGATCCGTTCATCGAGTTGCTCGAGCGCGGTGCGCTGCAGCAGGTCGGCATCTACACCAAGGAGCCGTTCGAGTCGTACTTTTCGGGTAACACGGTCCAGATCTGCCCGGTCGGGGCGCTGACCGGCACCGCGTACCGGTTCAGGGCCCGTCCGTTCGACCTGGTGTCCAGCCCCAGTGTGTGCGAGCACTGCGCATCGGGGTGTGCGCAGCGCACCGATCACCGCCGCGGTGTGGTGCTGCGCCGACTGGCCGGCGACGACCCCGAGGTCAACGAGGAATGGAACTGCGACAAGGGCCGCTGGGCGTTCACCTACGCCACCCAGCCCGACCGGATCACCACACCGCTGGTGCGCGGCGAGGGCGGTGTGCTCACCCCGGCATCCTGGTCAGAAGCGTTGACCGTGGCAGCCAAGGGCCTGTCGGCCGCCTACGGCAACGCCGGGATTCTGGTCGGCGGGCGTGCCACGGTGGAGGACGCCTACGCCTACACCAAGTTCGCCCGGATGGCATTGGGCAGCAACGATATCGACTTCCGCGCCAGGGCGCACTCGGCGGAGGAGGCCGACTTTCTGGCCGCGGCGATCGCCGGGCGGCTGCTGACGGTCAGCTATGCGGACCTGGAGGCGGCGCCGGTCGTGCTGCTGGCCGGGTTGGAACCCGAAGAGGAATCACCCATCCTGTTTTTGCGGCTGCGCAAGGCCGCCCGCAAGAACCGGGTCAGCGTCTACGCGATCGCGCCGTTCGCCAGCCGCGGCCTGGCCAAGATGTCCGGCACCTTGCTGCAGGCCGCACCGGGGGCTGAGGCTGCGCTGCTCGACGAACTGCGAACGGGCGAGTTCGGCGAAATTCTGAGCACCGCGGGCGCGGTGATCATGGTCGGCGAAAGACTTGCATCCAGCCCCGGGGGGCTGTCGGCGGCTTTCCGGCTGGCCGATCACACAGCGGCACGTCTGGCCTGGGTGCCACGGCGCGCCGGTGAACGCGGCGCGCTGGAGGCAGGTGCGCTGTTTTCGCTGCTTCCCGGCGGACGGCCGGTCGCCGATCCGCAGGCACGGGCACAGGTCTGCTCGGCTTGGAACATGGCCGCCCTGCCGACCGAACCGGGTCGCGACGCCGTCGGGATCCTCGCTGACGCGGAGAGTTTCGGCGCGCTCGTCGTCGGCGGAGTGGAACTCGCCGACCTGCCGGACCCCGCGGCAGCGGCGGCGGCGCTCGATTCCGCGCCGTTCGTCGTCAGCCTGGAGTTGCGGCGCAGTGCTGTCAGCGACCGCGCCGATGTGGTGTTCCCTGTCGCGCCGGCGGTCGAGAAGGCCGGCACATTCCTGAACTGGGAAGGCCGCTCTCGTGCGTTCGAGCCCGCTCTGCGTGGGACGGGAGCGTTACCAGATCTGCGGGTGCTGCACATGATCGCCGACGAAATGGGCGTGGAATTCGGCCTGCCCGACGTGGCGGCAGCCCGTGAGGAGCTATTGCGGCTGGGGTTGTGGCACGGCGCGCGCACGTTGGCGCCGAGTGTTTCACCGGCGCCCGCCCCGGAGCTTGCCGAGGGTGAGGCGATTCTGGCGAGCTGGCGGACGTTACTCGATGCCGGACGGCTGCAGGACGGCGAGCCGTACCTGGCCGGGACCGCGCGGCGGCCGGTTGCGCGGTTGTCGCCGGCGACCGCCGGCGAAATCGGTGCCGTCGACGGTGATGCGCTCAGGGTGAGCACCGGCTACGGGTCGATCACGGCGCCGCTGGCGATCACCGAGATGGCGGAGCGGGTGGTCTGGCTGCCGTTGAATTCAACGGGCTCGGCGGTGCACCAGCAGTTGCGGGTGCACGCGGGCGCGGTGGTGTCGATCGAGGTGGCGCGGTGAGCGTTTTCGGGCACGACCCGTGGTGGCTGGTGTTGATCAAGGCGGTGGCGATCTTTGTGTTCCTGCTGCTGACCGTGCTGGCCGCCATCCTGATCGAGCGAAAGATTCTGGGCCGCATGCAGATGCGCTTCGGACCCAACCGGGTGGGCCCGCACGGGTTACTGCAGAGCCTGGCCGACGGGCTGAAACTGGGACTCAAAGAAGGCATCATCCCCGCCGGCGTCGACAGACCCGTCTATCTGCTGGCGCCGATCATCTCGGTGATCCCGGCGTTCATGGCGTTTGCTGTCATCCCGTTCGGCCCGGTGGTGTCGATCTTCGGCCACCACACGCCACTGCAACTCACCGACCTACCCGTGGCGGTGCTGTACGTGCTGGCCGTCACCTCGGTCGGGGTGTACGGCATCGTGCTGGCCGGTTGGGCGTCGGGATCCACGTACCCGCTGCTGGGCGGCCTGCGCTCGTCTGCGCAGGTGATCTCCTATGAGATCGCGATGGCGCTGTCGTTCGCGGCGGTCTTCTTGTACGCGGGCACGATGTCCACCTCGGGCATCGTGGCCGCCCAAGACCGCATGTGGTACGTGTTCGTGCTGGCACCGTCGTTTCTGATCTACCTGACCTCGATGGTCGGCGAGACCAACCGCGCCCCCTTCGACCTGCCCGAGGCCGAAGGTGAACTGGTCGGCGGGTTCCACACCGAATACTCCTCGCTGAAATTCGCCATGTTCATGCTCGCCGAGTACGTCAACATGACCACCGTCTCGGCTCTGGCCACCACGTTGTTCCTCGGTGGCTGGCACGCCCCGTGGCCGTTCAACATGATTGGCGGTGCCAACACCGGCTGGTGGCCGCTGATCTGGTTCACCGCCAAAGTCTGGGGATTTTTGTTCGTGTTCATCTGGCTTCGCGCATCACTGCCGCGGCTGCGCTACGACCAGTTCATGGCGCTGGGCTGGAAAATCCTCATCCCCATCTCCCTGCTCTGGGTGATGATCGTCGCCACCGTTCGCACCCTGCGGGCAGCGGGATACCACTCGTGGGCGGTGGCATTGATCGCCGCCAGCACCGCCGCGGGGATCGCACTGCTGGTGTTCTTCCGGAACCTGGTGCGGCAGAGGTATGTCCGTGTTTCTGAGCCGCAGCGGGCGACCTCGCGCTACACCGACTTCCCGGTGCCCCCACTCCCTGACCAGGAGTCGACACATGCCTAAGCTGCTCGAATCCATCGCCGGTTTCGGCGTGACGTTGTTGACGATGTTCAAAAAGCCGGTGACGGAGCAGTATCCGGAGAAGCCCGGCCCCGTGGCGCCGCGTTATCACGGGCGTCATCAGCTCAACCGGTATCCCGACGGGCTGGAGAAGTGCATCGGCTGTGAATTGTGCGCATGGGCATGCCCGGCTGATGCGATCTACGTCGAAGGCGCCGACAACACCGAGTCCGAACGGTATTCGCCGGGTGAGCGCTACGGGAAGGTGTACCAGATCAACTACCTGCGCTGCATCGGCTGCGGGTTGTGCATCGAGGCCTGCCCGACACGCGCGCTGACCATGACCAACGACTACGAGATGGCCGACGACAACCGCGCTGATCTGATCTATGGCAAGGACAAGCTCTTGGCGCCGTTGCAGCCCGGGATGACCGCTCCGCCGCATCCAATGGCGCCGGGGGCCAGCGATGAGGACTACTACCTGGGGAACATCGGTCCCGGGGCCGCGGCGTCGGCGGAGTCCGGTGGGGAGGCCGCGGCGGTGGAGTCCGGTGGGGAGGCCGCCGCGTCGGTCGGGGACCGGCGATGACCACTGTGCTCGCCGCGGAGGTGATCACGCGCACCTCGACCGGTGAGGCGGTGTTGTTCTGGGTGCTGGGCCCGGTGGCGGTGATCGGTGCGCTGGCGATGGTGCTGGCACCCAAGGCGGTGTACTCGGCGATCGCGCTGGCCACGACGATGATCGCGCTGGCGGTGTTCTACGTCGCCCAAGACGCCGTGTTCCTGGGGGTGGTGCAGGTCGTGGTCTACACCGGCGCCGTGATGATGCTGTTCTTGTTCGTGCTGATGCTCATCGGCGTGGACTCCTCGGAATCGTTGATCGAAACCCTGCGCGGCCAGCGGGTGGCGGCCATCGTGGCCGGGGTCGGCTTCGGGGTGTTGTTGATCGCCGGCATCGGCACCGTGTCGAGCACCGGGTTCGCCGGCCTCACCGGGGCCAACGCCGCCGAGGGCGGCAACGTGCAGGGGCTGGCCCGGTTGATCTTCACCCGCTACCTGTGGGCGTTCGAGCTCACCAGCGCCCTGTTGATCACGGCCGCGATCGGGGCCATGGTGCTGGCCCACCGCGAGCGCTTCGACCGGCGCAAGACCCAGAAGGAGCTCGCCCAGCAGCGGTTCGGACCCGGCGGGCGGCCCACTCCGCTGCCCGGCCCCGGGGTGTACGCCCGCTACAACGCCGTGGACATGCCCGCGCTACTGCCCGACGGCAACCCCGCCGAGGCGTCGGTCTCCAAGATCCTGGTGCGCCGTGAGGTCGGGGTCACCGGCAACGGCGATGAGCCGCGGGCGCGAAGAGCAAAAGACGGCGATGAGCCGCGGGCGGGAGGAACAAAAGATGGCGAAAGGTCACGATGAACCCGGCGAATTACCTGTACTTGTCGGCGCTGTTGTTCACCATCGGCGCGGCGGGGGTGCTACTGCGGCGCAACGCGATCGTGATGTTCATGTGCGTGGAGCTGATGCTCAATGCCGCGAATTTGGCGTTTGTCACCTTCGCGCGGCTGTACGGGCGCCTCGACGGGCAGATGGTGGCGTTTTTTGTGATGGTGGTGGCGGCCTGTGAGGTGGTGATCGGGCTGGCGATCATCATGACGATCTTTCGGGCCCGACGCTCGGCCAACGTCGACGACGCGCACCTGCTGAAAGGCTGACAATGGCCCAACTGGTGTGGCTGCTGTTGGGGCTGCCATCGGCGGGGGCGGCGGTGCTGCTGTTGACCGGGCGGCGCAGCGACCGCTGGGGGCATCTGCTGGGCTGCGCCACGGTGGTGGCCGCGTTCGCGGTCGGACTGGTGCTGCTGGCCGACCAGGCCGCCCGGCCCGCGGCTGATCGGGCCCTGCATGTGGCGGGTTTCGCCTGGGTTCATGCCGGCGGGCTGCAGGTGAACTTCGGGCTGCTGGCGGACCCGTTGTCGATGTGTTTCGTGCTGCTGATCACCGGGGTGGGCGCGCTGATCCACATCTACTCGATCGGCTACATGGCCGCCGACCCGGACCGGCGTCGGTTTTTCGGCTACCTGAACCTGTTCATTGCCGCGATGCTGCTGCTGGTGCTCGCCGACAACTACCTGGGGCTGTACTTCGGCTGGGAGGGCGTGGGCCTGGCGTCGTATCTGCTGATCGGTTTCTGGTCCTACAAGCCCTCGGCAGCCACCGCTGCGAAAAAGGCCTTCGTGGTCAACCGCGTCGGCGACACCGGGCTGGCCGTGGCGATGTTCGTGATGTTCGCCAACTTCGGCACCATCTCGTTTTCCGGCGTGTTCGCCGCCACCCCGGCGGCCGGCCACGGCGTGCTGACCGCCATCGGGTTGCTGCTGTTGTTGGGCGCATGCGGCAAATCCGCCCAGGTGCCGCTGCAGTCCTGGCTCGGCGATGCGATGGAAGGCCCCACCCCGGTATCGGCGCTGATCCACGCCGCCACGATGGTGACCGCCGGGGTGTACCTGATCGTGCGCTCCAACCCAATCTTCACGCTGGCGCCCACCGCCCAGATCGGCGTGGTCGTGGTCGGTGCGGTCACGCTGCTGTTCGGGGCCATCGTCGGCTGCGCCAAGGACGACATCAAAAAGGCGCTGGCTGCCTCGACGATGAGCCAGATCGGCTACATGGTGCTGGCCGCCGGGCTCGGGCCGCCCGGCTACGCGTTCGCGATCCTGCACCTGCTCACCCACGGGTTCTTCAAGGCCGGACTGTTTTTGGGCGCGGGTTCGGTGATGCACGCGATGGGCGACGAGGTGAACATGCGCCGCTTCGGCGGCCTGCGGGCCGTGCTGCCGATCACCTTCGCCACCTTCGGGTTGGGTTATCTGGCGATCATCGGGGTGCCGCCGCTGGCCGGGTTCTTCTCCAAGGACGCGATCATCGAAACCGCTTTGGGAGCGGGCGGTGTCAAGGGCCCGATCCTGGGCGGCGCCGCGCTGCTGGGCGCCGGCATCACGGCGTTCTACATGACCCGGGTGATGCTGATGACGTTCTTCGGTCAACGACGCTGGGCCGACGACGCGCACCCGCATGAGGCACCGGCGGTGATGACGTGGCCGATGATCCTGCTGGCCCTGGGCTCGGTGTTCTCCGGTGGGCTGCTGGCGGTGGGCGGGGTGTTGCCGCACTGGCTGCAGCCGGTCGTCGGCGCGCACGAAGCCGCTCATCCAACGCCGGTGTGGGTTTCCACCATCATCACGCT
This sequence comes from Mycobacteriaceae bacterium, assembly GCA_019245755.1. Taxonomy (GTDB): domain Bacteria; phylum Actinomycetota; class Actinomycetes; order Mycobacteriales; family Mycobacteriaceae; genus Mycobacterium. The sequence continues at coordinate 32,870 of JAFARC010000016.1, read as the reverse complement.
GTCGGTGGTGTTGGTCGGTATCGCGGTGGCCTACCGGATGTACGCCACGCGGCCGGTCCCCGACCAGCCGCCGGCCGATGTCAGCGCGCTGACCGTGGCCGCGCGCCGGGACCTGTACGGCGACGCGATCAACGAAGGACTGTTCATGCGCCCGGGCGCGGGGCTGACTCGTGGGCTGGTGGTCGTCGACGACAAGGGCGTAGACGGCTCGGTCACCGCGTTGGCCGCGGCGATCGGCCGCCTGTCGCAGGGGCTGCGCCGGGTGCAGACCGGGTTCGCCCGCTCCTATGCGTTATCCATGCTGGCCGGCGCGGCCCTGGTGGTCGCGGTAATCCTGGCGGTGAGGCTGTGGTAATCCCCTGGTTGTCGATCTTGTGGCTGGTACCGCTGGCCGGGGCCGTGTTGATCATGCTGCTGCCGCCGAGTACCCGACGGCTTGCGCGCTACCTCGGCCTGCTGGTGGGGATCGCGACACTGGCCGTGTCGGCGGTGTTGGCCGCGCGTTTCCGCAGCGGCGGCGCGCAGTATCAGTTCGTCGAATCACACCAGTGGATACCGGCATTCGGCACCGGCTACACCCTGGGCATAGACGGCATCGCGCTCGTGCTGGTCCTGTTGACCACGGTGCTGGTACCGCTGCTGATCATCGCCGGGTGGCACGACGGCGGTGAGCGCCCCCGCGCCACCCACACCTACCTGGCGCTCACGTTGACCGTCGAGTCCATGGTGCTGATCTCACTGATCTCACTCGACGTGCTGCTGTTCTACGTGTTCTTCGAAGCCATGCTCATCCCGATGTACTTCCTCATCGGCGGGTTCGGCGCCACCGCCGCGGCTCCCAAGGCGGCGGTGAAGTTCCTGCTGTACAACCTGTTCGGCGGGCTGATCATGCTGGCGGCCGTCGTCGGGCTGTACGTCGTCACCGCGCGCCACGGTGCCGGCACCTTCGACTTCCGGGAAATCGTGTCTGCCGCGTCGAGCGGCCGGCTTCACGTCCAACCGGCGGTGCTCAAAGCGCTGTTTTTGGGTTTCATGTTCGCGTTCGCGATCAAGGCGCCGCTGTGGCCGTTCCACCGCTGGCTGCCCGACGCCGCGGTGGAATCCACGCCGGCGACCGCGGTGTTGATGATGGCCGTCGTCGACAAGGTCGGCACGTTCGGGATGCTGCGCTATTGCCTGCAGCTGTTCGGTGACGCCGCAACCTATTTCCGGCCGTTGATCATCGTGCTGTCGGTGATCGGGATCGTCTACGGCGCCATCGTGGCTATCGGCCAGACCGACGTGATGCGGCTGATCGCCTACACATCGATCTCGCACTTCGGCTTCATCATCCTGGGGATCTTCGCGATGACCAGCCAGGGCCAGACCGGCTCGACGCTGTACATGGTCAACCACGGCATCTCCACCGCGGCGCTGTTTTTGATCGCCGGTTTTCTTGTCTCCCGGCGCGGCACCCGCGCGATCGCCGCCTACGGCGGCGTGCACAAGGTCGCGCCCGTGCTGGCGGGCACCTTCCTGGTCGCCGGGCTCGCCACGCTGTCACTGCCCGGGCTGGCTCCGTTCATCAGCGAATTTCTGGTGCTGATCGGCACATTCACCCGCTACCAGGTGGCGGCGATCTTCGCGGTGACGGCGCTGGTGCTCTCCGCGATCTACGTGCTGTGGCTGTATCAGCGGATGATGACCGGTCCGCTGCGCAACGGCAACGAACGCATCCGCGACCTCGTCGGCCGCGAACTGGTCGTCGTGGCACCGCTGATCGCGTTGCTGATCCTGCTCGGGTTCTACCCCAAGCCAGCGCTGGATGTCATCAATCCCGCGGTCGGCCACACGCTCACGACCATCGGCCAGCACGACCCGATACCGTCGAAAGTCGCCGAGGGACAAAGTAAATGAGCCTGCCAACCCCCAGCGTCGAGTACGCTCAGCTGTCGCCGATGTTGATCGTGTTCGGCGCCGGCGTGGTCAGCGTGCTGATCGAGGCATTCCTGCCACGCCGGATGCGTTACTTTGCGCAATTGGTGCTCAGCATCGGCGCGACGGTATTGGCGCTGGTGGCCGTGGCGATCCTGGGCAGTCATCTGCGCTCTCCGGGCAAGACTGCCGTCGCCGGGTCGATCGCCGTCGACGGGCCGACGCTGCTGCTACAGGGCACGCTGCTGGTGGTCGGCCTGCTCGGAATCGCGCTGATCGCCCAGCGCCGAATTGTTCCGGCAGAGGTCGGTGTCGCGGCGGACTCCGCGTTGGCTACGGCCTCGGGTTCTGGTTTCGACGCGTTCACCCCCCAGGCGGCGGCGGTGCCGGACAGCCCCGCCGAGCGGGAAGCCGGCCGGCTTGGTGTCAGTCAGACCGAGGTGTTTCCGCTGACGCTGCTGGCTCTGGGCGGGATGCTGGTGTTCCCGGCCGCCGATGATCTGCTGACGATGTTCATCGCTCTCGAGGTGTTGTCGCTGCCGCTGTATCTGCTGTGCGGGCTGGCCCGCCGGCGCCGGCTGCTCTCGCAGGAAGCGGCGCTGAAATACTTTCTGCTCGGCGCATTCTCGTCGGCGTTCTTCCTGTACGGTATCGCGCTGCTCTACGGCTACGCCGGCACCCTGAGCCTGGCCGGGCTCGGCCGCGCCGTCGCCGCGCACGGCGGCGACCAATCGATGGCGCTCAGCGGGGTGGCGCTGCTGTCGGTAGGGCTGTTGTTCAAGGTCGGTGCGGTGCCGTTTCACTCCTGGATCCCCGACGTCTACCAGGGCGCGCCCACACCGATCACCGGCTTCATGGCCGCGGCCACCAAGATCGCCGCATTCGGCGCGATGCTGCGCATCTTCTACGTCGCGATGCCCGGATTCAACGTCGACTGGCGTCCGGTGCTGTGGGCCATCGCAATCCTCACCATGGCGGTGGGCACCGTCACGGCGGTCACCCAGACCGACGTGAAGCGCATGCTGGCCTATTCGTCGGTCGCGCACACCGGCTTCATCCTCACCGGCGTGATCGCGGCGAACCACGCCGGATTGTCATCGACGATGTTCTACCTGGTGGCCTACGGCTTCAGTACCCTGGGCGCATTCGCGGTGGTCAGCCTCGTGCGCAACCACGACGGTGCAGAGGACACCAACATGGCGCGCTGGGCCGGGTTGGGCCGGGACCGCCCGCTGGTCGGCGCCATGTTTTCGCTGTTTCTGCTGGCCTTCGCCGGAATTCCGCTCACCAGTGGATTCGTCAGCAAGTTTGCGGTTTTCAGTGCCGCGGCCCAGGGTGGCGCCGTGCCGCTAGTGATTGTCGGCGTTGTGGCCAGCGGCGTGGCCGCCTACTTCTATGTGCGGGTGATCGTACTGATGTTCTTCACCGATCCGCCCGACGATCCCCCCACGATCGCGGTCCCCGGCACACTGAGCAAGGCCGCCATCGCGATCTGCGCGGCGGCGACCATCGTGCTGGGCATCGTCCCTGCGCCGCTGCTTAGTCTGTGCGACGCGGCCGCGCAGTTCATCCGCTGATCGCTACTCGATCTGACCTGCGTCGGCGCTGGCGCGCGATACTGGGATTGAACGCGGGAACAAGGTGTTTTACGCGTGTCCGGTATTGGTCTCGGTGGAGCCTGCGCCGCTTGCGGGGCGTGCGGCGGACCAGGACGAGAGGAGGGAGCCAAATGCATGAATCGCGGTTGACGGGCGGTGTGCGCCGGGCCGTTGTCGCAGTCGGCGCAGTGTTTGCTGTTGCGCTGCTAACCGCCGGTCTGGCGAGCGCCGCCGGCCCGGTCCAGTTGAAGAGCCGATTGGGAAATTGGTGTCTCGACGGCCCGAATGGGAACAACACTGCGACGACGGTCAACCCGTGCAATGGGTCGAAATCCCAGCTCTGGGTTTTCAACTCCGCCGGTCAGATCGAGAGCGTGGCCTCCCCCGGGAATTGCCTGAGCATCAACGACGCAGCGGATGCCGCCCCGGTGATCCTTTCGACCTGTCAGACCAACACCAACAACGAGCGTTGGAATCCCCAGACCAACGGCCAGGTCACGAGTGCCCTCGGTCCCTGCCTCAACGTTTTCGGCGGCGTGGCGCAGCCTGGGACGCCGGTGATCGCCTACCACTGCATCGCCGATGTCGCCGACGAAGAGTGGGACAGCGTTGCGACTCAACAACCACCGCCGTTCTGAGCTAGCACCCAAGCCCGCTCGGCCAACTGCCGATAGCGGTCACGGAACTCGGAGGTGGCGGCGCGCGGGTCGGATGCGTTGCCATCCAGGCCGCGCCGCCACACCCCCGCGGCGATAGAGGCCAGTCGGAACATCGAAAACACCACGAACAGGAGGAGCGCTTCGGGAACTTGGCGGCCGGCGTACCGGCAGTAGCTGGCAACGAATGCCCGCTCGTCGGGGATGCCGGTGCCGGCCAGGTCCTCACCCGCCACACCGGTGTAGCCGCCCCGGCCCGGCGGTAAGTGATAAATCAGGCAGGCATAGCCAAGGTCGGCCAGCGGATGGCCGATCGTGGCCAGTTCCCAGTCCAACACCGCGACGATCCGCGCCTCGGTGGGATGGATCACAACGTTGCCCAGTCGATAGTCGCCATGGGCAATGCATGCCAGCTCGTCATCGCAGGGCAGGTGCTGCGGCAGCCACCCGGCGAGGCGATCCATCGCCGGCATATCCTCGACGCGCGCGGCCTGCCACTGCCTGGTCCACAGCGCCACCTGGCGTTGGAGGTAGCCGTGCGGCTTGCCGAAGCCGTCCAGCCCAGCAGCGTGCCAGTCCACCCGATGCAGGGCGGCCAGAACACGCGCGAGGCCGTCGTAAATCGCCGTGCGCTCGGCGGGCGTGCCCGCGCGCATGACCCGGTCGGCAAAAACACGGCCCGGCACGTAATCCATCACGAAAAACGCTGTGCCGATGACGGAATCGTCGGTGCACAGCAGGCGGGTACGCGGCACCGGAACATCGCTGCCCGCCAGTGCGGACATGACGCGGTACTCACGCTCGACCTCGTGCGCGCGGGGCAGTAACTTGCCCGGCGGCTTCTTGCGGAGCACGTATTCGTGGTCTGCCGTGCTCAGATGGAATGTCGGATTGCTCTGTCCGCCCTGAAACTGGCGGATCCGCAGGTCGCCATCGAGGCCGCGGGTGCGCAGATAACGCGCCAGCGCCGCCTCATCGAAGCGATGGGCCGGCAGGACCGGCACCAGCTCCGGAATACCCTCCATCGATTTCAACGTACGCGCCAGGCGTTGAGCTGCGATGTCAGATGCCGGCGGATAAGCACCGCTATCTCAGCACGCCGTGCACCACGATCGCGGTCACCTGATCCACCCACGCCTCGTCGAGTTCCGCGTCGGGCCGCAAAAGCAACCGCATCATCGTCGTTCCGCCGATGATCTCGATGAGCCGGTCGATGTCGGCGTATTCATGCACTTCGCCCCGCCCGACGGCATCCTGCAACCGGTTGCGGGCCGCGGCGATCAGATCGGCGAAGCGACTGTTCACCCGGGCGCTCAACTCCGGGTCGGCGGCCACGTCGGCGACCAGCCCCGGCAGCGCCGCCCGCAGCACCGGCGTGTGGAATGCGTCGCGCGTCGCTTCAACCATCGCACGCACATCCGCCGCGACACCGGCGCCGGGGATGCTCAGCCCCGATGCCGGCCTCGCCGGAAACACCGCCTCGTGGACCAGCTCGGCCTTGCTCGACCAGCGGCGGTACAGAGCCGTCTTGGTGGTCCCGGCGCGCTCGGCGACCGCGGCCATAGTGAGGTTGGAGTAGCCGACGGAGACAAGCAATTCTGTGGTAGCACGCAAAATCGACTCGTCGATTCGCGGGTCCCGCGGCCGGCCGGCGCCGGCGGTCTTGTCAACAGCAGAGGAGTCTGGTTTCATATCGCTACTAAGGGTATCGTAATTGTTCGGGCGAAGGGGGAGGAAGTGGCTACTGAACCGGCTCTCGACGAGGTGAGCCGACTACAACACTCAAGCCGCGACATGAGCACACTGCCCACCGCAATTTCGCGATGGCTGTCGACAGTGTCGCCCGGCGGCGGCGACCCCGAAGTGATCGTGGAAAGCGGCGTCGACACCAACGGCATGTCGTCGGAGACCATCATCCTGACCGTCCGTTGGGTGGGGGATGCCGAACCGGTCGAACAGCGACTGGTGGCGCGGGTGGCGCCGACCGACGAGGACATGCCGGTGTTCCCGTCATACCGGCTGGACCACCAGTTCGACGTGATGCGGCTGGTGGCCGAGAAGACCGACGTTCCGGTCCCGCGCGTGCGGTGGCTGGAGCCGACGGGTCAGGTGCTCGGACGGCCGTTCTTCCTGATGGACCATGTCGACGGCGTGGTGCCGCCCGACGTGATGCCCTACACGTTCGGCGGCAACTGGTTCTTCGACGCCCCCGCCGAATCCCTGCGTCAACTGCAGGACGCCACGGTGGAGGTGATCGCGAAGCTGCATTCCATTCCCGACGCGCCGTCGAGCTTCTCGTTCCTGTCCGACGAGCAGCCGGCTGGCCAGAACGCGCTGCGCCGGCACTTCGCCGGGGTGCGGTCCTGGTACGACTTCGCCGTCGCAGACATCGGCTCCTCGCCGCTGCTGGAGGGAGCGTTCGGATGGCTCGAGGCGAACTGGCCCGACGGGGCTGCGGCCGCGGAGCCAGTGCTGCTGTGGGGGGACGCGCGAATAGGAAATGTGCTCTACGCCGATTTTCGGCCGGTCGCGGTCCTGGACTGGGAGATGACCACGCTCGGTCCGCGTGAACTCGATGTCGCGTGGCTGATCTTCGCGCACATGGTCTTCCAGGAGCTGGCCGGGCTGGCTAACCTGCCCGGGCTGCCCGACGTGCTGCGCGAGGACGATGTCCGGGAGACCTACCGTCGGCTGACCCGGGTCGAGCTGGGCGACCTGCACTGGTTCTACGTCTATTCCGGCGTGATGTGGGCCTGCGTGTTCATGCGGACCGGCGCCCGGCGAGTGCACTTCGGCGAAATCGAAAAGCCGGCCGACCCCGAATCGCTCTTCTACCACGGCGCGTTGCTGAAGCGGCTGATCGGAGACCGTGCGTGATGCTTGGACCGGTCGACGAATTCCCCGTCCATCAGATTCCCCAGCCGATCGGCTGGCCCGGCGCCAGCGACCGCAATTTCTACGACCGCTCCTACCTCAACGCCCACGACCGGTCCGGAAACCTCTTCCTGATCACCGGCATCGGGTACTACCCGAACCTGGGGGTGAAGGACGCGTTCGTGCTGGTGCGCCGCGGCGATGTGCAGACCGCGGTGCATCTGTCCGACGCGATCGACGAGGACCGGCTCAACCAGCACGTCAACGGCTACCGCATCGAGGTCACCGAGCCGTTACACAAGCTGCGGGTGATCCTCGACGAGACCCAGGGCGTCGCCGTCGACATGACGTGGAAGGGGCTGTTCGACGTCATCCGGGAACAGCCGCATGTGCTGCGCAGCGGCAACCGAATCGCGTTGGATGCGCAGCGTTTCGCACAGGTCGGTACGTGGAGCGGACACATCGTGATCGACGGCGAGGAGATCGCCGTCGACCCGGCGGCGTGGCTGGGCACCCGCGACCGGTCGTGGGGCATTCGGCCGGTGGGCGAGCCGGAACCGGCAGGCCGGCCCGCCAATCCGCCGTTCGAGGGCATGTGGTGGCTGTATGTGCCGATGGCGTTCGACGACTTCGCGATCGTGCTGATCATCCAGGAGGAGCCCAACGGATTCCGGTCGCTCAACGACTGCACGCGGATCTGGCGCGACGGCCGTGTGGAGCAGTTGGGCTGGCCACGGGTGGAAATCCACTACCGGTCGGGCACCCGCATTCCCACCGGCGCAACGATCGACGCGACCGCGATGGACGGCCACTCGGTAAGGTTGGACGTGGAATCCAAACTGCCGGTGCCAATCCACGTCGGTGGCGGCTATGGCGGCGACTCAGACTGGCTGCACGGCATGTGGAAGGGCGAGAAGTTCACCGAGCGTCTGACCTACGACATGACCGATCCGGCCATCATCGCCAGGGCCGGCTTCGGGGTCATCGACCACGTGGGCAGGGCCACCTGTCGCGATGGAGACCGCGACCCGGTAGAGGGTTGGGGCCTGTTCGAGCACGGCGCCCTGGGCCGTCATGACCCGTCCGGGTTCGCCGACTGGATGTCGGTGTCGCCCTAGGGTTTACGCCGGCCGACTCTGCTCGCCGCTCACCCGGCCGAACACCATCGATTCCGCGATGCGGTCGAATCGGTGGTCGAGCGCATCTAGTAGATAGTTGTGGCGCACCTTCCACGGGCGATGAGTGCCGGATCTCGGCAACACATCCGGCGCCCGCAGCACATAGCCGGCGCTGAGGTTCCACGTCGGCTGCTCGTCCATCGGCGTGTCGCCGAGGTGCGGGTAGGCGTGGGTGTAGCCGTGAGACTCCATATACGCCAGCAACTTCGCCACCGCATCCGCGGTCATGTCCGCCCTCAGCGTCCACGAGGCATTGGTGTAGCCGATGCACCAGGCCATGTTCGGGACGTCCTCGAGCAGATGCTCCTTGTAGACGAAACGCTCGTGCGGGTTGATCTTCTCACCGTCGATGCTGACCGTGATCCCACCAAGCGCCTGCAGTTGCAAGCCCGTCGCGGTGATCACCACGTCAGCGTCGAGGTGCCTGCCCGATTTGAGAACGATTCCGGTGGAGTCGAAGTGGTCGATCTGGTCGGTGACGACTTCAGCTCGGCCAGCCGAAACGGCCTTGTACAAGTCGGCGTCCAAAATCAGACACAACCGCTGATCCCACGGGTTGTAGCGGGGCTTGAAGTGCAGATCGACATCGTAGCCTGCGGGTAGGTTGCGGATCGCGGTGCCGCGCAAGACCCTTTTGAAGAGCCCAGGCGCCTTGCGGGCAAGCTGATAGGTGTAGAAGTAGAAGAACGCGTAGCGCCAGCGAATGACGGCGTGAGCGGTTCTGGGCGGCAGCAATTTTCGGAGCAGGTTCGCCGCGCGGTTGATCTTCGGCGAAGAAAACAGGTAGGTGGGCGAGCGCTGCAGCATCGTGACGTGTGCGGCCCGGTGGGTCAGCGACGGAATCAGGCTGATCGCCGTCGCGCCGCTGCCGATCACCACGACCCTCTTGCCGGCGTAGTCAAGCGCCTGCGGCCAGTGCTGCGGGTGCACGACCTCCCCGGCGAAATCCTGGACACCACGGAATTCCGGCGTGTAGGGAGTGTCGTAGTCGTAGTAGCCGGTGCCGCAGAACAGGAACCCGCAGCGATACGCGATGTCGGTGCCATCCTGCTCGGCATGCACGGTCCAGGTGTCCGTGGCGGAATCCCAATCGGCGGAGCGGACGTAGGTGCGCAGGCGGATATGGTCGTCGATGTGGTACTTGCGGGCCGTGTCGGCGAGGTACTGCCAAATATGCTCGCCGTCGGCAACCGCCTCTGGTCGCGTCCACGGCTCGTACGGATAGCTCAGGGTGAAGATGTCGCTGTCGGAACGGACACCGGGATAGCGGAACAGGTCCCAGGTTCCGCCGAGCCGCTCTCGTCGTTCCAGGATGGCGTAGGTCAACCCCGGGTTGCGTTCGTGGATGCGGTAGCCGGCGCCGATACCCGAGATGCCGGCGCCGACGATCAGCACGTCGAAGTATTCCGCTGACTCCGGTGTCATGCCATCACGATAGGCCTACCCGAGCCGCGCTCGGCAGGGTTGGATGGACCGGTGGACGTCGTCGTGGTCGGCGCGGGCTTCGCCGGGCTCGCCGCGGCCCGCGAGTTGACACGGCTCGGGCATGACGTCGTCGTCCTCGAAGGCCGAGGCCGGGTGGGCGGCCGATCGTGCACGACGACGATCGCCGGCGCGCCCGTCGACCTCGGCGCAACATTTGTCGGTCCGACCCAGGACGAGGTGCTCAAGCTGGCCGCCGACCTGGGATGTGACACCACGCCCGTCTACGACGACGGCACCAACCTGATCCGCTGGCGTGGCAAGGTGCGCGCCTACCGCGGCACCATTCCGCGGCTGTCGCCGCTGGAACTGCTCGACATCGGCCGAATCCGTTGGCAGTTTGCCCGGCTGGGCCGTGCCGTCCGCCCGGACCGGCTCGACGTCCAGTCGCTGGCGGACTGGCTGCACGGAATCCGCGCGTCGCGGTCGTCGCGCGACCTGATGGCCATCGTCAGCCGGGTGACGTGGGGTTGCGAGCCGGACCGGGTGTCGCTGCTGCATGCGGTGCGCTACGTCAAGGCGGCCGGCGGCCTGGACCGCATGCTCGACGTCCGCGACGGCGCGCAGCAGGACCGTTTCGGAGCTGGGACGCAGCAGATCGCGGTCAGGATGGCCGCCGAATTGGGTCCGCGGGTGGTGCTGAATTGCGCGGTGCAAGCGCTCCATTGGGATGCCGCGGGCGTGGCGGCCAGCTGCGGCGGGCGCCGGGTGACAGCGCGATCCGCGATCGTCGCGATCGCGCCGGAGCACCGGGCCGGCATCGAATTCGATCCCCCGCTGCCCGACGGGCACGCGCGGTTGGCCGCCCGGTGGCCGCAGGGCCGGTTGAGCAAGGCCTACGCCGCCTACACCACTGCGTTCTGGCGGGCCGACGGGCACTCAGGGCAGGCCCTGCTGGACGGGGGGCCCGTGTTCATCACCTTCGACGTCAGCCCGGACGAGCGTGGGCCCGGGATTCTGCTCGGCTTCACCGACCCTCGCACATTCGACCACCTGCCGCCCGCGCAGCGCCGCGATCGCGTTCTGGCGGCCTTGGTCAGCGTGTTCGGTGAGGAGGCTGGCGGGCCGATCGACTACGTCGACCACTGCTGGGGTGCAGAGTCGTTCGCGCCGGGCGGACCGACGGCCGCAGTGCCGCCGGGATCATGGACCAGCGTCGGGCCGTGGCTGCGCGAACCCGTCGGTCCGATCCATTGGGCGGGCACCGAGACGGCCGACGTGTGGACCGGCTTTCTCGAGGGCGCGGTGCGCTCAGGCAAGCGGGCCGCGGCCGAGGTGGCGGCGCGGCTGGCGGCCTCCTAGGAACTGGCGCGGCGTTCCTCGGTGGCCAGGGCGACGAGATTGCGCAGCCTACGGTTCACCTCGGCGGGTCTTTCCAAGATCGAGCAGTGGCCGCCGGAGAGGCGGACGAACTCGATAAGGTTGGGCGCGGCCTCGGCGATCTTGCGGGAGTGCCCGATCGGCAGCAGGCGGTCCTTCTCGCTGCCGATGACCAGGGTAGGCACAGTGAGGCCGTCCAACTTGAGGTGCACGGATCCCAATGCGTCGGCCAGCATCCGCGCGCAGCCGCCGCGGGCCGCCGGCGGCGTGGCCGCGAAGAGGCGATAGATGAAATCCCCCACCGACGGGTCGGCGTCGGCACCGACCGCCATCGCGGCGACGAATCTGCGGCTCGTCCAATGCGTTCCCCACGGAACGGGACGCGAACCGACGGCACGGATCACACCCTGGGCGATCCGGACACGGGTGCCGGCCAACACCGCAGGTACCTGCGCGACCTGCAGCTCCTGCAGCAGATCACCCGTCACGCTGTTGATCAGCGCGACGGCGTCGGCGCGCCGACGCACTGCGTCGCGGTACCGGTCGGCCCACGACACGATCGCGACACCACCCATCGAGTGGCCGGCGAGGAGGGCGCGCTCGCCGGGTTTCAGTGTGGCGTCGAGGACCGCGTTGAGGTCGGCGGCGACATGGGCGAGGGTGTAACCGCCGCGGCGAGGGACGTCGCTGCGGCCGTGCCCGCGATGATCGAACGCGATCACGCGGTGGTCGGTGGCCAAGTCGGCGATCTGATGCGTCCAGACCCGTAGCGCACAGGTGATGCCGTGTGACAGCACCACCGGATAGCCGTCGTCCGGCCCGAAGACCTCCACGTGCAACCGCGTGCCGTCGGTGGAACGCACGGAGAGCGCGCGACCCGGCGGCATGGCGCCCAGTCTGGCCATCAACGCTCCCCTCGGAACTTAGCTATTAGCCAGCTACCAGTCGTCACCCAGTTTATGTGGCGTTGCTGATGTTGCTCGCAACCCGGGCGGGGAGTCGCGCAGGCAAGCCACTGGCCGGCTAAGCTTCGGCCTGCGCCGGGTCTGGGAAGCCTGCGTCGCGGCCGGAAACCTAGATCGCAGGCGCCGCTGAACCTGCCCGGAGAGCTCTTTTACTTCATCGCCACCGGCGTAGACAGCTACCGTTTGGGCGGTGAGGCATGGCGGCCGCTTACTTGGTGCGGCGGCGTTGGCCGTCGCGTTGTGCTGTGTCGGCATGGGCGGAACGCACGCCGATCCCGACGCGATCTGGACGATCGTGCACGATCGCTGCGTTCCCGATCAGCAGCAGCACAGCAATCCCGCGCCATGTGCCCTGGTCGACCTCACCGCCGGTGAGGACAACGGCTACGCAGTGCTCAAGGACATCTCGGGCGCCAGGCAGTTTCTGCTCATCCCGACCGCGCGGATCGTCGGTATCTCCAGCCCCGCGGTACTGGCGTCCGGCGTGACCAACTACTTCGCGGCGGCGTGGCGGACACGCTCCTTCGTCGACGAGTTGGCCGGCGGGACGCTGCCGCGCGACTGGATGAGCCTAGCCGTCAACTCCCAGGCCTCTCAGACGCAGAACCAGCTGCATATCCACATCGACTGCATCCGCGCCGATGTGCACCAGGCGCTGGCCGAACATGCGGCCGAGATCGGAGCGGCGTGGACACCGTTTCCAGTCCCGCTCGCCGGTCATCGCTACAACGCGATCGCGGTCCAAGGTGATGACCTCGACCCGGTCAATCCGTTCGCCGTGCTGGCGGACGGCGATACGGGTGCACGCGCCGATATGGGGCAGGAAACCCTGGCGGTGGTCGGAACCGTGGCTGCCGGCGGACAGCCGGGTTTCATCATCCTCGCCGATCGCGCCGGCGCCACCGCCGGCGATGTGGCAACCAGCGAGGAATTGCAGGATCACACGTCATGCCCACCGCCCATACGATCGTGACGTCGCGCGGCTGCGACGGTGAAGGCGCCGCAGACGCCGTGCGCGGGTTCTCACCCGCGGTTCATTCCCGCAGGGCGTAGGTCACCGCGTCGTGGAAATGCATTGTGCGACCCTCGCGACGGGCGGCGTCAAATTCTTCTGCTCCGAGTGCTTCTCGGGCACGCCGCTCGCAGTCCTGATGGTAGTCACCCAGATCGGTGAACTCGATGAGCCCGTGTCCGACCGACCGGCCCAACTCCGCTGCGGCAGAAAGCATGACGGCGACAAACCAGGCATCGTTGTCGTCCATCGCAACCCATGCCAACGCCTCCATGCAGGACGCCGCCGCGCGCCGGTCGTTGTTGGTCCGCGCGAATCGAAGCCCCTCGCGCAGCTTTGCCGCCGCGTCGTCCTTCTCACCTAGCCGCCATTTCCCGATCCCGATCGACCACAGCGCGTTGGTCCGGTACACCGACTCCTGGTGGCGCTCGCACAGCGCAAGAACCTCCTCGAATACCGCCAGCGCACCAGCCACGTCGCCGCCCAGCTCACGGGCCCAGCCAAGCAGAAGTAACGCACCACCTCGGGCAAACGGGTCACCGCCGAGATCGGCGGCGGCCTGCAGGGTGCGAAGCCCCCCAGCCACGTCGCCGGACAACAGCGCGGCGAATCCGTCGGCGGTGGCCACCAAAACCGCCGTCGCGGGGTCGACGCCCTGCCCGGCCAGCGTGGCTGCCTCCGCGGCTCGTGTCGCGGCCGCCGCTAGGTCGCCGTGCACGCCGGCCAGCAATGTGGCCGCATACAACGCCTTGGCACGCGCGGCCGGGGAGGCGTTCGGCAGTTCGGTCAGCGCGCGGTCGAGCAGGCGACGCCCCTCACCGAGCAGTCCGCGGCTTGTCCAAAACGAGAAGAGTGCCGCCGCGGTTTCAAGGGCTCGCCCGTCGCCCTCCGACAGGGTGAAATCAAGCGCCTCACGCAGATTGGGCAGCTCGCGTTCCAGCCGGGCAAGCCACATCGACTGGCGCGGGCCAAACCAGTCCGATTCTGCGTCGGTGACCAGCCGGTGATACCAATCCCGGTGCCGCCGGCGCAGCTCGGTGTAGGCGCCGGTGTGCTCGATTCTTCCCCGACCGAAGGCGCGCAGCGTCTGCAACAGCCGGAAACGGACCACACCGGCGGATTCGGTACGGATGAGCATCGACTTGTCCACCAACGACGACAACAGGTCGACAAGGTCGTCGGAGCTGACACCGTCACCGCAGATGCCCTCCGCGGCTTCGAGTTCGAAGCTTCCCGCAAAGACCGACAGCCGCGCCCACAGCTGCTGCTCCGCCGGGGTGCACAAGTCGTAGCTCCACGCGATGCTCCACTCCAAGGACCGCTGCCGCTCCGGCGCGCCGCGGCTGCCATGGCTGAGCACCGAGTATCGGTCGGAGAGCCGCTCCAGCATCTGCTCGGGTGACATCGCTTTCAGCCGCGCCACCGCCAGCTCGATCGCCAGCGGCAGCCCGTCCAGCCGTGCGCAGATCTGCGCGACGATGTCCTTGTTGCGCTGTGTTATTTCGAAGCCGGGAACCGCCGCGGCGGCCCGCTCAGCGAACAGTGCCAGGGCATCGAAGGAGCCCACGCCGCCGAGCGGCGGTTCGGAATCAGGATCGGGAAAGGCCAATGGCGACAACGGCAGCACGGATTCGCCGCCGATATCGAGCGCTTCGCGGCTGGTGGCCACGATGCGCAGTTGCTCGCACGACCGCAGCAGTGTCTCGGCGAGCTCTGCGACCTCGTCAACCACCTGCTCGCAGTTGTCGAGGACCAGCAGCATCTGGCGCGCCGAGAGGAATTCGATCAGCACGTCCTGCAGCGGCCGCGCCGACTGGTCGCGCAGCCGTAGCGCGGCGGCGACCACGTCGATGAGCAGCGACCCGTCGCGGAGCTCGCCCAGTTCCACCAGCCACACCCCGTCGGCAAAGTCCGGGCGAACAGCGGTCACCGCGCGCAGCGCAAGCCGGGTCTTACCGACACCGCCGATGCCGGTCACGGTGACCAGACGCGAGCTCCCCACCATCGTCTTCAGCCTGTCCAGATCGGCGTCCCGGCCAACGAAACTCGTCAACTCAAGGGGCAGATTGCCCCGTGTGCTGCCACGGTCGGTGGTGGCGGTGGGGGGCTGCGCCGTGGGTTCGGTCTCCGAGTCGGGCCGCAGTGCCATCTGATCGACGGGGAAGCCGTGAATGCGCTGCAGATGCTGTAGCTGTTCCCCGAACGCCCGCACGGACGGGCGGTCGTGCGGATCCCGCGACATCGCTTGCTCGACGGCGGCCGCGACGTCTTCGGGGATACCATTGTCCCGCAGGTTCGGAGGAGACTCGCTCGCGACTCGCAGGAACTGCGCCACAACCTGTTCGCCGCTGCGGCGTTCGTACGCGGCATGCCCGGTCAGGGTGGTGAACAACGTCGCGCCCAGACCGTAGACATCGGAGGCGGTGGTGGGCCGGTCGCCGCTGAGGACCTCGGGCGCGGTGAACGCCGGTGACCCGGTGAAAGTACCCGCGCCCGTCTGGAATCCGCCGGAGATGTGCGCGATGCCGAAGTCGGTCAACGCCGGCTCACCGTAGTCGGTGAACAAGATGTTGCCCGGCTTGACGTCACGGTGCACGACACCCACACGGTGGGCGGTCTCCAATGCCCCGGCCATTTTCACGCCCAGCCGCAGCACGTCCCGCAGCGGCAGCGGCCCGTGGTTGCGGATCCGGGTGTCAAGCGAATCCCGGCGGTGGTATTGCATCACCAGGTAAGGGCGACCGCTCTCGGTTTCGCCGACCTGCAGAACACCGACGATGTTGGGGTGCCCTCCCAGCCGGCCCATCGCCCGTTGCTCGCGCAGGAACCGTTCCCGGTCCTCGTCCAATTCTCCGGTGAGGACCTTCACGGCCACCGTGCGATCCAGGGCGGCCTGAGTGCACCGGAACACCACACCGAAGCCGCCGCGCCCGATTTCTTCAGCATCCTCGAAACCCGCGGCACGCAGCTGCATGGCGACGGCGGTGCCGACGTCGCGCTGGGTCTTCAGGGGATCGCCCACCATTACCGGCTCCTTGCGATTCCTCAGCATAACCGCTGCTCATAGCGGCGTTTGTGGTCGGGCGACGTCGCGCAGGGTTGCCGGGTGTTTCCCGCTGGCCACGTAACATCAGATCGTGCAGCCATTGCAGCGCTACACCGACCGGCGGGTGCTGGTCACCGGGGGCGGGTCAGGCATCGGACAGGCAAGCGTGCTGCGCATCCTGTCCGAAGGAGGCAAGGTCGTCGCCGCCGACATCAGCGAGGCGGGACTCAGCGACACCCGCAGCAGAGCAGGGGCCTGCGACGACCGGCTGACCACCGTCGTCATGAACGTCGGCGACGAGAACTCGGTCGTCGACGGTATGGCTCGGTCGGTGCAGGCGCTCGGCGGTCTGGACACGCTCGTCAACGCGGCCGGGATTCTGCGTTCAGGGCATTTCGCGCAGACCACACTGAGCGAATTCGAGCACATCATCCGCATCAACCTGGTGGGCACCTTCCTGGTGACCCGGGAAGCGATTCCAGCGCTTCTCGGCGGCAATGCGCCGGCGGTGGTGAACTTCAGTTCCACCTCGGCGGCCTTCGGTCATCCCTACATGGCGGCCTACGCAGCGTCCAAGGGCGGAATCCAGTCCATGACCCATGCTCTGGCGCTGGAGTTCAGCAAGCAACGCATCCGGTTCAACTGCGTTCAGCCGGGGTCAATCTCGTCCGGGATGACGGACGGATCCGGACAGTCCCGTGAAAGCGTCGGCCCGGGCCTGCCCGCCGACGCCGACGCGGCGTTGTTCGGCAAGCTCATTCCGATGCTGCCACTCGACGACGGCGCCATCTTCGCCAAACCCGACGCGGTGGCCGCCGTGGTGGCGATGCTCGGCTCGTCCGACGCCTCCTTCGTCACCGGAACCGAAGTCCGCGTCGACGGCGGTTCGCACATGTAGCCGCTGTGCGGTGCCGTTTCAAAACTCGGTGCGCCACGACAGCCATACACTCGGAGTATCGGCCGGAACCGGCCTGAAGAGGAGCGTAAACCCATGGCCATCATCGACGCTGATGTAGCGGCCCGCACACCGTTTGAGCGGGACGTCGCTGCCACGCAGCGATACTTCGACAGTCCGCGCTTCGACGGGATCGTTCGCCTCTACACGGCCCGCCAAGTCGTGGAGCAGCGCGGCTCGATCCCCATTGACTACACCGTGGCACGAGAGGCTGCGGCGGCCTTCTACGATCGGCTGCGCGAGCTCTTCGCCGAGGGCAACAGCATCACCACGTTCGGCCCCTACTCGCCGGGGCAGGCAGTAACCATGAAGCGGATGGGCATCGAGGGGATCTACCTCGGCGGTTGGGCGACTTCGGCCAAGGGCTCCATCAGCGAGGATCCGGGGCCCGATCTCGCGAGCTATCCACTGAGCCAGGTGCCGGACGAGGCCGCGGGCCTGGTGCGCGCCCTTCTCACCGCTGACCGCAATCAGCAGTACCTGCGCTCGCGCATGACCGAAGCGCAACGCGCCGCGACCCCGGCTTATGACTTCCGGCCTTTCGTCGTCGCCGACGCCGATACCGGCCACGGGGCCGACCCGCACGTACGCAACCTGATCCGCCGCTTCGTCGAGGCCGGCGTGCCGGGATATCACATCGAGGACCAACGCCCCGGCACCAAGAAGTGCGGCCATCAAAGCGGCAAAGTGCTGGTGCCTTCCGACGAACAGATCAAGCGCCTCAACGCCGCCCGCTTCCAGCTCGACGTGATGGGGGTGCCCGGCATCATCGTCGCCCGTACGGATGCCGAGGCGGCAAGCCTGCTCGACAGCCGCGCCGACGAGCGCGACCAGCCGTTCCTCCTTGGCGCCACCAACCTGAAGATTCCATCCTATAAGGCCTGCTTCCTGGCAATGCTGCGGCGCTTCTATGAGCTGGGCGTCACCGAGCTGAACGGTCATCTCCTCTACGCCCTGCCCGACGGCGAGTACGCCGCCGCCGATGCCTGGCTCGAGCGCCAAGGCATCGCGGACGTGGTCGCCGAGGCGGCCACGGCCTGGCAGCACAACGGGCAGCGATCGATCGACGATCTGTACGACAAGGTCGAGTCACGGTTCGTCGATGCGTGGGAGGACGACGCCGGGCTGAAGACCTACGGCGAGGCCGTCGCGGACCTGCTCGAATTCGGCGAAAGCGAGGGCGAACCGCTCGACATGAGCGCCGCGGAGTGGCGGCGGTTCGCGGAGCGTGCATCGCTGTATGCCGCCCGCGACAAGGCGAAGGCGCTGGGTGCCGACGCCGGCTGGGATTGCGAACTGGCCAAGAGCCCAGAAGGCTATTACCAGGTCCGAGGCGGCATACCCTATGCGATCGCCAAGTCCCTTGCGGCGGCGCCGTTCGCCGACATCCTGTGGATGGAGACGAAGACCGCGGATCTCGCCGACGCCCGGCAGTTCGCCGAGGCGGTCCATGCCGAATTCCCCGACAAGATGTTGGCCTACAACCTCTCGCCCTCGTTCAACTGGGACACCACCGGCATGAGCGACGAGGAGATGCGGTGTTTCCCCGAGGAACTCGCCAGGATGGGCTTCGTCTTCAACTTCATCACCTACGGCGGACACCAGATCGATGGCGTCGCCGCCGAGGAGTTCGCCACCGCACTCAGGCAGGACGGCATGCTGGCGCTGGCGCGCTTGCAACGCAAGCTGCGGCTGGTCGAGTCGCCCTACCGCACGCCGCAAACGCTGGCCGGCGGCCCGCGCGCCGATGCCGCGTTGCTGGCCTCGTCGGGGCGCACGGCGACGACCAAGGCCATGGGCAAGGGCTCCACCCAGCACCAGCATCTCGTGCAGACCGAGGTGCCGAAGAAGCTGCTGGAGGAATGGCTAGCGCTGTGGAGCGAGCACTACCAGCTGGGAGAGAAGTTCCGCGTGCAACTACGGCCGCAGCGCGCCGGCTCGGAGCTGCTCGAGCTCGGGATTTACGGCGAACGGGGCGAGGGCGAAGAAAAACTCGCCAACGTAATCTTCGCTCCGTTCCAAGACCGGCACGGACGCAGCATCCTCACGGTGCGCGATCAGAACACCTATGCCGAGCCGCTCCGTAAGAAGCGCCTGATGACCTTGATCCACCTGTGGCTGGTGCACCGTTTCAAGGCCGATGCGGTGCACTACGTCACCCCCACCGAGGACAACCTCTATCAGACGTCGAAGATGAAGTCGCATGGCGTCTTCCGCGACGTCCACCAGGAGGTCGGGGAGATCATCGTCGCGGACGTGAACCACCCGCGCATCGACGAACTGCTGGCCCCCGATCGCGCGGCGCTGGGGCGGTTGATCCGCAAGGAAGATTAGCGGCGCGGTGGGTGGGTGCGGCGAGGGCTAGTGGCCAAGCCCCGGGCGATTCTGCAGTGCCGGGGCCGCGGCGGCCAGTAACCCATCGCGGGCACCGTTCGTCGGCGGGTAAATGCGTTGGGTGTTAATGGTGCGCTTGGTGGCTTTGGCCTCGGCTCCGCGCGAGACGACCTGACGATCCCACCCTTCGGTGTAGACGGCGCCAGCTGGACCGAGGTCCAAAACCGTGACATACCAAGGAATCCGGAGTGGCAGCATCGGCTCGCCGAGAAGATCACCGATCACGTTGTAACCGGCGTAGCGTCCCATTGGACGGCCGTGCTGACACGACATCACCGACACGTGGTCGTCATCCATCCAGGCCGCCGCCACGTCACCCGCTGCGAACACACCGGCCACATCCGCAACCCGCAGATACTCATCGACCGGCAGGCGACCGAGCCGGTCGCGCGCGACGGGAAATTGAGCGGTCAACGGGCTGGCCCGCATGCCGGCGCACCACACCACCGTCTCGGCCGGCACCACCGCACCCGAGGTCAGCGTCACACCGTGCTGATCGACAGCCGCCACCCCCACTCCGGTGAGCGCCTCGACCCCGACCTCGCCCAGCGCCGCTTCGATAACCGGTCGCGCCGAGTCACCCATGTCGGAGCCCACGCGGGGACTATGGTCGACAAGCAGCGCACGTGGCGAGACACGGCCGCCGAATATGGCTGCGAGCCGACCCGGCAGTTCACACGCCGTCTCGATACCGGTGAGGCCGGCGCCCACCACCACAACGGTGGCCGCCGCCGGCGTCGGCGAGGCATCCGCGAGCCGGGCCAGATGGGCGTTCAATGCCGTCGCGCCATCAAAGGTGTCGACGTCGAAACCAAACTCGCGCAGCCCCGGTATGTCGGGCTTGTGCAGCTGGCTACCCGCGGCAAGCACCAGCCGGTCGTAGCCGCGGGTCGTTTCGCCCTCTTCGCCGACGGCGGTCACAGTCTGGGCAACCGAATCGATGGCCGTCACGTCCACGGTGACATGCGCGACCCCCACCGGGTCGAGCAGACTGCCGAGCGGAATTCGGCACTGGCTGATGTCCGACTCATAGTTGCGCACCCGAATGTCGTGAAATGGGCGGGAACTGAGCACAGTGATGTCGACTGTGCCCGGGGTCACCGCGAGTTCATCGAGCCTGCGCGCGGCCCCGAGCGCGGCCCACAGCCCGGCGAAGCCGGACCCGATGACAATAACCTCGCTCATCGGGCCGGCTGGGTGCGGTCGGTTATCGGCATCACAGCCATTGTCCCAACCCGGCAGTGACGGGCGCCAGGAGAATTATCCGTGCGGCAGATCGTCGTCGTTGGAACGCCTCGCTACGCGGGCTTGGTGGCGATCACCGCCTTGATGATCGCTGCGTAGAGGTTGTGCCATTCCGGGCGCTGGAAGCCTGCGCGGAGCAGCAGACGGTTGGCCCTGCGCTTGGTACGGGCCTTGCCTCGGCGACTCATGAGCCGGGTGGGCAGGAACCAGCAGGAAAATTGGTCGACCAGAACAAGGCTGCCGCCGGGGCGCAGTATCCGCGCGCATTCGATCAGCCCGGCTTGCTGGTCGGACCAGTGATCGAACGAGGTGGTGCTCACGATCAGGTCGATTACGCCGTCCTGGCAGGACAACTGCTCGGCTACCCCGAACGAGAACGTCAGTCGGATGTCGTGCGCAACGCTGTTGGCCACCTCAATCATTCGGGGTGCGGCGTCGACGCCCATGAACTCCTCAGCGTCGGGATAGTGCCCGGCGAGGACGCGGAGGAGGTAGCCGGTACCGCACCCGAGATCGAGCACACGATTCGGGGATGCGGCCCTGGCAATGACCAGATCGGCTGTTCGATTACTGATCTCGTGGTGCAGGCGCCCGCGCCAGCCGTGATCGTAGCGATCCGCTCGATCGTCGAATGCAGCCAGGTCTCGATACGGGGCCGTCGTCCCCTGGTGTCGGCTTTGGTGCTTGCGCGTCATGATCGGCCTGCCTCGGCGCGCAGGCTGGCCAGCCAGGCTCGCTCGGCCTCGTTGCGTCGGATGAGTTCCTCGGTGACCAGCTGGCCCCAGCGTTCATCACCCGCGCGCCCCCGTAGCATACGGAGCCGGTCAAGGTGCGCAAGGATGGCCTCATCGCGGGCGGTCAAGACGGCCAACCGCTCGGCGGGGGTAAGCAACCGGAACTGACCCATGCGGGTCAAAAACTCCGTGTCGTCGCCGGCCTCATCGGCGGATAACTCGGCAAGCATGTCATGCAGCAGTTCCCGGCCGAGATCGGTCAATGCATAGACGTGCCGCGGGGGACGACTCTGCTGCTGCTCGGCGGTCTTTGTCACCGCGCCTGCTTCCTCAAACCGGCGCAGCGCGGGATACAGCGTGTTGTTGTTCAACGCCAACCCCACCGTCATCTCGATTCGTTTGCGCAACTCATAGCCGTGAGCCGGGCCAGCGAACAGGTGGCGCAGGATCAAAATGTCGACGTAGGACATAAGTCCAGTTTATACTAGGTTAAACTGGACGCTACGCCGGGACGCGCACGGCGGCGCCCAGGTGCTGAGAGCTCAGGCGACCACGGGAGCTGGTAGGAGCCGCCCAGGTCCGTGGGGTCTCGTCATCCTGCTTGCGGCGGTCGGATTCATCGGTCACGTTAATTGTTTGGCTTACTACCGCAGCGGGAATCGCCCGAAGCAGCGTCGGCTCGGAGCCGGTTGCCCCTCGGTCGACGTGAGGTGATCCGGCGGTGGCAACCCTGGTCAGTTCAGCAGCGAGCTGCTGGCCCGCCGGTCGCCGTCCCCCCAGGCTGTTCCAGGGCCATCCTCCTTGGTTGGGTGGCGGGGCGTTGATGCTCAAAGCCGGTCGGGAGGTCAAAGCCGGTCGGGAGGCCGCCACCTGTCGGGAGGACGGCGCTGTGATCGAAACCGAAATCGCCAGAGCCCGTGGCTTGGTATCGGCCCCTGGAAAGTACTTCCCAGCGGCGGCGGTTGCGAGGACACTGGTGGGACGCGGGTTTTCGTCAAGCAGATCGCATGGCTCGCGGCTTCATTCTTGCTAATTGCGGGGCTTTCGTATTTCGCCGTCGACTCTAGATCGGGGAATTGTCTTATGAATGATGGGTCGCTGAGCCAGGATCTATACGGATTCGCCCGCGAGTTGCGTCAGCTCGCCTACACCATGCCCGGCGGTCAGGAGGACCCGCTCATCCGACTGAGCGAGCGGATGGTCCGCCATGCCCGACAAGGGGGCGCTGACGGCGAGTTGCCTCGCATATGATCGGGGATGGGGTGGCGTCTTAGTGCGACTACGTACGGCTCTGGAGATCACCTCGGCGATTATCGTGGTAAAGGCTTTCCTCATCGGCATAGTGATGTACGAGCGGGCCGCGATCCTCGGGTATTAGCTTCGTCTCGCGCCGATGGATGGGTATGGCTAGTCCTGCTCGCGGCTTCGCATCCCGCGCTTGCTTTGTGCCGCCTTTTCCGCGCGCGCGGCCTGCACAATACATTCGGCCGTCCGGAAGGCTTTGGTTTCGCAATGTGCCGGATCGATGGGTAGGGCGGCGGCCTGGCGCAGCACCATTATCGCGAGGGCGGCGCTGGTTAAGTATGGGACGACAAGAAGGTTCACCTCGGCATCGCGGCCGGTGATTGTCATCAGACGTTGCGGTTTGCGTTGCCAGTCAAACGAATTCAGGTCTGGCGAGCTCTGCAATTCCGACCAATTAACGCTGATATCGACGATCTCACCCAATCGGCCGTGCAGAGCCTTGATCAGATCGGGCAACTCATCGCCCATCGACGCGCTGCGCGGCCACCATGCTCCGTCAATGGCGCGACCAAGGCGAGACGCCACCGTGAGCCGGGCTGAACACGCCGGCCGCAGCCCTCCCCTGTCATTCATGATGCGGCATGGGAGACGGTGGGACACCAAAGCCGAAGAAACGAGCCCGCACTATTACGACGCTACGCCGCAATCAATGGTTAGGTGGCAATCGGACTAGCACGCCGATTCGACCAGAGACATGGCGTGCGCGCGACGCAGCTTGCCCGACGGAGTCTTCGGAATCGTGCCCGGTCCTACGACCACGACGCGTCGGGGGCGCAGATCGACATCGCTCACCACCTCGTGGGCCACTTCATGCCGGATCCGACGCACCTCGCCACGGTCTTGCCAGTTGTTCGATTCGACCGCAACCGCGAAGGTCTCCCGCGAGCCACCCGCGTACAGGCGCACGGCAACCGCACAGCCCGGACGAACGCCAGCCACCCGGCACGCGGCACGTTCGATATCACTGGGATACACCTTGCGGCCGCCCATGATGATCACATCTTTGACGCGGCCGCAGACCACAACATGTCCGTCCTCGGTGAGATACCCCAAATCGCCGGTGTCATACCAGCCGCGGGCATCCTGCGCCGCGACGAACCCAGCCCTGGTCATGTAGCCCGGCGTCACCGGCGCGCCGCGCACCTCGATTACGCCGACGCCGCGCGGGGGCAGCAGCTGCCCGTCGTCATCGATAATCCGGGCGTCCAGGCCGTGCAGCAGCGGGCCCAACGACGTCAGTCGCCGGGTGCGGCCCGTGGTTGCCGGCACCGCCCGGCGCAGCGCGGCGAGCAAATCGGCGTCTACCTCGTCGACCACCAGGCCCTCACCGCACTCAGAAAACGACACCGCCACCGTGGTCTCAGCCATCCCGTAGGCGCCGACGATCGCCTCGGGTCGCAGGCCGAACGGCGCGCCGGCCTCGATGAGGTCTTCGACGTCGGCGGGTTCGACTTGCTCGGCGCCCGACAACGCCCACCGCAGGGTGGACAAGTCGAACTGGCCCGGCTGGGCCTGTTTACGCAGCCGCTTGGCGAACAACGAATAAGCGAAGTTGGGCGCCGCCGTCATCGTGCCCTTGTACTTGTCGATGAGTTTGGCCCACAGCAGCGTGTCCCGCAGGAAGTCCATCGGCGTGATCTTCACCAGCTCCGCACCGAAATACATCGGTACGGTGAGAAAACCAGTCATGCCCATGTCATGAAACAGCGGCAACCAGCTGACGATGACGTCGGTGTGGAGGTCGTATTTGGCGCCGGCGAACATCGCCTCGGCGTTCGACACCAGGTTGCGATGGGTGATCACCACCGCTTTCGGCGACCCGGTGGACCCCGATGTCAGCTGCAACAACGCGACATCGTCCTCACCGGTGTCGACCGGATCGACCGGGTCCGACTGCAACAAATCCGCGACGGTCACCGCCTTGACCCCGCACGACTCCAGCGCCGGGATCGCCGCCATGAACGGATCGGAAACCACGACGGTTCTGGTCTGGATCATGTCGATGACCGACGAGGTGTCGCCGGCCCAAACCGTCAGGTCGGTGCGGGGCGTGGGCTGGTGCAGCATTGTCAGGCTGGCCCCACGCATCCACGCCCCCTGTGCTATCGGCGCGATCTCGACGGGGGCGCCAGCCAGCACGGCCACCGCATCACCGTGCCCCACACCGGCCTGTGCCAGACCACCCGCGACGCGGCGGGCTCTCTCGTGCACTTCACGCCAGCTGCACCGCACTGGAGCATCCGGCTCGCCGGTCACCATCCCCCGAGAGCTTGTGTACGCGTTGGCGTACATCGTGTCGGTAAATTGGCTCACGGCAAACTTCCCCCATCGGGTGAACCGACCAACGCCGTTACGTCGGGTTCGGGGGATCGTAACCGTGAACGCCCGTTAACTGCCACATTGGCGCGCACTTCCCGCAGACATGCGACCCTGCTGGGTGTTTCGCGCGGCTGCAGCCCGGCACCCGGCGGCGCAGGGCATATTCCGTATGCCTGAGATGTCGCGGTCGTGCGGGTCGAACGTTTTGCAGTATCGCGGGTGGGCGGGCTCTGCTACAGTCTCCTTGAAAATGGGAACCATTTTCAAGGAAGGCTTCGCCGGATGAACGTTAGACGTGGGTGCGGACCCCGCGCGGTGGCGGCGGTGTGCGCCGCGGTGGCGCTGTTGGTCGGGGCGGGCTGCAGCACGACACCGAAGTCCCCGCCGACGAGCGGTTCGGGGGCGCCGGCGGGGAAGCTCGATGTGGTCGCCACGATCAACGCGTGGGGCAGCATCGCATCGCAGCTCGGGGGCGATCGGGTCACCGAGACCAGCATCATCACCAATCCGGACACCGATCCGCACGAATACGAGCCCTCACCTGCTGATGGGCGCACGGTCGCCGATGCGAAAGTGTTGGTGGCCAACGGCATCGGCTATGACGCGTGGGCCGATAAGCTGCTGTCCGCCAACCCCAACCCGCAGCGCATCGTGGTCAATGTGGGCGACACGGTGGGTGTGGCTGAGGGCGGCAACCCGCACCAGTGGTATTCGCCGGACTCGGTGGCCAAGGTGGTCGACGCCATCACCACCGCCTACCAGAAGGCTGACCCGGCCGACGCGGGGTATTTCGATCAGCAACGTCAGCAGTTCCTCAACCAGGGACTGGCGCAATACCACAGTCTGATCGCCGAGATCAAAGCCAAGTACTCCGGCACCCCCGTGGGTGCCAGTGAATCGATCTTCGCGCCGCTCTCGGACGCGCTGGGGCTCAACCTGATCACGCCACCTGAGTTTTTGAAGGCGGAAAGTGAGGGCACCGACCCGTCGCCGGCCGACAAGGCCACGA
This sequence comes from Mycobacteriaceae bacterium, assembly GCA_019245755.1. Classification (GTDB taxonomy): domain Bacteria; phylum Actinomycetota; class Actinomycetes; order Mycobacteriales; family Mycobacteriaceae; genus Mycobacterium. The sequence continues at coordinate 6,864 of JAFARC010000016.1, read as the reverse complement.
TCGATCAGCAGATCGCCACCAAGGCGATCAAGGTGTATGTCTACAACACGCAAAACAGCAACCCCGATGTACAGGCCCAGGTCAACGCCGCCAAACAGCAGAACATCCCGATCGCGACGGTGACCGAGACGCTGGCACCGGCCAACGCGACGTTTCAGGATTGGCAGTCCTCGCAGTTGTCCGGACTGGAGGCGGCCCTGCACGCCGCCACCGGGAAGTAGAAGTCAGTGACCGCCACGGTTCCCGACCCGATCGCGCACCCGGCCGTCGGCGCGGGGGGCGCTGACGCGGTGATCCGGATGCGCGACGCGTCGGTGGTGGTGGGCGGGCGCACGGTGTGGTCGCAGGTGTCCCTGGACATCGCTCCCGGCGAGTTCGTGGCGGTGCTCGGACCCAACGGGTCGGGCAAATCGACGCTACTCAAGGTGCTGTTGGGGCTGCAACCAGCCGGCGGCACCGTAGAGGTGCTGGGCGCGCGGGCGGGACGGCGCAACGCGCGCATCGGCTATGTACCACAGCGGCGCGCGTTTGATGCCGGCCTGCGCATCCGCGGGGTCGACGTCGTGTCCCTCGGCCTGGATGGGGCGCACTGGGGCACACCACTACCGTGGCTGGCCCGGCTGGTGGCACCCGGACGGTTCGACGCCCGGCGGCGCCGGCTCGACGAGGTGATCGAGCTGGTGGGCGCCGGTGGGTATGCGCAGCGCCCGATCGGGCAGTGTTCCGGGGGCGAGCAGCAGCGGCTGCTCGTCGCCCAGGCCCTGGTGCGCCGGCCCCAGCTGTTGTTGCTCGACGAGGCGCTCGACAGCCTGGATGTGACCAGTCAAGCGGGGATCAGCGCCCTGGTGCGCGACATCTGCCGGCGCGAACGCGTCGCGGTGGTGATGGTCGCCCACGACGTGAACCCGATCCTGCCCTACCTAGACCGGGTGCTGTACCTGGCGCGCGGCACCGCGGTGATCGGCGCCCCCGATGAGGTGATCACCGCCGAGCAGCTCAGCGCCCTGTACGGGATCCCCATCGAAGTCTTGCGCGACCGGACCGGGCGGCTGGTCGTGGTGGGCCAGCCCGACGTGCCGCCCGCGCACACGGCGGAGCGGGCGTGAATCCCCAATTCAGTTGGGACCTGATCGCCGACGTGCAGCAGATGCTGTCCTACCCGTTCATGGTCAACGCGGTGCGCGCCGGCGGCATTGTCGCCGGGGTGGCCGGGGTGGTCGGCTGGATGATGGTGCTGCGGCGGGAAAGCTTCGCCGGGCACACCCTGGCGGTGATCGGGTTCCCCGGCGCGGCGGCGGCGGCGTGGTTGGGCGTGGCCACCGGGTACGGCTATTTCGCGGCCTGCGTCGGCGCGGCGGTGGCCATCGCCCTGCTTTCGCCACCCACGCGCCCGGGTGGGCTGGGCGGCTTCGCCGAGGAATCGGCGGTGATCGGGACGGTGCAGGCCTTCGCCCTGGCCACCGGTCTGCTGTTCGTGAGCCTCTATCACGGATTTCTGTCTGATTTGACCAATCTGCTGTTCGGGACCATCGCCGGGGTCAGCAGCCGCCAGGTCGCGCTGGTCCTCGTCGCCGCAGTGGTCTGTCTTGGCCTGCTGGCCGTAATCGGGCGGCCGCTGCTGTTTACGTCGATCGATCCGGTGGCGGCCGCCGCCCATGGTGTTCCGACCCAGCTGGTCGCGACCGTGTTCCTGGTGGTGCTAGGCATCGCAGCTGCGGCCGCCAGCCAGGTCACCGGCAGCCTGCTGGTGTTCGCGCTGCTGGTGGCCCCGCCCGCGGCCGCCCAGCAGCTGACCGCCCGGCCAGGGCTAGGCATCGCGCTGTCGGCGCTGATCGCGGTCGCGGTCACATGGATCGGCATGGGGTGCGCGTTTTTCTCCCCGTACCCGATCGGGTTCTGGGTGTCCAGCTTCGGCTACGGCAGCTACCTGCTGGCCGTCGGCTACCGCGCCGGCCTGGAACGGGCAAGGCGTCGCGCCGGGCCGCGGCAAGCGCAGGTGTCGCAGATGGCGACGACATGATGGCGATGCTGCACCACGCGTTCATCATCCACGCCCTGATCGCGGGCACCGCGGTGGCGCTGCTGTGCGGGCTGGCCGGGTACTTCCTGGTGTTGCGCGGGCAGGTGTTCGCCGGCGACGCGCTCGGACACGTCGCCTACACCGGTGCGATGGCGGCGCTGGTGGCGGGCCTGGACCTACGCGCCGGGCTGTTCGCCGCCACCATCGTCACCGGGCTAGGCCTGGGCGCGGGCAGCGGAAAGCGTAGCGACGACGTGGCGATCGGTTCGTTTTTTTCCTGGGTCCTTGGGCTGGGTGTGCTGTTGTTGACCTACTACACCACCCACGGCAGCGGGAACAACGGCACCGCCAACGTCAACGTGCTGTTCGGCAGCATCTTCGGGATCAGTGAGCACGCCACCGTCATCGCCGTCGCGGTGTCCGCCGCCGCCGGGCTGGTGCTCTTCGCGATCGCGCGTCCGTTGCTGTTCGCCACCATCGACCCGGCCGTCGCTGCCGCCGCCGGGGTGCGCACCCGGCTGCTGGACGCGCTGTTTTTGGCCCTGATCGGCGCGACCGTCGCCGAAGCCACCCAGATCATCGGCGCGCTGCTCGTACTCGGCTTGCTCGCCGCGCCGGCCGCGGCCGCCGCGCGGCTGGTCAGCCGGCCCTGGCACGGTTTCTGGCTGTCGGCAGCGCTGGCCGCCGCCGCGATCTGGATCGGTGTCAGCCTGGCCTACGCCATCCCGGCCGCACCGGCCAGCTTCACCATCATGAGCACCGCCGCGGCGATCTATCTTCTCACCGGCCTGCTGGGCGGCCGCGAGCATGTCTTCCGCGCCGGGGCCGCGGTGGGATGACCCGGTTCGCCCGCGTGCAGCGCCACGACAGCCCGGCAGCTGTGCCACGGCGGCGACGGACCGCTCAACAACAAGCGGTCCTCGACATGCTGGGCGGCAGCGACCACTTCCGCAGCGCCCAGCAACTTCACCTCGAGCTGAATCGACAGCGACCCTTGCGGGTCGGGCTGGCCACCGTGTACCGGATCCTGCAGACCTTCACCGACCAGCGCACCGTCGAAACCCAACGCGCCGAAGACGGCGAAACCCTCTACCGGCTGCGCACCGACAACGGACACCATCACTACCTGCTGTGCCGGCGATGCGGTCACGCGGTCGGATTCACCCCCACGACACTGGAACAACACACCAGCCACTTGGCCCGCCAACACGGCTTCGCCGACGTCACTCACCACATCGACCTGTACGGAATCTGCCCCCGATGCGCCGACGCCCCATGCGGCTAGCCGGTCCGGTCGCCACAACAGCGGGCCGCTGGCGGCCTGGCGGCCCGTTCAAGCCGCCTGGACGCGAGCTCCTGATTGATGTAGTATTCGAATGTCCCGAAAATAATTTCGCTTCATTCGGATAGGTGGTGACCTCGCGTGGGGACTGAAGCGGTCGAGACCGCGACGTTTCTCCCTGACCACCCGGAGCAGCTCGCACCGGTGGCCGGCTTTCTGGCAGCTCACGAGCGCCGTCACGGTGCCGCAGCTTCCCCGAGTTACGCCCTAATCGGCGTCGACGAGCATGACCGCGTCGAGCTGCCAGAAGCAATCCATCAGGCCTTGACGAAAGTGGTGGCAGCGCTTCACGCGGGCAAGGCGGTGACCGTCGCGCCACAAACCATGACACTGACCACGCAGCAGGCGGCCGATCTTCTCGGCGTGAGTCGACCGACCGTCGTGCGGCTGATCAATGACAACGTTCTTCCTGCCGAACGAATCGGCAACCGACATCGACTCCTTCTTGACGACGTGCTGTCCTATCGGGAGGAGCGCCGCAAGCGTCAATACGACGCACTGGCGGCGACCGCCGACATCGACAGCAACGACGATCCGGAGACGATCCGAAAGCAACTACGCGAAGCGCGCCGCGCGGTGGCGGCGCGTCGAAAGAAAGCAGCCCAGCCGAGCTGACACCATCGGCAGCAATGTTCGCCGCTCTCCTGGACACGTCGGTGCTATGGCCGAGCTTGCAGCGAGACTTCCTGCTTTCCCTCGCAGTCGAAGGACTGTATCGACCACTGTGGTCAATCGAAATCCTGGCCGAACTCGAGTATCACGAGGCACGAAAGCTGATCAACCGCGGAGAACAGCTCGATGCCGCAGCGGCGCGGGCCCGTCAGTTGATTGACAAGATGACAACCGCTTTCGACGACGCGCTCGTAGAAAATTGGGAACCGCACGATGGCACCTTTAATCTGCCGGACCCCGACGATGAACACGTGGTGGCAGCAGCGCTCGTCGGCGGAGCAGGCGCCATCGTCACCGAAAATCGCAAGGACTTTCCGACTGACAAGATTCCCGCGCCCATCAAGGTCCTCAACGCCGGCGAGTTTGCCGCAGGCACCGTAGCGGCGTCACCAGCCGTTGCGCTGCGGGCCGTACAGACCATGGCGTCCAAATACGAAGCACCACCACTGACTACGGACGAGATTTTGAGGCAGCTGGTTCACCGATACCGGATGACTGAGGCGACCGAGCTGATCCGGGCGGCTACCTGACAGTGAGTCAGGAAACTCGACACGTTGTAAGTCGTCATCCGGCGTCGCAGTTGCAACGATCGGCAGACTGTGGTTATGCAGGAGCGGTTCCCGGGCGAGTTGGAGACGTTGCGTGCCGACAATGTGCGCTTGCGTCGCCTCCTGAAACTGAGCGGAGAGCAGGCCCGAGCAGCCCAGCCGGATCAAGCCACCCTCTCTGGCGCACCGGAGTCGCCGGTGAACATTACGTCCGCGCCCCAGGACAAAATTGGGTTCTATCTTGATCTCTTTCGTTCCCGCCCGGACGTTTATGCCCTGCGGTGGGAGAACCGGCGCGACGGCCGATCCGGTTGGATGCCCGCCATCCGCGGCTACTGGCGCAAAGGCATGAACCGCGCCGACGCGCCTTATCTTCCACTGACGGCCGACGTCATCGACGAACATCTGCGCGGCGACGTTCACATCGGCCTGTACCCATTGGGTGACGATGACACTTGTTGGTGGGTCGCGGCTGACTTCGACAAAGAGGCAGCGATGCTCGATGCACTGGCCTACATGAAAGCTGCACGTGCCCACAAGGTTCCGGCGGCATTGGAAGTATCGCAGTCCGGCCGAGGAGCACACGTGTGGATCTTCTTTGCGCAGGCCACATCGGCGGCAACAGCCCGCAGCATCGCAACCAGCCTCCTCGGCGAGGCTTTTCAACTCCGCGGCAGCATGCACCTCAGCAGCTATGACCGCCTGTTTCCCTCCCAAGATGTCCACACAGGCCGCGGCATGGGCAATCTCATCGCCGCACCACTCAATGGCAAACGCCGCCAACATGGCACGACGCTATTCCTCGACCCCGCCACGCTCGAACCCTTCGACGACCAATGGGCCTACCTGTCCAGCATCGCGCGGTTGTCGCAGAAGGACGTGACGGCACTGGTTCGCACGCTGCCCGCCCCGCAATTCGGGCACCGCGTGCGGAAACTGCACTTACCTACGTCTTCCAGAATTGTGCCGAGGCCGGCATCGATCATCCGAGCGACCTTTGCATCCCGACTCACCCTGACCGCCAACGACCTTGGCCCAGCCATGATTGCGGCCGTCAAACACGCAGCCTCGATCCGCAACCCCGAGTTTGACGCTCGCCAGCGTGCTCGGCGCAGCACCTGGGACACTCCACGCTTTCTCTATAGCTACGACGAGACGGCTGAGGGCGATCTTGTCCTGCCGCGCGGCCTGTACACGCTCTTGACGGACCTGGTCGACTCAGCCGGCAGTACGTTGCGGATCGACGACAAGCGCGCCGCAGGCGATAGTTGTGAATTCAGCTGCTTAACCCCACTCAGGACCGAGCAAGCCGCCGCTACCCGAGATCTCGTTGAGGAAGACACAAGTGTGCTAATTGCTCCCCCTGGTTCGGGCAAGACACTGATTGCCTGCGCCGCAATCGCCTCTCGCACTACCTCGACCCTCATCCTCGTCGACCGCAAAGCACTGGCAGACCAATGGCGTGACCGGCTTCAAAAGCATCTCGGATTCAAATGCGGACAAATCGGCGGCGGGCGATCCAAAACCACCGGCAGCATCGACATCGCTCTGTTACCCACACTCGCCCGCCGTGACAACATCGAAGACCTCACAGGTGGCTACGGTTTCGTCGTGGCCGACGAATGCCACCACATCGCCGCCAGCGCCTTCTTTCACGTCATCAATCGAATACCTGCCAAATACTGGCTTGGTCTCACCGCCACACCCGAGCGCCGCGACGGTCTTGAAGACCTCATCTATCACCAACTCGGATCACATCACGTCACCCTCGAAGGCCCTGCCGCCGGCCAGCTCCCGTCGGCGGATACCAATCTGTTCGCTCCGCACCCGGTTCTGCACCTGCACCCCACCCAGTTCCGATACACCGGGCAGGCCGATCCCAGCGCGCCAGGCGGAATGGCCGAGATCTACCGAGCACTGATCGCCGATGAAGCCCGGCTCGACCAGATCATCAACGACGTGCTCGCCGCCCACACCGACGGTGCCAACGTCCTGGTGCTGACCACGTGGATCGACCATCTCAACGCACTCGCTGAGCGCCTCCGCAGCGCCGGAAAGCCAGTCGTCGTGCTGAGCGGCCAGATGAGGGCGCGGCAGCGGCGTGAAGTGTCCGAACAACTCGCCAACCCCACCGCCGATACCGATCCCCTGCTGATCGTTGGCACCGGCTCATTCATCGGCGAGGGATTCGACTGCCCGGCGTTGGACACACTGTTTCTTGCCGCTCCGATCACCTTTAAGAACAGACTCGTCCAATACGTGGGACGCATCACGCGGGCCCA
>JAFARC010000071.1 GCA_019245755.1 Mycobacteriaceae bacterium | reverse complement strand
CGACTGGGCGACGTCATCACCGCGACCGCGGTCTACGAGGACGTCTCCGAGGAGAAGAAGACGGCGCTGGGGACCGGCTATTTCCTGACCTGGTTGACGACGTACACCGACCAGAACGGTGAGGTGCTGGGGCGACAGCGATTCCGCGTGCTGCGATTCAGGCCGGAACGCTGATGGCGCCCCGCTTGGCACCCGCGGTCAGCCGGGACACCGAATTCTTCTGGAACGGCCTGCGCGAGCACAAGCTGCTGATCCAGCGCTGCACCGGCTGCGGCGCACTGCGCCATCCGCCCCGGCCCATGTGCCCGAAATGCCGCTCCCTGGAATGGAACACGATCGAGTCGCCCGGCCGCGGCACCGTCTACAGCTATGTCATGCCGCTCAAACCCCGGTTCCCCTTCTTCGACTATCCCTACATCGTCGTGCTGGTGCAGCTCGACGAAGGGGTGCGACTGGTATCCAACCTGTGTGACATCGCCCCACCTGACGTCACGGTCGGGATGCCGGTCGAGGTCTTCTACCGGACCTTCGATGACGACCTTGTGCTGCATCAGTTCCGGCCGATAGAACCAAAGCAGTGACGACCGCTAAAGCCGCGCCCAAGAGGACCTTGCAGTGGGCCGACATCGAACTCGGTCACGAGGTCACCCCGCTCGAAATCCCCGTCACAACAACGATGATCGTCGCCGGCGCGATCGCGTCGCGGGATTTCATGCCGGTGCACCACGACCGCGACTTCGCCAACAAGCAGGGTTCGCCGAACCTGTTCATGAACATCCTGACGACCAACGGATATTGCGTGCGCTTCCTCACCGACTGGGCCGGCCCCGAGGCGATGGTGAAGAACCTGTCGATTCGCCTGGGCGTGCCCTGCTTCCCCGACGACCCGCTGCGCTTCACCGGCAGCGTGACCGGCAAGACGGCCGGGCACGATGGTGAGAACTTCATCGAAGTAACGTTCAAGGGCACCAACAGCCTTGGTGACCACGTCTCCGGCACCGCGATCCTCAGCCTGCTCGACGGGGCGGGCACATGAGCCGCTCGCTGCCCGGCAGCTGTGCCATCGCCGGAATCGGCCAGACCGAGTTCTCCAAGGAGTCCGGACGCAGCGAGCTGCAATTGGCTTGTGAGGCGGTCAGTTCCGCGCTCGACGATGCCGGCCTGGAACCGGATGACGTCGATGGCATGGTCACCTTCACGATGGACTCCAGCGACGAGATCGACATCGCGCGCAACGTGGGCATCGGCGACCTGAGCTTCTTCTCCCGCGTGCATCACGGCGGCGGGGCGGCGGCCGGCACCGTGGTGCACGCGGCGATGGCCGTCGCGACGGGCGTCGCCGACGTGGTCGTCTGCTGGCGCGCGTTCAACGAACGCTCCGGCTTCCGCTTCGGCGGCAGCGGCCGCACCAGCGCCGAAACCCCGCTGTTCATGGCGCATTATGCGCCGTTTGGCTTGCTCACCCCCGCGGCCTGGGTCGCGCTGCACGCCCAGCGCTACATGTCGACCTACGGGGTGACCAACGAGGACTTCGGCCGCATCGCCGTCGTCGACCGAGCGCACGCGGCCACCAATCCAGACGCCTGGTTCTACCAGCGCCCGATCACGCTCGCGGACCACCAGAACTCCCGCTGGATCATCGAACCCGTGTTGCGACTGCTGGATTGCTGCCAGGAGACTGACGGCGGGGTCGCCCTGGTGGTGACCAGCGCCGAGCGCGCCCGCGACCTGCGCCAGCCGCCGGCCATCATCACCGCGGCCGCCCAGGGCGCGGCCTACAACGGGGAGATGATGACGAGCTACTACCGCGACGAGATCACCGGGCTGCCGGAGATGGGTGTCGTCGGTGGCAAGCTGTGGCGCGACTCGGGCCTGGGACCCGCCGACATCCAGACGGCGTTCCTCTACGACCATTTCACGCCGTTCGTCTTCACCCAGCTCGAAGAGCTCGGATTCTGCGGCCGCGGCGAGGCGAAGGACTTCGTGTCGATCGAAAACATGTCGTTGGGTGGGTCGCTGCCGATCAACACCAACGGTGGTCTGCTCGGCGAGGCCTATATCCACGGCATGAACGGCATCACCGAAGGCGTACGACAAGTGCGCGGGACGTCGCACAATCAGGTGGACAATGTCGAGCATGTGCTTGTCACATCTGGCACCGGGGTGCCGACCAGTGGCCTCATCCTTGCCGCGGCTTCCTAGGCGTGCCGTCGCGACCTGCGACAGAAGCAAGGCAGTGGTTCGGCGATGACCCAGCAAGCGGAGGCCCAGACCCGCGATGCCATCATCGCAGCCGCATTCGCCTGTTTTCGGACCGGCGGGCTGCGCAAAACGACCATTGTGGACATTGCCCGCACCGCCGACATCTCGCGCAGCACGTTCTACGAGTATTTCCCTGACAAGGGCGCGGTTATCGAGGCCTGCGCGGAGGCGGCGTCGCAGCGCTTCTATCGCAACATGGCCAAGGTGGTGAACCGGGCCGACACCCTGGAAGACCAGCTGGTGGGCGCCGCAGTGTTCGTCGTTCAAGCGCGCCGAATTGTTGAACCGCAAAAGTATTTCGACCAGGAGCAGGTCGATCTCCTGATGACAAAGAATGCGGCGGTGCTGCTGCAGGAGTGCACAGATTTCGTCGCGCCCTACCTGGTCGCTGCCAAGCTCACCGGCGAAGTCCGCAAGGATCTCGACGCGACTGCAGCCGGTGAGTGGTTCGCGCGAATCCTATTCTCTCTGTTCACCACACCATCACCGCACATCGACACACACGACGATCAGGCAGTCGGGGAGTTCGTGCGCGCCTTCGTGGTTCGCGGCTTCACCGACGACCGTGCTGCCAGGCTCCGGCGGGCTGCGGCGGGTTAGGCGACCTCCCTGTGCCTACCAAGAGAGTGCGGATATGTGTATTCTCAAAAACAGAATCATTCATTATCGTGGTCGTCGGATCGCAGCGTGGGTTGTTGCGAGGCAAGGCGTCGGCGACGTGCATCTGTCGGGCGCGGAGAACGGAGGCAAGGACCGATGAGAATCGAATTGGACTCGGCCTACATCAAACGATCAACCCGGTGAAATGACCCCGCCGGCGACTCGTGAGGACAGCAGCAGTCCAGCCCACGTCCTGTGCGCCGACCGAGGTCGGGCGACCAGATGGCGCCTGGCAGTCCTGGGAGCTGACGAACCCGACGTGGTCTGCGCCGCGGGCGGGTTGCTCTACGACCGGTCGATGACAGGCTGGGATGTCACGGTGTACTTGGCCGAGCTCACCGACGACCGACCATTTCGAATCCTCGGTGTCAGAACCGAGCTGTTCGACGATGCCAGCAGCCTCTCCCACGAGTCGCACAGCCCGGAGGCGATCATGGCCTCGGCCAGGTTATACGACGAAAATGATGCTGTACGGGGACAGTTCAGGGAGGAATCGCGAAGCGGTTGCACTGAGATGGCTATCTGGGGCGGCGACTGGCCGACAGCTCTCGGCCCAGGTGTCCGCCGCGTCGAGCACCGGCTCAGCGCTGCAGCTCGCGCATTCAAAATGCAAGCGATGATCGCCGCCGGCCTGACCCCGGCCACGGTGGACCCAATTGAGGTATTCCGCGGCAGTTCAGCGTTTGGCACGCACGGGTACGTTGGACCAGCCCGACACGTTCGCCATCTCGACCCGGCGCAAACCGTCCCTGTCGACGTCGTACTGAGGAATGAGGTCTAGTAGCGCGTCAAGCGCTATACGACTTTCCATCCGGGCGAGCGCGGCCCCCAAACAGCTATGAATGCCGTAACCGAAGGCAAGGTTGAAACCCATCTTGCGTTCCCGGTCGATGTCGACCCGGTCGGGGTCGGGGAACATCCGCTCGTCGCGGGTCGCCGAGCCGGTGACGAGGAGAACGGCGCTGCCTTCCGGAATCGTCGTGTCGTGCAGGACAACATCGCGGGTTGCGACCCGCACCTGGTACTGCGATGGCGCTTCGTACCTGAGTAGTTCCTCGACTGCGGCGGGGATCTTGCCGCGGTCAGCCCGTAGCTTTTCCCACTCGGAGGGGAAGTCGGCGAAGGCGACCATCGCATTGCCGATCAACTTGGTGACCGTCTCTGCGCCGGCACCGCCGAGCATGGTGGCGAAGCCGGTGATATCGACATCGCTGAGTTTCTCGACCTGCCCGTCGCGTTCGATCTCGGTTTCGATCAGACGACTGATCATATCGTCAGCGGGTTTTGCGCGCCGCTGTTGAACGAGGTCGTAGTAGTACATTCCGGTCGCCGCCGAAGCTTGGAAACCTTCCTCGGTGACGTGAATCTGTCCGGGCTTGCGCTCGAGCAGCAGGTCGAGCCAGAGCCGAATCTGCTGGCGATCCTCGGGAGGTACACCGAGCATCGTCGTAATGACCTCGACGGGGAAGAGCGCCGAGAAGTCAGCCACGATGTCGAACGATGAAGGGTTCAGCCTCGCTATGACGTCATAGATCTTCTCTCGCACCATGTCTTCGAGGTTGGAGATGGCTCGCGGCGTGAACACGTTGCTGACCAGTTTGCGCATTTTTTGGTGCTCGGGGGGATCCATCGAGATGATCACTTTGGGCACCGGAATGGACTGCTCGGGCGCTTTCACCATGTCGAGGGTGGCGCCCTTGGCCGAAGAGTAGGTCTCGTGATCCTTGGTGGCCGGCGCGACATCGTCGTAACGGCTCAGCGCATAAAAGTCCCACTTCCGGCTGTAGTAGACCGGCGCCTGGTCGCGCATCCGTCGGTAGGTGTCAAATGCACCGTTGAAAAACTCTTCGGAGAATGGGTCGAAGTCGACCACGCTGTCGGATTCCGCGCGGCTCGCAGCGCTCACAGCACTGCCCCACTTTCCTTGTAACGCATGATCGTATCCCAGTCCATCCCTGCGTCCATCAGCAGTTCCTCAGTGTGTTGGCCGTGCTCGGGAGCACCGGGTGGCACGACGGCCTGTTCGTCGAACTGGACGGGATTTGTGGGTAGCGCATAGGGCACGCCGTTCATGGTCGTCGTGTGAGCGATGTAGCCGTTCGCGGTTGCCGCTGGGTCGTCGCAGACCTCAGCCGGTGTCTGCACGACACCCCAGGCGCCCGACACATGGACCAGGGTCTCGCGCCACTCAGCCAGAGTGCGCTGCGCGAACGCCTCGTCCATTAATTCGATCATCGCCGCACGGTTCTCGAATCGTGATGCCGTATCGGCAAATCGTGGATCATCGATGAGCTCGGGTAGGCCAATCGCGCGCATCGTTTCAGGGAAGAACTTGTCGAGCTGGAGCATCATCAGCGTGACGTGGCGGTCGTCCTTTGTGCGGTAGTTGTTGACGAGGGGGTTGGGCGCGTCAGCGTGCCCGTACTTCGGAATGGCACCACCTCCGTGGATCTGGCTCACCGCGACGTCGGGGCTGAGGTTCCACGCAGCCAACCCGAGCAGCGACACATCTACCAGCGACCCCTTGCCGGTTGTCGCCCGTTTGTAGAGCGCCGCGGCGATACCGCCGGCAATGGTCATTCCGCCGAGCAGGTCACCGAACGCCGGTCGCGACCGCACCAGCTCGTCGCCGTCCTCAGTCAGCACGGTGGCGATACCGCCGCGGGACCAGTAAGAAACGCCGTCATAGCCCGGCTTGTCGGCGTCGGATCCTTTCGGTCCGTGGCCCGATCCACGCACATAGACGATGTTCGGGTTGACAGCTCGGATGTCATCGACGTCGATACCGAGGCGTTTACGCCGGCTTGGCAGGTAGCTGGTCAGGAACACGTCGCAGCTCGTGACCAATTCACGGATGACCTCCCGGCCACCTTCAGTGCGCAAGTCGACCCCGATCGATTTCTTTCCGCGGTTGGGAATCTCGATCATGTAGTTGACCGAGCCACCACCGTCATCGACAATGCCCATGGTCACCAAGCCGCGTTGGGGGTCTCCCCCGTCGATCGGCTCGACTTTAATAACCTCTGCGCCCCATTCGGCGAGGACGGCCCCGGCCGACGGCACAAATGTCCACGCCGCCACCTCGAGCACGCGGACACCGCTCAGTACTCCGTCAACGCTGATTTGTGGCCTCCATCGTTGCGCCCGTCACCGGCTGCGGACCCCTCTGCCAGCCGGTAGTCATGGTTTTCAGATCCGAGAATTGCAGTTTCTGCGATGATTGTAAACCTGGTCGATCACTAGGGGTTGGTCGATAGCTGACCAGGCAGCGCGGGGTCGCCTTGTTCCCAGAATGCACGCCAGGTGGGCATGCGCGCCGGCATCTCGGCGCGTAGCGTGACGTCGACGGGCCAGCGGACGAAATCAGGACCGGGCCGCTCGGTAATATCCACGGAGTACCAGGGATGTTCGCGGCGCCGAACGAAGAACCAACCATCGCTACGGCGTTCGTACACATCGTCGTAACGCATGGTAATGACGTACCACCCCGTTCCGTCCTCGTGCTCGGCTCGACAGTAGGTCGATCCCGTCGCGTGATCGGCATCGAGCAGGTCGATCTGTTGTCCACAGATGAGGTGGATGCTGCGGTAGAACCGCCGCAGCACCCCGTCATACCAATGCTTTAGCGCGCTACGCCCTCGACCGTGCTCACCGGCCTCGACGTCATCGACAAACAGAGACACCAGTGTGTCGAGGTCCCGCGCATCCAGCGCCATGGCATATCGGCTCGGCAGCTGGTTGAGGGCGAGCATCGATTCGACCCGATCTAATCGTGAGCCCGTCATGACCAATACCCTAGCCGAATGAGAATCTATGCTCTCTAATATTGATAGAGGCATTATCCCCGGGTGCTGCCACCACTACGATACGAGGTCTGCTGACCACATGCCCTTTCCGGCGATCACGCCTACCATGCCCACCCTGCTGCACTCGAGTGCAGAACGGTTCGCCGACAAGCTCTATCTCGTCGTCGCCGGCCAGACGCTGACCTACGAGGGGTTGGAGCGCCGGTCGGCCAGGTTGGCGAAAGCTCTGTTAGCCGAGGGAATCGGCAAGGGTGACCATGTGGGAATTTTGATGCCCAACAGCGTCGACTGGGCGATCGCCTGGTTCGCCACCACCCGGATCGGCGCGGTCGCGGTACCACTGAATACGTTCTACAAAGCCAACGAGCTGGCATGGACCGTCCAGCATGCCGATTTGCAGGCCATACTGGCATGGCCGGCATTCCACACCCACGACTTCATGACGCGACTGGAGGACGCACTTCCCGAGCTCACCCAACAAGACTCGCCCGGAAGGATCGCCACCCCGGCGGCGCCCTATCTGCGCACCATCGCGGTCTGGGGAGCCAGCAATCGCCCTTGGGTCACCCCCGTCATCGACGATTCGACCGCCGCGGCCACCGACAACTCACACATCGACGCCGAGTTCCTGACCGCCGTCGAGTCCTGTGTCACCCCCGCAGACGAGGCGGCGATCATCTACACCTCGGGCAGCACCGGCGAACCCAAAGCGCCGGTGCACAGCCAGGGCACGCTGATCCGCCACACCTACAACCTCACCCACGTCTATGTGGTCACTCCCGACGACGTGCTGTTCACCTCGATGCCGTTCTTCTGGGTCGGCGGCCTGATAACCGCTCTACACGCGGTCATTCACCATGGCGCGACGCTTGTGAGCCAGCCCGCCTTCGACGCCGCCGAGGCATTGCAACTCATCGAGCAGCACCGCGCCACGATCGTGCTGGGCTGGCCACAGCAGGGCAAGACGCTGGCCGAGCATCCGGACTACCGTTCGCGCGATCTAACGTCAATCCGACGTACCAGCATGCCCGCGATCGTTCCGCTCGATCGGCGTCCCGTCGGTCCGGATTCGCTTGGCATGTCCGAACTCTGCGGAAATCACCTCGGGGCTGACCCCTACGTCGAACAGCCGCCCGAGCGCCGGAACACCGTCGGACCGTCGATCGAGGGGCTTACTCACCGCATCGTCGACCCCGACACCGGCCAGGCAGTGTCGCCAGGGACCGTCGGCGAGATCTGGGCGCGAGGCTACTCGTTGATGCAGCGCCTCTACAAGCGCGAGCGCGAGGATGTCTTCACTCCCCAGGGCTTCTACCGCACCGGTGATTGCGGCTCCCAGGACGACGACGGTTGGGTGACGTTCACCGGCCGCCTCGGCGACATGATCAAAACCGCCGGCGGCACGAACGTGACACCGGCCGAGGTGGAGATGGCGCTCACCGCCTGCGACGGCATTCTCGAGGCATATGTGGTGGGTGCCTCAGATGGCGACAACGGCACCGTGGTCGCGGCGGCCGTTGTGCCCCAAGGAGACCACGATATCGACGCCGACGCGCTGCGGGCTCAGCTGCGACTCGGCCTGTCGTCCTATAAGGTCCCGAAGCACATCTGGGTGGCGACCAAAGCCGAACTTCCCTTTACTGACACCGGAAAGCTCAAAAAGTCCACGCTCGTCGAGCTTCTCGAGAAGAGGATGCAGCACCGTCGGCAGGACCCTATCGCCGCTGGCTAGCCTCGCCGGTCGAAATCAGGGCACGTTGGTCTGCAACAGAGTCAGCGGTATCCCGCAGAGCGGTTCCAGCTTCACCTCTTTCAACTCGAACCCGTCACCGTCCATCGCCTGCTCGAAATCCCGCGCGGTGCCGTATCGCCGCGCGATGTCCTCGGCGGCATCACAGTCGGCGACACGAATCACGACTGAGAACAACCCGTCGCCGTGGCGAGCCAGGAAGTCTGCGGCCGATCCGGGGTCTTTCGGCGCGGTAGGTGTCGGTGAGACGAGCTCAAACCCCCGGTCCCAATCGAGCCTGATCTGAAGCCCAAGATGCTCGAGGTCGAATGCCTGGAGCTCGAAACCCAAGGCTGTGAGGAAGTCCGTCGCGGTGTCGAGCCGCTCGGGCGTGATCGCAAAGACCACATGATGCAGTCGGGTTACGGGAAGTGTCACTCGTTGTCTCCGATCGCCTGCCGTGCTGGCTACCACCACCATACGATTTCAGTGAAAGGGTTATTCTCAAAAAGAGATAATTTGCATTCTCATACGGTAGGTTCCGGGTTGGTACTGACGGCTCGGAGGTCTTCTATGGCGCTGGAACAGTTCAAGCTGGACGGACAGGTCGCGATCGTCACCGGCGCTGGACGCGGCGTCGGGGCGGGTATCGCGAAGGTATTGGCCGAGGCGGGCGCCACCGTCGTCGGTACCGCGCGCACGCCGGCCGAGGTGACGCAGACCGTCAAGGAGATCCAAGACACTGGTGGAACGGGCTTGGCGATTGTCGCCGATGCGGTCGACCGCGCCGATGGGGAGCGTGTCGTCCAGACCACGATTGACAGCTTTGGCCGTATTGACTTCCTGGTGAACAACGTCGGCGGCGCCAGTTATGCGCCTTTCCTGTCTGTCACCGAGGAAAACCTGCGCCACACCTTCGATTGGTGCGTCACATCGGCTTTCATTATGAGCCAGCTGGCCGTGCCGCACATGCTCGACGTCGGTCAGGGCTCGATCATCAATATCTCCTCGGGCTCAGGGAGGTTCGGTATTCGCGGACTGAGCTCCTACTGCGTGGCCAAAGGAGCGCTGGAGGCACTCACCCGGGCGATGGCCGTAGAACTTGCGCCCAAGATCCGGGTCAACGCCATTTCGCTGGGATCGTTTATGACGGCCGGGCTCCGGTCCAGCCTCGACATGCTGCCCGGGTCAGACGAACAGATGAAAGCGGCGACGCCGCTGCACCGTTTCGGCGATGTCGCCGACCTGGGGCGCCTGGCCGTCTATCTGTGCACGCGTGACTGCTACGCCACCAACGCAACCTTCCGGGTGGACGGTGGCATCGATACAACCAACTCCCCCATTCCGATTCCCGACCTGTAAAGAGAGTCATGACCGACAAACCGTTGCGCGTCGCCGTGATCTCCACCGGCGGGGTCGGCAGCATCGCCATCCGCGCCGTCGCCCGGCGCGCCAACTACGAACTGGTCGGCGTCTGGGTTTACAGCCCCGACAAGGTGGGTGCGGACGCCGGTGAACTGGTCGGCGCCGGTCCGCTGGGGGTACGGACCACCGGCGATCTCGACGATATCATCGCGCTGGCCCCGGATTGCGCCGTCTACACCGCGACGGGGCCGGAGATGGACGCCGCCGCCGTGCGCGACTACGTCCGGCTGCTGGAAGCCGGCATCAACGTCGTCACCACCAACACGCCGGGAATGATGTTCCCGGACAACTGGATTCCCGACCTGGTGGAAAAAGTTCGGGCGGGAGCAACGGCCGGTAAAGCCACCATCTATACCTCCGGCATCGAACCGGGGTTCGCTGGCGACCAGCTGGCCGTCGTGCTCACCACCCTGTCGAACACCATTCGCTCGATTCGCGCCCAGGAGATCTTCGATTACTCTGACTACCCCAATACCTACTTCATGGTTGACGTCATGGGATTCGGCAAACCCTTGGACTTCACTCCGCTGTTGGCACTCGACGGCGCACAGCAATTAGCGTGGGGGCCGCCGATCGGACTTGTCGCGCGGGCGTTGGACATCACGCTCGATGAGGTGATCGAGCGCTACGAGCGGGTCGTCACGCCCCGTGAGCTGGTGGTGGCGTGCGGGGTCATCCCGGCGGGGACCTGCGGCGCAGTGCGGGCCGAGACAATGGGCATGGTCGACGGTGAACCGGTGATCGTCATCGAGCACGTCAACCGGATGGCTCCCGACCTGGCGCCGGAATGGGCCAGTGCACCGAACGGGACGTACCAGCTGGTGATCGATGGCGAACCGAACATCACATGTGACCTGCGGCTCGGCGCCGCCGACACCCCCGCGGCCGCCAACGCCGCCGGGATGGAGGCCACCGCGATGCGTGTCGTCAACGCCATCCCCTACGTCGTCGATGCACCACCCGGCATCGCGACATCACTGGATCTGCCCCTGACCGCGCCGCGCAACGCGCTGGAGCGCAGGGTATCAACATAGGCGGTTTGGCAAGCCAGCGAAAGGAATTCAAGGTAGACGTGGGATCGGGCGTGTCGGGAAAGGTCGCCCTGGTGACGGGGGCGGCGCGCGGCCAAGGCAGGGCGCACGCCGTGCGGCTGAGCCAAGAAGGTGCCGACATCATCATTGTCGACATCGCGGCACCCTTGCCATCCAGCGTTCCCTACGAGTCCTCGACACCAGAAGACCTTGACGAGACCGCGAGACTGGTGGCGGCTACCGGCAGGAAAGTCGTGTCCGCCGCGGTGGACACGCGCGACCTGAACGCACTGCGCGACACCGTCGACCGCGGTGTCGCGGAGCTCCACAGGCTCGACATCATCGTCGCCAACGCCGGGATCTGCTGCCCGGCGCCGTGGGATCAGATCACCCCCGAAGCTTTCCGCGACACCATCGACATCAACGTTGTCGGCACCTGGAACACCGTTATGGCCGGGGTGCACCACATCATCGCCGGTGAGCGTGGCGGTGCGATCATCCTCATCGGATCGTCGGCGGGGGTGAAATGGCAGCCGTTCATGGTCCACTACACCGCCAGCAAGCACGCGGTGACCGGCATGGCACGAGCATTCGCCGCCGAATTCGGTCGCTACGACATCCGGGTGAACAGCCTGCACCCCGGCTCGGTCGTGACGCCGATGGGCACCGGCCGCATGCTGCAGGCTCTGCAGTCCGCGAGTGAGTCATATCCATACCTGGCTGACATGAACCGACAGCTGTTGCCCAACGGCGTGGCCATGCCCGAGGACATCGCCGACGTCGTCGCTTGGTTGGCATCCGATCAGTCGAAGTTTGTTACCGGATCAGCGATCTCAGTCGACTTAGGCGTCGCCATCAGTTGACTTTTGGTGCATGAACATGGTTCTCGTGAGTTTTCAGACGACCCGCACATCTCACGGAAAGGGTTGTAGCGTGAGGCCCCTACCCCAGATCACGCCGTGGACCGGATGGTTTTGGACATCCGGTGAGGACGGCAACCTGCGCATTCAACGTTGCACCTCTTGCGCCACCTATGTGCATCCGCCCGTGCCCGTCTGTCCCACGTGCCGCAGCGCGTCGTCTGAGCCATCCGTGGTATCGGGCCGAGCGACCGTGGTCGGCTACACCGTCAACGCACATCAGTGGCTCCCGGGATTCGAGCCGCCTTTCGCCATCGCCGTGGTGGCGCTCGACGAAAGCGCCGATGTGCGACTGACCACCAACATCATTGGTTGCGCTCCTGAGGACGTGCATGTAGGCCAAAAGGTCGCCGTGCGTTTCGAACACATCGAAGACGTGTGGATCCCGCTGTTCGAACCCACAGGCTACAGCGACGAGCGCGACATCATCGGTCCCCCGGACCCACCCACACCTCGCGCACCGGCCACCACCGAGCGATTCGAGCACAAGTCGGTGATCTCTGGGATCGGACGCTCAGCTGTCGGCCGTCGCTTGATGGTCGATCCGCTCTCGCTAACGATCGATGCGTGCCGCGCCGCCATAGCTGACGCCGGATTGGATTTCGCTGACATCGACGGCCTTTCGACGTATCCCGGGCCGGTGGGCATGGGGATGAGCGAAGGCGGGATCGCCGCCGTCGAGGAGGCTCTACGTCTGCACCCAACCTGGGCCAACGGCGGCATGGAACTCCCGGGCCAGGGTGGTGCCATCATCGCGGCGATGATGGCGGTGGCCAGCGGGCTGTGCCGGCATGTGCTGTGTTTCCGGACTTTGTGGGAGTCGACCTTCGCAACCCTACGTATGCCTAGTGGGGGCGGACGGGCATCGGGTATACAGCAGTGGTCGCTGCCGTTCGGTGCCGCCTCGCCCGCCAACTGGATCGCAGTGAACGCCAATCAGTACCTGCACCGGTATGGGGCAGACCGTGAGCTTTTGGGCATGATCGCCGTCAACGCCCGGCGCAATGCCAGCCTCAACCCAGCCGCGATCTACCGCGACCCGATGACGATGGACGATTACTTCGCGGCGCGCCCGATCACGTCGCCTTTCGGGCTCTACGACTGTGATGTTCCCTGCGACGGCTCGATCGCGCTCGTTGTCTCCGACGCGTCAGTAGCCGGCGATCTGGCGCATGCCGCCGTGCGGTGCGAGGCGGTCGGCACGCAGATCACCGAACGCATTTCGTGGGACCAAGGCACCCTCACCCACGAGCCACAGGTCATCGGTCAGGCGGCGCACGTGTGGTCCCGAACTGATCTGCGCCCCAGGGATATTGACCTCGCACTGTTATACGACGGGTTTACGTTTAATTGTGTCTGTTGGCTCGAGGCACTCGGCTTCTGTGACTTCGGTGAAGCACAGGAGTGGCTCGACGGCGGGAAGCGCATCGCGCTGGACGGCGAGCTGCCGCTCAACACCCATGGCGGGCAACTGTCCGAGGGGCGCCTCCACGGGTTTGGTTTTGTCTCGGAGGCTGTCGTACAGCTCCGCCACGAAGCGGGTGACCGTCAGGTGTCGGGGGCTCAGAGCGCCGTGGTGACTACCGGGGGTGGCGTGCCGTCGGGTGTGCTGCTACTGCAGCGCGCCACCTGATCTGAGGTGAGGTCGGCGCACCCCACGATCCCGGCATGGGAAGCGGATCTACAAGCACGTCCAACCGCAAGCCAGTAACGAGACGTAGCGCTCTCGTTTTAGAGAACCTAGGATCACAGCAGGGCGATGCGTGGGTAGTGCGGTGCCGGGTTTGCGTACGAGCCACTCCGGGAAGCCCAAATTGATTGAAATGGGATCCGGAACCTGCCCTAGCAGAGGGAGGGCTGATGAAACGGCTCAGTGGTGTCGACGCCATGCTGCTCTACAGTGAGACGCCCCAGATTCACACGCACACCCTGAAGGTCGGACTGCTCGACGTATCCAATATTCGCGGCGGTTATAGCTTTGAAAAATTTCGCAACCGGGCCGCTCCTCGGTTACTTGGCTTGGCGCCGCTTCGCTACCAACTGGTTGGGATACCGCTGAAGTTTCATCATCCAATGTGGCGGGAGAACGCATCCATCGATCCGAGCTATCACGTGCGACGCATCGACGTGCCGGCGCCCGGCGGGCGCCGAGAGTTGGATCAGGTGATCGGCATAATCGCCGGGTGTCCACTCAGCCGCGACCGACCACTGTGGCAAATGTATGTAGCAGAAGGAGTCGCCGGCGGACGGGTGGCGGTGATTTGGAAGGTCCACCACGCGCTGGCCGACGGGATCGCCTCGGCAAATATGATTGCCAAAGCACTGCGGTCCCCGGACTCCCTGGTACAAGAGGGGCTAGCGGCGCGCCCGGACGTCGTACCGTCCAACCGGCACCTGCTTGAAGCTGCCCTGCGCGACCATCTCAAACAGCTTGCTGCGTTGCCGAAGTTAATCTGGAACTCCGGTGAAGGAATAGTCCGGGTATGGCAACAAGCGCGTAAGCGGCAAGCTGATGCCCAACTAAGGCGGCCCATCGCGCCGCCGAAAAGCTTTATCAACCATGTGGTGTCGCCCGGCCGCCTTTTCGCCACCGCACCGCTGCCGTTAGCTGACGTCAAACAAACGTCCAAGGCTCTCGGAGTCACCATCAACGACCTCGTGCTTGCCATGGCGGCCGGGGCACTGCGAAAGCTGCTGTTGCATTACGACGGTCGAGCCGACTCGCCGCTTGTCGCCGGCGTACCAGTGAGTTTCGATAGATCGGTTGACCGCATGAACGGAAACGAGATCGGTTACGTGACACCGCCACTGCTCGTCAATATCGAAGACCGGCTCGATCGCGTGCGAATGACCGCACAAGCCACTGCTATTGCCAAGGAGAATTTTCATCTGCGTGGCCCGACATTGATGGCATCGTGGCTGAACTATCTGCCGCCGCCACTCGCGCCCGCCATGTTCCGGTGGCAGTCGCGGCGATGGACGTCTGGCATGGCGATGAACTTAACCATTTCGAACGTGCCCGGGCCCCGCCAGATCAGCTCGTTCGACGGCGCCACGATCACCGAAATTTATTCGGTGGGGCCGCTGGCAGCGGGTAGCGCCCTGAACATCACCGTCTGGAGCTACGCAGATCAGCTGGCAATCTCGGTGCTCACCGATGACGTGACGGTCGATGATCCGCACGAGGTAACCGACGCAATGACACAGGAATTTGCCGAGATACGCTTGGCTGTGGGGCTTTCCACTGCGATCGCGCCAATCAGATCCACGTTGCCCACAGCCAGACCAGCCCGAGCCGCCACGACCTAACTGACAAACGGGCCACGTCAAGAAGTTATCTGTGGCGAAACTGCCAACGATGCCACGCCTAAACAGCTAAGCCCACTAACCAGATTCTGCCATTCAAAGTGAGAACCTAAAAACAAGTTAAGCTACCTCGCCATGTTGGTAAAGCGCGAGAAGTGTAATTGGTGGGCGACCGTGATGGTTCTCGTTGGGCCGTTGCGGTGCTTGCCGAGGATGAGGTCGGCCTCGCCGCCGCGCGGATCGTCCCGCTCGAATGCGTCGGGCCGGTGCAGCAAAATCACCACATCGCTATCCTGTTCGAGACTGTTGTGAGTGATGACACCGTTTGAGACGAAATTATGTGTGTCGCTTACTGTTCCGTCGTAGACGTCGTGTTCGCCGATGCTGGTGATCTCGACTATCTGGTCCCAATACACGTCGCTTGTGGCTAGGGCATGAAGCTCGCGGTCCTGCAGCACGGCCGCTGCACGGTGCAGTCGCGCTCGACTGGGTGCGTTTTTCGACATCGTGGATCCGCAGAACTCGGTGGCCATCAAAGTCGCGAGTTGGCGGTGCGTTATCTGATGGTTGGCCAACGCGCTTGAAACCTGATTGCATACCGGCTTCGGCACAGCATCCAGGTTCGGGTTTGCGCCGTGCACGCCGACGTTGACGAGGAACTTCGCTTGGTTGTCCGCCCCGTGGATGCACAGCTGCCAGAAACCGCGGCCACAAGCCCCGGGCACCCGCTTGATACGGCCAAAGACCCCGACCCGCAGGAGAAGTGCGGCAACGTCATCTATGAGTCGCCGACTGGTCGATGGGTAGTAAATTCGGCCGCGACCGGCCTGGGCGTCCCACGACACGCAACCATCGGTGGCCCACAGATGCTTCAAGAACAGGGCTACCTGAGCGTCTGGTGCCTGAAATACGGCGGCAGGGACGAACTTCTCGTAGCTGTGCAGCCCGAACAGGGCCAGGCGATCGCGCCATGTGGCAATTGGATTGCGCCTACCGTGTGTCAATCGGTTTGGCCCGGGCAGCCGTAATGTCGTGACCCGAGCGGACGCGGAGTCGTCGCGGGCGGCCCGGATCGGCTGGTTCTTCACGCGGGATCCGCCACCGATCAGGTGCGCCAGTAGGATGACTTCAGCATCCGGCATCGGCTGCATGCTGACCGGTTCCGGCAGCCGTCGCGGCACCGCGAGCCGGTCGCCAATTTTCAGTTGCTCCAACGGGACCCAACCGTCAATAGTGCGAAACCGATGGTTAGCGGTCGCGTCGACTTCGCGGCCCGAAGCCAACCGCAAGGCGAACACCTCTTTGTGGCCACTGGGGAACACGTTCGTCATTGGCCGCGCCACCATGCGCATCCGCTCATCCAACGACCACACCAGCGGACGTTCCCCGGTGCGCAACAGTTCGCCGAAGGTCACCTCCGAACCGTTGTCGGCACGCAAGATACGGGTGTTCGCAGTGAGGCAACCCGACTCACGCAGATCGGAGATCATCGGCCGCTTGTCCGTGCGTTGCTCCGGTCCGCGGTTGAGCTGACTGATCGCCACCACCGGGACCTCGATCTCCTTGGCCAACAGCTTCAGGCTCCGGGAGAACTCCGAAACCTCAACCTGGCGAGACTCGAACTTCTTGCCGGAAGTCATCAACTGCAAGTAGTCGACGACGATCAATCGCAGATCGGCTTTCTGGCGGAGCCGCCGCGCCTTGGCCCGGATCTCCATCATCGTCAGGTTCGGCGAGTCGTCGATGTAAAGCGGCGCCTCACTGATCTCGCTCATGCGCCGAGCCAGACGGGTCCAGTCGTCGTCGCTCATCCGACCCGAACGCATATCGGAGAGCTTGATTTTCGCCTCGGCCGACAGCAGCCGCATCACGATCTCCGACTTGCTCATCTCCAGTGAAAAGATGATGCTGGCCATCCGGCTCTTGATCGAGCATGACCTCAGGAAGTCCAACCCCAGGGTCGAGTTGTGGGTCGGCACCATGCCCGGACCGGCCAGGTAGAGGTGTGCCCCATTGTCGACCTGGACGCACCGCACCGGGACATCGGCGATCGGTTGGATCTCGGCCGTCTTGAATTCGGACGGGCACGCGGCCGCGCTGATCACGTCGGTGTGTGATCGCAGCGACGCGGTTGTGCGGATGCCGCGCCGGGTGGGCCACTGATGCTGTGCATCGGCGACGACGCGGCTGCCGTCGGAGAAGGCGACCTCATAACAGGGCCGGCCCAGCAGGACCTCTGTCGCGGCCACCACCCGCGTCGGTTCGCCATCCGGCCCGATCAGCAGATCACCGACGCCGACGTCGCCCATCGTCGTCCAGCCAGCCGGCGTGGGCAGCGGGGTGTCCAGCGCCAGCGCCTTACCGACACCAGGACGAGCCGCGATGATGATCATCTGACCGGGATGCAGACCGTTGGTGACCTCGTCGAGTTCGACGAATCCGGTCGGCACGCCGCGGGCCAGGCCGCCGCTCGAGGCGATCGTGTCGATCTCGTCCATCGTCGGCTGCAGCAGATCCTCGAGGGCGACGAAATCGTCCGACAGCCGCCGGTCGGTCACGTCGTAGATCTCGGCCTGGGCGCGGTCCACCACCTCGGCGACGTCGGACCCCTCTGCCCCGGCGTAGCCGTACTGCACCACCCGCGTGCCGGCTTCGACCAGCCGCCGCAGCAATGCCTTCTCCGCAACGATGCCCGCGTAGTACCCGGCGTTGGCGGCGGTCGGCACCGTGGCGATCAGCGTGTGCAGATACGGCGCGCCACCGATGCGGCGAAGCAGGCCACGCCGGTCGAGCTCGGCCGCCACGGTGACCGGGTCCGCCGGCTCGCCGCGACCGTAGAGGTCAAGGATCGCGTCGTAGGTGCTCTGGTGGGCAGGCCGGTAAAAGTCGCCCGGGCGCAACCGTTCGAGCACGTCGGCGATCGCGTCCTTGCTGAGCAGCATGCCGCCCAGCACGGACTGTTCGGCGACCAGATCCTGGGGTGGCTGCCGGCCGAACTCTTCGTTGGGCGGCGAGGCGTCCATGCCCGAATGCCCGAGCTCGTCGACAACAGCCACCGGCGTTTCACCTCCCTTCGTGTCGAACGTACGTTCGCACCCGCTGCCCTGACGATAAGTCGGGTCACCGACAACACGCCACCCCGGACGCCGAGACGCCCCCCGGATGGATCGACGGTAAACGTTGCTGGCAAGCAGGTAAATCGGTGTTGTTGATGAACATGTGCACTGGGTGTGGATATCAGCGCGCGGTTGTGTTGAGGGGCTGGGGAAAACCTGTGGAATGTTGATCAACTGGTTGGCGTTTGCGCTGCTACCTGCACCATAGGCAGGTCAGTAGGCTGTGGATGGGAATCGCTCCGGCGTGTCTCGCCGGGTTGCCGTCTCGGGCGTGTTGTGTTGCGCCGGCTTATGCGACAGGTTAACGCGACGTTAGATCCGCTGCGGATCAGCGGGTCGGAGATGTTCGCCAGAAATGCACAGCAACGTCGAGGTGGGAGTCGAAACCGGCTCCCACCCCGTAAATTGACGCGCTTGATTAATTGTGGGCGACGACCTCGAGGGTGAGCGTCGCGTCCACTTCCGGATGCAGCCGCACCGTAATCAGGTGCGTTCCGATCGACTTGACGTGTGCCCTGGGCATCTGGACGGTGCGCTTCTCCAGGTTCGGGCCGCCGGCCTTCTTGATCGCGCCGACAACGTCGGCCGCGGTGACCGAACCGAACAATCGGCCGGAGTCACCGGCGGTCCGAGCCGGCAGCGCAACCGCGCCGAGGCCTTCGACCGCAGCCTTGAGTTCGTGAGCGTGCTCCAGATTGCGCACCGTCTTGGCCGCGCGGGCCCGCCGGATGTCGTTGGCCTGGCGCTCCGACCCCCGCGTGGCCGGGATGGCCAGCCCACGGGGCAGCAGGTAGTTGCGGCCGTAGCCGTCACGCACCTCGACAAGGTCGCCGGCCGTGCCGAGGTGGTCGATCTCGGCGGTCAGAATCAGCTTCATGTGTCGTTCCTGTCTTCCGTCAGCGCGTCGAGGAGGTGAACGGCAGCAGGGCCACTTCCCGGGCGTTCTTGACCGCGATCGCGACGTCACGCTGGTGCTGCACGCAGTTGCCGGTCACCCGGCGAGCCCGAATCTTGCCGCGCTCGCTGATGTATGTCCGCAGCAGCGCGGTGTCCTTGTAGTCGATCACCTGCCCCTTCTTGGCGCAGAACACGCACTTGCGCGTCTTGACCGGCTTCTCGGGCGCGGGGCGCCGCTTGTTTGACTTGGCCATGGATATGTCTCTTTCTCGTTGCTAGAAGGGCGGTTCGTCGTCGCTGCCACCGAATGAGCCCGTCGCCGGGGCGCTACCCCACGGGTCGTCGGAGGCTGCCGCGCTGGCGCTGGCCGTCGTGCGCGATCCACCGCTGCTGCCAAAGCCGCCACCGCCTCCGCCACCGCGGCTGGCCTTGTTCACCTTGGCCGTGGCGTAGCGCAGCGACGGACCGATTTCGTCCACCTCGACCTCGACCACGGTGCGCTTCTCGCCCTCACGGGTCTCGAACGAGCGCTGCTTGAGCCGACCGGTCACGATCACCCGCGACCCCCGGGTCAAGCTTTCGGCAACGTTCTCGGCGGCCTCACGCCAGATGTTGCACCTGAGGAACAGCGCTTCGCCGTCTTTCCATTCCCCGCTCTGGCGGTCGTAGATCCGTGGTGTCGAGGCCACCGTGAAGTTCGCGACGGCGGCACCGGACGGGGTGAAGCGCAGCTCGGGGTCGGCGGTCAGATTTCCGACGACGGTGATGGTCGTGTCACCGGCCACTGGGTCCTCCTGGTTCGGCGATGTCTGTAGCTGCGGGCGAGCCTACGCAGCGGCTCTGACGCACGGTGGGCGTTCGGCCACTAGTGCTTGTCCGTGCGCAACACCTTGGTCCGCAGCACGGACTCGTTCAAACTGAGTTGACGGTCCAGTTCGGACACCGTTTTGGGCTCGGCCTGCACGTCGATGACGGCGTAAATGCCCTCCGAGTGCTTAGCGATCTCGTACGCCAGCCGGCGCCGTCCCCAGATGTCGATCTTCTCGACCGTCCCGCCATCGTTGCGAATCACGTTGAGGAAGGTCTCCAGCGACGGAGCCACGGTGCGCTCGTCGAGGGTCGGGTCAAGGATGACCATGATTTCGTATGGACGCATGGAACCTCATCACCTCCTATGGGCTCAAGCGGCCACGGTCGTTCCGTGGCAGGAGGGTCGCCTGCGTCGGCAACCGGCCCAGGTTAGCGCAAAAAGCGCCGAGCTGCTAAACGGGCACAGCGGGATCGTTAATTTCATCCGGCAACCTCTCGGGCTTTCGGCTGGGCGGCTGCGCTCGCAACCACGACGGCAGCCAGCCGGGTGGGGCTAGGGCCGCGTTGTCGAAGATCCCGCCAGTCGGGTCGTCGAGGCGTCCATCCCAGCGGACCAGATCGCGCTCGGGGTGGTAGATCTGCCAGACCACCAACCCACACAACGCCATCACCGCCAGGTCCCGGACCAACACCGTCGTGGTGAACCACTGCTCCGGCAGCCCGCGATTCTGGTCACCGTAGAGATACAGCATGCGTGGAACCCAGACCAGCGCGTCGACGGTCATCCAGGCCAACAGGATCCGCCTGTGCGGCAAGGCAAGCACGGCCAACGGCACCAGCCACAGCGAGAACTGCGGGCTCCACACCTTGTTCGCCAACAGGAAAGTCGCCACCACAAGAAACGCCAGCTGGGCTACGCGCGGCCGGTGCGGCGCGGTGAGTGCGACGTATCCAATGGCGCCGCAACACAACACGAACAGCACCACAAATACGCTGTTCAGCACCACCGGCGGCTGCCAGAAACCGATGTTCTGATCGAGTCCGTGCCAACCGGTGAAGGACTTCGCCACGTTGAACAGCGAATCCATGTCGTCACCACGACGGGCGTTGAGCCGGAAGAACTCCGACCAGCCCCGCGGGAACAACAACAACACAGGCAGGTTCACCACGAACCAGCTGACGAGCGCGGCCAGCGCTGTCCGTGCGACATCACGCAGTCGGCCCGTGCGCACACCGAGGAACAACAGCGGGATCAACAGCAAAGCCGGGTACAGCTTGGCCGCCACACCGAGCCCAATCAGCACCCCGGCGAGCAGCGGACGCCGGCGCGCCCACGCCAGCATCGAGCCGGTCGCCAAAGCCACTGCCAGCGCGTCGAAATTGGTGAAGATCTGAAAAATCAAGATCGGCGACGCTGCCACCAGCGCCGCGTCCCATATCCGCCGGCCCGCCAACCGCGCGGTGGCCCACACCGTGGCCAGCCACGCCAGCGCCAGCCCCAGCGCGGAAATGTTGAAGAACATCACGACCTCGGCGACTATCGGCAGCGGGAGCACCTTGCTCAGCGTCGTATAGGTCTTGGCGAGCGCCATCGCGGTGTACTGGTACACACCGGTCAGGACCGGATACTCCATGTAGCGCACCGCGGGCCGGCCGTCGAACTGTGTCCTGGGCACGCCTGACGCGTCGGTCTCCAGCCAGCTCGACTTGTACGGAAACTTGCCCTGGTTCAACAACTCCGCGCCATACAGCGGCACCGTGTCGGAGTAGCACAACTCGTAGTAGGCCCGCTGATTCTGCCAATTGGCTACCCGTTGATCGCCGCTGCCGGTCCCCGAGTTCTGCAGGCACGCGGCCTTCGTCGACCACCCCAACGCCAGGAACACCAACGCGATCAACAACATGACCCGCAGCGGCGTGAGGAACCTGGCGCGGCCGATCAACGCGTGCCGACCCACCGGGCCGCCAATGGTTCCCGACAAGGTCGCGGCGAGAACGTCTGTGCGACTTGGCAAGTCGCGGTCGTCGGCGCTGCGCCGATCCGCCGCCAGCGGCTGCGGTGACACCGTCAGCGCGTCGCCCGCCTGATGCGCCGCCCCGACAAGCAGGTGGCTGGCATCGTCATCGCCGGTCACGGCGGCGGCGGGAACAGCGCAGGGGGCGGCGGCGGAGGAGGAGGTCCTTGCGCTCCCGCGTCCCCCGGCGGCGACGGCCCGACCGGCACCGTCTGCGGCGGACCCACCGGCACGGTCTGCGGCGGCCCCATCGGGATCGTTATTCCCGGCGCCACCTCGATACTGGGCTGAATGACGTTCGGCGTCGTCTCCACCGCTTTCGGCGGCGGTGGCGGCGGGGCCGGCACGCCCGCGTAACCGCCGATCTCGGTCGGCTTCGGGAAGGTCTCCTCGGGGGTGCCTTCCAACGCGTTGTCCATCGTCGACTTCCAGATATCCGACGGCAGACCCGAGCCGTAAACCGGTGAGCCGTACTTGTTCTCCAGCGGCTTGTCGCCCTTGGTGGTGCCGACCCAGACCGCCGTCGACAACGACGGGGTGAAGCCGATCATCCACGCGTCCTTGTTCGCGCCGGTGTCACCCAGCTGCGTGGTGCCGGTCTTGGCCCCCGACGGCCGGCCACCGGCCAAACCGTGGCCGTTCGAGTAGCTGGCGATCGGCTGCATCGCGGCGATGGTGTTGTTGGCCACCGCGTCGGGCATCCGTTTCTCCCCCACGTTGTTCTGCTGGGTCGCGTCGAACAGCACCTGACCCTGAGAGTTGACCACCTTCTGCACGAAGTGCGGGGCATGGTAGGTACCGGAGGCCGCGATCGTCGCGTAAGCCGAAGCCATGTCGATCGGGCGGGTCAGGTACTGGCCCAACACGATTCCGTTATTCGGAGGCCCGCCCTTGCCGTCCTCGGACAGCGTGTGATCGGTTCCTGGGAAGCTCTCCGGGATGCCGGCCTGGTGCGCCGCAGCGGCGACATCGACCGGGCCGTTCTTCAGCTTGAGCATGAGCCGGTAGTAGCTGGTGTTCAGCGACTGCTTGAGTGCCTGCGCGATGCTGCAGGTGCCGCAACTCTCGCCGTCCACGTTGGTGATCTTGATGCCATCAACCGTCAGTGGCGAGCTGTCGACCTGGTAGCCCAGCCCGATGTTCTGTTCCAGCGCGGCGATCAACGCGAACACCTTGAACGACGAACCGGTCTGCAGCCCCGCCCCGGCGAAGTCGAAACCGTTGGCGTCGTCGCCGCCGTAGTACGCCTTGACGGCCCCGGTGCGCGGATCGATCGACACCGCCGCCGCACGCATGTCCGGGTCCTGCCCCTTCATGTACTTCGACACCGCGTTCTCAGCGGCCGGCTGCGCCGTCGGGTCGATGGTCGTGGTGACTTGCAGTCCTTCGGTGTTCAGGGTGCGCTCATCGATGTTGAACAGGTCGAGCAACTCCCTGGTGACCTGCCGCTCGATCAGCCCGTTGGGTCCGGTGGTCTGATCCTCCGCACGGGCCTGCTCGGGCGGCACGGTCTGGGGGAAGACCTGCTGGGCGCGATCAGACGCCGACAGCGCGCCGATGGTCACCATGCCGTCCAGCACCCAGTTCCAGCGTTTTTCGGCGGCCACCGGGTCGACGGCGGGGTCCAACGCCGACGGCCGCCGGATAAGGGCGGCCAGCAGCGCACCGTCGGAGACCGTCAATTGATCGACGGGCTTGTTGAAGTAGGCCTGCGACGCGGCGGCGATGCCGTACGCACCGCGACCGAAATAAATGATGTTCAGGTAGGACTGCAGAACCTGGTCCTTGGACCACTCATTCGACATCTTGGTCGAGATCACGAGTTCCTTGGCCTTGCGCACCAATCCGCCGACACCCGCGCGTTCGGAGCCCACCAGGGCATTTTTGACGTACTGCTGGGTGATCGTGGATCCGCCCTGGGTGTCACCGCTTCCGAAGACGTTGTTTCGCACAGCGCGGGCGAAGCCGCTGAACGAGAAGCCCGGGTTGGTGTAGAAATTCCGGTCCTCGGCGGCCATCACCGCGGCGCGAACGTGCTGGGGGACCTGGCTGATGTCCACGTCGACGCGGTTGCCTTCGGGCGGCACGATCTTGCCGAGCTCGGTGGTGCCGTCGCTGGCGAGGATCGTCGACACCTGGTTGGTGCGGATGTCCCCGGGCTTGGGCACGTCGACGATCAGGTAGGCCATGCCGAACGTCACCAGCGGCAGCAGCACGACGGCCGCGACCGTGATGATCAGACCGCGGCGCACCCATTGCCAGTTGATCTGATGTTTGGCCGGCAGCCGAGCCGGCGGGCGCCCACCGGGTGGCGGGCCGCCGGGGCCGCCGGGGCCGCCGGGGCCGCCGCCTCGCGGCGGTTTGGGGGGCGGTCCGTCGAGAGCGGCCTTGACCATCTCTATCGGGTCGCGCAGTGGGATGGTGTCGCGGGCAACCTGCGGGATGACAGCCGTCTGCCGCGGATCGGGTGCCGGACGGCGCGACGGTGGCGAGCGACGCATCACCGGTGGCGGCTCGCCTCTGCGCGGACGCGCGGGGGCACGGTCAGCCCCGCCCCTGCTCGGGGTGTCACTGGCTGACCGGTCCGGGCGTTCTTCGCTACTCACTGGCCGTGCGGGCGCCGCTGCGCCGCGTTCCCTCGGGGGGCCGCGCCGCGCCGAGCACATACGACTTGACCAAGTGATTCCAGCTGCAGGTCCGGCATACCTCCACCACGTGTACGGAAAATTCTGCATAGCGGGCGGCCAGCATCACCAACTCCTCGGCGGTTCGGGCCGAGCCCGACACCGCGCCGAGGTGATCGCCGAACACCCACGACACCAACGTCAGTTGCTCCTTGCGACAGATCGGGCACATGACCGAACTGGGCTTGCCGTGGTACTTCGCAGCCCGCAACAGGTAAGGATTGGCGTCACAGACCTCCGTGACGCCGGTGCGTCCGGAGTACACCTCGGCCAGCAGCGAGCGGCGCCGAAGCGCGTAATCCACCACCTGTCGCTGTAGTCGCACGTTGACAAGAGTACGTCGGCGCCGTGACGGCCAACCGCCGGACGGTACAGCCACACGGCATGGTGACGGGTCTGGGCTGCGCCGCTGCCGGGTGAAGTGGTGGGTGTGTGTGCGATCCGTTGCCGGTGTGGCGCCGAATATATCGGCGCGATACTATAACGCGAGGTGTTGAAGCATCGTAACGACTGAGCAAACGGAGGTGGGCCGGTGCTTGAGCTGGCCATCCTCGGACTTCTGCTCGAGTCGCCGATGCATGGCTACGAGCTGCGTAAACGCTTGACGGGTTTACTCGGTGCTTTCCGCGCGTTTTCCTACGGTTCGCTGTACCCGGCGCTGCGCCGGATGCAGCTAGACGGGTTGATCGCCGAGGACGCCGCCCCGGAGGGTACCCCGGTAAGGCGGCGAGGCAGAAGGGTCTACCGACTGACCGATGCGGGCCGGCGGCGCTTCGCCGAGCTGGTCGCCGACACCGGCCCGCAGAACTACACCGACGACGGCTTCGGCGTGCATCTCGCGTTTTTCAACCGCACCCCCGCCGAAGCCCGGATGCGCATCCTGGAGGGGCGGCGCCGTCAGGTGGAGGAACGGCGGGAAGGCCTTCGGGAAGCCGTGGCGCGGGCGAGCAGCTCATTCGATCGCTACACCCGTCAGCTTCATCAGCTCGGGCTGGAGTCCAGCGAGAGAGAAGTGAAATGGCTCAACGAATTGATTGCCGCGGAACGGGTCGCGCAGAGCCGCGCTGACCAATGACCCGCCGCTAGGTGACTGTCACGATCCATGGGTAGGTAGGAGTTAGGAGAACCGCACATGACTGGGAACAAGACCGGCGCCGCTGGAACGGTGCGTGTGGCCATCGTCGGTGTCGGCAACTGCGCCTCATCGCTGGTGCAAGGTGTGCAGTACTACCAGGACGCCGATGAGAACTCGTCAGTGCCCGGCTTGATGCATGTGCGCTTCGGTCCGTATCACGTGCGCGACGTGAAGTTCGTCGCCGCGTTCGACGTCGACGCCAAGAAGGTCGGCTTCGACCTCTCGGAGGCCATTTTCGCCTCCGAGAACAACACCATCAAGCTCGCCGACGTGCCGCCCACCGATGTGGTGGTGCAGCGCGGCCCAACGCTGGATGGGATCGGCAAATACTACGCCGACACCATCGAGCTCTCCGACGCCGAACCTGTCGACGTCGTCAAGACCCTGCGCGACGCGCAGGTCGATGTGCTGGTCTCCTACCTTCCGGTCGGCTCGGAAGAGGCCGATAAGTTCTACGCGCAGTGCGCGATTGACGCCGGGGTGGCGTTCGTCAACGCGCTGCCGGTGTTCATTGCGTCCGACCCGGTGTGGGCCAAGAAGTTCCGTGACGCGGGTGTGCCGATCGTCGGCGACGACATCAAGAGCCAGGTCGGCGCGACGATCACGCACCGCGTGCTGGCCAAGCTGTTCGAGGACCGCGGTGTGCAGCTGGACCGCACCATGCAGCTGAACGTCGGCGGCAACATGGACTTCCTCAACATGCTCGAGCGCGAGCGCCTGGAGTCGAAGAAGATCTCCAAGACCCAGGCGGTGACGTCGAACCTGCAGAAGGAGTTCAAGACCAAGGACGTTCACATCGGTCCGTCTGATCACGTCGGCTGGCTCGACGACCGCAAGTGGGCCTACGTGCGACTGGAAGGCCGCGCTTTCGGCGATGTGCCGCTGAACCTGGAGTACAAGCTCGAGGTGTGGGACTCGCCGAACTCGGCGGGCGTGATCATCGATGCGGTCCGGGCGGCGAAAATCGCCAAGGACCGCGGGCTGGGCGGTCCGATCATTCCGGCCTCCGCCTACCTGATGAAGAGCCCGCCGCGGCAGATGCCGGACGACGTCGCCCGGGCGGAGCTGGAGAAGTTCATCACGAGCTAACCTGCTCGTTGTGATCGATGAGGATGCGCTGATCCGGCTTTCCGAGTTCGGGTTCCTCGAGGAGAACGCGCGGCAGGCCGGCGTCACCGGTCCGCTGCCGCCGGTCGAGCGCGTCGATGTGGGCGCTGTCAGCGCACTGCGCTGGGGAACGCCGCCACCGCGCATCGTGTTTCTGCACGGCGGCGGCCAGAACGCGCACACCTGGGACACCGTGATCGTCGGGCTCGGCGAGCCGGCACTGGCGGTGGACCTGCCGGGGCACGGGCGGTCAGCCTGGCGGGACGACGGCGACTACGGCCCGCTGCAAAACGCCGAGACCCTGGAACCGGTGCTGCGGCAGCTGGCGCCGGAAGCGGCGGTGGTGGTCGGCATGTCCTTGGGCGGGTTGACGGCGCTCAGGCTGGCCGTCACCGCGCCGGAACTGGTGCCCCGGCTGGTCCTTGTCGACGTCACCCCGTCCGCACCCGACCGCCACACCGAGATGACCACGGCAGAGCAGGGCACCGTGGCGCTGGTGCAGGGCGAGCGCGTGTTCGCGAGCTTTCAGGCGATGCTGGAGGTGACGATCGCGGCGGCACCGTACCGGGACCGCGAATCGTTGCGGCGCGGTGTGTTTCACAATTCGAAGCGGCTGGACGACGGCCGCTGGACGTGGCGCTACGACGTCATGCGCAAGGGTGAGGGCTTCGAGGGGCTGTGGGACGACGTGCCCCGGCTCGTCACGCCGACCACGTTGGTGCGCGGCGCGAATTCGCGGTTCGTCTCGGACGGGGACGCCGAGGAGTTCGCCCGTACCGCGCCAGGCCTGGGCGCGGTGCATGTCGTCGCCGATTCCGGCCACTCGGTGCAAAGCGACCAGCCACTGGCGTTGATCGACATTTTGCGGCGGGTTCTCGCCGGGGAGTAGCGCGGGCTAACGTTGGCCGAGTGACTTTTCCGACGCGCATCGGCGTTCAGCTGCAGCCGCAACACTCACCGAATTACCAGAACATCCGGGATGCCGTCCGGCGGTGTGAGGACATCGGCGTCGACATCGCCTTCAACTGGGACCATTTCTTCCCGCTGTACGGCGATCCCGACGGCCCGCACTTCGAATGCTGGACGATGCTCGGGGCCTGGGCCGAGCAGACGTCACGTATCGAATTCGGCGCCCTGGTGACCTGCAACTCCTACCGCAATCCCGAGTTGCTCGCCGACATGGCCCGCACAACCGACCACATTTCCGGCGGCCGCCTCGTCCTTGGCATCGGTTCGGGGTGGAAGCAGAAGGACTACGACGAGTACGGCTACGACTTCGGCACGGCGGGAAGCCGGCTGCGCGATCTAGCCCGGGCGCTGCCGAGGATCGAGTCGCGGTTGGCGAAGCTGAATCCCCCACCGAGGCGGAGCATCCCGATCCTGATCGGCGGCCAGGGCGAACAGCAGACGTTGCGGCTGGTGGCGGAGCATGCCGACATCTGGCACGGGTTCGTCGACCGGCACAGCTATCCGCGGAAAGCCGCGGTGCTCGCCGAGCACTGCGCGGCAGCCGGGCGTGACCCGGCCACCATCGAACGATCCGCCGGTGTCCAGGGCGCGGGCCTGGATGCGCTGCTCGCGGAGGCAGACGCACTGGCCGATTTGGGCGTGACGCTGCTGACCGTCGGCGCGAACGGGCCGGACTACGACCTGACGCAGGCCGAAGCACTGTGCCGCTGGCGGGATCGCCGCGCGGCGGCGTGAACATGAAGGCGGGTGTGCTCGCGCTGGTCGCCGTGCTGATCATCGGCTTGGCGGCGGCCAGCCCAGCGGCGGCCGACCAGTGCACCCCGCCTGGCGTGGCCAGCGCCAGCGCGCTGCCCACCAACCTCGCCAAGGCCGCCAAGGGTCCCGGCGAGGACAGGTACACGACCGCGACCGTCGAGCAGCTCAGCACGGTGAACGTCGACGCGCTGGGCTTGGGTACCCCTGGCACGCTCATCGCCGGCACACTGTCGGACGCACCGCCCAGCGCGTGCATCAACTCGAAGGGCCAGTTCAGCGGTTTCGACAACGAGCTGCTGCGCGCGGTGGCCGACAAGCTTGGTCTGCGGATCCGGTTCGTCGGCACCGACTTTTCCGGGCTGCTCGCCCAGGTGGCCTCGCGTCGGTTCGATGTCGGATCGTCCTCGATCACCACCACCGACGCGCGGCGGCAGACCGTCGGCTTCACCAACGGCTACGATTTCGGCTACTTCTCGCTCGTCGTGCCGCCGGGATCGACGATCACCGGCTTCGGCAAACTGGCCGCCGGGCAGCGCATCGGCGTCGTGCAGGGCACGGTGCAGGAGGCCTACGTCATCGACACGCTGCGACTGCAGCCGGTGAAATTCCCCGATTACAACACCGTGTACGCCAGCCTGAAGACCCGGCAGATCGATGCGTGGGTGGCGCCGTCGCAGCAGGCGCTGGGTGTGGTCAAGCCCGGCGACCAGGCGGTCATCGTCGAAAACACCTTCAGCTTGAACAATTTCGTGGCCTGGGCGGTGGCGAAGGAGAACAAGCCGCTGATCGACGCGCTGAACTCGGGGCTGGACGCGGTCATCGCCGACGGCACCTGGTCGCGGCTGTACTCCGAGTGGGTGCCGCGGGCGCTGCCCCCGGGGTGGAAGCCGGGCTCCAGGGCCGCGCCGTATCCGCCGGTGCCCGACTTCGCGGCGATCGCGGCGAGTCACCGGCCGCGGGCAACGACGGCGCCGGCGCCGCAATCGGTGCTGTCGCAACTGCGGGACGCGTTCTTCAACTGGGGCCTGTACCGGCAGGCAATCCCGGATCTGGTCACGACGGGGTTGCCCAACACGCTGATTCTCACGATCAGCGCGGGCATCATCGGCCTGGCGCTGGGCATGCTGCTGGCGGTCGCCGGTATTTCCCGTGCCCGGTGGCTGCGCTGGCCCGCGCGCGTCTACACCGACATCTTCCGCGGACTCCCCGAAGTGGTGATCATCCTGTTGATCGGACTCGGGGTGGGGCCGGTCGTCGGCACGTTGACCGGCAACAACCCCTACCCGTTGGGCATCGCGGCGTTGGGTCTGATGGCGGCGGCGTATGTCGGGGAGATCTTCCGCTCGGGCATCCAGAGTGTGGAGGGCGGGCAGATGGAGGCGGCGCGCGCGCTGGGGTTCAGCTACCGGCGCTCGATGCGGCTGGTGGTGGTGCCCCAGGGGGTTCGGCGGGTGCTGCCCGCGTTGGTCAATCAGTTCATCTCGCTGTTGAAGGCCTCGGCGTTGGTGTATTTCCTGGGCCTGGTCGCCGGCCAGCGGGAGCTGTTCCAGGTGGGCCGCGACTTGAACGCGCAGACGGGCAACCTGTCGCCCATGGTGGCCGCGGGCCTGTGCTATCTCGCGCTGACAGTTCCGCTGACGCATCTGGTCAACTACATCGACGCGCGCCTGCGCACCGGCACGACCCGCGTCGAGCCTGAGGATCCGCTGGCACCGGTCGTGCAGACGTCCCCGGAGATGGAGTAGCCGATGGCGGCCGGCACCGGGGTGGAGCCGGTTTCACTGGCCGGCAGGGGTATCCAGCTGTCGTTCGGAACCAACGCCGTGCTGCGCGGCGTCGACATCGAGGCGGCCGCGGGCAGCACGGTGGCAGTGATCGGGCCGTCCGGGTCGGGCAAGTCGACGCTGCTGCGCACACTGAACCGGCTCTACGAGCCGGACAGCGGCGACATTCTGCTGGACGGCCGGTCGGTGCTCCGCGACAATCCCGATCACCTGCGCCAGCGGATCGGGATGGTGTTTCAGAACTTCAACTTGTTCGCCCACCGCAGTGTCATCGACAACGTGATGCTCGCGCCGCGCAGGCTCAAGCGGCTGGCTGCCGACGAGGCGCGTGCGCTGGCGCTGGCCCAGCTCGACCGGGTCGGGCTACGGCACAAGGCCAATTTCCGGCCAGCCACCCTGTCCGGTGGTCAGCAACAGCGGGTGGCGATCGCGCGGGCACTGGCGATGGCCCCGCAGGTGATGTTCTTCGACGAGCCGACCTCGGCGCTTGACCCTGAGCTGGTCAAGGGCATCCTGCGGTTGATCGCGGACCTGGGCGAGCAAGGCATGACGATGATCGTGGTCACCCATGAGATGGGTTTCGCCCAGTCAGCGTCGGACACCGTGGTGTTCATGGACCACGGCCAGGTGGTGGAATCGGGGCGGCCGGAGCAGATATTCGAAGCCGCCGCGACCGAACGGCTGCGGCGGTTCTTGGCGCAGCTGCTTTAAAGCGCTTTTAACTGCATCGATATTCCGTCAGGCGGCCAACCTGTGGGGCCACCAGAGGTTAGACTAGCGAATTATGGTGGAGACCGAAGAGCAGGTCACCGAGCTGGCCGAAGGGCTGCACCGCGTGCTCTCCAAGCTGGTGACCGTCCTGCGGCGCGGTGATACCAGCCGGGTCGCCACCGGTGATCTCACCTTGGCGCAGCTGTCGATCCTCGTCACGCTGATCGACCGCGGCCCGATCCGGATGACCGAGTTGGCGGCGCACGAACGGGTGCGCACGCCGACCACCACGGTGGCGATCCGCCGGCTGGAAAAGCTCGGCCTGGTGAAGCGATCGCGTGATCCATCGGACCTGCGGGCCGTGCTGGTCGACATCACACCGAAGGGGCTGGCCGTTCACCGCGAATCGCTGGCCAACCGGCGCGCCGCGTTGGCGGCGATGCTCGCCCAGCTCAGCGACGACGACCTGGACACGCTGACCAAAGCACTGGCGCCGCTGGAACGCCTGGCCGGGCGGCCGACCTAACCGAGCCAGTCGAGCACGGCCGCCGCGGTCCACGATTGCTGCATGCTGCCCAACGGCTCGCCGGTGAACGGCTCGTAGTACTCCGCGAACGTGCCGTCGCTTGCCTGCCGTAGTCCCTCGCGGCGCAGCAGGTACGACCGCTCGGCCCAGCCACGGCGCGCGAACGCCCACGAGAACAGCCAAGTCATCACCGGCCACACCGGCCCGCGCCAGTACTCGCGTGGCCGGAAGTCCCGTGAGACCGGCGACGTCGACGGAATCAGTGTGAACTTCAGGTCCGGGTGGGCGCAGAACCGCGGTCCTTCGAGCAGCCGCAGCAGCGCCCGCTCGCGATCATGGGGCAGGCCCCCGCACAGCAGCGGCGCGAACTGCGCCACGGTCTCGGTCGCCACCCACCTGCCGGCCCGCACATCGAAGTCCTTGGCGGTGCCGGTTCTCTCGTCGGTGGTCTGGACGACCCCGGCGCGGAACCGCTCCGCCCACGAATACAAGTCCCGGACGTCGGCGTTGGGCCGGCTGTAGTCTTCCCCGATGATCGCCAGCACCTCGCAGGCCACGGCGAAGATGGCCGAGACGAACACGTCCTCGACCGCGAAGCTCATCACCTTGGGCAGCAGTTCGTCCTCGTAGCGGGCCGACTTCATCTCCTCCACAAGCCACAGATAGCGGTCGTACTCGGTGTCCGACGGCCGCTGCGACGGGTCCATCACGATCATGTTGTCTGCGCGTCGATATTCCGGGACCGCGCCGGGATGCACGTTGGCGTAGGCGGCGTCCCACCGCGGCGAGTTGTCCATCCCGGATTCCCAACCGTGGTAGAGCGTGATCCGGCCATGTCCGTGCTGGTCGCGCGCCTCAACCAGCCAGCGGTGCCAGCGGACCAGGCTGTCCCAGCGCCGGTCCAGGAATGCCTCGGCCACCTGCCGCGTCGAGCGGCCGCGGCGGCGCGCGTGTTCGAGAATGCGCTCCACCGCGATCGCATGCACGGGGGGCTGCGTGATCCCCGAAGTGTGCCGATGACGCGGCGCCTTCGCCGCCAACGCCGAACACGCCCAACGCGGCGGCCCCGGGAAATACCCGTCGGCGCCCTTGGCGAACACGATGTGCGGGATCATGCCGTTGTCCCACTGCGCCGACAGCAACGTATCCAGTTCGACGACCGCCCGCTCCACACTCAGCGGGGCCAGCCCTACCGCCACAAACGCCGCGTCCCAGCTCCACATATGCGGGTACAGCAGCGGCGCCGCCGTCGTCATCACCCCCAGGTCGTTGCCGCGCAACAGGTACGCCGCACGCGCGGCGAGTTGTGTCGGCGAGAAGCTGGGATCGGGCGCCATCGGTTCCTATTCTGCGGCGGCTTCTGCGGCGGCGCGCGGCGGCGCGCGACGCGACGATGGGGCCGGGCGACGGCAGCCGGCGGGGCGGGAGGGCGCGGACGGCGGCCGACGCGACGATAGGGTGACAACATGCCGACCGCGCTCGTCACCGGGGCTTCCGGCGGACTCGGCGCCGCGATCGCCACCGCCCTCGCTGCAACCCACACCCTGCTGCTCGGCGGTCGACCGTCGCCACGGTTGGACGAGGTCGCCGACCGGCTGGGCGCCACAACGTGGCCGCTGGACCTGGCTGACACGGACTCGCTGGCCGCCAGTACCGAAGTCATCGATCAACTGGATGTGTTGGTGCACAACGCCGGCGTTGCGTTCCCCGACCACCTGGCCGATTCCACGCTTGACGACTGGCGGAATACATTCGAAGTCAATGTGATAGGTGCGGTTGCCCTGACCCAGGCGCTGCTGCCGGCACTGCGTCGAGCCGAAGGCCAAGTGATCTTCATCAACTCGGGGGCGGGTCTGAACGTGCTGCCCGGCATGGCGTCCTACTCGGCCAGCAAGTTCGCGCTGCGCGCGTTCGCCGATTCGCTACGCGCCGAGGAGCCGACGCTGCGGGTCACCTCCGTGCATCCCGGGCGCATCGGCACCCGAATGCAGCGGCGGCTAAGGGAGTTCGAGGGTGGTGAATACGACGAATCGGCCTACCTGCGGCCCGAGACGGTAGCCGACACCGTCGCCAAGGTGATCACCACGCCGGCCGACGGAGCGGTGCACCAGGTGATCATCCGGCAGCGTAGCGTCAGACCACGAGGTTGACCAGCCGGCCGGGCACGACGATCACCTTCTTCGGTGTGGCCCCGTCCAGAAAGGCCAGCACCTTCTCGTCAGCGAGCGCCGCGACCTCGATGGCGTCGGCGTCGGCGTCGGCGCCCACCACGACGTGGCCGCGCACTTTGCCGTTGACCTGCACCGGATACTCCACCGAGTCCTCAACCAGATACTGCCGGTCGGCCGCGGGGAACGGCCCGTGCGCCAGGGATTGGTCGTGGCCGAGCCGCCGCCACAGCTCTTCAGCCAAGTGCGGCGCGACCGGCGCCACCATCAGCACCAGCGGCTCCACCGCGGCGCGCGGCACGGCGTCGCGGTGTTGCTTGGTCAGGTGGTTGGTGTACTCGATCAGCTTGGCCACGGCGGTGTTGTTGCGCAGCCCCGCATAGTCTTCGGCGACGCCTGCGATGGTGCGGTGCATCAGCCGCAGCGTGTCGCGGTCCAATTCGACGTCGGCCACCCGGAGCTCACCGGTGTTCTCGTCGACCAGGAGCCGCCACACCCGCTGCAGGAAGCGGTAGGCGCCGACGACGTCCTTGGTCGCCCACGGCCGCGACGCCTCCAGCGGACCCATCGACATCTCATAGACCCGCAGCGTGTCCGCGCCATAGTCGTCGCAGATCTCGTCCGGTGACACCGAATTCTTCAGACTCTTGCCGATCTTGCCGAACTCCTGGAACACCTCGATCTGGCCGTCGGGGCCTGGGTAGAAGAACCTGTCTTGCTGCTCGACGACATCGGCGGCCGGAACGTAGGCGCCGCGCGCATCGGTGTAGGCGTACGCCTGGATATAGCCCTGATTGACCAACCGCCGGTAGGGCTCCGACGAACTCACCTGGCCCAGGTCGTAGAGCACCTTGTGCCAGAACCGCGAATACAGCAGATGCAGCACCGCGTGCTCGACTCCGCCGACATACAGGTCCACCCCGCCAGGATCGTCAGGCCCATGCTCCTCGGGGCGCGGCCCCATCCAGTACGCCTCGTTCTCCTTGGCGCAGAACCGCTTCGAATTGTGGGGATCGGTGTAGCGCAGCTCGTACCATGAGCTCCCGGCCCATTGCGGCATCACATTGGTGTCCCGCGTGTACGGTTTGCGGCCGTCACCGAGGTCCAGCTCGACGTGCACCCAGTCGGTCGCCTTGGCCAGCGGCGGCGAGGGCTCGCTGCCGGCATCATCGGGATCGAACAACACCGGCGAATAGTCGGGTATGTCGGGCAACACAACGGGAAGTTCCGACTCGGGCAGGGCGTGGGGTCGGCCGTCGCTGTCATAGACGATCGGGAACGGCTCACCCCAATAGCGCTGCCGCGCGAACAACCAGTCCCGCAGTTTGTATTCGACACGGGCTTGGCCGCGGCCTTCGGCCTCAAGCCGCTCCGTCATCTTCACCTTCGCCGACGCAACGTCGAGTCCGTTGAGGTAGTCAGAGTTGACCGCCGGACCGTCGCCGACGTAGGCACCCTGCGAAACATCGCCGCCGGCAATGACCTCGACGATCGGCAGCCCGAATTCGTCGGCGAATTCCCAGTCGCGTTGGTCGTGACCCGGCACCGCCATGATCGCGCCCGTGCCGTAGCCCGCCAGCACGTAGTCGGCGATGAAAATCGGGATGCGCCGACCGTCGGCCGGGTTTGTTGCGTAGCTGCCGAGGAACACACCGGTCTTCGCCTTGTTCTCCTGGCGTTCCAGATCCGACTTCGCCGCAATGGACCGGCGGTAGGCCCCCACCGCCTCCGCCGGTGTGGCCTGGCCGAAGGTCCAGCGCTTGTCGACGGCGTCGGGCCAGGCCGCGGCGGTGAGCACATCGACCAAGTAGTGCTCCGGAGCCAGCACCAGATACGTGGCGCCGAACAGCGTGTCGGGCCGGGTGGTGAACACCTCGATGTCGACACTGTCACCGTCACCGGTGCGCGCACCGAAGAACGCCGCCGCCCCGGTCGAGCGGCCGATCCAGTTGCGCTGCATGGTCTTGACCTTCTCCGGCCAATCGAGCACGTCCAGGTCGTCCAGCAGCCGATCGGAGTACGCGGTGATCCGCATCATCCACTGCCGCAACCGCTTCCGGAACACCGGGAAGTTGCCGCGCTCACTGCGGCCGTCGGCGGTGACCTCTTCGTTGGCCAGCACGGTGCCCAGGCCCGGACACCAGTTCACGATCGCGTCAGCGCGGTACACCAGACGGTAGGAATCGATGACGTCGGCGCGTTCGGCCGCCGACAGCGTCGACCAGTGGCGGTCCAGAACGCGCGCTTCGCTGTCGAACTCGGCGATCAGCTCGGCGATCGGACGGGCCTTGTTGGCGGCCAGGTCATACCACGCGTTGTAGATCTGCAGAAAGATCCACTGCGTCCATTCGTAGAACTCGACGTCCGTGGTCGAG
The DNA here is from genome assembly GCA_019245755.1 of Mycobacteriaceae bacterium. Classification (GTDB taxonomy): domain Bacteria; phylum Actinomycetota; class Actinomycetes; order Mycobacteriales; family Mycobacteriaceae; genus Mycobacterium. The sequence goes on along the minus strand of JAFARC010000071.1, from coordinate 27,595 downwards.
AAGCTCCGGCGGCTGTCGTGGCCGAACCCGAGCCGGCCCAGCTGACGCCGGAAATTGACGATGTTGGCTTCGGTCCGGGTGCGCGGATGGGTTCCGGTCTGGATCGCGTGCTGCTCAGCAGGCAGTCCGAACGCGTCGAAACCCAGCGCGTGCAAGACGTTGTGGCCGGTCATCCGGTAATAGCGGGCGTAGACGTCGGTGGCGATGTAGCCGAGCGGGTGGCCGACATGCAGTCCCTCGCCAGACGGGTAGGGGAACATGTCCTGGACGAACATCTTGTCGGCCGGCAGCGTCTCGCCGTCGGCCGGCGCCAGGGACCCGACCGGGTTAGGCACGTGGAAGGTGCCCCACTTCTCCCAGTTCTGCTGGCACGCACGTTCGATCTCACCCGCACGTTCCGCGGTGTAACGGAACCGCGGGGCCTCGGCGTCGGCGGCGCTGGGTGTCGCGGTCGGCTCGGTCACGTCAACAGGGTAGTCAGCGGTTCAGACGGGGTGCCGCCGGCGGGCGGAGGTCTCGGTTGGATTGCGGAGCGATCAGGGGTCGGTCCCAGGCCTGGTGTGACAGAAGTGACGGTTGTTACTTTTGTGACGGCGCGGATGGGTGCGTTGGTGGTGGGACTGGGTGTTCGGTGTCGGCGCTGGAGAGGAGGAAAGGCGCGATGCGGGAAAAGACCCGGGCCCGGCTGGCGGTTGGCGGCGGAACAGCCGCGGCGCTGGCCGGTGTCATCGCTTTCGCCGCGGCCAACGCGGGCGCCGAGCCCGTGCTACCGATGCCTCCCGCGCCGGTGACGGTCACCCAGACGGTCACCGTCGCGCCTGCGGGCGGTGCGCCGACCGGGCTCCCGCTGGCCAACGCTGGCGCTTCCGTCGCCCCGCTGGCGGCGCCCGCGGTACCTGTCGCGCCGGCGGGTGCCGTGCCGGCCGGTCAGGCCGCGCAGGCGGCCCTGCCCGTCGCGCAGCCCACCCTGGTGCCCGCCAGTTCCGGCTCGCTGACCGACTACTTCAAGAGCAAGGGCGTCCAGCTCGAACCGCAACGGCCCCAAGGGTTCACGGCGGTCAGCATCACGCTGCCGATGCCCCTCGGCTGGTCGCAGGTCCCAGACCCGAATGTCCCGGACGCTTTTCTAGTAACCGCGGACCGCAACGGCGGTGACGGCCTGTACACGCCGAACGCGCAAGTGGTGGTCTACAAGGCGATCGGCGACTTCGACCCCAAGGAGGCAATCACCCACGGATTCATCGACAGCCAGTCGGAGATGGCATGGCAAACCACCAATGCATCGCTGGCCGACTTCTACGGCTTGCCGTCGTCGCTGATCGAAGGCACCTACCGGCAGAACAACATGACGCTGAACACGTCCCGGCGGCACGTGATCGTGCCCGTCGGTCCGACCAAATACCTGGTGTCGCTGGCCGTCACGACGTCGCTGAGCCAGGTGGTCGCTGAGGGCAGCGCCACCGACGCGATCGTCAACGGGTTCCGGGTCGCGCCCGGAATGCCGTGAGCGCGCGACCGCCCACCGCGCATGACCGCCGGGTCTCTCGTATCGTGACGTCATGCTCATTGCGGCGGTGCTGTGTCTGTGCGGGGCGGTGCTGTCGGCCGTCTTCGGGGTGCGAGCATTGGCCCGGCCAGCGCCGGCGATCGGGGCCCAGCAGGTGTTGCGCGCCGTGGCCCCCACGCAACTTGCCGCGGCGGTGATGCTGTCCGCGGGCGGGTTGGTGGCGTTGTCTGCCCGGTCATCGCCGGTACTTGTGGTGCTGTGCGTGTTAGGCGCCGTGGGTACCGTGGCTGCCGGGATCTGGCAGGGCGGCCGCCACACGTTGCCGGCGGCGCGCCGTGAGCGCCTCGTGTGCAGCCGCCAGGGTCAGCAGGCCTGCGCAATCTGCACTCTGTCGTGCTCGGGGTGAACTTGTTGGCGGTCAGGTTGTTTCAGGTTGTTTCACCGCGACACGGAGGTGCGCGCCGCAGTCAGTTCCGGCTGATGTCGACAGGGTGGGTCGCCAGCATCGACAGCGGTAGAGGCTGGCGGCGCAACACCCGAGCCCACAGATCAACCCTCGGTCCGACTAGTACGTCGGAAGGCAAGGCCGACAATACAATCCAGTCGTCGCGCTCGATTTCGCCGTCGAGTTGGCCGATGGTCCAGCCGCTGTAGCCGGCGAAGATCCGCACGCCCTCGACCAGCGGTGCGATCGAGTCGGGTTCGGCGTCAAGGTCCACCATCACCATCCGACCCTGTACGGGGCGCAGCCCCGGGGCGCCACGCGCGTCGACGCCAACCCGCAGCGTGCCCAGGCACAGCGCGGCGTCCCGCTTGACCGGCCCGCCGATGAACATGGTCTTGGGCTTGGTGGCCAGCTTGGCCCACTGCGGAAGCACGTTGTAGACGGCGGTTTCGCTGGGGCGGTTGAGCACCACGCCAAGGGTGCCGCCGTCGTTGTGCTCGACGACATAAATCACGCTGCGTCGAAACGTCGGCTCGAGAAGATCGGTGTTGGCCAGCAGCAGCGTTCCGGCGCGCACACGATGCGCGGTCGGTGCGTAATCCTCCGGATCCTCTGAGTGGGCCACGTCACCATCATGTCACCAGCGCAGGGCAATTGGGGCGTTCAAGCGGAGCACACCGAAATATTTGTACTGTGGTGCGGGTTGCCTGTCGTTCCCTTCGCTGCAGCAGAAAGTGTTCCCGGTGGTTGACGCGCACGCCCCCATCGCCGTCTGGCGGACCGTGCGGGACATGCCGGAGTTCGGCCGGCTGCTCGCGGTGCGGGTAGTGAGCCAGTTCGGCGACGGGTTGTTTCAGGCCGGACTGGCCGGTGCGATCCTGTTCAATCCAGACCGCGCAGCCGAACCGTGGGCGATCGCGGCTTCGTTCGCCGTGCTGCTGGGGCCCTATTCGTTGGTCGGCCCCTTCGCCGGGGCGCTGCTCGACCGCTGGGACCGTCGCTACGTGCTGGTCGGCGCCAACTGCGCACGGCTGTTGCTGGTCGCGGCCGTGGCGCTGATGCTGGCCGTCGGCGCGGGAGATCTGCCGATTCTGGCCGGCGCTCTGATGGTCAACGGTGTAACCCGGTTCGTGACGTCCGGGCTGTCCGCGGCGCTGCCGCACGTGGTGCCGCGCGGGCGGGTGGTCACGATGAACTCGGTGGCCACCGCGGTGGGTGCCGCGGCCACTTTTTTCGGGGCCAACTTCATGTTGGTGCCGCGCTGGCTGCTGGGGGCCGGCGACACCGGCGCGGCGACGGTGATCTGCCTGGTCACGGTGCCGGTACTGGTGGCGCTGCTGTTGGCGCTGCGCTTCGGTCCGCGCAGCCTCGGTCCGGACGACACCGCACGCGCGATTCACGGTTCGGCGGTCTATGCGGTGGCCACCGGCTGGCTGCATGGGTTGCGTACGGTCAACGGCACACCGAGTGTGGCCGCAACGCTGGCCGGTCTGGCCGCTCACCGTGTCGTGTTCGGAATCAACACGCTGCTGATGCTGGTGATCGTGCGCCACAGCGGCACGCGAGCCGTGGCGGGGCTGGGCATGGCGGTGGTTTTCGTCGCCGCCACCGGCACCGGCTCGTTCCTGGCAACGTTGCTCACGCCGTGGGCGGTGCGGCGGTTCGGCCGGTTCGCCACCGCGAACTGGGCGCTGCTGGTCGCGGCGGCGATCCAGGTGGCCGGTGCGGGCCTGGTGCAACCGGTGATGCTGGTGTGCGGTTTTCTGCTCGGCGTAGCGGGGCAGGTGGTCAAACTGTGCGCGGACACCGCGATGCAGATCGACGTCGACGACGCGCTGCGCGGACACGTGTTCGCCGTACAGGACTCGCTGTTCTGGGTGTCGTTCATCGGTGCGATCGCGGTGTCGGCGGCGGTGATACCAGCCAACGGGCACTCCCCCGCCCTGGCGCTCGTCGGCGTCGCCGTCTACCTGATCGGGCTGGCGGTGCACACCGTGGTCGGGCTGCGTGGGCCGCCCGGAGCCAGGGGCTAGGGTTTTGTCATGGCCGACGCGGGTCCGATCATCGACGATCTCGGTGCAGAAAGCGACGAGCTGGACAAGCTGGTCGCCGTGCTGCCGGAAACTGCTTGGGCCACAGCGACTCCTGCCGTGGGCTGGACCATCGCTCATCAAATCGGCCACCTGTTGTGGACCGATCGGGTCGCGCTGACGTCCCTCACCGACGAGGCCGTATTCGCCGAGCTGCTGGCCGCGGCCGCCGCCGACCCGGGCGGCTTCGTCGACTCCGGCGCCGAGGAGCATGCCCGCAGGGTGCCCGGCGAACTCCTCGACGACTGGCGTCGCACCCGGCACCGGTTGCACCAGCAGCTGCGCGGCGTCGCGCCCGGCCGCAAGCTGATGTGGTTCGGTCCACCGATGAGCGCCGCGTCCATGGCGACGGCCCGATTGATGGAGACTTGGGCGCACAGCCTCGACGTCGCCGACGCGCTCGGGGTTTGCAAGCCGCCCACCGGCCGGCTGCGGTCGATCGCGCACCTCGGGGTGCGCACCCGTGACTTCGCGTTCGCCGTCCACGGGCTGACCCCGCCACCCAAGCCGTTCCGTGTCGAGCTGACCGCTCCCGACGGCACCCTTTGGGGCTGGGGCCCGGCCGACGCGACCCAGCGGGTCACCGGCTCCGCGGAGGATTTCTGCTACCTGGTGACTCAGCGCCGCGCCCCGCCCGGCCTGGACATCAAGGCTGTCGGCGACGACGCGGCGCGGTGGCTGACCATCGCACAGGCGTTCGCCGGCCCACCGGGCCCGGGGCGGTAGAGCTTCCCGGGCGCCGCTGCGGTCACGGCCGAGCGTTCCACCACGACAGTAACTCGGCGGTCGCTTCGTCTTTGCTCAGCGGTCCGCGCTCCAGGCGCCGCTCCTTGAGGTAGCGCCATGCCTGGCCCACCTCGGGACCGGGCGGAATGCCGAGAATCTCCATGATCTCGTTGCCGTCCAAATCGGGCCGCACCCGCTGCAGGTCTTCGTTTGCCGCCAGTTCGGCGATCCGCTTCTCCAGATTCCCGTAGTTGGCCTGCAACCGGGCCGCGCGTCGCTTGTTGCGGGTTGTGCAGTCGGCGCGGACCAGCTTGTGGAGCCGCGGCAGCAGCGGCCCGGCGTCGGTGACGTAGCGCCGCACCGCGGAGTCGGTCCAGCTGTCGTCGCCGTAGCCGTGGAAACGCAAGTGCAGATAGACCAGTTGCGACACGTCATCGATCATTCGCTTGGGATACTTCAGTGCGCGCATGCGCTTGCGCGCCATCTTGGCGCCGACGACCTCGTGGTGATGAAAGCTCACCCCGCCATCGGGCTCGAGCTTGCGGGTGGCGGGTTTCCCGATGTCGTGCAGCAGTGCGGCCCACCGCAAGACCAGGTCGGGTCCGTCGACTTCGAGGCCGATCGCCTGCCGCAGCACCGTCAGCGAGTGCCGGTAGACATCCTTGTGCTGGTGGTGTTCGTCGATGGCCAGCCGCATCCCGCCGACCTCGGGCAGCACCACGTCACCCATGCCGGTGTCCACCATCAGCTCGACGCCCGCCACCGGGTCCACACCGAGCATCAGTTTGTCGAGTTCGGCGGCCACCCGTTCAGCGGTGATCCGACCCAGCTGCGGCGCCATCTTCTCGATTGCGGCCCGTACCCGCGGTGTCACGGTGAAGCCCAGCTGGGAGACGAACCGCGCCGCGCGCAGCATCCGCAGCGGATCGTCACCGAACGACAGGTCCGGGGTGGCGGGCGTGTCGAGCTCCTGTTCCCGGATGGAGCGCAAGCCGCCCAGCGGGTCGAGGAATTCACCCGGGCCGTCGGCGGTGACGCCCACGGCCATCGCGTTGACGGTGAAGTCGCGACGCACCAGATCGTCGCCGAGGCTGGTGCCGAAGCGCACCTGCGGGTTGCGCGAAACCTGGTCATAGGTATCGGCGCGGAAGGTGGTGATCTCCACCCGGTGGTCGTCGCGGGCGGCGCCAACGGTGCCGAACTGAATTCCGGTGTCCCACAGCGAGTCCGCCCATGGCCGCAGGATCTGCCGCACCCGTTCGGGTCGGGCGTCGGTCGCGAAGTCCAGGTCGCCGCCGAGGCGACCAAGCACCGCGTCGCGCACGGTACCGCCGACCAAATACAGTTGGTTACCCGCATCGGCGAACGCCGCGCCGAGGCTGACCAGCACTTCGCGATGCCGATTCAGCGCGACCGCTGCGGCGGCGAGCAGCTCGGCGTCGGAGGCGGTGTCAGGCACGTTCGACTACCCTAATGCGCACCCGCGCCGCGACCACCGGCGCGTGGGGCCGGAGCGAAAACTCATGCCAGCTACTATCGCTTGGGTGTCGGACGGCGAACAGGCGAAACCACGACGGCGCCGCGGTCGGCGTCGTGGTCAGCGTGCCGCCGGTTCGCCCGATATGAACTGTGAGCGACCCAACAGCGATGCCGCGGCGCCGTCGAAGGCCAACAAGAAACAGCGCGCGGGCCGGCGCTCACCGGACCGGTTGCGGACCGTGCACGAGACCTCCGCCGGCGGTCTCGTGGTCGACGGGATCGACGGTCCGCCCGGCGGCCAGGTCGCCGCCTTGATCGGCAGGATCGACCGTCGCGGCCGCACGTTGTGGTCGCTGCCGAAGGGCCACATCGAGGTGGGTGAGACCGCCGAGCAGACCGCGATACGCGAGGTCGCCGAGGAAACCGGAATCCGCGGCGACGTGCTGGCCGCGCTCGGCAGCATCGACTACTGGTTCGTCACCGAAGGCCGCCGGGTGCACAAGACCGTGCACCACTATCTGTTGCGTTTCCTCGGCGGTGAGCTGTCCGACCACGACCTGGAAGTCAGCGAAGTCGCATGGGTACCGCTCGACGAACTGCCATCGCGGCTCGCCTATGCCGACGAACGCCGCCTGGCGGAGGTGGCCGGTGAACTGATCGACGCGTTGCACACCCAGGGGCCGACAGCGCTGCCGCCGCTGCCGCACAGCGCGCCACGCCGGCGCCCGCAGACGCACTCACATACGCGCCGACGGCGCCCCGACGAGCCCTCGTCCGGCCGGACGAACGGTTGCGGACCGGGACAGTGACCGTGCGGCGGGCCGGCCTCGCTGTGCGGCTCATCGCCGCAACGGCGGTGCCGGCGATGACGATGCTGGGCCCCGCCACGCCCAACGCGGCGGCCGGCGAGCCGGGCGATACGCCGTTCCTGGTCGTCCGCATCGACCGCGTCACGCCGGAAATAGTCACTACCGCCAGCGACAGCACCGTGACGGTCGCCGGCACGGTAACGAACGTCGGAGACCGACCGGTGCACGACATCGTCGTGCGCCTCGAGCGCGCGCGGGTCGTCACGTCGTCGGCCGGGCTGCGGACCAACCTGGACGGCCGAACCGACCAGTACGAGGCGGTCGGCCGGTTCATGTCCGTGGTGCCCGAACTCGACCAGGGCCAAGCCGGGGCGTTCACGCTGTCCTACCCGGTGCGGGCAGGGACCGGGCCGTCGCTGGGCATCGATGCGCCCGGGGTGTACCCGCTGCTGGTTAACGTCAACGGCACCCCGGACTACGGCGACGCGGCCCGCCTGGACGACGCTCGGTTCCTGCTGCCCGTTCTCGGGGTGCCCGCAGATCCGACCAGCGAACCGGTGGACCCGCTGAACGGGGTGGTCGCACCCGACACTTCCAGACCCGTCCAGGTCACGATGCTGTGGCCGCTGGCAGACCGCCCGCGGCTGGCGGCCGGCGCGCCCGGCGGTGTCACGCCTGTCCGCCTGACCGACGACGATCTGGCGGCATCCCTGGCGCCCGGGGGCCGGCTCGACACCCTGCTGTCGTCCGCGGACTTCGCGACCGGGCCGGCGGTCGACCCCGGTGGCGAGATGAACAAAGCGCTGTGCCTGGCGGTGGATCCCGACCTGCTCGTCACTGTCAACGCAATGGCGGGCGGCTACCTGGTCGCCGACCACTCCGCCGACCGCAATTCACCGGCGCATCCTGGCACCGGTCAGGCCGCCGCGGCGGCATGGCTGGACCGGCTGCGTAGCCTCGCCCGGCGCATGTGCGTGGCACCCGTCAGCTACGCGCAGGCAGACCTTGACGCGCTGCAACGCGTCGGCGACCCCGGCCTGTGGGCGACCGCCACCAACGGCGCCGGCGACATCGTCGACAACATCCTCGGCATCACTTCCACCCGCGGCGCGACACTTCTCGGCGACGGGCCGCTGACCCGGCCGGCCGCCGACCTTTTGACCGCGGAAGGCGATACGGTCGCGATCACAGCCGCGCCGTGCTCGGCGCAGGACTCGATCAGCAAGCCGGAAACGGCCAACGTCACCCCGCACCGGCTTTCCCCGCAGCTGGTGACCGCGCCGTTCGATCCCACCGTCAGCGCAGCGCTGGCCGCCACCGGCGGCGATCCCACCTCCCCGTCGTATCTGGATCACTCGCTGACCGTCCCGCTCAAACACGACTCGGCGACCGCCCGCCGACAGGATGGGCTGGCGGCGATGCTGTGGCTGGGGCTGAACCCCGATACCGCCCCCCGCAGCCAGATCGTGATGCCGCCGCTGACGTGGGACTTGCAGCCCGCCGACGCACAGTCGATCACGACCGCGCTGGCCACGAGCATCCACGCCGGCCTGGCGGTGCCCCGGCCCCTCACCGCGGTCATCACCGACGCCAAGGCCACCGCGACCCCAGCAGCGGTTCCGCCCGCCGCTGACGGCGGTGCGCCCCGCGGCCGCATCGACGATCAGGTCACCGCCAACATCGCCGACAATGTGGGCCGACTCTGGGGCCTCACCGCGGCGTTGACCACCGACGAACGCACCGGCATGACCGGCACTCAATACACCGCACCGCTGCGCGAAGACATGCTCCGCGCGCTGAGCCAGTCAGACCCGCCCGACACCCGCAACGGACTCGCCGGCCAGCGGCTGGCCGCCGTCGACGCCACGATCAACGACATGCTCGGCGCCGTGACGGTCGTCAACCCTGGCGGGTCGTACACGCTGGCCACCGAACACAGCCCGCTGCCGCTGGCGCTGCGGAACAACCTGCCGGTTCCGATCCGGGTGCGTCTGGCGGTCGACGCGCCGCCCGGGATGACCGTGACCGACATGGGCGTCATCGAATTGCCGCCGGGATACCTGCCGCTGCGGGTGCCCGTGGAGGTGCACTTCACCCAGCGGGTCGCCGTTGACGTTGGGTTGCGCACCCCCGACGGGCTGCCGCTGGGCGAGTCCGTCCGGCTGTCGGTGCATTCCAATGCCTACGGCAAGGTGCTGTTCTTCATCACCCTGGCAGCCGCCGCCGTGCTGGCCCTGCTGACCGGCCGACGGCTGTGGCATCGATTCCGCGGGCAACCCGATCCCGCGGACCTCGACCGCCCGGAACCGGAATGACCGCCGGTGGCTGGCGCCCCGCCGGGCAATCCGCACATCCCCGGCGGTATCCCCGGGCGCCAGCCGACCGGCAGCGGTTCACCCCACCGCGGCACGCCGCGCCGGCCACACCGCGTGCCGCGGCGTCCGCGGCCGCTTCCCCGGCCGAGCTGAGCGACGCGGCGGTGGTGTCGCGGTCGTGGGGCATGGCTTTCGCGACACTGATCAGCCGCATCACCGGCTTCATCCGGATCGTGCTGCTGGCCGCGATTCTGGGCGCCGCGCTGTCCAGTGCGTTTTCGGTGGCCAACCAGCTGCCCAATCTGGTCGCGGCGTTGGTGCTGGAGGCCACCTTCACCGCGATCTTCGTCCCGGTGCTGGCGCGTGCCGAACGCGACGACCCCGACGGCGGGGCGGCGTTCGTCAGGCGACTGGTCACGCTGTCCACCGCGCTGTTGCTGGTGGCGACCACGCTGTCAGTGGTGACCGCGCCGCTGCTGGTGCGGCTGATGCTCGGCGGGCAACCGCAAGTCAACGCGCCGCTGACCACAGCATTCGCCTATCTGTTGTTGCCGCAGGTGATCTTCTACGGGCTCTCGTCGGTGTTCATGGCAATCTTGAACACCCGCAACGTCTTTGGCGCGCCTGCGTGGGCGCCAGTAGTGAACAACGTGGTGGCCATCGCCACGCTCGGCCTCTACCTAGCAGTGCCTGGCGAGCTTTCGGTGAACCCGGTGCAGATGGGCAACGCCAAGCTGCTGGTGCTCGGCATCGGCACGACGCTGGGTGTGGCGGCTCAGACGGCGGTCCTGCTGATCGCGCTCGCCCGACAACGCATCAGCCTGCGTCCGTTGTGGGGCATCGACGACCGGCTCAAGCAATTCGGCGCGATGGCCGCGGCTATGGTGCTCTACGTCCTGATCAGCCAGCTCGGCCTGGTGGTCGGAAACCAGATCGCGAGCCGTGCGGCGGCGTCAGGCCCCGCCATCTACAACTACACGTGGCTGGTGCTGATGCTGCCGTTCGGAATGATCGGCGTAACGGTGCTGACCGTGGTGATGCCCCGGCTGAGTCGCAACGCCGCCGCCGACGACATCCCGGCGGTGCTCGACGACCTGTCATTAGCCATTCGCCTGACCATGGTGACGTTGATCCCCATCGTGGCTTTCATGACCGTCGGCGGCGGGGCGATCGGCACCGCGCTGTTCGCCTACGGCAAGTTCGGCGAGGTCGACGCCGGATACCTGGGGCGCGCCATCGCGCTGTCGGCGTTTACGCTGATCCCCTACGCCCTGGTGTTGTTGCAACTGCGGGTGTTCTACGCCCGCCAGCAACCGTGGACGCCGATCGTGATCATCGTCGTCATCACCACGGTCAAGATCGCCACGTCGCTGGTGGTCTCGCATGTCATCGCCGACCGTGAGCTCGTCGCCGGCTACCTGGGCCTGGCCAATGGCCTGGGCTTTTCGGCCGGGGCCATCGTCGGCTACCTGCTGCTGCGGCCAGCGCTGAACCCACCGCGCCGACAGGGGGCACTCACCCCCGCGGTGCTGCGTACGGTGCTGGTCACGACCGCTGCGTCGCTACTGGCCGGGCTCGTCGCGTACGTAGTCGACCGCGGACTGGGGCTGCAGTCGATGACCAGCGCTGCGGGCGGCGCAGGGGCGCTGCTCCGGTTGCTGGTGCTCGGCCTGCTGATGGCGCCGATCATCGCCGGGTTCATGCTCGGTGCGAATGTACCGGAGGCCCGGGCCGCGCTGGCCGCCGTCCGCGTTCGGTTGGGCCGGAAACACCGGACAACAGCCGGCGCAACTGCGGTTTCAGACCGAGTCGGACCGGCTACCTCGTACCCTGAACAGAGGCTTGCGGTGACGCCGCGATCAGGTCCGACCTCCTTCCGTGCCGGGCCCGCAGCCGCTGGAGCCGGTGCCGAGGTGCGGAAAGGGAGGGCGGTGACCGACGAAACCGCGGGCGGTACGCCGTCCGACGCGACGACCCGGTTGACACGCCCGCCCGCAGACAACTTTCAACCGGACGTGGCGCCTGAACCGGCAACCGACACGCTCGGGGGTCCGCCGCGGCGGGGCCGGCCGCCGGTGGACTTCGCGGGCGATCCGACCCGCGAGGCGATGGGCTTCGCGGCGCCCCGCGAGACCGCGGACTCCTCTCGCTCAAACCGAGTCCATCTCATCCCGGGCGCCACCATCGCCGAGGGCCGCTACCGGCTGCTGGTATTTCACGGCGGTCCGGACAGGCTGCAGTTCTGGCAGGCGCTCGACACCGCGCTGCACCGGCAGGTCGCGTTGACGTTCGTCGACCCGGAGGGCGCGCTTCCCGCCGACGAGGTGCAGGACATCCTGTCCAGGACACTGCGGCTGAGCCGGATCGACATGCCGGGCATCGCACGTGTTCTCGATGTGGCGCGCAGCGGTGCGGGCGGGCTGGTGGTGGCGGAGTGGATCCGCGGCGGGTCGCTGCGGGAGGTCGCCGACACGTCGCCATCACCGATCGGCGGCGCCCGCGCGATGCAGTCCTTGGCCGCCGCGGCCGAGGCCGCGCACCGGGCCGGGGTGTCACTGTCGATCGACCACCCCAACCGGGTGCGGGTCAGCATCGACGGCGACGTCGCGCTGGCCTTTCCTGGGACAACGCGCGATGCCACACCCGACGACGACATCCGCGGGATCGGGGCGGCGTTGTACGCGCTGCTGGTCAACCGCTGGCCGCTGGCCGAGACGGGCGTGCCCAGCGGATTGCCCACAGCCGAACTCGACGCCGACGGCAATCCGAAAGAACCCGGGTCCGTCCGGCCGGAGATCCCGTTCCCGATCTCCGCCGCCGCTGCCCACGCGGTGCAGAGGGACGGTGGAATACGCAGTGCTGCAACGCTTCTCAACCTGCTGGAGCAGGCCACCGCGGAGGCGGACCGCACAGACCTGCTTGCACCCGTCGACCGGGCACCCCCGCCCGCACGCCGATCCCGGTTCGGCAGCGCCGCGTTCGCCGGGCAGGGCCCGATCGAGGAGGAGACGCGTGCCCGCCGCCGCAAAGGCCTGCTGGTGGGCCTGTCCGTCGGCGGCGCGATCATCGTTGTGGCGTTGCTGGTGCTGGCCTGGGCGCTGAAGGGAATGTTCGGTCACGTCGGCACCGGCACCATCAACGCGCCGGCGATCGGGGCGAACGTGCCCAACGGCGGCACAAGCCAGACCGCCGCACCGGGTACATTCGTCAAACCGCTCAAGGCCACGGTGTTCTCGCCGGGAGGCGGGGCGGACAACCCCGACAAAGCTAACCTGGCCATCGATGGCGACCCGTCCACCGCATGGCCAACCGACATCTATCACGACCCCGTCCCATTCCCGAACTTCAAGAGCGGTGTCGGTTTGCTGCTTGCGCTCCCCAGCCCCACGGTGCTCAGCGCGGTGAACGTCAACCTGTCCAGCACCGGCACCCAGATACAGATCCGCTCCTCGCAGAGCGCCACCCCGGCCGCGCTCTCCGACACCACCGAACTGACGCCGCCCACTGCCGTGCGGCCGGGCAACAACCGGATCCCGGTCAACAACGCCGCGCCGACGTCCAACGTGCTGGTGTGGATCAGCAAGTTGGGAACCACCAACGGAGAGAGCCGGACGGACATCTACGAAGTCACCCTCGAGGGCACGTCCTGAAGGTGAGCGACGGAACAGCCGACGGCGTAGCGCTGGACGCCGTGCCGGCCGTCCCCGCGCGGCCGGCCCATCGCGTCACCGGGTTCACCGGCGTGGATCATCGCGCCCGACGACCCGCGGTCAGGGCCGGTGCGGTGGCCGGGGCCGCAGCCGCGGTGGCCAGTGTCGGTGTCGGCACCGCGATGCTCGTGCACGCGCCCGCCCGGATTCCCTCTGCCGGGCCCACCGCCGAGCGGATCACCGTCTCGACGCATCCACCGACCGTGCCGCTGTCTGGTCCCCAAATCCTGGGCCTGGTCGGTCAACGTCCCGATCTAGGCACGCTCGGTGACCCGATACGGCGCGCGTCGTGCCTCACCGGCCTCGGCTACCCGGCGTCTACCAGGGTGCTGGGCGGCGAACCCGTCGACATCAGCGGCCGGGCCGCGGTGCTGCTCGTGCTGCCGGGCAATACGCCGCAGGAACTGGCGGCGCTGGTGGTGCCGTCGAACTGCAGCTCGGCCGACACCGGGCTCATCGCCGACACTGCGGTGCGGCGGCCGTAACCATGGTTTGGCAGGGTCGCTCGGGCAAGGCTCGCTCCGGACGGGAACAGCCCGGCCTACCCTGGTGTTTACATGGCGCCAAGACACGTCATTCGCCCCGCAGCAGAAAGGCTGGCATGAGCTCTGCATTCACCGTTCACGACGTGATCATCATCGGGTCGGGTCCGGCCGGATACACCGCGGCCATCTACGCCGCGCGCGCGCAGCTCGCCCCGCTGGTGTTCGAAGGCAGTCAGTTCGGCGGCGCCCTGATGACCACCACGGAGGTGGAGAACTTTCCCGGGTTTCGCAGCGGAATCACCGGCCCCGAGCTGATGGACGAGATGCGGGAACAGGCGCTGCGTTTCGGCGCCGAGTTGCGCATGGAAGATGTCGAGGACATGTCGCTGACCGGGCCGGTCAAGACCGTCACCGTCGGCGGCGAGGCGCACCAGGCACGCGCGGTGATCCTGGCGATGGGCGCCGCCGCGCGCTACCTCGGCGTCCCGGGCGAAGCGGAGCTGCTCGGCCGCGGCGTCAGCTCGTGCGCCACCTGCGACGGTTTCTTCTTCCGCGACCAGGACATCGCCGTGGTCGGCGGGGGCGACTCGGCGATGGAGGAGGCCACCTTCCTCACCCGGTTCGCCCGCAGCGTGACGATCGTGCACCGCCGCGAAGAGTTCCGAGCGTCGAAGATCATGCTCAACCGAGCGCGCGCCAACGACAAGATCCGCTTTGAGACCAACAAGGTGGTGACCCGGGTCGAGGGCGAGACCGGCGTGACGGCGCTACGGCTGCGCGACACCGTGACCGGCGAGGAAAGCACGCTCGCCGTGACCGGGGTTTTCGTCGCCATCGGACACGACCCACGATCGGAGCTGCTGCGCGGGCAGGTTGACATGGATTCCGCCGGCTATGTGGTGACGCGCGGCCAAACCACACATACCTCGGTCGAGGGCGTTTTCGCCGCCGGTGACCTCGTCGACCGCACGTACCGCCAAGCGGTGACCGCCGCCGGCACCGGTTGTTCAGCGGCGATCGACGCCGAGCGGTGGCTTGCCGAGACCGCCGATGCCGACATCACCGACAAACTGATAGGAGCCCCGCTGTGACCGGAACCGACAAAGCCGGCGTGACCGTCGCCGTCACCGACGACTCGTTCGCCGAGGACGTGCTGACCAGCGATAGGCCCGTGCTGGTGGATTTTTGGGCCACCTGGTGCGGCCCCTGCAAGATGGTGGCGCCGGTGCTGGAGGAGATCGCCACCGAGAAGGCCGAGCAGCTCGTCGTCGCCAAGCTCGACGTCGACGCCAACCCGGCGACCGCACGCGATTTCCAGGTCATCTCGATCCCCACGATGATCGTGTTCAAGGGCGGCGAGGCGGTGAAGCGAATTGTCGGCGCCAAAGGCAAGGCCGCGCTGCTGCGCGAGCTGGAGGACGTCCTCTAGATCGTTCCGGGTCGCCTGGCGTTTTCCCGATTTCGGGAAGCGTCTGCGAAAATACTGGCTAGCTTCTCTTGCAATCGCCGGTGTTGTGCCCACTGAACCCGCGCTGGGCCACACAGTGCGACGACCGTGACCGAAAGGCCCCTGGTATGTCGATTCTCCGCCGCGGAGACCGTAGCAGCGCGGTGACGGAGATCCGCGCGGCCTTGGCCGCCCTGGGGCTGATCGACGACCCTGACTCTGACCTGACCACCGGCAGGCATGCAGTGCCGGAGCTGTTCGATGACCAGCTCGACGAGGCTGTGCGGGCGTTCCAGCAGCACCGCGGCCTGCTGGTTGACGGCATTGTCGGCGAGGCGACCTACCGCGCACTCAAAGAAGCGTCCTACCGGTTGGGGGCCCGCATCCTTCATCACCAGTTCGGCGCCCCGATGTACGGCGACGACGTCGCGTCGTTGCAGGCCCGGCTGCAAGACCTGGGCTTTTACACCGGGTTGGTGGACGGGTATTTCGGGCTGATCACCCACAACGCGCTGATGTCGTATCAGCGCGAGTACGGACTCAACCCGGACGGCATATGCGGCCCAGAAACGTTGCGGTCTCTGTATTTTCTTGGTTCACGGGTCACCGGCGGCTCACCCCACGCGATCCGCGAAGAGGAGCTGGTGCGGCGGTCGGGTCCCCGGTTGTCGGGCAAACGGATCATCATCGATCCCGGCCGCGGTGGCAGCGACCACGGCGTGCTGGCGCACGGACCGTCAGGTCCGATCGGTGAAGCGGAAATCTTGTGGGACTTGGCAATGCGGCTCGAAGGGCGGATGACCGCGATCGGGATGGAGACTTTCCTGTCCCGACCGGCGAACCGAAGCCCGTCGGACAACGAGCGTGCCGCGACCGCCAATTCCGTTGGCGCTGACCTGATGATCAGCCTGCGCTGCGCCACTCAACAAAGTCCTCTGCCCAATGGTGTCGCGTCGTTCTTCTTCGGCAATTCGCACGGATCGGTGTCGACCATCGGCCGCAACCTCGCCGACTTCATCCAACGGGAAGTAGTCGCGCGCACTGGTTTGCAGGACTGCCGCACACACGGTCGAACATGGGATCTGCTGCGGTTGACCCGGATGCCCACTGTGCAGGTAGACATCGGCTACATCACCAATCCCGGCGACCGAGGCATGCTGGTGACCACCCAGACTCGTGATTCGATCGCCGAAGGCATTCTCGCGGCAGTGAAGCGACTGTACCTGCTGGGTAAAAACGACCGGCCCACAGGGACTTTCACGTTCGCCGAGCTGCTGGCCCACGAGCTGTCCGTGGAGCAGGCGGGCAGGCTCAGCCCCTGAAGCCCTCGGCGGGGCAGGAACCGGCGCCGACCGGCTCCAGGCGAGCGCTCTCCAGTAGCCGCTCCAGTGCCGCCTCCACTTCGGCCTTCCAGCCCAGTCCCTGGTTTAGCTCCAGGCGCAGCCGTGGAAAGTACCGGTGGGGCGCCACCACGGTGAACCCGACATCGGTTAGGAAGTCGGCCTCGATCATGCACTGATCGAACGAACAGTCGCCGAACGGCTCGACCACCGGTCGCACATCCGGTGGCGCGATGCGGGCGTCCATCAGTTCCTGCTCGGCCTCCCGGGTGCGGCCGAACGCCTCCAGTGCACGCGCGCCCCGGCGGACCAGGTCGGCCACCGCCTGCGCGATGAGATTGCGGGGAAGGCTCTCGGCATACCCGGGCTCGACCCCCATCGTCGTCAGCAGCACCGCGTCCGGGCTCACCGGCGTGGTGGGAAAGCATGCGGCCCGCGGCACGGCGCCCGGCGGCGCGTACAGTGCATAACCGATGCACGGCGCTTCGGTGCTCTGTTGGTCGTCGGCGAGGCCGGCGGACCCCGGCACCGCGATCTGCCCGCACGACCCCCACTCCAGCGTGACCATGGATAGCCACGCCTCCTTCTCGAACTCGGGGTCGGCGAGATGATCCTCGCGCCCGAGGGCACGCGGGTCGACCTCCCAAAAGACGCAGCGGCGCGCGTGCTTGGGCAGCTGCTCGAAACACTCGAGCCGCAACGACGTGATTCGTGCCGACACTAGATCCTCGGGCCTCCATGCGGTGCTGACATCAGCAACAGCCCTTCCAGGATAGGAGAGCCCGGCCGGTGCCGGCCAGTTTCCGAACAGTCAGGCTTAAATGCACCCGACGTTGTCCGAACGTGCTGGTACACAGGGGTTTCGGCAATGCTACGGCGGCTTGAAGGCGCGGGGCTTCGCTGTTGTGTCACAGTGACGGAAAAGGCCGGTATGGGCGGGCCCCGGTTCTCAGTCCGCGGCACCATTCATCAACGCCACAATTCGCTGGAGATCCTCCACGGAGCCGAATTCGACAACGATCTTGCCTTTACGTTTGCCGAGGCTGACCGTGACCCGGGTGTCGAAGGTGGCCGACAGGCCTTCGGCGACCTCCTGCAGGCCGGGCATCTGGATGGGTTTGCGGCGTGGGCGGGGAGTGAGTGCCGAGTCGCCGCGGTTGGCTAATGTGACGGCCTCCTCCGTGGCGCGCACCGAGAGCCCCTCGGCGACGATGCGGGCCGCCAACTCCTCCTGAGCCTCCGGCCCGCCTTCGAGCGCGAGCAATGCCCGCGCGTGCCCCGCGGAGAGCACGCCGGCGGCCACCCGCCGCTGCACCGCGATCGGGAGGCGCAGCAGTCGGATCATGTTCGTGATCAGCGGACGGGATCGACCGATGCGGGCGGCCAGTTCGTCGTGCGTGACCCCGAACTCGTCGAGCAGTTGTTGGTAGGCGGCCGCCTCCTCCAACGGGTTGAGCTGGACGCGGTGGATGTTCTCCAGCAGCGCGTTGCGCAGCATGTCGTTGTCGGCGGTTTCACGAACGATCGCCGGGATCGTCGCAAGATCGGCTTGCTGCGCTGCGCGCCAGCGTCGTTCCCCCATGACGAGCTGATAGCGGCCCGCGACGGCGCGCACGACGATGGGCTGCATCAGGCCGAACTCGCGGATGGAGTGCACCAGTTCGGCGAGGGCCTCCTCGTCGAACACCTGCCGCGGCTGGCGCGGATTCGGATCAATCAGTGCCGGATCGATCTCCCGGTACACCGCGCCCACCGACGCCGCATTGGCAATCGGCGGGCCACCCAGGACGACGTCCGCCGCCGCGTCGCCCATCCGCGGTCCCAGCCCGGTGTCGGTGGGTCCGGTCGGAATCAACGACGCCAGGCCGCGGCCCAAGCCACCCTTCCTGCGTGTCGGTTGCGTCATGGTCACCTCTCCCCTGTCGTCGCCCGGCCGCGTTCGGCGAGCTCGCGGCTGGCGTCGAGATAGCTCATCGCTCCCCGCGATCCCGGGTCGTAATCAATGATCGTCATGCTGTAGCCCGGCGCTTCAGAGACCTTGACGCTGCGTGGGATCACGGTTCGCAGCACCTTGTCACCGAAATAGCGCCGAACCTCCGCGGCGACCTGATCGGCGAGCTTTGTCCGGCCGTCATACATCGTCAGGATCACCGTGGAGACATCCAGCTGTGGATTAAGGTGGGCCTTCACCATCTCGATGTTGCTCATCAACTGGGAAACCCCTTCCAGCGCGTAGTACTCGCATTGGATGGGGATCAGCACCTCCGGTGCCGCCACGAGCGCGTTGATCGTGAGCAGGCCAAGCGACGGCGGGCAGTCGATGAACACATAGTCGAAGTCATAGCCGTCGAGTTCGGCCAGCGCGGTGCGCAGCCGGTTCTCCCGCGCCACCATGCTGACCAGTTCGATTTCGGCGCCCGCCAGATCGATGGTCGCCGGGACGCAGAACAATCGCGCGCTGTGCGGGCTCGGGCGCAGCGCCTCTCGTAGCGGCATCTCCCCGAGCAGCATCTCGTACGACGACGGTGTGCCGGGCTGGCGGTGTTCGATGCCCAGCGCGGTGCTGGCGTTTCCCTGCGGATCGAGGTCGATGACCAACGCCTTCAGTCCCTGGATGGCCAAGGCTGCCGCCAGGTTCACCGCGGTGGTCGTCTTGCCGACGCCCCCTTTTTGGTTCGCGATGGTGAAGAGGCGCCGCCGCGCCGGCCTCGGCAGCCGGGAGTGGGTGGTGTGCAGCACGTGCATGGCGCGTTCGGCGGCCGCGCCGATCGGCGTGTCTACCGAGTCAATCTGCCTACCGACCGAGTCGGCGGGCGTGTCGACCGAACTGCGGGGCGTGTCGACCGAGTCGGCGGGCGTGTCGACCGAACTGCGGGGCGTGTCGATCGAGTCGGCGGGCGTGTCGACCGAGTCGGCGGGCGTGAGCGAACGGGCGGGCGCGCCGACCGAATTGGCCGGATCCCACGTTTCACGTGAAACATGCGGCACCTGCGCGGCGCCGCCCGGCACCTCGGTCGGGCTCATCGTTGCCTCCTGGTCCCCGACAGGCGGGCCGGCATGGGCGTTGGCTGGCGTGCTCTCCGGCGCGCGACGACCACCCGGGCCGGCGGATCCAAATAGTCCACGCCACATCTCATCACCCTGACACCGTTCGCGCCCAACGACGCCATCACACGCCGTTGTCGTTCCACTTCCTCGGATGCCCGCTCACCTTTTATCGCGAGCATCCGGCCGCCCGGCCGGATCAGCGGTAGGCACCATCGCGTCAGCTTGTCCAGCGACGCCACTGCACGCGACACGGCGACATCCACCTCGGCCACCGCCGCCCGCACCGCCGCTTCCTCGGCGCGCCCGCGCACCACGACGATGTCCAGGCCGACAAGCTGGACAGCCTCCAGCAGAAAGTGGCTGCGGCGCAACATCGGCTCGACAAGCGTGATGCGGAGGTCCGGTCGCGCCAGTCCCAGCGGCACCCCGGGCAACCCCGCTCCGCTGCCCACGTCGACGACCCGCTCGGCCGCACCGATCAGCTCCCCCACCGCCGCGCTATTGAGGAGATGTCGCTCCCAGAGCCGGTCCACCTCGCCCGGGCCCAGCAGCCCGCGCTCGACGCCGGCACCGGCAAGCAATTGCGCGTAGCGCTGCGCGGCGTCGAGTCGGTCGCCGAACACCTTGTGCGCTGCCGGGGGCGCCTCGGTCCGGGCGTCATGTTTCACGTGAAACATCCTCTCGGCTTCGCTCACGAACGGTTGATCGGCTCCGCAACGAGGACGGCTGGGAACGGCACCGCATCCCTCCCGAACTACATCGGTGTAACTTTCAGTCGGGCGAGACCACGACCCGGCGCGAAGGCTCCACACCCTCGCTTTCACTGCGAACGCCGTACACCGCCGCCACCGCGTCGTGCACGATCTTCCGCTCGAACGGCGTCATCGGCGCGAGCTGCTCACGCTCGCCGGTCTCCAGAACCCGTCGCGCAACCTTGTCGCCGAGCGCGGCCAGCTCCTCCCGCCGGCGCCGCCGCCAGCTCGCGATGTCAAGCATCAGCCGGCTACGTTCGCCGGTCTTCTGGTGAACCGCGAGCCTCGTCAATTCCTGAAGCGCGTCAAGCACCTCGCCGTGGCGGCCGACCAGCTTGATCAGATCGTCGCCACCGTCGATGCTGACGACGGCGCGGTTGCCTTCGACGTCGAGATCGATGTCCCCGTCGAAGTCCAATAGGTCCAACAGCTCTTCCAGGTAATCGCCGGCGATCTCGCCCTCGGCTACCAGCCGCTCCTCGAGATCGTCGGCGTTGGCCGCCGCATCCGCGCTACCTTCCGGAGCCCGTTCGGTGGTATCAGCGTCGGTCATCCCTGCCCTCTCCCTCTTCGGCCGGTGATTTGGCCTAACGTTTCCGCTTCTTCGGCCGCGCCCCCGGGCGGGGCGCCCGGGGGCTGGAGCCGTTCGGGCGCGCCCCCGGGTTCGGCTTCGTCGCCTTGGTCCGCTGCTCTGCGACATCCGCTGACGCCGGTCCCTCGGCCGTCTGCGCGCCGCCGTCATCTGAGGATTCGGTGCCATCCGGCGATCCCGGTGCGGCCTTGCGCGGTGGCCGCGACGGTTTCGCGCCCGGCGGTGGGGCGTTCGCGGCCCGCCGCTCGATGGCCTCCAGTCTCTTGGCCTCGTCTTCCTTCGCGATCATTCCGAAGACGTAATGCTGCTGGCCGAAGGTCCAAATGTTATTCGAGAACCAGTACAGGATGATCGCCAGCGGCAGGAAAGGACCGCCGACCACCACCCCGAGCGGGAACACGTACAGCGCCAGCTTGTTCATCATCGCCGTCTGCGGGTTCGCGGCCGCCTCGGGGCTCTGTCGGGCGACCGATGCCCGGCTGTTGAAGTACGTCGCGATGCCGGCGAGGATCATCACCGGCGCGCCGACAACGATCACCGATGCCCGATCGAAGTGGGTGAAGGCGTCTAGACCGGCTCGTTGCGTCATGTACGCGCCGATGGGCGCCCCAAACAGGTTCGCGTCCAGGAAGTGCGCGACGTCGGTGGGGCTGAACACGTAGTTCCCGGTAGCGCGGTTCTGCGCCACCGACAGATGCGGCTGGCCGAAACCGCCCGTCGTTCGGTTGAACGAACGCAGAACGTGGTACAGGCCGATGAACACCGGGATCTGGGCGAGCATCGGCAGACAGCCCAGGACGGGGTTGAACCCGTGCTCGCGCTGCAGTTTCTGCATCTCGAGCGCCATCCGCTGACGGTCTTTGCCGTACTTCTTCTGCAGTGCCTTGATCTGTGGCTGCAATTCCTGCATCTGCCGCGTGGTGCGAATCTGCCGGACGAAAGGCTTGTAGAGGATCGCCCGCAGCGTGAAGACCAGGAACATCACCGCCAGCGCCCAGGCGAAGAAGTTCGACGGCCCCAGCAAGGACGCGAAGAGCTTGTACCAGAGCCACATGATCGCCGACACCGGGTAGTAGATGATGTCCAGGCTGAACCAATTAAACACAGGACGTGCTCTCTCCTCGCTGCGCTGGGCGCTCCCAGACGTCGGTGGCGGCGGACGACCGCGCCCCAGGTTTGCGCTCGGGTATCGGGTCCCATCCTCCCCGATGCCACGGGCCGCATTTGGCCAGGCGCAATGCGGCCAGCCACCCGCCACGAATCAATCCGTACTCGGTCAAAGCATCCACCGCGTACTGGCTGCACGTCGGCGAGAACCGGCATGCCGGCAGCCGCAACGGGGACACACAGGTCCGGTACATCTCGATCAAAAAAATCAGCACCCGCGCCGGCGCCCGGCGGGCGTGCGAGACCGCTTGCCGGCGAGGGCGGTTCATCGCTGTCCTCGCGGTAGTAATCGGGCCGCGTTCAGGCCGTCGCGGAGCTGCTGCTCCAGACGCGCAGGAATCGCCCGCCGGCTGCTTGGCAGCGCGCGGATCACAACACGGTCCGCTGGGTTCAGCTCGCCGACGACAGCACGTGCAACATGACGCAGCTGCCTGGCCACCCGGTGTCGTTCCACCGCCGATCCCACCGCCTTCGACACGACCAACCCGATTCTCGGCCCGGGTATCCCGTCATCGCCCTCGACCCGCTGCGCATGCACAACGATGTCGGGCTGCACGACTCGCACCCCGTGCTTGACCGTTGCGCCGAATTCGACCGACCGCCTCATCCGGTTCTGAGCCGGGAGCACGTGGCTGTCCGCGCCGCTGTCACGCAGTCAGCGACCGGCGGCCCTTGCGGCGCCGATTTGACACGATTGCGCGGCCCGCGCGCGTGCGCATCCGCAGCCGGAACCCATGAACTCGAGCCCGCCGGCGGTTGTTCGGCTGAAAGGTGCGCTTGCCCTTCGCCACGGCAATCTCCTCGTCCTGGCACCCGCGGGCCCACGCATGTCCGCCTGGACGCGGTGACCGTTGGTAAGCTCTTCGTCTCGCTCGCTGACCGGCGCGTACTCCGAGACATTTCCCAGTTCGCTGCCGTATCGCCGACTTTCGGGCGACTGTTCGAGGGTACTGACCCATTTTCGCGCGGTCAAACCTGGCCTCAGGCGGAAACCGACGTTCACTACCGTCACAACCGTCACCTGCCGGCAGAGCAGGTTCAACAACCCGTCCCCAATGTTGCCGAACGGTTGGCCCACGGCGCCGAAAACTGTTAGCTTCTGGCAATGCCGTTTCACATCGGAACGGCCGCGGACAACAAAGCAAGGGTGCCTGGTCGGCACCTGAATCAGTCTGGGCACGACGGCTGCCAGCACCCCGACCACCCGCCCGAGCCGAGCGACGACGTGACGGTGACACCTGTGCTGTCCACACCTGTGGATAACTATGTGGACAGCCGGTCATCTGGCTATTCGTCGGCGCTGCACCGACGACAAGGGGGTACTCGTCGTTGACGGACGAGCCGGGTTCACCCTTCGCGGAGATTTGGAGCACGGTTGTCGCCGAACTCAACGGCGATCGGGACTACAAACTCCCGTCCGACATCAACGGTGACTATTCGACACCGCACCTCACACCCCAACAACGTGCCTGGTTGACGCTGGTCAAGCCGTTGACGATCGCCGAGGGCTTCGCTCTGCTGTCGGTTCCGAGCAGCTTCGTCCAGAACGAAATCGAACGTGGCCATCTGCGCACGCACATCATCGACGCGCTGAGCCGCCAGTTGGGTCACCGCGTCGAACTCGCCGTCCGCATCGCCCCCCCGGACGAAGACGACGCCGAGCCCGCGGGCCAATCTCTGGCTAACTTCGAGGGCGACAACGACGAGATCGACGAGGACAGCGAAGCGTTGGCCAGCGCCCACGAAACCTGGCCGGCCTACTTCATCGACAAGCCTCATGACGGCGACGTGGGCCCGTTCGGGGGCATCAGCCTCAACAAGCGCTACACCTTCGACACGTTCGTCATCGGCGCCTCCAACAGGTTTGCTCACGCGGCGGCGCTGGCGATTGCTGAGGCGCCGGCGCGTGCCTACAACCCTCTGTTCATCTGGGGCGAGTCGGGGCTAGGCAAAACTCACCTGCTACACGCCGCCGGGAACTACACCCAACGACTTTTTCCCGGGATGCGAGTCAAGTACGTCTCGACCGAGGAGTTCACCAACGACTTCATCAACTCGCTGCGGGACGACCGCAAAGTCGCGTTCAAACGCAGCTACCGCGATATCGACGTACTGCTGGTCGACGACATCCAGTTCATCGAAGGCAAGGAAGGCATCCAGGAAGAGTTCTTCCACACCTTCAACACACTGCACAACGCCAACAAGCAGATCGTGATCTCGTCGGATCGCCCGCCAAAACAGCTGGCCACCCTCGAGGACCGGCTGCGCACCCGATTCGAGTGGGGCCTGATCACCGACGTTCAGCCACCCGAGCTCGAAACCCGTATCGCCATCCTTCGCAAAAAAGCACAGGTGGAGCGACTCGACGTTCCGGACGAGGTGCTCGAGCTCATTGCCAGTGCGATCGAACGCAACATCCGCGAGCTCGAGGGTGCGCTGATCAGAGTCACCGCGTTCGCCTCGCTCAACAAGACTCCAATAGACCGATCTCTGGCAGAAATCGTGCTCCGCGACCTGATCTCCGACGTCAGCACCATGCAGATCAGCACCGCGACGATCATGGCGGCTACCGCCGAGTACTTCGCGACCACCGTCGAAGAACTTCGGGGCCCTGGTAAGACTCGCGCGCTGGCCCAATCACGCCAAATCGCGATGTATCTGTGCCGGGAACTGACCGACCTTTCGCTGCCCAAAATCGGTCAGGCATTCGGCCGCGACCACACGACGGTGATGTATGCCCAGAAAAAGATCCTCAACGAGATGGCACACCGGCGGGAAGTCTTCGATCACGTGAAAGAACTCACGACCCGAATCCGGCAGCGATCAAAGCGCTGAAAACTGTCGGTAGCTGTTGGCTCGCCCCAGGCCATAAACCTGTGCACAACTTGTGCGCAGCCAGGTGAACAAACCCCCCGGCACCCCGGGACCCCGATGCACAACCGTCACCAATGCACAGTCAGTCCACCACCGAACCTCGGCGGTGCACCGCTGAGCCCACATCCGCGCACGGTCACCGGCCAGCACTCATGTCGGCTTGTGCACAGCATGCACAGCCCCTACTACTACTGCTTGACTATCTCCGGACAGAGCCTTTAGAAGAAGGTCCCTGGGGAAACCCTCATCCCGCATGTCAGGCAACATCGTTTCCGCTGGCTTGTCGGGCGGATCGATTAGCTTTGATCAAGCCGCCAAAAGCTCTACGGTGGTGGTTCGAAGGCCATTACGGTCGTCGTAGCGTGTAACGGTCACAAGGTGTTCGACAGGACCGAAGGGACGCTGACACTGACAAGCGCTCGCACGAAGAAGAAGAGACATTGACGTGGCGACCACGACGGTAGGTCTGACCGATCTGAAGTTCCGGCTTGTTCGCGAGGACTTCGCTGAAGCGGTGGCGTGGGTAGCACGCAACCTGCCAACGCGGCCCACGGTGCCGGTGCTCGCCGGGGTGCTGCTAGCCGGCACCGAGGCTGGCCTGACTATCTCAGGGTTTGACTACGAAGTGTCCGCCGAAGTGGCGGTTCCAGCCGAAATCTCCTCTCCAGGAAAAGTTTTGGTGTCCGGTCGGCTGCTGTCCGACATCACCAGGGCGTTACCGGCCAAGCCGGTGGATGTAGGCGTGGACGGCACCCGGCTGTCATTGACCTGCGGGAGTGCCCGGTTCTCCCTGCCGACCATGGCCGTCGAGGACTACCCGGCGCTGCCGGAGCTGCCTGAGGAGACCGGTGTGATATCGGCCGACGTGTTCGCTGAGGCAATCGGCCAGGTGGCGGTCGCGGCTGGCCGGGACGACACGCTGCCCATGCTGACCGGCATTCGTGTCGAAATCTCCGGCGACAGGGTGGTTTTGGCCGCCACCGATCGGTTTCGGTTGGCCGTCCGGGAGCTGACGTGGTCTGCCGAATCCGAAGACACGGCGGCCGCGGTTCTGGTACCTGCTAAAACGCTGGCCGAGGCGGGGAAAGCTGGTGTGGGCGGCGGCGATGTGCACTTGGCTCTGGGGGCCGGTGGCGGGGTCGGTAAGGAGGGGTTGCTCGGGATCAGCAGTGCGGGCAAGCGAAGTACTACACGGCTGCTCGACGCCGACTTTCCGAAGTTTCGGCAGCTGTTGCCCACGGAGCACACCGCGGTGGCCATGGTGGGTGTCGCGGAACTGACGGACGCCATCAAACGAGTCGCGTTGGTCGCCGACCGCGGGTCTCAAGTGCGGATGGAGTTCACCGATGGCTCACTCCGGCTCTCTGCGGGCGCCGATGACGTCGGACGCGCTGAGGAAGACCTGCCGGTGGATTTCGCGGGTGACCCGTTGACGATCGCATTCAATCCCAGCTATCTCACCGACGGTCTCGGGTCGTTGCGCAGTGAGAAGGTGGCGTTCGGCTTCACCACTCCCAGTCGCCCCGCGGTGTTGCGACCTGCCGGTGATGGTGAGGATCTCGACGGCTCGGGTTCCGGCACTACCCCGTTCCCCGCAACCCGCACTGACTACGTCTATCTGTTGATGCCGGTGCGGCTGCCGGGCTGACTCGTCTAATTCGAAGTCGCAAGGGGACATAGATGCAGCTTGGGTTGGTCGGTCTGGGCAAGATGGGGTTCAACATGCGCGAGCGGCTTCGCGACGGTGGCCACGAACCGATCGGTTACGACCCACGGCCCGAGGTCACTGACGTGCCGTCGTTGGCGGCGTTGGCCGAGGCGCTGACTCCCCCGCGGATCGTGTGGGTGATGGTGCCGTCCGGCCCTGTCACCCGGGAAACCATCGTTGCGCTCGCCGACGTCCTCACCGCCGGTGATCTAGTCATCGACGGTGGAAACACCCGGTTCACCGAGGATGGACCGCATGCAGAACTTCTCACGGAGAAGAAGATAGCGTTCATCGACGCCGGGGTTTCGGGAGGGATCTGGGGGCTGAAGGAAGGCTACGGCCTGATGGTGGGCGGTAGTGACGCCGACGTCGAACGTGCGATGCCAATCTTCGACACGCTGCGACCGCCGGGACCACGTGAACTGGGCTTCGCGCACGCCGGGCCCGTCGGGGCGGGACATTACGCCAAGATGGTGCACAACGGCGTCGAGTACGGGCTGATGACGGCCTATGCAGAGGGATATGAGTTGCTTGCCGCGGAGCAGCTGATCGACGACCCGCAAGCGGTGATCCAGGCGTGGACCAACGGCACGGTCGTTCGGTCCTGGCTGCAGCAGCTGCTGGCCAAGGCGCTCAAGGAAGACCCGGAATTGGCTGAGATCACCGGGTACACCGAAGATTCCGGCGAAGGCCGATGGACTGTCGAGGAGGCCATTGGGCGCCGCGTCCCAGTCCCGGTAATCGCGGCGTCGTTATTCGCGCGGTTCCTCTCCCGCCAGGACGACTCCCCTACCATGAAAGCCGTGTCGGCGTTGCGTAACCAGTTCGGTGGCCACGCTGTGAAGCGGGTTTCCCAATCGGGGTAGGGCGCCTTGTACGTCCGGCACCTCGGGTTGCGTGACTTTCGGTCGTGGACCGAGGCTGACATCGACCTCGCTCCGGGCCGCACGGTATTCGTCGGGCCCAACGGCTATGGCAAGACGAATCTGCTTGAGGCGTTATGGTATTCATCAACGCTTAGCTCACACCGGGTGGCTACCGACATTTCGTTGGTGCGTACCGGTGCTTCGCGCGCGCTGGTGTCGACGATCGTGGTGAACG
>JAFARC010000081.1 GCA_019245755.1 Mycobacteriaceae bacterium | reverse complement strand
TCCTGCCGTTGCGGCCCAAGAAGACCGGGTCCTCGTCGAGGTAGCAGCGCAGGGTGTAGAAGGTGCCGACGCTGGTGATCATCCGGATCGGGTCGATGCCTACCTTCTCCCAGAAGTCGACGTCGCCGCCGAGGACGACGTCGTCGTCGTGGTCGCCGGTCTCCCCGTGGGCGCCGGTCTCCCCGTGGGCGCCGGCCTCCCCGTGGGCGCCGGCCTCGCCCCGGGCTTCCCCGGATTGGCCCTCCTCGGGCTCGGCGGACTCCTCCTCGATGTCCTCGTCCACATCCTCGAGCTCGTTCTCGGGTGCGGCGAGCAACTCGGCTTCGGCCTGCTTGGCGGCGTCGCTGTCGACCGTCGGGGTGGAGATGACCCCCTCGATCGCGTCGACGACCTTGTCCCAGCCCTTGTCGACGATGGCGCCGATCTCGTGCCAGCGCCGCAGCCCCGGTTTGTCCGAGAAGTTCTGCGCCCCGCCGGACAGCGACGCCAGCACCGGGTTTCCGTTGAAGAACTTGGTGATGGTGGCCAGCTCGCAGACCGAGCCGATCGCCGACACCACCGACATCGTGGCCGCCAGCTCGTCCACCGATTCCTGCGTCGGCTTCTCGGCGAGCAGCTCGTAGACCTTGATCAGGTCGAAGCGCTTGTCCTGCTCGGGGTCCAGTTCGTGGGCCGACAGTGCGGTGAGCGTCTGCCAGGCAGGGTGGTCGGCGAGGTCGTTGTCGTCGTTGGCGCGGACGAAAGCGACGAGGTCGGGCACCGATTCGAAGGCGTAGAGGTCCTCGTCCTTACCGAGAAATGCCTCCCACTCGTCGCCGGCATCGCGCCAGCGCGGCGCCCATAGCGTGAACACGTCGCGGTCGTCCAGTGCCAGCCCGATGGGCACGATGTCTGCAGCCACGGCGCACAGCTTAGCCAGCGGTGGTCCGCAGCAGCGCGGCCCGGCGCGGCCCGGCTAAGGTTCTCGGCCATGGACGTCCGCGTCATCGACCACCCGCTCGCCGCGGCGCGGCTGACCACGCTGCGTGCTGAGCGCACCGACAACGCGGCATTCCGGGCGGCGCTGCGCGATCTGACGCTGATGCTCGTCTACGAGGCGACCCGGGACGCACCGACCGTCCCCGTCGCCGTGCGCACCCCGCTGGCCGACACCACCGGCTGCCGGCTGGCCAACCCGCCGCTGCTGGTGCCGGTGCTGCGGGCGGGCCTGGGAATGGTCGACCAGGCCCACGCTCTCATCCCCGAGGCGCGTGTCGGGTTCGTCGGCGTGGCCCGCGACGAACAAACCCATCTGCCGACGCAGTATCTGGAGTCGCTGCCCGACGACTTGAGCGCTCAGCCGGTGATGGTGCTGGATCCGATGCTGGCCACCGGCGGTTCGATGGCGCACACGGTCGGGCTGCTGCAGGCCCGCAGCGCCGCGGACATCACCGCGATCTGCGTCGTGGTCGCCCCCGAGGGCATCGCGAAGCTCGAGCAGGTCGCCCCCGGCCTGCGGCTGGTCACCGCCACGATCGATGAGCGGCTCAACGACATCGCCTACATCGTCCCGGGGCTGGGGGACGCCGGCGATCGTCAATTCGGGCCTCGCTGAGTCAGCATGACCACCACCGTCTTCTCGACCGCCGCCAGCAGCGCCGAAGCGACCTCCCGCGCCCCGGCCAGGTCGCCGTGGACGGCCTGACGGATCTCGAGATAAGCCTTGACCTTCGGTTCGGTGCCCGAGGGCCGCACCGCGAGCCGCACCGAGGTGCGCTCATCGCCGCCGGACACGATCAGCGCGCCGCCGTCGAGCAGGTCGGTGACCGTCACATCGAAGCCCCCTAACCGCGCCGGCAACCGGGCCCGCAGCCGCGCCATTACGGCGCCCGCATCGTCGGTGCGGGCGGTGACCGCGGCGCTGAGGTGGACGCCATACCGGCGGGCCAGGTCATCGAGCATGTCCGGCACCGACCGGTTGGCCGCGCCCAGCGCCGCCACCAGATCGCAGCACACCACCGCCGCGCTGATGCCGTCCTTGTCGCGCACCGCGGCAGGGTCCACGCAGTGCCCGATCGCCTCCTCGTAGGCGTACACCAGGTCGGCGCCGGCGGCGCGGGCGAGCCACTTGAACCCGGTCAGGGTCTCGGCGTGCCGGGCGCCGTGCGTTGTGGCTATCGACGCCAGCATGCGCGACGACACGATGGTGCTGGCGACGACGCCTCCGGGCGCGGTGTGCGACAGCAGGTATTCGCCAAGCAGCCAGCCGGTTTCATCGCCGGACAGCATCCGCCAGCCCCTGGGTGTGGGGATGCCGATCGCGCATCGATCGGCGTCGGGGTCCAGCGCCACCGCGATGTCGGCGTCGCGGTCGGCGGCCAGCGCCAGCAGCGCGTCGACGGCGCCCGGCTCCTCCGGATTCGGGTAGGCGACCGTGGGGAAGTCGGGGTTGGGCTCGAATTGCGTTGCCACCGTGACTATGTCGCCGAAGCCGGCGCGCCGCAGCACCTCCACGGCGGTCGCCCCACCGACACCGTGCAGCGGGGTCAGCGCGACCCGCACCGAGCCGGTGGCGCGCCGCAGGGTCGCGGCCCTGGCGATGTACTCCTGCACCAGTTCGGCTCCCGACGCCTCGACCGGCGTGCGGGCGATCCGGTCCGCGAACGGTGCGGTCGCGATCGCCGCCTCGATCTGGTGGTCGGTGGGCCCGATGATCTGCAGGCCGCCGTCGAGGTACACCTTGTAGCCGTTGTCGCAGGCCGGATTGTGCGACGCCGTGATCTGCACTCCCGCCGCAGCACCGGTGTGGCGCACCGCGAACGCCACCACCGGCGTCGGCACGCTTCCGGGCAGCAAGGTGACGGGAAAGCCCTCGGCGGCAAGGACTTCGGCGGCCGCCACGGCGAACTGCGCAGACCCGTGCCGGGCATCGCGCCCGACGATCACTTCGGAACCGCCCAGGCCGCGGTCGTTGAGTAGCCGGGCCAGTGCCCAGGTCACCCGCAGCACCACCGCCAGGTTCATCCCGGACGGGCCGCCGCGCAGCGGGCCGCGTAGCCCCGCGGTGCCGAAAGTCAGCGACCCGGCGAATCGCGCGGCCAGCTCATCGGCGGAGCAGGCGGCCAGCTCCGCCGCGGTCACCGGGTCCGGGTCGTGGGCGATCCACTCCTGCGGTGTCATCGCGGTCAGACGCCCGCCAGCAACTCCGCCAGCACGCAACCCATCCGGCTCGCCGATCGCCGGCCGGCCGCCAGCACGTCGGCGTGGGTGATCGGTTCGCCGGTCATTCCGGCGGCCAGGTTGGTAACCAGCGACAGGCCGAGTACCTCGACGCCGGCAGCCCGGGCGGCGATGGTTTCGAGCACCGTGGACATGCCGACCAGATCGGCGCCGAGCGCCCGCAGCATGCGGATTTCCGCGGGAGTCTCGTACTGGGGTCCCGACATGCCGGCATACACGCCCTCGGCAAGTGATGGCTCGACGTCGTGTGCCAGCTTGCGCAATCGCGGCGAATAGGCGTCGACCATGTCCACGAACTGAGCGCCCACCAGCGGCGAGCGCCCGGTCAGGTTGAGGTGGTCGCGGATCAGCACCGGCTCGCCGATCGTGTAGTCCGTGCGCAGGCCGCCCGCGGCGTTGGTCAGCACCACCGCGCGCACCCCGCTGGCCGCAGCCGTGCGCACCGGACGAACGATGTCGGCGACGTCGTGACCTTCGAAGGCATGGATCCGCCCCAGCAGCACGAGCACCCGGTTCGTGCCGACGGGAATCGACAGGATTTGCCCGCGATGTCCTTCCGCGGCCGGCGGGACGAAACCCGGCAATGCGGCCATCGGCAGCACAGCGGTCGGCCGCCCCAACCGCTCGGCCGCCGGACCCCAACCGGAACCCAGCACCACCGCCACGTCATGACCCGCAACGCCGGTGCGGTCGGCGATGAGGCCAGCCGCGTGTTCGGCGACCCGATCCATGATCGGCGAGCTTAGCCGTGGGTGGGATACTGCGATGATGCCCACCAGTTCGCCGACGTGCGGTCACGCCGATGCCTGGGCGCCGGCGGAGGTGGCCTCGGCGGTGGTGGTGCGACGCCGCGACGATCTCATCGCGCTGTCGCATGACATCCATGCCGAGCCGGAATTGGCGTTCCGCGAGCGCCGCAGCTGCGCGAAGACGCAGGTGCTGGCCGCCGAGCGCGGGTTCGCGGTCACGTCGGCTCCCGGCGGCCTGGACACCGCGTTCCGCGCCGACTACGGCAGCGGCGATCTGGTGGTCGCGGTGTGCGCGGAGTATGACGCGCTGCCCGGACTCGGGCACGCCTGCGGCCACAACGTGATTGCCGCCTCGGCGGTCGGCGCGGCGCTCGCGCTGGCCGAGGTGGCCGATCGCCTCGGGCTGAAGGTCGTCCTGATCGGCACGCCCGCGGAGGAATCGGGCGGCGGAAAGGCTTTGCTGCTCCAGGCCGGAGCATTCGACGACGTGGCCGCCGCGGTGATGGTCCACCCCGGTCCTGTCGACATCGCGGCCGCGCGTTCGCTTGCGTTGACGGAGGTCTCGGTCGACTACCGTGGTCGTGAGTCGCACGCCGCGGTCGCGCCGCACCTGGGCATCAATGCCGCCGACGCCGTCACCATCGCCCAGGTGGCCGTCGGGTTGCTGCGTCAGCAGTTGGCGCCGGGTCAGCTGGTCCACGGCATCGTCACCGACGGTGGCCACGCCACCAATGTGATCCCCGGCCATGCCGCGCTGCAGTACACGATGCGGGCCGCCGACCGGCCATCGCTGCGGGAGCTCGAGCAGAGAATGGCCGACTGCTTCCTTGCCGGCGCGATCGCCACCGGCTGCGAGTATGGCCAACGCGAAACCGCGCCCAGCTACGCCGAACTGCGACCGGACCCGTGGCTGTCGGCCGCCTTTCGCGCCGAGATGGTGCGGTGCGGGCGCCGCCCGGTGTCCGAGGACGTCGAATCCGCGCTGCCGCTGGGCAGCACCGACATGGGAAACGTCACCCAGGTTCTGCCGGGTATCCACCCCATCGTCGGCATCGACTCAGGTGGTGCGTCGCTCCACCAGCCCGGCTTCGCCGCGGCCGCTGCCGGGCCCAGCGCGGATTGCGCCGTCGTCGACGGCGCAATCATGTTGGCCCGCACGGTGGTTCAGCTGGCAGAGACGCCGGCCGAGCGTGACCGGGTGCTGCAGGCGGCACAGGAACGGGCGGCCCGATGAGCCTCGCCGACACCGCGGAATCGTGGTTGGCCGCACATTACGACGACCTGATCGGCTGGCGGCGACACATCCACACCCATCCGGAGCTGGGCCGCCAGGAGTTTGCGACAACGCAGTTCGTCGCTTCCACGCTGGCCGACGCCGGGCTCAACCCCAAGATGTTGCCCGCCGGCACCGGGCTGACGTGCGACCTGGGACCCGACCACCTGCCGCGGATCGCGCTGCGTGCCGACATGGACGCGTTGCCGATGCCCGAGCGCACCGGCGCGCCGTACGCCTCGGTGATCGCGAACGTCGCTCATGCCTGCGGGCACGACGCGCACACCGCAGTGCTGCTCGCCGCGGCGCTGGCGTTGGCGTCGGTCCCCGACCTGCCGGTTGGGGTGCGGTTGATTTTTCAGCCGGCCGAGGAGCTGATGCCCGGCGGGGCGATCGACACCATCGCGGCGGGGGCGCTGGCCGGCGTGTCCCGGATCTTTGCGTTGCACTGCGACCCCCGGCTGGTGGTGGGCAAGGTCGGGGTGACCGTCGGCCCGATAACTTCGGCGGCCGACCAGATCGACATCACCCTGCAGTCACCGGGCGGGCACACCTCGCGGCCACACCTGACCGCCGACCTCGTCTACGGCCTCGGCGCGCTGATCACCGGGCTGCCGGGGGTGCTGTCGCGCCGCGTCGACCCGCGCAACAGCACCGTGATGGTGTGGGGCGCGGTCAATGCCGGTGTCGCGGCGAACGCGATCCCGCAGATCGGCACGCTGTCCGGCACCATCCGCACCGCCAGCCACGACACCTGGCTGGCGCTGGAGTCCGTTGTCCGGGAGATCGTCGCCGGGCTGCTGGCCCCGTTGGGCATCGAGCACACCCTGCAGTACCGCAGGGGTGTGCCGCCGGTGGTCAATGAAGAGATCTCGACCCGCATCCTGACCCACGCGATCGAGGCGGTGGGGCCCGACGTGCTGGCCGAGACACGCCAGTCCGGCGGTGGCGAGGACTTCTCCTGGTATCTGGAAGAGGTGCCGGGCGCGATGGCGCGGCTGGGGGTGTGGTCAGGTCGCGGGCCGCAGCTCGATCTGCACCAGCCGACGTTCGATCTGGACGAGAGGTCACTGGCCATCGGGGTGCGGGTGCTGGTCAACACCGTCGAACAGGCGGCCGCGTTCGAAACCTGACGGACTTTCCGGCTCGTCGTCCAGCGGCGGTGCCGCGTGCGTTGTCTCGTTGATCCGGCGCTGGAGGAGACCGGCTGGGGCACAGCTGTTTTCGGCTAGCCGCCGTGGCCGGGACCCACGTTGCGCGCCGGCCGGGTGCGCAGGGCCTGCACGTAGTCCGGTGGCGCCCCGGCGCTTTCGGCCGCATCGGCCATCACACCGAGGTAACGCGCCGACGGCAGGCCGCCCTCCCACGCGTCGAGCACGTACAGCCACGCCAGCACCGGGTCGGTGGTGGTGTCCGACGACAGCCGCTCCACTCGGCACCGGATCTTCTTGTGGATGCCCAGTTCCGAGCCTTCCCAGCGGTCCAGATTCTGCTCGTCCGCCGGTGTCATGTCGTAGAGCACGACGAAAACCTTCGAGTTCGCGTCCTCCACGAGGGTGGCCAGGGCCCCCTCCCAGCCGATGTCCTCGCCGCCGAACGTCAGCCGCCAGCCGTGCAGCCAGCCCGTTCCGGCCATCGGGGAGTGCGGTGCGCGCTCGAGCATCTGCTCGGGATGCATGTTCGACCCGTAGGCGGCGTAGAGCGGCACGGGGAAAGCCTAGAGCGTTTCGGTGTGGCCGGGCGCCCAACTGCGCCAGTAGCTACGGTTGGGGCTGTGGCAACGCGCATCGTGATCATCGGCGGCGGGCCGGCCGGGTACGAGGCGGCGTTGGCCGCGGCCGCGCACGGTTCCGATGTCGACGTGACGGTGGTGGATTCCGACGGCATCGGCGGGGCGTGCGTGCTGTTCGACTGCGTGCCCTCGAAGACGTTGATCGCGTCCACCGGGGTGCGCACCGACCTGCGCCGCGCCCCCGACCTGGGCTATGACCTCGACTTCGAGGACGCCAAGATCGTCGTGCCCAAGCTCTACCGGCGGGTCAAGACGCTCGCCGCGGCGCAGTCCGCCGACATCGCCAAGACGCTGCAAAGCCACGGCGTGACCTTGCTCAACGGCCGCGGCGAGTTCGTCGACGACGTCCCGGGCATGGCCGCCCACCGCGTCAAGGTCACCTCACCCGAGGGGGACACCTGGGGGCTCGACGCCGACGTCGTGCTGATCGCCACCGGCGCCAGCCCGCGGATTCTGCCGGGCGCCGAGCCCGACGGCGAACGCATCCTGACCTGGCGGCAGCTCTACGACGTGGATCAGTTGCCCGAGCACCTGGTCGTGGTGGGTTCCGGCGTCACCGGTGCGGAGTTCGTCAACGCCTACACCGAGCTGGGTGTGACGGTCACCGTGGTGGCCAGTCGGGACCAGATCCTGCCGCACGAGGATTCCGACGCCGCCGCCGTACTGGAAGACGTGTTCGCCGACCGCGGCGTCACGTTGGTCAAGAACGCCCGCGCCAACAAGGTGATCCGTACCGACGCCGGGGTGACGGTTCAGATGACCGACGGCCGGTGCGTCGATGCAAGCCACGCGCTGATGACAGTCGGATCGGTTCCCAACACCACCGGGCTCGGCCTCGACCGGGTCGGTATCGAGCTCGCCAAGGGCAACTATCTGGCCGTCGACCGGGTTTCGCGCACGTCCGTGCCGACCATCTACGCCGCGGGCGACTGCACCGGCCTGCTGCCGCTGGCGTCGGTGGCCGCGATGCAGGGCCGGATCGCGATGTACCACGCGCTGGGCGAGGCAGTCGCCCCGATCCGGCTGCGCACTGTCGCGGCGGCGGTGTTCACCCGCCCCGAGATCGCCGCCGTTGGGGTGCCGCAGTCGGCGATCGACAGCGGCGCAGTGCCGGCCCGGAGCATCGTGTTGCCACTGAACACCAATGCCCGCGCGAAGATGTCCAGCCTGGGGCGCGGGTTCGTGAAGATCTTCTGCCGGCCTGCCACCGGTGTGGTGATCGGCGGGGTGGTAGTGGCGCCGGTGGCGTCGGAGCTGATCCTGCCGATCGCGCTGGCCGTGCAGAACCTGCTGTCGGTCACCGATCTGGCGGCGACGCTATCGGTGTACCCGTCGCTGTCCGGGTCGATCACCGAGGCCGCCCGCCAGCTGATGGCGCACGACGACCTGGATTGAGCCGTAATCTGGGGTCAAGTACTGACCGGTAACAAGAGGGAGTGCCTGTGATCGAGGCTGCCCCGGCTCCAGGCAACGGACAGACGTTTCTGGGTCCGCGCGAGCGTGCCGCCGCATGGGAGCGGCTCGGATCCGAGCAGTTCGACGTCGTGGTGATCGGTGGGGGTGTGGTCGGCGCGGGCGTCGCGCTGGACGCCGCCACCCGCGGCTTGAAGGTGGCGTTGGTGGAGGCGCGTGACTTCGCCTCGGGTACGTCGAGCCGCTCGTCGAAGATGTTCCACGGCGGCCTGCGCTATCTCGAGCAGCTGGAGTTCGGCCTGGTGCGCGAGGCGCTGCACGAACGCGAGCTGTCGCTGACCACACTGGCGCCGCATCTGATCAGGCCGCTGCCGTTTCTGTTCCCGCTGACCAGGCGGTGGTGGGAGCGGCCCTATGTGGCGGCCGGTATTTTCCTGTACGACCAGCTGGGCGGCGCGAAATCCGTTCCGCCACAGAAACATCTGACCAGGGCCGGTGCGCTGCGGCTGGCGCCGGGCCTGAAGCGCAGCTCGCTGATCGGGGGCATCCGCTACTACGACACCGTCGTCGACGACGCGCGCCACACCATGACCGTCGCGCGCACCGCGGCCCACTACGGCGCGGTCGTGCGCACCTCCACCCAGGTGGTGTCGCTGCTGCGCGAGGGCGACCGGGTGATCGGCGTGCGGGTGCGCGACTCCGAAGACGGGGTGGTGACCGAGGTCCGCGGTCACGTGGTGATCAACGCCACCGGCGTGTGGACCGACGAGATCCAGGCACTGTCCAAGCAGCGGGGACGGTTCCGGGTACGGGCCTCCAAGGGAGTGCACATCGTGGTCCCGCGCGACCGCATCGTCAGCGAAGTGGCGATCATCCTGCGCACCGAGAGGTCGGTGCTGTTTGTGATCCCGTGGGGGACGCACTGGATCATCGGCACCACTGACACCGACTGGAACCTGGACCTGGCCCACCCGGCGGCCACCAAGGCCGACATCGACTACATCCTCGACCACGTCAACACCGTGCTGGCGACCCCGCTGACCCATGCCGACATCGACGGCGTCTACGCCGGGCTGCGCCCGCTGCTGGCCGGGGAGAGCGACGACACGTCCAAGCTGTCCCGCGAGCACGCCGTCGCGGTGCCGGCGCCGGGGCTGGTCGCGATCGCCGGCGGCAAGTACACCACCTACCGGGTGATGGGCGCCGACGCCGTGGATGCGGCCAGCGAGTTCATCGCGTCCCGGGTTGCGCCGTCGATCACCGAGAAGGTGCCGCTGCTCGGCGCCGACGGCTATTTCGCGCTGGTCAACCAGGCAGAGCGGGTCGGCGCCTACTACGGGCTGCACCCGTACCGCGTGCGGCACCTGCTGGACCGCTACGGCTCGCTGATCGGCGAGGTGCTGGCCATGGCCGACGACAAGCCGGAGCTGCTGGCCCCGATCACCGAGGCGCCGGTCTACCTGAAGGTGGAGGCCGTGTACGCGGCGGCCGCCGAAGGCGCGCTGCACCTCGAGGACATCCTGGCGCGCCGAATGCGGATCTCGATCGAGTACCCGCACCGCGGCGTGGACTGCGCCCGCGAGGTCGCCGAAGTCGTTGCGCCGGTGTTGGGTTGGGACGCCGAGGACATCCGGCGCGAGGTCGACACCTACATCGCGCGGGTGGACGCCGAGATCCGCTCCCAGCAGCAGCCCGACGACGAGTCGGCCGACGCGCTGCGCCAAGCCGCCCCCGAGGCCCGCGCCGAGATCCTCGAACCGGTCCCGCTGAATTGAGACCGGCGCCGCTGCCCGTGCGCGACGGGCTGGGCCCCGCGCGGCTGCGGCTGCGGGGCGGATCGGTGCTCGACGAGTTGGGGGTGAGGTTGGGGCCGGCCGGGGCCGCCAAGGTGCTGGCCGGCGAGGTTGTCGACGTCGACGGATCGGTGCTCGGCCCGGAAGCGGTGCTGCCCGCCGGCGCGCTGGTGTACTTCTATCGCGAGCTCGGCGACGAGGTGCCGGTGCCGTTCGCCATCCCGGTGCTGCACCGTGACGACGACATCGTCGTGGTCGACAAGCCACATTTCCTGGCGACGATGCCGCGTGGCCGCCATGTCGCGCAGACGGCGTTGGTGCGGTTGCGCCGCGAACTGGACCTGCCGGAGCTCAGTCCCGCCCACCGCCTGGACCGGCTGACCGCAGGTGTGTTGCTGTTCACCACCCGGCGTGCGCTGCGCGGCCGGTATCAGACGCTGTTCGCCCGCGGGCTGGTGCGCAAGACGTATCTGGCCCGTTGCGACGGTGACGGGTGCGTGACCCGGCCGGTCGTGGTGGCATCCCGGATTGTCAAGCGGCGCGGGTTTTTACAGACTGTAACGGAGCCGGGGGAACCCAACGCCCAGACGTTGATCGAGCCGCTGGGCGGCGATGTGTATCGGCTGACGCCGCGGACCGGGCGCACCCACCAGCTGCGGGTGCATATGGCGTCGATCGGCCTGCCGATCATCGGCGACCCGCTGTACCCGCTGGTTGTCGATGTGGCGCCGGACGATTTCAGCTCGCCGTTGCAACTGCTGGCCCACGGCCTGGAGTTCGTCGACCCGGTCAGCGGTTACGCGCGCCGCTACATCAGCGTGCGCACGCTTGACTCCCCTACCGCTAACTTAAGAGCATGTACCTGATTACCGGCGCAGCAGGCGCAGTCGGCGGCGTGAGCCGCATCGTTGTGGACCTACTGCTTGAAAAGGGCGAACAGGTGCGGGGGATGGTGCACCGCGACGACGTCCGGGCCGATCGGCTGCGTGAACTCGGCGCGGAAGTTGTTGTCGGTGACCTCACCCGTCCGGAGGACGTCGTGGCCGCGATGGACGGCGTGGACCGCATGTTCTTCAACATGAGCGTCTCGCTGGACTACCTGCAGGCCACCGCGGTCGTCTGTGCTGCGGCACTTGACCACGGCGGGCTGGAGGTGATCGTGAACATGTCGCAGCTGACGGTGTCGCAGATGACGCTGACCAGCACCGAGGAGTCCCGCCAGCAGCGGCTGCATTGGCTTTCCGAGCAGATCATGAACTGGTCGGGCGTGCCGGTGGTGCACGTGCGGCCGACGGTGTTCCTCGACAACCCGATCTTCACACTCCTGGACCGGCGGTCGGTGCGTGAGCGCGGGGTCTTGGCGCTGCCGTTCGGTGCCGGCCACACCGCACCGATCGCGACGTCGGATGTGGCGCGAGTCGTCGCGACCGTGCTGCGTGACCCCGCGGGCCGCATCGGCAAGGTGTACGAGCTCACCGGACCGCAGGTCCTCGACATCCACGGCCTCGCCGAACAGTACTCGCGGGCGCTGAAGCGTCCGGTCACGGCCGCGGACAAGCCCTACGATGAGTGGCTGCGCGAATGCCTTCGACCCTCCGGGCTGCCCGATCACGTTCAGCAGCACATCGCGACGATGGCGCGGCTGCACCGCGAAAACCGCTACGACCGGGCCACCGACGACGTCGAGCGCGTCACCGGCCAGCCGGCCCAGACCGTCGAGGACTACATCGCGTCCCGCCTGCACCTGTTCGAATGATCGCCGCCCGGGTTCAGCGGCGCGACCGCAGTGTCGCCACGCCCGCGCCGGTGAGCAGCAAGATTGCCAGCGCCGGCACCCAGTCGCCCACGCGTTGATACACCGTGGTGTCGGATCCGAGTGGAACGCTCACCACGGTCACACCGCGGTAGCTGGCCGGGCACCACGTGAGCCGATGGCCCCGAGCGTCGAAGGCCGCGCTGTCGCCGGACAAGCCGGCATGTACCGCCGGGCGGCCCACCTCCACGGCGTGCACCGCGACCTGGCTGGCGAGCTGCGGCTGTGCCCAACTTCCCTGGAACGTCGAGGTGGAACTCTGGTATGCAAGCAATTGCGCGCCCAGCTGCACGTCGCGGCGGGGCAGGTCGGAGAAGGTCGCCTCGAAGCTGATCAACGCTCCGATGACCAGCGACCCGGTCTCCAGCACCGCTGGCCCGCTGCCGCGCCGCCGGTCCTCGGCGGCGGCCTTGGTGTGGCGGGTGATCCAGCCGACCATCGGGCGCAGCGGTACGTACTCGCCGAAGGGCACCAGCCGAAGTTTCCGGTAGGCGCCGTGTGATCCGTCCGGTCCGATGAGCACGGACGACTTGTAAATTCCCCCTGTCGGCGCCGGCGCGTCGACGTTGACGAGCAGGTCTGAGCCGACCCGACGCGAGAGCTGCGTCAAACCGGTCAGGGTGTGTGGGTGGCTGCCGAGGTCGACTCCGACGCTGCTTTCTCCCCACACCACCAGGTCGGTGTGCCGGTCGGCCAGGGTCGCGGTGAGCGCTTCGCCGGCCGCCAGGCGCGAGGCCGCATCGTCGATGCGGCCAGGCTGAACCAGAGCCACCCGGGCGGTCGGTCCGACCGGGGGCGCGGGTCCGGCCACGAACCAGGCCGGACCGACGAGAGCGCACGCCAGCGCCACCGCCAGCGCCACGACTTGGTGCGATAGCGCTGGGCGCAGGATCGCTGCGGCGATCGCGGTGTTCACCGCAACCACCAAGAAGCTGGTCAGGCACACCCCCCCGAGGGCAGCCGACGCCAGCATGGCGGGCTGGTTCCACTGCGAGGCGCCCAGTGACGCCCATGGTCCACCCAGGCTCGGCCAGGACCGCACCGCCTCGGCCATGACCCAGGCACTGGGTAGCACGACCACGGCGGCCAGCGTGCGGCGGGTGGTGAGCGGCGCCGACAGCAGCCGGTGCGCGGCCCACCCCCACGGCACCCACAACGCGCCGAGGAGGGCGGCCATCGCGGCCAGGGCCGGCCCCGCGCTGGGCAGCAACCAGTACTGTGTCGCCAGCACGTATCCGCCGAGGCCGCACCACGCCCGCACACCACCCTCGGGCGCCGTCGGTGCCGACCGCACCAGCAGCAGCAGCGGGACCAGGCCGACCCAGGCCAGCCACCACCAGGAGGGCGCGGGAAAGGCCAACGCGGGCAGCCCCCCGGCAATCAGCGCCGCGGCGCGCCACGGCGCACGCCGACCCGGTCGGCGACCGGGGGCCCCCGCTGCTACTTCTGGCAACTGGGGCACCAGTAACTGACCCGCTCCGCGCCGCCGTCGGATTCGATCAGCGTGCCGCACCGCCGGCAGGGTTTTCCGCGCCTGCCGTAGATCCACAGTTCCTGCCCGAGTCTCCGGTTGCCGGTGGTGGTCCGGTTCCACCGCCACCGGTTGGCCATCAGCATGTCGTGCGCCCGCGATACCAGCCGCACCGGATCGGTCACCTCGCGCACCGGCGACGTGGGCAGATGACCGCTGACGAAACACAACTCGTTGCAGTAGACGTTGCCGATCCCCGCCATCACCCGCTGGTCCAGCAGTGCCGCCGCGATCGGCCGGTCAGCTTCGGCGGTCAGGTTGGCCGCGGCCACCGAAGGGTTCCAGTCGTCGCCGAGCAGATCGGGGCCGAGGTGTGCGACGACGGACATGTCGTGTCGGCGGTCGAGGATCTCCAGCATCCCCAGCTCGATCCCGACGGCTTGGACGTCGGTTGTCTCCAGAATGATCCGGACTCGGTGATCGTTGTCGCGCCAACGGCGCCGGTCCGGACCGGCCACCCGCCAGCTACCGTCCATCTTCAGGTGCGAATGGATGCTGGCCCCGCCTGCCCGGATGAAAAGGTGCTTGCCGCGGCTGATCACCTCGTCGACGGTGGTTTCGGAGAGATCGATGGTGGCGAACGCCGGCACCCGCACCTCGCAGCGGGTCAGGGCCTTGCCGGCCAGGCCGTCACGGAGCATGGCCGCGGTGTGCCAGACGGTGTCGCCTTCGGGCATCTCACCATTCTTCGTCTTCGCTCATCGCCGCAACCGCAGCCCACGCGGTGTCCTGACGAACCCGGCGTCCACCAGCGCCGCCGCCACCTCCGCGCGCTCGTCGGTCGGCGCCGGCTCCAGCACCGCCGCGCCGTCGACCCGTTCGACCAACAGCCCGCCGACCCGTCCGGCGCGGACGAGTTCGGCCAGCGCACCCGCGGCGGTGCGCTGCGCCTCGGGATCCGCGGCGCGAAAGTTCAGCAGCGAGCGGCCGCCACGCTCCAGGAACCACAGCAGCGCGCCGTCGACGAGCACGACCAGCGCGCCCGCCTTGCGGCCGGGTCGGTGCGCGGTCTCCTCGTCGCCCGCCGCCGGTTTGGCCGGCCACGGCAACGCCGACCCGTACGGGTTGGCCGGGTCGGCGGCGGCCAGCGCCACCGCCCGGTACTCCGGTCGGTCGGGGTCGACGCTGTCCGAGAACGAACGCAGCCGGTCGACGGTCGACGCGACCGCGAACTGCGCCCCGCCCAGTGACTCGACGAAGTAGCCGCGCTGGCAGCGGCCCGCGTCTTCCAGCGCGGTGAGCACCTTGTACAGGGTCGAGAAGCCGCCGGGCACCCCCTCCGCCGCGACGCTGCCCTTGGTCAGCACCCCGTGGCGACCGAGCAGCAACTCCGCGGTGAAGTGCGCCCGCACCGTGGAATCCGGCTCCGGTGCCGCCAGCGCCGACCACCGGCCGGCCACGGTCGGATCCGCCGCCCGCGCCTGCGCGTGCGCGTGCGCGACGCTGTACCGGCTCAACCGCGGTGGCCTGCGCTGCTGCCGATGGGCCGGCGTGGTGTGCCTGCCGCGCTGCGGTCCGGCCAGCAGCGCTCGCACCGGCGCGAACGTGTCGCCGGTGACCCAGCCGGCCCACACCAACTGCCACAGCGCCTGCCTGAGCTCCGCGGCGTCGGCGCTTTCAGCCAACTGGCGGAAGAAAAAACCGCCCCCGTGACGCAACGTCTCGAGGATCATCCGGTGCCGGTCGGTGAACTCGATCTCGGTCGGCGGCGCCAACGACAGCGGCGCGGTGTCGGCGGTGTGCAACGCGATCCAGCCGTCGCTGCCCGATATCACGCCCGCGCCCGACCAGGTGACTTCCCCGGCCGACAGCAGCTCGTCGAGCATCGCCGGGTGGTAATCGCGGACCCGCTGCGACAGCACCAGCGGCTCGATCGCCGACGCCGGCATCGGCACCCCGGCGAGCTGCTCGATCACGGCCCCAAGCCCGTCGATTCCCGATGTTGCGTGCGCGCCCACCTGCTGCCAGGCCGGCAGGAACCGGCCGTACGCGGCGGTGCTGACCGGCTCGACCTGGGCCCGCAGCGCGGCCAGCGACCGTCGGCGCAGCATCCGCAGCACTTCGGCGTCGCACCACTGGTCACCGTCGGTGAACTCGCCGCGCGTCAGCTTGCCGTCGACGGCCAATCTGCCCAGGACGTCGGCGGCCACCCGTAGACCGAGCCCGAACCGCTCGGCGGCCTCGGCCGTGCGGAACGGGCCGCGGGTACGGGCATAGCGGCCGAGCAGTTCCGTCAGCGGGTCGGCCACCGGCTCCGTGAAGCTCACCGGCACCCCGGGCGGCACGGCGATGCCCACACCGTCACGCAGGCGACCGATGTCCTCGATCGCGACCCACCACGTCCGCCCCGCGTAGGACACGGTGACCGCGCGCCGCGCCGCGCGCA
Source organism: Mycobacteriaceae bacterium (assembly GCA_019245755.1). Lineage (GTDB taxonomy): Bacteria > Actinomycetota > Actinomycetes > Mycobacteriales > Mycobacteriaceae > Mycobacterium. Next base: position 75,602 of record JAFARC010000081.1, on the reverse strand, counting down.
GGCCCTCCAGCCAGCCGCCGACCCCCCCGGGAGCGGGGGGCTCCCGGTCGCCGGGGACGGCCGCGGTGGACCGCTCGGCGATCTCCTCCTCGGTCAGCGGGCCGAGCAGCCGCAGCAGGTCGGCCACGCCCTCGGCGTCGCGGGCCCGCCGGTCCGGGCTCAGATGCTGCAGTTGCCGGTGGGTGGCCGCGACGACCTCGCCGTCGAGCAGTTCCCGCAGCTCGACCCGGCCGAGCAGCTCGGCCAGCAGCGTGGTGTCCAGTGCCAACGCCGCGGCCCGGCGCTCGGCGAGCGGCGCGTCGCCCTCGTACATGAACGCGCCGACATAACCGAACAGCAGCGAAGCCGCGTACGGAGACGGGGTTGTGGTCTCGACCTCGACCACCCGGACCCGGCGCTGCGCGACCCGCGTCATCAGCTCGGTCAGCGCCGGCACGTCGTACACGTCCTGCAGGCATTCCCGAACCGTCTCCAGCACGATCGGGAAGTCCGGGTACTTGCGGGCGACGTCGAGCAACTGCGCGGCGCGTTGACGTTGATGCCACAGCGGCGAGCGCCGGCCTGGGTGGCGCCGGGGCAGCAGCAACGCCCGTGCGGCGCACTCCCGGAACCGCGAGGCGAACAACGCCGACCCGCCGATCTCGGCCGTGACGATCGGTTCGATCTCGTCGGCGTCGAACACGAACAGTTCGGCCCCCGGCGGAGCATCTTCGGTGTCGGGCATCTGCACGACGATCCCGTCGTCGGAGGCCGTCGGCTTCTCCTCGGCGCCGTACCGCTCGCGTAGCCGCCGGCCGATCGCCAGCGCCAGCGGTCCGTGCACCCCAAGCCCGTACGGCGAGTGCAGGATGACCCGCCAGTCGCCGAGCTCGTCGCGGAATCGCTCCACCACCAGCGTGGTGTCGGTTGGAACCGCGTTGGTGGCTCGGCGCTGGTCGTCGAGCAGCTGTCGCAGGTTCTGGGTGGCCTGCCCCGCCAAACCCAAAGCGGCGCAGCGCTTCCGGAAAGCCTCGTCATCGAGGCGGGCCAGCTCGCCGGTGAATGTGCCCAGCGCCGCGCCGAGTTCGGCCGGCCGGCCCACACCGTCGCCGTGCCAGAACGGCAGCCGTGCCGGCTCGCCGAACGCCGGGATCACCAGTACCCGGTCGTGTGTGATCTCGGTGATCCGCCAGCTCGTCGCGCCCAGCGATATCACGTCGCCGGGGCGTGATTCGTAGACCATTTCCTCGTCGAGTTCGCCGACGCGCGACGGCTTCCCGGAATCCCCGCTTGCCGCGAGGTACACCGTGAACATGCCGCGGTCGGGGATCGCGCCGCCGGAGGTGACGGCCAGTCGCTGCGCACCCGGCCGGCCGGTGAGTGTCCCGGCGTCCCGGTCGTAGACCAGCCGCGGCCGCAGCTCCGCGAATTCGGTCGACGGATACTTTCCGCTCAGCAGGTCCATCGTCGCCTCGAAAGCGCTGCGCGGCAGCGTCGCGAACGGCGCGCTGCGCCGGACCGCGTCGAACCAGAGATCGGCGTCCAGCTGCTCCAGCGCGCACGCCGCGACGGTCTGCTGAGCCAGCACGTCGAGCGGGTTGGCCGGGACGTCGAGCTGCTCGATCCGGCCCTGCAGCATGCGCTCGACGGTCACCGCGCAGCTCACCAGATCCGTGCGGTGCTTCGGGAACACCACCCCGCGGGAGATCTCGCCGACCTGGTGGCCGGCGCGGCCGATGCGCTGCAACCCACTGGCCACCGATGGCGGCGCCTCGACCTGGATTACCAGATCGACCGCGCCCATGTCGATTCCGAGTTCGAGGCTGGAGGTGGCGACGACCGCCTTGAGCCGGCCGCTTTTCAGGTCGTCCTCCACCGCGGCGCGCTGCTCCTTGCTGACCGAGCCGTGATGCGCCCGAGCCAGCAGCGGCTCGGCGCCGAATGTCTGGCTCATGCCCATGATCTGCGCCGGCGCCCCGCCGGGCACCCGCGGATTGCGGTGCGCGGACAGTTCCTCTCCCGACCGTTCGGCGTGAATCTCGTTGAGCCGCGACGTCAACCGCTCGGCAAGTCGACGGGAATTGGCGAACACGATCGTGGACCGGTGCGCCTCGATCAGGTCGGCGATGCGCTGCTCGACGTCCGGCCAGATCGTGTTGTTCTCCAGGTTCGCCATGTCGGGCACGGGCACGACCACCGACATGTCGAAGGTCTTGTCCGCGCGCGGCGCGACGATCGTGGTGCGGGCGTGCCCGGACAGGAACCGGGCGACCTCCTCGGCGGGCCGCACGGTGGCCGAAAGGCCGATGCGCTGCGCGGGGCGCCCGTGGGCGCACCTGCCGGTTGCCGCGGAAAGCATGTCCAGCCGTTCTAGCGACAACGCCAGATGCGACCCCCGCTTGGTGCCCGCCACCGCGTGCACCTCGTCGACGATCACGGTTTGCACCCCGGCCAGGGTGTCGCGGGCGGCCGAGGTCAGCATCAAGAACAGCGACTCGGGGGTGGTGATCAGGATGTCGGGTGGCCGGGTGATCAGCTCCCGGCGGCGCGCGGCCGGGGTGTCGCCGGAGCGCACCCCCACCGAGATCCGCGGAGCGGGCAGGCCCAGCCGCTGGGCGGTCCTGGTGATGCCGGTCAGCGGCGTACGCAGGTTGCGCTCCACGTCGACGGCCAGCGCCTTCAGCGGCGAGACGTACAGGACGCTGGTACCCGACCTGGATTCGGCGGCCAGCCGGTCGATCGCCCACAGGAAAGCCGCAAGGGTCTTGCCCGAGCCGGTGGGGGCGATGACGAGGGTGTTGTCGCCATCGGCGATCGCCGACCAGGCTTCGGCCTGCGCCCGGGTGGGCGCCTCGAAGGTGCCCGCGAACCACTCGCGCGTCGCGGCTCCGAACCGAGCGAGCGACCGATCGCCAGTCATCCATCCATGGTGCCAACCAGGTCCGACAAGTCCCGCCGGGGGGCCTGCCTGGTTTGCTGGGGGCGCGGTTCTCACCTGTAAGATGCCGTCATGCGGCTGCTGGCGGCCCTCGCGGGACTGTTCACCGCGGCGCCGGTGCTGGCCGCCTGTGCGCAACCGATCGACGGACGCGGCGTTGTCCCGCCGGCGCACGCCGGCCGGGCGCTGTCCGGTGGCGATCTCGACAACATCCTGCTGACCCCGCCGCAGCTGAGCGGCGTCGTCGGGGCGAAGCTGGGGTTGCAGGCCGATGTGGCTCGACCGGTGGCCGGCGATCCGGCGGAGGGTCCGTGTGCCGGACTCGACACCGTCGGCATGCAACCGTTCATCGGCGACGGCTTCAGCGCCTTCCGTCTGTTGCTGTTGTCCGACGGCCGCGCCACCCAGCACGACCACGTCGTCGCCGAGGCTGCCGCCGTGTACCCCGACACGGCAAGCGCTGCAAAAGCTTTCACTGCGGCCGCGGCCGGCCTGCCGACCTGTGACGGCCGCAACGTCAAGACCGAGGCCGCGTGGCGGTTCGCGGTCAACGACGTCGGCGCCGACACGGTGCGGTGGAACAAGGAACAGACGGATTTGCCGATGCTCTGGGTGTGCTACGGGCAGGCCCGGGTGCGGGTCAACGTGATCGTCCAGGTCATGTCGTGTCAGGGCGACGACGGTGGCCAGGGCAACGCCGACGCGATCAGCAACCGGATGTCGGCCAGCGTGTGGGAGCTGTCCGGCGGCTGAGTCACCCGTGCGCAAGGTAATACCCGCTCCACGAGGCTATTCTTCGTGCCATGGCCGAAGAGTCGGTCGACGAGGGCGCCGCGTCCCCCCTCGAGCAGGCGTTGGCCGGTGGCGCGCCGCAGCGCGTCGGCTGGTTCCAGTTTTACTTTGCTGATGAGCGGTGGGAATGGTCGCCGCAAGTGCAGCGAATGCACGGCTATGAGCCCGGAGAAGTCCAACCCACCACCGAAATCGTGCTGTCCCACAAACACCCCGACGACTACAGGCAGGTTGCCGCGACGTTGGAGCAGATTCGCCGCACCGCCCAGGCCTTCAGCACCCGGCACCGCATCGTCGACGTGCAGGGCAATGTCCACCACGTCGTCGTGGTGGGTGATCGGCTCTACGACGACGGTGGCGGGGTGATCGGAACACACGGGTTCTATGTCGACGTGACTCCGATGATGGATCAGAACCGCCAACTGATGGTCACCGAAGCGGTGGCCGAGATCGCCGAAAGCCGCGGCGTGATCGAGCAGGCCAAGGGCATGCTGATGCTGGTGTACCGCATCGACGCCGACACCGCGTTCGAGCTGCTGCGCTGGCGCTCCCAGGAGACCAACGTCAAGCTGCGGATGCTGGCCGAGCGGATCGCCGCCGATTTCACCGCGCAGGACTACCAGGACCAACTGCCGCCGCGGTCGGAGTTTGACCGGTTGCTGCTGACCGCGCACCAGCGCGTCGGCGGCTGACCGGCCGCGTTTTCCCCGGGGGCACACCGGGAATGCGACAACCATGAAAATGGCGCCCGACACCGGCGAGCCCCGACGCGATCGGCGGACGTTCGCGGGGGCGGCTCGCTTCACCGCCATCGTCGTGGCGATCGCGCTCGTCGTGCTGTTGGCCGCCCTGCTCTGGCTCAACGACTGCAAGACGGGCTCGGCGTCCGGGCAGGTGTCCCTGGCGCGCTGCAACGCGATCCAGCGCAACACACTGGCCCTCGGCCCGGCGGTCATCCTGGCCGTCGGCGGGGTGATGGCCTTCGTGCGCACCTACCGGGTGTGGCGCGCGCGCGGCGGCTGGTGGATCTGGCAGGGCGCCGGCTGGTTTTTGATGCTGCTGATGCTGGTCGTGTTGACGATGACCGTGCCCGTCGCCCTGATGTCGCCGTGATGAAACGATATAACCGCACGTCACAGCCTGTATCCTGGTTGCTGTCTCTACCATCTCTACCAAAGGAGAGATGCGATGGGAGATACGCATCACGACCCGGTTGATCACTCCCGCACACATCACCAGCACGCCGGTGAGTCGATGATCGACACCTACCTCTGGCCGGGATTCTTCCTGCTGGCGGTGGGCCTTATCGCGCTGATCGCCTGTGTGGCGGTAGCCGCGTACAAACATCACGAGTGGATCATGGCGACCGGCGTGGTCGCGCTGGCGTCGATGGCGGCCGGCTCCGCCTGGATCGCCATGGAACATCGCCGGGTGCGTCACATCGAGGCCCGGTGGATGGCTGATCACCCGGCCGGCCACTCGCATCGGCCCGCCGCGTGACGCCGGCGCGCCGCGATCCCGACGTGGCTTGCCCGCCGGGCGGTTTCGTGCCGGCACAGCCCGGGTAGCCACGGCTTGATCGCGAGAGGAGAGCAGATGGCAGACATCGATCCGACCGACAATGCTCGCACCACCATCCCGCGCGCCGGGGAGGCGATGAAGGACACCCGGGGCCTGCCGGGCTATTTCCTGATGGGCTTGGCCATCGTGGCATTGGTGGCCTGCCTTGCGGCGGCCGGGATGAGTCAACTCGTGTGGACCATCGTACTGGGCGTCGTCGCGGTGCTGGCCGCCGTCGGCGGGTCGGTGTGGGTTTATCTGGAGCGTCGCCGGGTGGCCCGGCTCGCGCGCCAGTCGCCGCCGGCACGTGGCTGATTTTTTTGAAATTAACTTCCAGAAGGCGGTGGGCCCAGTCCGATCCGGACTGGGCCCACCGGCGTCGGCGTCGCTTTACTGATTGGACTTCTGACGTTCCTCTGCTGCTTTGGCACCCGCACGGGCCGACTCGGCCTGGGCTTCCTTCTTGGCGGCGTCACGCTGTGCCTCGGCCTTGTCTTGCTGCGCCTTGCCCTCGCGGACCAGGTCGTCGCGCCCGGTCACGGTGCCGACGGCTTCCTTGGCCTTGCCCTTCGCGTCCTCGACGACGCCCCTGATGGCTTCCTCGGGTCCGCTGTTTTCCGCCATGGAGTCCTCCCTTGTTGGCTGCTTTCTGCTTGAGCGCGGTCGCTCCGTGCGGCGACGAGCGCCGTTGCTTGCCGCCGCCGGCACCGTGTTCCCGGTGGGCCAACCGGTTAAACCCGCGTCCTGGCCGCGCTCCAGCGGCGTGACCGATATCACGTCCGTTAGCTGATGTCGTCGTCCCAGTCCTCGTCACCGTAGTCGGCGCTTGTCAGCTGCTCCTGCCAGTCGGCCGGATCGACGTCGGTCGGCGCGGGCGTGTCGGCCGCTATTGCGCTGGCCTCGGTGGGCTGGAAGTCCTCGGACAGCACATGGGGCTCACCGACCGGGAGTCGCTGCTCGACCGCATCGGCGATGGGCACCTCTGCACCGATGGGTTCGTCGGAATCAGGGCCACCTGTCACACTGCGAAAGCTACCCGGGGGCCCGACCCGCAAAACAGCGTTTCGTCTCCGGTTCACCGGGTAATAACGCAACCCATGACTTCTCTGTGGTTAGCTGACCGCGCCGAACCAGCTTGGGCGGCAAGCACCGTGGACGACCTTGACCGGGCAGTCGACGTGGTGGTCGTCGGCGCGGGCATCACCGGTCTGATAACGGCGGTGTTGCTGGCGCGGGCCGGTAAGGACGTCCTGGTCGTGGAGGCCCGCACCGTTGGCGCGGGCGCCACCGGCAACACCACCGCCAAGATCAGCCTGCTGCAGGGCACCCATCTGTCCAAGATCATCGCCAGGCACGGGCCCAACACCGCCCGTGACTACGTGACCGGGAACCGGGAGGGACAGGAGTGGGTGCTGCACCACTGCGCGGCCCACGGTGTGGCGGTCCAGCGCGAAGACGCCTACACCTACGCCCAATCCGGCAAGGGTGTCGCCGCGGCCCGCGCCGAACTTCAAGCGTGCCGCGCCGTGGGGCTGCCCGCGGACTGGGACGACGACGCCGATGTGCCGTTCCCGTATCACGGCGGCGTGCGGCTGCCCGATCAGGCGCAGTTCGACCCCATGCCGTTCCTGGACACCCTGGTCACCGAGCTCCTCGCGCGCGGCGGGCGGCTTGTCCAGCACACCCGGGTGCGCCGGGTCGGCGGCCACGGCGACGGGCTCGCCGTGCAGGTGAACGACGGCCGCGGCGCTGACACCGAGGTGGCCGCCAAGCAACTGGTGCTGGCGACCGGCATCCCGATCCTGGACCGCGGCGGCTTTTTCGCCCGGCTCAAGCCCAGCCGGTCCTATTGCATGGCCTACCGGGTGCCCGGCAACATCACCAGGCCGATGATGATTTCGGCCGACTCGCCGACCCGCTCGGTGCGCTACGCCCCGACCCCGGACGGCGAGCGGCTGATCGTCGGCGGCGCCGGCCACCCGGTCGGGCGCGCCAAGAGCCCGACCGCTGCGCTCGACGAGCTGTCGAAGTGGGCGCGTGTGCACTACCCGGGTGCGGTCCAGACGCATTACTGGTCCGCCCAGGACTACACGCCGATCGACGAACTGCCCTACGTCGGCCCCATCCTGCCGAACAATGAATCTATCTTCGTCGCAACGGGTTTCAACAAATGGGGCATGACGAACGGCGCAGCCGCGGCGTTGGCGCTGTCCAGCCGCCTGCTTGGCGGCCGGATGGACTGGGCCAACGCGTTCGCCAGCTGGAGTCCGCACGAGTTGCGCGGGCTGGCCACCGCCGCGCAGGCCAATCTCGAGGTTGGTCTCAACCTGGCGAAGGGGTGGGTCACGCCCGTGGTCCGGTCCGTTCACCGCAGCCCGGAAAACGACGAGGGCGGTATCGTCAGCGGCCCGCCATGGCACCTTGAGGCCCGGTGCGTGGTCGACGGCGCCGAGCACCGGGTTTCGCCGGTGTGTCCGCATCTGGGCGGCATCGTGAACTGGAACGACGCCGACCAGGACTGGGAGTGCCCGCTGCACGGCTCCCGTTTTGCTCCCGACGGCACATTGCTCGAGGGCCCGGCCACCCGCGATCTGACGACGGGCTGACCAGCCCCGCCATGTTTGGCGGCCCGGGGGCCGGGGAAGTACTTTTCGTATGCCGACAGCAACATCGGTGCGAACCGTGTTGCTCTGGCACGTCCATGGCTCGTGGACCGAGGCATTCGTGCAAGGTCGGCATCGCTACCTGCTGCCGCGCAACGCGGCCCGCGACGCGAACGGGCGCGGCCTGTGCGGGCGGCAATGGCCGCGCGCCGACGAAATCGCGGTCGAGAAGTTGGCCGACGAACACGTCGACCTGGTCGTGCTGCAGCGTCCCGAGGAACTCGAGCTCATCGCCCGGGGGCTGCGCAGGCGGCCCGGTGTCGACGTGCCCGCGGTGTACGTCGAGCACAATGCGCCGCGGCCCTCACCGGTGGACAGCCGCCACCCTGTCGCCGACCGCTCCGACATCACGCTGGTGCACGTCACCGACTTCAATCGACTGATGTGGGACAACGGGATTGCGCCGACGACGGTCATCACCCACGGCATCGCCGATCCTGGAGAGCTCTACACCGGCGAACTGGCGGCCGCCGCCACGATGATCAACGAGCCGCTGCGCCGCAACCGTGTCGTCGGCGTCGATCTCCTCGGCCGGCTGTCCGCCGACGTCCCGCTCGACGTCTGGGGCATGGGCACGCGGGCGCTCACCGACAGCCGCCTCGGCGGGCAGGTGCGCGGGCGCGGCGATGTGCGCGCACCCGAACTGCACCGCCAGCTGGCACGCCGCCGGGTCTATCTGCACACCGCACGGTGGACGTCGTTGGGGCTGTCGCTGATCGAGGCCATGCACTTGGCCATGCCGATCGTCGCGGTGGCGTCGACGATGGCGCCGCTGGTGGTGCCCAGCGAGGCCGGCGTTCTCAGCGCGGACGTCGAGACGCTCGCCGGTGCGCTGAGGTTGTTTGTGTCGGAGCCGGAGGCGGCGCGAGCCGCGGGCAAGTCGGCCCGTCAGTTCGCTCTGCATCACTTCGGGCTGCAGCGGTTCCTGCGGGACTGGGAGCAGCTCATCGCTGGGATCTGTGCGTGAGTGGGGAGGGAAGCCGGATGAGGATCGCAATGATTTCCGAACACGCCAGTCCGCTGGCGGCGTTGGGCGGCGTCGACGCCGGTGGCCAGAACGTGCACGTTGCCGAGTTGTCCGCCGCGATGGCCCGCCGTGGCCACCAGGTTCTGGTGTACACCCGCCGCGACGATGCGGGTCTCCCCGAGCGCGTCCGTACCGCGGCGGGCTACACGGTGGTGCACGTGCCCGCCGGGCCCGCGACGAACCTGGGCAAGGACGACCTGCTCGAGCACATGGGCCCGTTCGGTGAGTTTCTCGCCGAGCAGTGGATCACCGAACGGCCCGACATCGCGCACGCGCACTTCTGGATGTCCGGAGTGGCCACCAGGTTCGCCGCGCGGCGCCGCAACATTCCGATGGTGCAGACCTTCCACGCGCTGGGTGTGGTCAAGCGACGCCATCAGGGCGTGCAGGACACCAGTCCCGCCGCCCGGGCGCACCTGGAGGAGGTGCTGGCCCGCGACACCGACTGGGTCGCCGCCACCAGCACGGATGAGGTGTTTGAGCTGGTCCGGCTGGGGCGGCCCCGGTCCCGGACCTCGGTGATCCCATGCGGGGTGGATCTCAAGCGCTTCACCCCGGACGGCCCGCGTGCCCAGCGAAGCGCCCGGCGCAGGGTGGTGGCCGTCGGGAGATTGGTGCCCCGCAAAGGGTTCGACATTCTCGTGCGTGCGATTGTCGCGGTGCCCGGCACCGAGCTGCTGATCGTCGGCGGCCCGGACGTCGGCGGTTTGGGCTTCGACCCCGAAGCCGTTCGGCTCTCGACGCTCGCCGCCGAGCTTGGCGTGGCCGACCGGGTTCGCCTGACCGGGTCGGTGTCCCGGCCGGAGATGCCCGCGCTGCTGCGCTCGGCCGACGTGGTCGCCTGCACCCCGTGGTACGAGCCGTTCGGCATCGTGCCCGTCGAGGCGATGGCGTGCGGGGTGCCGGTGCTGGCCGCGGCCGTCGGCGGCATGCTCGACACCGTTGTCGACGGCGGCACCGGCGTGCTGGTGCCGCCGCGCGACCCGGGGGCGTGCGCCGAGGCGTTGAACGCGATGCTCGCCGACCCGGCCCGGTTGGCCGAATGGGGCCGGGCGGGACGCGCCCGCGCCGAATCGCGCTATTCCTGGGACCGGATCGCCGCCGACACCTTGAAGGTGTACCAGCGCATGGCGCCGGCGTCGCAGCCGGTGACGGCGTCTCGGCAGTCGGGTTAAGCCGCTGCCTCGAGTTGGCGTACCTTGTGCTCCAGGTCCGCGGACAGCCGGCGGCGCCGGCCCAGCGCGACCGGCAGCCGGACCAGCGCCTCAGCGACCGCTCGAGCGTGCGCGCAATCCCCCGTCGCGGCGAGCAATAACAGCCGCAGTGTGGACACGCACCGGTCTGCTGGCCGCCGCATCAAACAGGTGAGGAAGTCGTTGCGCAGCACCCGTGCCTTCTGCGCGGCCGGGGCCGCCCGCACCGGCGACGGCTGATGGAACGCGATCAGCTCCGGGCAGTAGCACAGTTCCCAGCCCGCCGCTGCCAGATCCAGTGCGAGCAGCTGCTCCTCGCCGCGGAAGTGCAGCACCGGGCTGAACCCACCCGCGGCCAAAAACGCCGACGCGCGCACCATCGCCGAACACGACTGGAAGCCAAGCACGGCGGGCCCCGGCATGCCACGCCTGCGGCCGAGCGGGCTCGACGCCAGCACGTCGCTGAACGGATCGCGGCGACCGGCCGGCCATACCACCGTCTGCGCCGCCAGCACCGCCACAGACCGGTGACGGTCGAACAGTTCGGCGCCGATCCGCGGCGCATCCGCCGCCCACCACGAATCATCGTCGCAGAACGCCACATACGGGGTCGCGCAGGCCGCGACGCCGACATTGCGCGCTACCGCACCGCGATTGCGGCTCAGCGCCACCAGCTTCACGCGGCCGCCCCGCGGATCCGCTCCCGCGAACGAGTGCACCACCTCGCGGGTGTGGTCGTGAGAATTATTGTCCACCACCGTGATCGGGCACGGCGTGGTGTCGAGCAGGCGTGCCAGCGTCTGCCGGAGTCCCTCGGCACGGTCGCGGGTCGCGATGACAAACGACATGCGCAGCCCGGCGTCCTCCATGACGGCCATCTACCCCGGGAAGGTTCCCGGCAAACCGTCGTTTCACCGCCTCCAATATGGGTACCCGCGACCCGTGCTGGAATCCAATTGCGTCCTTGTCACCGGGGGAGCGGGTTTCCTCGGCACGCACCTCTGCCACCGGTTGCTCGACCGCGGCGCCGAGGTGGTGTGCGTCGACGACCTGTCCACCAGCGCACCGGGCAATGTCGCCGACCTCCAGCGTCGCCCCGGGCTCCAGTTCGTCGAACACGACATCACCTCCAGCTCCGGGGATTCCCGGCTCGACCGGCGCTTCGACACCGTTTTCCACCTGGCCTCGCCGGCCTCCCCACCGGATTACCTGCGGCTGCCGATACAAACGCTGCGCGTTGGGGCCCATGGGACCTCGGTCGCCCTGGACATCGCCGAGCGCAGCGGCGCTCGCCTCGTGCTGGCCTCCACCAGCGAGGTTTACGGCGATCCGCTCGAGCACCCTCAACGCGAGACCTATTGGGGAAACGTCAATCCCATCGGCCCACGCAGCGTTTACGACGAGGCCAAGAGGTTCGCGGAGGCGTTGGTGCTCGCCTACCACCGCGCTGGCCGCGGCAACGTGGCCGTGGCCCGGATCTTCAACACCTACGGCCCCGGGATGCGGGCCAACGACGGGCGGATGGTGCCGACGTTCTGCCGCCAGGCGCTGGCCGACGAACCGATCACGGTGTCGGGCAGTGGGCAGCAAACCCGGTCGCTGTGCCATGTCGACGACACGGTGGCTGCCCTGCTCGCGCTGGCCGACGCCGACATCACTGGCCCGGTCAACATCGGCAACCCGATGGAGCTGACCGTGCTGGAGGTGGCCGAGATGATCCGCGACCTGGCGGGCAGTTCCTCGCCGATCCACTACGTGAGCGCCGCGCAGGACGATCCGCAACGCCGCTGCCCGGACATCCGGCTGGCCTCCGAGCGGCTGGGCTGGGAGCCCAAGGTGCCGCCTGAGGAGGGTCTTGCCGAGACGGTCGCGTGGTTCCGGGGCCGGCAGTCGGGCGTTTGGCCCCCCGCAGCCGACCCTGTTTCACCGCGACCGCCGTGGGTCAATCTTCTATAGGGGATTAACCCTGATCGAAAGAGGGGTTTTCGCGTGCGTGTTTTGGGCATCAACGCCGTGTTTCACGACCCCGCGGCCGCCCTCGTCGTCGACGGGCGGATCGTGGCGGCGGCCGAAGAGGAGCGGTTTTCGCGCCGCAAACACGGCAAGCAGGCGGTCGCATTCTCGACCTGGGAACTGCCGACCCAGGCGGCACGGTGGTGCCTTGCCCACGGTGGTGTCGCGGCGTCGGAACTCGACGCCGTGGGCTATTCCTACGACCCTGCACTGGCGGAGCTGCCCGAGCCGATCGACGGGCAGGATCACGCCTGGGAATACCTGCGTACCTTGTACGCCCGCCGGGCTCCGCAGTTCCTGGCGAGCGCGTTGCCGGGTTTGGACCCCGGCATCGTCCGCCACGTGCGCCACCACGTCGCGCACGCCGCCTCGGCGTCGCTGGCCTCGCCACAGCCCGACAGCGCCGTATTGGTGGTCGACGGCCGCGGCGAGACCACCTCGATGCTGGCCGGCGACTACCGCGACGGCAAGCTCGACATCCTCGCCTCTCAACGGCTGCCGCATTCTCTCGGCCTGCTCTACGAGAGTTTGACCGAGCATCTCGGATTCCAGCGCTCCAGCGACGAGTACAAGGTGATGGCGATGGGCTCCTACGGGCGGCCTGCCTATGCCGACCGGCTGCGGCAGCTGGTGTACTGCGGCGCCGACGGCACGTTCCGCACCGAGCCGGTGGACTGGACCGAGTTCACCGCGCCGCGCGACCCGGGGGAGACCGACCTCGACCCGGCCCACGCCGACCTGGCCTGCAGCGTGCAGCGCGTGCTCGAGGAGGTGCTGCTCGAGCTGGTGTCGTGGCTGCGCGGCCGCAGCGGCTCCGACACCTTGTGTCTGGCCGGCGGGGTGGCGCTGAACTGTGTGGCCAACTCCCGGCTGTACCGCGGCGGTCAGTTCCGCAACGTCTGGGTACAGCCCGCGGCCGGTGACGCCGGCACGGCGCTGGGTGCGGCGCTCGCGGTGGCCGCCGACCTCGGCGAGCCGATCAGCCCGATGCCGTCGGCGTCGCTGGGCCGGGGCTTCGCCGACGACGAGGTGGAAGCAATCCTCGGCGCCGCGGACGTCGCCTACGAGCGTCCCGACGACATCGCGGTGGCGGTCGGCGACGCGCTGGCCGACGACAAGCTGGTCGGTTGGTTTCAGGGCCGCGCCGAGTTCGGTCCCCGCGCGCTGGGTAACCGCTCGCTGCTGGCCGACCCAAGGCATGCCAAGAACCTGGAGCGGATGAACGCCGTGAAGGGCCGCGAACAGTTCCGGCCGGTTGCGCCGATGGTGCTGGCCGAGCGTGCGTCCGAGATCTTCTCCGGCGGCCCGTTGCCCAGCCCCTACATGCTGTTTGTTCACGACGTCGATCACCGCTGGCGATCCCGGATCCCCGCGGTCACCCATGTCGACGGCACCGCCCGGATCCAGACTGTCGACGCCGGCCAGCCGTTGCTGCACCGGATGATCAGCCACTTCGCGTCCCGCACCGATGTCCCGGTGGTGGTCAACACCAGCTTCAACACCGCGGGTCGGCCGATGGTCGACAGCCCCCGCGACGCGCTCGAGTGCTTTGGCAGCTCCCCGATCGACGTTCTCGCCCTCGGCCCGTTCCTCGTTCGGAGACATCGGTGACGACCAACTCGGTGGCGGTGGTGATCCCGACGATCGGGCGCGAGTCGCTCGGGTGTTTGCTGTCAGCGCTGAACCGCGGCGCCGGGCCGCGGCCGTCATCGGTGCTCGTCGTCGACGACCGCGCCGTTACCGGCACCCCACTTCGGCTGCCGGCTACCGAACTGCCGATCACGGTGTTGCGCTCCGGCGGACGAGGACCCGCGGCGGCACGAAACGTGGGCTGGCGCAACAGCTGCGCCGAGTGGATCTGCTTTCTCGACGACGACGTCGTCACCGGTGACGACTGGCCGGCCCGACTGGCCGACGACCTCGACGCCGCCGACTCCTCCATCGTCGGAATATCGGCTCGGATCACCGTTCCGACGCCGCCGGGCCGCCGTGCCACCGACGACGAGCGGCGCACGCTGCAGCTGGCGACCTCGCTGTGGATCACCGCGGACCTGGCTTACCGCCGTTCCGCCCTCGTCGACTGCGGCGGATTCGACGAACGGTTTCCCCGGGCCTACCGCGAGGACGCGGACATCGCGCTGCGGATCACCGGCGACGGCCGCCGGATCGTGACCGGAACGCGGCGCACCATTCACCCGATCGCGCGCAAGCCCGCGTCCGCGCTCACCAGTGTGCGGGCCCAGATCGGCAACCGCGACGACGCGCTGATGCGGCGCAAGCACGGCCGCCGGTGGCGCGAGAAGATCGGCGGCCAGCCTCCTCGGCTGCCGGTGCACGCGGTGGCAACCGCGGCGCTTGCCGGCGCGGCGCTGGCCGCGCTCGCGCGCCGGCCCCGACTCGCCGCCAGCGCCGCGCTGTCGTGGCTGGCCCTGACCGCCGAATTTGCGGTGCGGCGCGTCCTGGCCGGTCCCCGGACCGGACGTGAGATCCTCGCGATGACCATCAGCAGTGCGCTGATCCCGCCGGTCGCCGTCGCTCAACGGCTATGGGGCACTTGGGTTTTCCAGCGCGCACGCCCGGAGCCCCCGCTGGCCGTGCTGCTCGACCGCGACGACACCCTCATCGAGGACGGCCCGTATCTCAACGATCCCCGTGGGGTGGTGCCCAAGGTTGACGCGGTGCGCGCCCTCGGCCGGCTGCGCCAGCACGGCCTGCTGCTGGCCGTCGTGACCAACCAGTCCGGCGTCGCGAAGGGCTTGATCAGCGCCGAGCAGCTGACTGCGGTGAACGCCCGCGTCGACGAACTGCTGGGCCCGTTCGACTGCTGGCAGATCTGCGTGCACGACATCGACGACGGCTGCGACTGCCGAAAACCCGCTCCCGGCATGGTGATCGCGGCCGCCGACGCGTTGGGCGTCGATACCGCCCGCTGCGTGGTGATCGGCGACACCGGCGGCGACGTCGAAGCCGCGCGCGCCGCGAGGGCCAACGCGATCCTGGTGCCCACCGACCGCACCCGCCGCGAGGAGATCGCCGACGCGCACGTCAAAGCGCGGGTGGCCGCCTCGCTCGACGAAGCGGTGTCGCTGGTGCTGAAGGCATGCCAATGAGTACCGCGTTGGTGGCTCGCCTCGACAGCACCGGCGACGTGCTGATCACCGGGCCCGCCGTGCGTGCGGTGGCGGCGTCACACGATCGCGTGGTGTTCCTCGCCGGCCCGCGCGGCAGCGAAGCGGCGCGACTGTTGCCCGGCGTCGATCGTGTGGTGGAGTGGGCGGCCGCGTGGGTGGACTTCGAGGCCCCCGAGTTGACGATGGACCGCGTCACGTCGCTGGTCCAGGCGATCACCGAGGAACAGCCCGATTCGGTGCTGGTGTTCACCTCCTATCACCAGTCGCCACTGCCGCTTGCGTTGATCTGCCGGATGGCCGGGGTGGGCTGGATCGGCGCCATCTGCGAGGACTATCCGGGTACGCTGCTCGACCTGCGCCATCACGTCGTCGAGGGGGTGCCCGAGCCGCTGCGCGCGCTGTCGTTGGCGCAGGCCGCCGGTGCGCGGCTGCCGGTCGGCGACGACGGCAGGCTCCGGCTGCGTCGGCTCCCGCCGCTGCATCCGGGCCTGGCGGCCGCGACAGCACACGAATTCGTGGCGTTCCATCCGGGCGCGGCCGTTCCCGCCCGCCGCCCATCGACGCACAAGTCGGCGGAGATTGTGCGCGCGCTGGGCGCGGCGGGTTACCACGTGGTGGTCACCGGCACCGAAGCCGACCGCGAACTGACCGCCGAGGTCGCCGGGGACGACGCGCTCGACCTCGGCGGCCGCACCACCCTTGCCGAGCTGGCGTCCGTGTTCGCCTCCGCGCGGGCCGTCATCGCGCCCAACACCGGTCCCGCGCACCTGGCCGCGGCCGTCGGGACACCGGTGGTGTCGCTGTTCGCGCCGGTGGTGCCGGCCGGCCAATGGGCCCCGTACGGCACCGCCGTTGTGCTGCTGGGCGATCAGAATGCCCCGTGTCGACTGACCCGGGCCCGCCAGTGCCCGGTGCCGGGCCACCCCTGCCTCGACGGCATCGCCGCAGCCGATGTCGTTGCCGCAGTCGCTGAGGTACGAAGTCGAGGTGCAGCATGATTGACAAACATTTCGCCGACCTGGTCCGGGCTGCGGCGCAGGTCCGGCCGGGCGCCGTTCGGGTGCAGCACTGGGCAGAGCATCTCGCGCGGGTCTTCGACACCGGCGGCCGGTTGATGGCGTGCGGAAACGGCGGCAGCGCCGCCGAGGCGCAGCACCTCACCGCCGAACTGGTCGGCCGGTTCAAGGACGAGCGCAAACCGTTGTCGGCCATCGCGTTACACGCGGACACGTCGGCGGCCACGGCCATCGTCAACGATTACGGCCCGGAGGAGATGTTCGCCCGCGGAGTGCGGGCGCACGGCAGACCGGGCGATGTGCTGGTGGCCTTGTCCACCAGCGGTACCAGCCCCAACGTGCTGGCGGCGGTGAAGGCGGCGCAGGAGGTGAAGGTGACCACCTGGGCACTGACCGGGCCCGCCCCCAACCCGCTGGCCGCGATGAGCGATGACGCGATCTGCGTGGCGGCCGCATCGACGGCGACCGTGCAGGAGATGCACCTGGTGCTGGTGCACGCGCTGTGCATGGCGCTCGACGAGGTGTTGATCGGAGGACAGTGAAACCGCTTGTCATCATCGGCGATTCCATGCTCGACGTCGACGTCGAGGGGTCGGCCACCAGGCTGTCGCCGGAGGCCCCGGTGCCGGTCGTTGAACCCGACCGGATCTGGCACCGCCCGGGCGGCGCGGGCCTGGCCGCGGTGCTGGCGGCCCGCGGCCACCCCGAAGTGGTGCTGATCACCGCCACCGCCGACGACGCCGCCGGGCGCTCCCTGGCCGCGCTGTTCTCGACCGAGCACGCCGAGATCCGGGTGATCGGCCTGCCGCTGACCGGCACGACGCTGAGCAAGATCCGCATCCGGGCGGGCGGGCAGTCGGTGGTCCGGGTCGACCACGGTGACGGCACTGCCACCACCGACGCACTGCCCGCCGGGTTCACCGACGCGCTGGCCGGCGCGGGCGCGGTCTGCGTCGCCGACTACGGGCACGGCGTCGCGGCCCACCCCCAGCTGCGTCGGGTCCTCACCGAGGTCGTCGACCGGCTTCCGGTGGTCTGGGACCCACACCCGCGCGGCGCGCCCCCGATCCCGGGATGCACGCTCGCTACCCCCAACCTAGCCGAGGCACAACACTTTTCACCGCGCACGGCGAACACGGGTCAGCTGGCAGCCGCGTTGCGGGCCGGGTGGAGGGCCCGCGCCGTCAGCGTGACGCTCGGCCCGCGCGGCGCGATGTTCTCCGACGCTCAGCACCCGGTGCGACACGTCCCGGCACCGGACACCGCGGGCGCCGGCCGTGCCGACACGTGCGGCGCCGGCGACCGGTTCGCGGTGGCGGCCACACTTGCGCTCAGCCAGGGCGCAGACCCGTTGGCCGCCGTCACCTCCGCGGTCCAGGCCGCCTCCCGGTTCGTCGCGACCGGCGGTGCGGCCGGGGTGTCCAGCGCGATGGCGATCCCCGGCGATTTCGGTCTGGCGCCCACCGCCGCCGCGGTCACCGGGATGCCCGCGGTGCTCGAACTGGCCGACCGGCTCAGGCAGCGCGGCAAGACCCTGGTCGCCGCCGGCGGGTGTTTCGACCTGCTGCACACCGGTCACGTGCGGCTGCTGCACCGGGCGCGCGAGCTGGGCGACGCACTGGTGGTCTTGATCAACTCCGACGCCTCGGTGCGCGCGCTGAAGGGGCCCGGCCGTCCGGTGGTGCCCGCCGCGGACCGCGCGCGGGTGCTGGCTGCGCTGGCCTGCGTCGACGGCGTCGGCGTGTTCGACGAAGACTCCCCGGCCGCCGCACTCGAGCGGCTGCGGCCGGACATCTGGGTGAAGGGCGGCGACTACACCGGGGTGGAGTTGCCCGAGGCGGCGGTGGTGCGCAGGCACGGCGGTGAAGTCGTGCTGCTGCCCATCGTTCCGGGCTACTCCTCGTCGAAGCTCATCGCCGCCGCACGCTAACCGCAACAGGAAGGCTGACCGATGACACCGATTCCCGACTCGCTGGGCAACGTGCTGATCGCCGGCGGCGCATCCGGGCTGGGCGCCGCCGCCGTGCGTGCGGTGCTGCGGCACGGCGGCACCCCGCTGGTGATCGACATCGCCAAGCCGGAATCCGGCGACGTCGCCTATGCGTGGGCCGACCTGGCAGACACCGCGATGGTCGACGCCGCGGTGCTCGAACTCGTCGCATCTGTCGGCGGCGGCCTGCAAGGGGTGTTCACCCCGGCCGGCATCGACAGCTGTGGTCGGCTCGACACCGTCCCGGTCAAGGACTGGGAGCGGGTGTTGCACGTCAACCTGCTCGGCACCGCGGCGGTCGTGCGGGCCGCCCTGCCCTACCTGAAAGCCTCGGGCGGCCGGATCGTCACGTGCGCATCGACACTGGGCATCAAGGCGGTCAGCGATGCCACGGCATACTGCGCGTCCAAGTTCGGCGTCGTCGGCTTCACCCGCGCCCTCGCCGCGGAGTTGGCCGGAGAGGTCGGCGTGACGCTGCTGATTCCCGGCGGCATGCAAACTGCGTTCTTCGACGGACGCGACGAGCAGTACAAGCCGCCGCCCGACGCCAAGCTCAACGACCCCGACCACGTCGCCGAGACCGTCGTGTTCGCGCTGAGCCAGCCGGCCGGGTGCGAGATCCGCGAAATGGTGGTGTGCTCCGCCGAGGAGTCGTCGTGGCCGTGACGTTGGGCGATCCCGCGGGCACCGTGCTGGTGCTGCGGGCTCTTGGCCTGGGCGACCTGCTGACCGGGATCCCGGCGCTGCGGGGGCTGCGGCGCGCGTTCCCGGCGGCGTGGGTCGTGCTGGCCACCCGTGCCGATCTGGCGCCGTTGGCGAAGTTCTGCGGCGCCGTCGACGACGTTGTGCCCACCGCCGGCCTGGGCGAATTGCGGTGGGACGGGCCATCTCCCGAGTTGGCGGTCAATCTGCACGGCAGCGGCCCGGAAAGCATCGCCGACCTGATCATCACCCGGCCGAAACTCGTGATATCGCACCGCAACCCGAGCTACCCGGACCTCTGCGGACCACCGTGGCGTGACGAGGTGCACGAGGTGGACCGGTGGTGCGGCCTTCTCGGCTCCGCCGGAATCAGCTGCGACCCAGAGGATTTGGGCCTGGGCCGGCCGGCCGGATACCCGTACCGCCGCGACGTTGTCGTCATCCACCCGGGCGCCGCCTACCCGTCGCGCCGCTGGCCGGCGGAGCGGTTCGCCCAGGTCGCCGCCGCGCTGCACAGCAGCGGCCACGGCGTCGTGGTGACCGGGTCTCTCGCCGAGAAGGAGCTCGCCGAAACCGTCGCCCGGCAGGCTGGAGTCGCACAGTCCGCGGTTCTCGCGGGCGAACTCGACGTGCTCGGCATGGTCGCGCTGATCACCGATTGCCGGCTGCTGATCTGCGGCGACACCGGCGTCGGCCACATCGCAACCGCGACCGGCACACCATCGGTGCTGCTGTTCGGGCCGACACCGCCGAGCCGGTGGGGTCCGCGGGGCCGCGGACGGCATGTGGCGGTATGGGCCGGCGACTGTGGCGACCCGCACGCCGACCATCCCCACCGCGGCCTGCTGCTGATCACGCCGTCGCGGGTGCTGGCGGCCAGCAGGCAGATCCTCGCGGAGGTCGCATGACGCCAAGGCACGTCAAAGTGGGTGTGGCCGGCGCCGGCTATGTCGGGCTGACCAGCGCGGTGTGCCTCGCCGCCAAGGGGATCGACATGGTCTGCGTCGACAGTGACCCGCACCGGGTGAGCCAACTGTCCCGGGGTGTCGCGGTGCTCGACGAGCCAGAGCTCGAAGAGCTTCTCGTTGCCGGATTGTCGCGTCGCGCATTGCGTTTCACCACTGATTACCAGGCGCTGGGCAGCACTGATGTGGTGTTCGTCTGCGTGCCGACCCCGACCGGCGCGGACGGCAGCGCCGATTTGAGCGCGGTGCGGTCCGCGGTTGACGCGCTGGCCGGGCTGCTTCGGCCCGGCTCGGTGGTCGCGATCAAGTCGACGGTCCCGGTCGGGACCTGCCGCCGGCTGGGCAGCCGCCTCGCCGCGCGGCACATCGCGATTGTCTCGAATCCGGAGTTCCTGAGGGAAAGCCACGCGATCTATGACTTCTGCCACCCCGACCGCGTTGTCATCGGCGCCGACGACGCCGGCGCCGCCGACACCGTCGAACGGTTGTATCTGGGCGACACCGACACGATCCTTCGGATGAGCCTGGAAAGCGCCGAGCTGGCCAAGTACGCCAGCAACGCGTTCTTGGCCGTCAAGCTTTCCTATGTCAACTCGCTGGCGGCGCTGTGCGCCGGTGTCGGGGCGGACATCGACGACGTCACCCACTGCATGGGCGCGGACCCCAGGATCGGCCGCCAGTTCCTGCAACCGGGCCCCGGCTGGGGCGGGTCATGCCTGCCGAAGGACACCGCCGCCCTGCTGCACACCGGCCGCCAGCACGGCATCGCGCTGCCCGAGGTGGAGTCGGCCCGCCGCACCAACGGCGCCCAGGGCGAACGGATCATCGCCACGCTGCGCGCAGCGCTGGGCCGCCCGCTCGCCGATGTCCGGGTCGCGGCGTTCGGCCTGACGTTCAAGGCGGGCACCAGCGACATCCGCGACTCACCCGCCGTGGCGATCTGCCGAGAACTTCAACACGCCGGCGCCCAGGTCACCGCCTACGACCCGCGCCTGGACGCCATCGACTGCGCGACACTGACGGTGGCCACCGAGGCGAATCCCTACCTGGCGGCCAAGGACGCCGACGCGATCCTGGTGCTCACCGAATGGCCGGAGTTCGTGGACCTGGACTGGGACTCGATAGGCCGGGCCGCCGCCGGGACGGCTGTCGTCGTCGACACCCGCAACGTCCTGGACCGGCGCGTCATCGACGCGTCGGCGTTGGGCTATCTGGGCAACGGCATCGCGGCGGGCTTTTGACGCTCAACCGCTTTTGTCGATGCGGGTGATCATCCGCGCGGTGGCCTGCTCGATGATCTGTTGGCGGGTCGCCGCCGACCGCTTGCGGGCCGCGCGGCGCAGCGCCGGCGCGATCGTCACGTTGTTCTCGTAGGCGCGCACCACCCGGGGATCGACGTACGATCCGCGCGCCACCGCCGGCGTGTTGCCGAGTTCCTCGGACACGGCCTTCATCACTGCCGCCTCCGCGCGGCGTCGGGCGGTCTTCGACGTCGGCGCGGGGGCGTAGGAGAACGCCTCGGCGGCCAGCACCGTGCCGTGCCAGGTACGGAGGTCCTTGATGCTGAACTCGGCACCGACCAGCTCGCGGAAGCGCGAATTGATGTCGTCGGCATGGACCTCGGTCCAGCCATCGGAGTTTCGGAACACCAGCAGCCGGGGACAGCGGGTGTCGGCGCGCAGCAGCGACCGCACCGCGCGCACCAGCATCGGGTCCTCCAGGGTGACCGTGCGGCGCACCCCGCTCTTGGCCGGGTAGTCGAATTCCACCGCGCCGCGGCGCGTCCTGACGTGTTCGCGGCGCAGGGTGGCCAGCCCGAAGCTGCCGTTCTCCTGCGCGTATTCCTCGCCGCCTGCCCGGAAGTAGCCGACGTCGAGCAGTTGGTGCGCCACCGCCAGCACGCGTTCCCGGTGCAGACCGCGGCCTTTCAGATCGTCGAGGACACGCAGCCGCCAGTCCGGGAGGCGCTTGGCCATGGACAATGTGCGGTCGTACTTCTCTTCGGCCCGCTCGGCCTGCCACTGCTGGTGGTACAGATACTGCTTGCGGCCGGCGGCATCGGTGCCTACCGCCTGGACATGGCCGTTGGGGTGGGGGCAGATCCAGACGTGTTTCCAGGCCGGCGGAATCACCAGCGCATCGATGCGCGCGAGGATTCCCGGGTCGTGGACCGCGTTGCCCTGGGCGTCGACGTAGGAGAACCCGCGGCCGCGCCGGACCCGGCGCAAACCTGGTCCGCCGACGGTGCTCCTGCGCAGTCTCATGGCCGGTTGTTTACCGCCCGGTGAATTGGCCAAACATCAGCCGTTTAACGGTCGGCTGGACATGGGTATCCGCGAGGCGATGAACACCGGCTCAGTGCATGTACGGCATCACGTCGCGGAAAACCACCGCGTACACGGCCACGGCCAGCAGCGCAAGCACCACTGCCACTACGCCCGCGACCACGGCGATGCTGCGCAGGGCCTGCACCGCCGTCGCCCGCTGTGTGGTCGTCCCTTCGGGCACCCTCCGGGGGTACCCGGATCGGACGGGACCAAACGATGACAGGCGGGCCGGAGAGTAATCTCGTGCAGATGACGTCGGGAGGCCAGATGTCCGAGGCTCACACCGATCACCTCGAACCGCGCTCGCAGGGCCAGCCGGTCGAGTTTCGGGTGCCCGCGCGCCTGGAGAGCCTGGCCGTCATCCGGACGCTGGTCAGCGCCCTCGGCACCCTGGAGGATCTCGATCTCGACGCCGTCGCGGACCTGCGGCTGGCCCTCGATGAGGCCTGTACCCGGCTGATCCGGTCGGCGGCTCCCGATTCCACCCTGGTGGTCAACGTTCAGCCGCGCCACTACGACCTCCGGATCAGCGTGTCGACCACCTGTACCGAGGACGATATCCTGCGGCCCGGCACGTTCAGCTGGCATGTGATCAGCTCACTGACCGACGACGTGCAGACGTTCCGCGACGGCGCGCCCTCGGGTGGGCCCGGCGGTGTGTTCGGCATCACGATGATTGCGCGAAGGCTGGAACCCGACAGGTGAAAGACAGTTCGTCACCGCGAACACGTTCTGAATACGCCGACGTACCGGAGATGTTCCGGGAAATGAACCAATATCCGGCCGAATCGGTCCAGCGGGGACGTGCTCGGGATCGGATCGTTCGCCGCTGCATGCCACTGGCGGAGCACATCGCGCACCGATTCGAGGGTCGCGGCGAACCGCGCGAGGACATCGCACAGGTCGCCCGGCTGGGGCTTGTCAACGCGGTGAACCGATTCGACGTCGAGTGCGGCAGCGATTTCGTGTCGTTTGCCGTGCCCACGATCATGGGCGAGGTCCGCCGCCATTTCCGCGACAACAGCTGGGCGGTCAAGGTGCCGCGCCGGCTCAAGGAACTACACCTGCAGCTCGGCAGCGCGACCGCCGAGATGTCGCAGCGGCTGGGTCGCGCGCCCACCGCGTCGGAACTGGCGGCCGAGTTGGAGCTCGACCGCGAGGAGGTCGTCGAGGCGTTGATTGCCGGCAGCGGCTACAACACCCTGTCGATGGACAGCGGCGGCGGCGGCGATGACCAGACGCCGCCGCTGACCGAGACGCTCGGCAACCACGACGCGAACCTCGACCGGATCGAGAACCACGAGGCCCTGCGCCCGTTACTGGACGCGCTGCCGGAACGCGAGCGCACCGTGGTCGTGCTGCGCTTCTTCGAATCCCTTACCCAGAGCCAGATCGCCGAACGGGTCGGTATCTCTCAGATGCACGTGTCGCGCCTGCTGGCGCGGACGCTAGCCCGTCTCCGGGACGAGCTTCAGTAGCCGTTGCGTCTGGCTTGCGCCGCAAAACCGTTGCAGCGCCTCGTCGACCGACCCAGCGGTGGGCAGCCGTCGGTCCTTGTCGCAGATGCGCAGCAGCCGGCTCACCGGATGGCTCGGCACCACGGCCCATTCCACCCCGGCGTCACCGCACCGAGCATCGATGTCGAACAGAGCCGGAATGCCTTGAGCGCCGAGGAAATCCAGCCTGGTCAAGTCGAGGACCACCGGCCGGTCACCACCGAGGCAGCGCTGCGTGTAGTCGGCGAGCGAAGCGATGTTGGATGCGTCGATCTCCCCGGTGGCCGCGATGACGGTGGCAGCTCCCTGGGCGCGACTGCTCAGCAGCGCACCGTCACAGGACGCCGAGACGTGGTCGAGATTGCCTGAACTGTTTGCGTTGTGAACAACAGTCATTGACGACTCCATCAGTTGAATGTGTCGTATTACTGACGGAGAGCGGCCCCGGGAAAACCCCACGAGCAGGGAGTTCTTGTCCTGCGCGCCAGCGGCGCTCTCTTTCAGGCTGTGAACTCAACCCATCTGAGACCCTACTCCCGGGCCGGTGCGCTGACAACCAAGAATGATGACAGCCTGTCAATTTTTTTCTGTTGCCCTCAGGTGGTACTTCACCCTTTAACGCAACGTGCGGTAGCGAAACCGGTTGTGAGGCCGCCGTTTAGCCGCCCGCCTATCTGATCTCGGCGAGCACCGTGCCCTGGGTGATCGCGGCGCCGGCCTCGACGGCCAGCCCGGTGATGGTCCCGTCCTTGTGGGCGGTCACGGGGTTTTCCATCTTCATCGCCTCCAACACGACGACCAGATCACCGGCGCTGACCTCCTGGCCCTCCTCGACGGCCACCTTCACCACGGTGCCCTGCATCGGCGCGGTGACCGCGTCGCCCGAGGCGGCCGACGCGGTGCCGCCGCCGCGTTTGCGCGGCTTGGGCTTCTTGCGAATCACTCCGGGATTGCCGGCCGGCCCCGCATAGCCCGAGCCGTTGCCCAGCGCCAGGTCGCCGGGTAGCGAAACCTCCAGCCGCCGGCCGCCGACCTCGATGACCACCCGCTGCCGCGGGGTGGTCTCGTCTTGTTCGACCGGCTCCCCGCCGGTGAACGGCTCGACGGTGTTGTTCCACTCGGTCTCGATCCAGCGGGTGTGCACCGTGAAGCTCTCACCGTCGCCGATGAAGGCCGGGTCCGACACGATCGCCCGGTGGAACGGGATCACCGTTGCCAGTCCCTCGACCTGAAACTCGTCGAGCGCGCGCCGCGAGCGGGCCAGCGCCTCCTCGCGCGTCGCACCGTGCACGATCAGCTTTGCCAGCATCGAGTCGAACTGGCCGCCGATCACCGAGCCGGTCTCGACGCCCGAATCCAGCCGCACGCCGGGGCCGCTGGGCGGGTGGAATGTGGTGACCGGGCCGGGCGCGGGCAGGAAATTGCGGCCGGCGTCCTCGCCGTTGATCCGGAACTCGATCGCATGGCCGCGCGGTGTGGGGTCCTCGGTGATGTCCAGCTTCTCGCCGTTGGCGATCTTGAATTGCTGCAGCACCAGATCGATGCCCGCGGTCTCCTCGGTGACCGGGTGCTCGACCTGCAGCCGGGTGTTGACCTCCAGGAACGAGATGAGCCCGTCCTGTGCGACGAGGTACTCGACGGTGCCGGCGCCGTAGTAGTGGGCCTCTTTGCAGATCCGCTTGGCCGATTCGTGGATCTCTTTGCGCTGTGCGTCGGTCAGGAAGGGCGCGGGCGCTTCCTCGACCAGCTTCTGGTAGCGGCGCTGCAGGGAGCAGTCCCGGGTGCCCGCGACGACGACGTTGCCGTGCTGGTCGGCGATCACCTGCGCCTCCACGTGGCGCGGCTTGTCCAGATACCGCTCGACGAAGCATTCCCCGCGGCCGAACGCGGCGGTGGCTTCCCGCGTCGCGGAGTCGAACAGCTCGGGGATCTCCTCGAACGTGCGAGCGACCTTCATGCCGCGGCCGCCGCCGCCGAACGCGGCCTTGATCGCGATCGGCAAGCCGTACTCCTGCGCGAAGGCGGTCACCTCGTCGGCGTTCTTGACCGGATCGGGTGTGCCGGGCACCAGCGGCGCCTGGGCGCGCGCCGCGATGTGGCGGGCCGTGACCTTGTCGCCGAGGTCGCGGATCGACTGCGGGCTGGGGCCGATCCAGATCAGGCCCGCCTCGATGACGGCCTGGGCGAAATCGGCGTTCTCGGAGAGGAAGCCGTAGCCGGGATGGACCGCATTGGCGCCGGACTTCTGCGCGGCGTCCAGCAGCTTGCCGAAATCCAGGTAGGACTCCGCGGAGGTTTGTCCGCCGAGGGCGAACGCCTCGTCGGCGAGCCGCACGTGCGGCGCGTCGGCGTCCGGCTCGGCGTACACGGCCACGCTGCCAAGCCCCGCGTCCCTGGCCGCCCTGATCACCCGGACCGCGATTTCCCCGCGGTTGGCGACGAGGACCTTGGAGATCCGTGAGCTGGCGTGACTGGGCACTGCGCCTCCCTGATCGGCTTCTTCTCTAAGAACGTTTCTAAGAATGTATCCGGTCACGCAGTTTATGCGCTCCGCAGCCTCCGTTTGATGCGGGCCAACATCGCGGCCATGCCGCGCAACCGCAGCGGGCTGATCAACGCGGCCAGCCCGAGGTGGGAGTAGAAGTCGTCGGGCACCGCCAGGATCTCGGCGGCCGGCTGGCGGTCCAGGCCCGCGGCGAGGATCGACGCGAAGCCGCGGGTGGTCGGCGCCTCGGCCGGAGCGCTGAAATACAGCCGCACCTGTCCCGGGTCACCGGCGTCGACGTGCAGAAACAGTGGAGACTGGCACTCCGGCACCGGCTCCATCGCGGCCTCTTCCAGGTCGGCGGGCAGCGGGGGCAGGTCGTCGGCGAACTCCAGCAGCAGCTTCAGCTTGTCCTGGCCGGCCACGTCCTGGAAGTCGGAGACCACCTCGGCCAGCGGAGCCGGCAGTCCCTCAGCCACCGTCACGGCGGCGAACCCGGTTGGTCCCCGACCGCGATCGGCACCCGCACCGTGTTGCCCCATTCGGTCCACGAGCCGTCGTAGTTGCGCACACCCGGTTGGCCCAGCAGGTGGGTCAGCACGAACCAGGTGTGGCTGGAGCGCTCCCCGATGCGGCAGTACACGATCGTCTTGTCGCCGGGGGACAGGAAGCCGTAGAGCTGGTCGAGCTCTTCGCGGCTGCGGAACCGACCGCTCTCGTCGGCGGCCCTGCCCCACGGGATGTGTGCCGCGGTGGGAATGTGGCCGCCGCGCAGCGCGCCCTCCTCGGGGTAGTCGGGCATGTGGGTGCGCTCGCCGGTGTACTCCTGTGGGGACCGCACGTCGATCAGCGGCTCTTTGCCGAGCATTTCCAGCACGTCGTCCTTGAAGGCCCGGATCGGGGCGTCGTTGCGCTCCACGACGGGGTACCCGCTGGTCGGCTTGTCGGGGACGTCGAGCGTGGTGTCGCGGCCCGAGGAGATCCACAGGTCGCGGCCGCCGTCGAGCAGCCGGACGTCGGGGTGGCCGAACAGGGTGAACACCCATAGCGCGTAGGCGGCCCACCAGTTGCTCTTGTCGCCGTAGATCACCACGGTGTCGTCGCGCGCGATGCCCTTGCGGTCCATCAGTGCCGCGAACTGCTCGCCGTTGATGTAGTCGCGGACACGCGGGTCGTTGAGATCGGTGTGCCAGTCGATCTTGACCGCGCCCGCGATGTGGCCGACGTCGTAGAGCAGCACGTCCTCGTCGGACTCGACGATCACCAGCCCCGGCTTGCCGATGTTGGTCGACAGCCAGTCGGCGGTGACGAGGCGCTCCGGGTGGGCGTAGGACTTCAGGGCGGGATCGGGATCGGCTGGTAGCGGCACGCCTAAGAGCCTACTCAGCCGCCGGGTACCGCAATAGCCGCGCGACACTGAGCTGGCTGCGACGACGCGACGACGACCTCACATTGTTCAGTTTCGGCGATTGTCCGCCCACAGTTGCCGCATCGGCAGTCCCGCTGCCGCGAGCAGCCGTCGGATCAGCGGCAGGCTGATCCCGATCACGCTGGACGGATCGCCGTCGACCCCGTCGATGAACCACCCGCCCAGCCCGTCGATCGTGAACGCGCCGGCCACCGTCAGCGGCTCGCCGCTCTCGATGTAGGCGCGCAGGTCGTCCTCGTCGGGAACACCGAAACGCACTGTGGTGACCGCCGTTTCCACGCCGTGATAGGCGACCGAGTTGCCGCGCAGCGCAATCACACAGTGCCCGGTGTGCAGTTCGCCGGCCCGCCCGGCCATCGAAAGCCACTGCTGCAGGGCCGCCACCGGTGACTCCGGCTTTCCGCGCAGCTCGCCGTCGACATACAGCATCGAATCGCAGCCGATCACCACGCAGTCCGCGGCCAGGACCGCATCGAGGTTGCCGGCGACCTGGCGCGCCTTGGCCCCCGCGAGCGCAGATGTCACGTCGGCGGGCGAGGCACCCACGCCGAGCGCAGCCATGATCGCGTCCTCGTCGACACCCGAGACGACGACCAATGGGTCGATGCCGGCCTGGCGCAGCACCTTGCGCCGGGCGGGGGAGGCCGACCCGAGGACCACCCGGGTCATCGCCGCATGTGGGTCCGTTCCAGCAGCGTGACCCGCTGCCAGCTGAAGACCGCGTACCGCAGCTTGTCCACCGGGTGACCCCACAGGTTGCGTTCTTCGGCGCGCGGTGCGGGTGCGCCGCCACCGGCGCTGCCCAGCACGGCCACCAGCGCCGCCAGTTCCTCCTCGGTCGGCTTGCCGCGCTCGATGCGGATGTGCGGTTCGTGGTCGTGGGTGGTCTCGTCGCTCATCTCGTCACCCCGGCTCCGCTCGCCGCGCTCACAGCGGGATGTTCCCATGCTTCTTGGGCGGCATCTGGGTGATCTTGCGCTCCAGCAGCCGCAGCGCCGTCGCGACGTACCCGCGGGTGTGCGACGGCGGGATCACCGCGTCGACGTATCCGCGCTCGGCGGCGATGTACGGGTTGACGAGGGTGTCCTCGTAGTCCTGCTGAAGCTTCAGCCGCAGCGCGTCGACGTCCTCGCCGCCGCGGGCGGCCTCGCCGAGCTGCTGGCGGTAGACGAAGCCGACGGCACCCGAGGCGCCCATGACCGCGATCTGGGCGGTCGGCCAGGCCACGTTGACGTCGGCGCCCATGTGCTTGGAACCCATCACGTCGTAGGCGCCGCCGTAGGCCTTGCGGGTGATCACCGTGATCTTGGCGACGGTGGCCTCGCCGTACGCGTAGAGCAGCTTGGCGCCGCGCCGGATGATGCCGTTGTATTCTTGGTCGGTTCCGGGCAGGAAGCCGGGCACGTCGACGAGCGTGACGATCGGGATGTTGAAGCAGTCGCAGGTCCGCACGAACCGCGCGGCCTTCTCCGAGGCGTTGATGTCCAGGCAGCCGGCGAAGTGCGTAGGCTGGTTGGCCACGATGCCCACGCTGCGGCCCTCGATGCGCCCGAAGCCCACGACGATGTTTTGGGCGTAACCGCCTTGGATCTCCAGGAACTCGTCCTCGTCGAGGATCCGGCGGATGACCTCGTGCATGTCGTAGGGCTGGTTCGGCGAGTCCGGGATCAGCGTGTCGAGCTCGAGGTCCTCGTCGGTAAGGTTGTCCTCGATCGCCCCCTCGGGCACCGGGGCCGGATAGCGCGGCGGCTCGGCATAGTTGTTGCTGGGCAGGTAGCTCAGCAGGTCGCGGACGAAGTCGAAGGCGTCCTGCTCACCGCTGGCGGCGTAGTGTGCCGTGCCGGACTTCGCCATGTGGGTGTGCGCGCCGCCGAGTTCTTCCATTGTGACGTCCTCGCCGGTGACGGTCTTGATCACGTCGGGACCGGTGATGAACATCTGGCTGGTCGCATCCACCATCACGACGAAATCGGTCAGCGCGGGCGAGTAGACGTGACCGCCGGCGGCGGCGCCCATGACCAGCGAAATCTGCGGGATGACGCCCGAAGCACGGATGTTGCGGTGGAAGATCTCGCCGTAGAGCCCCAGCGACACCACGCCCTCTTGGATACGTGCGCCGGCGCCGTCGTTGATGCCGATGAGCGGGCGGCCGGTTCTGATGGCCAGGTCTTGCACCTTGACGATCTTTTCGCCGTAGACCTCGCCGAGGCTGCCGCCGAAGACCGTGGCGTCCTGGCTGAAGATGCAGACGTCGCGACCCTCGATGGTGCCGTAGCCGGTGACCACGCCGTCGCCGAGCGGGCGTTTCTCGCCGAGCCCGAAGTTGGTGCTGCGGTGCCGCGCGAGCGCGTCGAGCTCGACGAAGGAGCCCTCGTCCAGCAGCGCGTAGATGCGCTCGCGGGCTGTCAGCTTGCCGCGCGCGTGCACCTTCTCGACCGCGGCCTCGCCAACGGGGTGCAGCGTCTCCTCGGTCCGCCTGCGCAGGTCGGCGAGCTTGCCGGCGGTGGTGTGAATGTCGATGGTGTGCTCGGCCTGGCGCTCGGCGGTGTGCTCGGCCTTGTGCTCGGAAACGCTTGTCATGGCCTCCGATGCTATCCAGGCGCCCGGCGATCTGTGTCGGGACCCGCCGGGAAACCCGGCGGGTCACCCCAAGAAGTTTGCTGCAACCCAGTGGCATGAACCAACCGATGTAGCGGCCCTTAGCTAGGAACGCACTGCGCTGCCGGGACGCACGCGCGTCCGATTTGGTCGGCTATCGCCCAGGACGCGGTGTCGCCGCGCTTCCTGGCGGTTGTCCAGTGCGAGGCTTGCGTGCGAGAAGGCGGCGTAGGTCCAGCGCGACTTTCGATCTGGGCGCACGATGGCGAAGTCGTGGTATGCCGCGACAGTGGAACTCCAGCGCGTCTTGGCGATGTCCGGGCCGGTCGAAAGATTGACCGACGTGCGCTTCCGCGCAATCGCTTCGGTGAGGGCTTGAAAGATCAGCATCGTGTTCAGGCTCAAATCCCAGTAACGCGGGTTCAGACCGCTGACCGAGACATAGTCGGCGTTACCGTCCGACAGCACCAGCAACGCTGCTACTGGCTCGCCGTCATGTTCGGCCAGGTGCACCCGTGCCAGGCTTTCCTGCGCGAGATTCGTGGCGGCCTCGACGAGAAAGGCGCCGTCCACACCCCCGCAGATGTCGGGGTGTTCGGTCTTGCCCGGCATGCGCGCCCGCATCTGGTGCAGCCTCACCAGCTCGGGGACCGATGCCTCGACCTCGCTCACATCTGACGCACACCGCAACGTCATCCCACCGAGCTTCGCCGCACGGTTGCGACTCCGGCGGATCGACTCGCGGACGTTGCGCTTCAGCGTCCTCCCGAGCGCATCCACATCCGCGGGCAAGTCCGCAAAGATGACACAAGGCCTCGCCTTGCGGTGCTTGATGAGGGCGTTGGCGTGATCGTCAAGCCACTGCGGCACCAGCCATCCCTGGTTCGGGTTCAACGACAGCTGCGCCCAATTCCAGCCACCCAGAGCTTCGAGGTGTCGCACGACCGCGCGCAGTACCTCGCGGGTTCGTTCCGGCCGGGCGAGCACTTGGACTACCTCGGTCAGCGCTTCCCCGGATCTGGTACCCAGCGGCTGGATGCACGTGGCGCTCAGCCCCCCCGCCGAGCACTGCCGACGGTATAACGGCGCGAAGCCGATCAGCGAGCCATCCATGTCCCGGTCGCGCACGGCGATGCATTCCAGGCTGCCTCGCCGCACATAGTGTCGGGCCCACGCCTCGGCCCACGCCGGGTGCTCGAACGGCGAACCGGGTGCGGCGTCTTGGTGCAGCGCCGCCCATTCCTTACTCACCTCCGCCAGCGCCTCGTGCTCGCGGATCGCGCTGGTCTCTACCGTGGCGGCCATGGTCGCCCCCCGCATCGCCGATCCATATGTCAGCCCGGTCACCGTTGCCCGGCGTAACGCTTGGCGGTCACGGTCGGCGCGGCCCGCGGTGTCTCCGGTGCCGGCCCCGAGGTGGTCTGCACGGGTTTCACTTTCCTAACCTCCTACATCTTCGGTGGGTGTTTTGCGGCTGCAGTTGCCGGGCGACCGAATGGCGGGTAAGCCCGACACCTCACGCCGCGGCTGCTGGACCGACCAATATGGCCGAGTTGTAGCCGCCCATGCCCATCGACGTCTTCAAGGTGATACCGCCCTCGAACGGCGAAAGGCCGTCGAGCAGTCGTGGATGGGCCGCGCTTCCGACAATCCGCGCCGCGGGCACGACCTCGCGTTCATATCCCATCAATCCCGCCGCCAGCTCGATCGCTCCTGCGCTCGCAATGCAATGTCCGATGAGCGGCTTGAGCGCATAGATGTGCGGCATACAGTCACCGAACACCTTCTCCAGAACGTCCCTTTCCGCGTTGTCGCACTGCGATGTCCCGGTGCCATGGGCGTTCAGATAACCCACTTCCTCAGGCCTGACCTGTGCGTCGCTCAACGCTTGCTCAACACAGCGAACCACCTCGGCGTTGGATGGATCCATGCCTGTTGCGTGGTAGGCGTCGTTGGTCATCGCCCCACCCAGGAGACGCGCATACGGGTTCGTCGCGCGATGGGTCAAGACAAAGGCGACCGCTGCCTCACCGGGGGGAAATCCCATGCTGCCGTCCTGAAATGGGCGGCACGCGTCAAGGGGCTCCACATCGATGACACTCGCACCCATGTTGGTGAAGCCCGCCACCACCTCCGGTGTCATGGACAGGTCCGCCGACACGACGACGACGTCGTCGGCCTGGCCGGCATCCAGCCAGAGTTTGGCGATGAGCATCGCGTTGTTCGATGACGAGCAGGTCGCCGACACAAGTACCGATGGTCCGTGAAAGCCGTGAGCCTTCAAGAACATCGCTGCGGGAGTTGACGGGTAGATCCGGACGAAGTCGCGCGATCGGCGCGCACGGCCCGAGCAGAATTCCCGTAAGCCGTACATGTCGTTGAAGCAGCCGACGTGCACCAGCCCGACTCGTTGACCCGGCTTCCAACCTCGTGTGTGAGCATCGGCGACGGCCTCACGGCCAGAGGCCACGAATGCCCGGCAGAAGAGCCCTTCTCCGTCGGCGGTATCACCGCCTTCCGGAACTCTTGCCACCCAGGCCGAGTCGGTGCCGTCAATTCCGTACCCGGCGATGAGACGAGCCGCGGGCTTCCCGCTGCATAGGCCGGTCCAGAACACCTCTCTTCCCCAGCCGTAGCCGCTGACGATGCCAATCCCCGCGATACCGACGCCTTCGACGCTCATGGTCATATTCCTCTGCTTTCCATGACGAAACGCTTCAGCTGACGCTGTTCCGACCACCGGCGATGACTGGCTTGCCGTTGAGTACAACCGCCGGTTCGCGAGGCGGCTCAGCCAACAACGACGGCAAGTCGTGCAGCGCCGTCAACGCTTGTTGCACGCGGCCGCGGTCCACGGCGCCGGGATTGAACGAGGCGGTGAACTCGAGCTGACCTTCCACGGCACAAGCCATGACGCTGATCCCGTCCATGCTGACCGGGTATGACATGGAGATGTAGCGAGCCTTGCTCGGATCGATCCACGGAATGTGGTCGATGCCCGGGTTGTGCATCATGGAATTGAAGGTCAACGTCAACGGCCCGCCGGCGTGGGTAGCTCCAGGAGATCGGTGACCTCGCGCCACCGAAAGCGCACCGGAGAACAAGGCGGGAACAGCGCGCGCTGACCCGATGAGTTGCTTCATCGCGGCCCCAACCTCCGCGGGCTTGGCCATATCGGCCGGCACATAGACGCTTTTGGCGAAATTTCCCGGACGCAGCGCATCACGCTTCGGCAAGTGCCGGCGAAGGTCGACCAGAGTGTAAAAACCCGTGCCGTTCAACGGTATCTGCTGACTGGACAGAGTTCGGTAGGTCGCCGAGGCCATCAATGCGGTGGTTGACACGTCCGGACAGGTCGACTTTCGCCATGCTTTGAACCGGTTGACATCCGCAGCACTCACCAACACACCCGCCGCCTCGGTGTTGGCCGGCATCGTCGGCGACGCATCGGCGTTGCCTTGCCCGGCCGGTGCAGCACCACTGCCCGAGCGAAGGTGTTTCCACCAGTCACGCCCGTGCTGCGGCAACTCCTTGAGCAGAATCCTGCCCGCGGTGGCCAGACCGGCATCCGACCGCAGCGGTCTGAGGCCTTCCACATCGCCCAGCGCCATCAGCACCGTGAACGGCGAGAACACCGCCGCGTCTCCGAGGGGGTGGGCGAAGTAACAGGTGACGGAATCCGGACCGACCATCAGCTTGTAGGGGGCCGTGGATTCCGCCATGGGACGATGCTCCACCAGGTAGCCGAACGGATCCTCACGGGGAAAGGCCCCGGCGCTTACGATGACCTCTTCGAGATATTGCCGGCGATGCTGCGGCTCCACCGGCCGCCACCGTCGGCCGTCCTCTTCCAGCGTGCAGCACATGGGGTGTTTTGGATCCGACTCCATGAACTGCATCATGTCCGAGCGAAGCTCGAGCAGGTCCGGAGATCGGATCGGGAGTATGGCCAGCACGGTCCAGTGGTCCAGCCAGCTGCGGTCCAAGGCGCTCGTCCGCCTACCGCGTCCCACCGCGCTTGATGTGGTGCTCATCGGTGAATCCTTTCGTTTTCCAGTGCCTTGCACTGAGGTTCGGCGATCAAGTCTCCGGCCACCGACCGGTAGACGGCGACAGTCCGGGCGGCGATTTCCGGCCAGTCGTAGATGGCCGCCGGCTCTGTACGGGGGGCGCGAAGTTGTTGCCGGATAGCGGCAGCCAGCCCGCTCGGACACCGATGGGGCACCACGAGACCACAATCGCCGAGGTATTGTGCGGCGATCTCGCGATGTGCCGCAATGTCGCTCAGCACGATCCGCGCGCCGCCGGCGGCCGCCTCGAGGGCCACCATGCCGAACGCCTCCCGCTCTGAATATGACACCAGTACCTTCGCGGTGCGAAACCATCGGTGCAAGTCTCGATTGCTGACGCCACCAACCAGTTTCACCCGACCGGCAATGCCGAGATCAGTCCCAAGAGCGAGGAGTTTGGCGCGTTGTGACCCGTCGCCGACGATGACCAGTTGAGCCGGCGGGGGTACCTGCGCGAATGCTGTGATGACATCGGCGAAGCGTTTGTAAGGCTCCAGGCGACCCACACACAAGACGGTGGGTGGTTGGTCGTGCAGCGGAGTTGCGGTTCTGATCGCGCTCAGCTCGATGCCGTTGGGAATCACTACCACCCGATCAGTGGCGCACGGGAAGTCATGGAGCAGCTGCCGGCGTTCGGCATCCGACACAGTGATGACCGCGTCGCAGCGCGCCAGCAAGAGCCTCGCGAGAGGGTAGAACGCGACGTGCAGAATGTTGGCTACTGCCGAATGACCATGCCGTCCGTGATAATGAGGGGTGAACACGGTGGGCGTGCGGGCGCCCAGCACGGCCAGCGCGGTCGTCGCGTGATAGCTGTGCACATGTAGGAGAGCCGCGCCGCGCCGTCGCTTGAAAGCACCCCACACCAATCGGGGGGAAATCGACATTGACCGTACCGACCATGCCGGATAGGTGACCACCCGATGGCCCTGATACTCATCGACGCGCGCTCGCCGGACACCCCGGCGAGCAGTGAGTACATCGACCTTTAATCCATACTTGACGAATTCGGTTGTCAGGGCGCAAGTGTGCGCCTCCACCCCGCCTGTGAGCGGCCGAAACCCGGGCGTCACCAACACGATGGTGGCAGCCGCCGTCGAACTCCTTGCTTCACTCGTGGCCGTCATGTCTGGGCCAGTTTGTCGATTTGGCCTGCTATGAGTGCGTGACCAGCGCGGTTCGGGTGCGGATCACCGGCAGTGCAGTAGTAGCTGAGCGCGCATACTCTTCCGATTGACGCCGTCACGGTTCCGTACTCGGGTAACCACGTCTTCTCGGTCTGCGGAAGGTAGCCACCGGCAAGAGCCGTGGTGTCGACGAAGTTGGCGCCGTGGCTCGAATACGCGCTCAGCAGGACGGGATTGAGATAGTTCCTGAATAGCGCGGTTGAGAACTCGGCGCGCTGGGAAGCGGCGCTGTCCTGCTTGAGGGCATCGGCGAGGAACACGTTGATGTAGGACAGGCCGATTATCGGGATCGAATTTCCCACGGCGCCGCGGACTTTGCCAAGAAACGCGTTCAAACTCAGCGCTACCTGAGGAATTCGGGCTTCGGCGCATGCCTGAGCATCCCTCTGGTCGGCCCTGTCCAGACAGGGAATGAGGTCGTTGGCGCCCATGACGACCGTGATGAGCCGAATCCGGTCGTGATGTTGGGCGATGAAATCCGCCGCGGCGACCGCCTGCGGCACCGCGGAATACGCAGCACCGTCCGGGGCCCGGGCCCCGGGGTCACAACCCGGTTCGAACACCATCGCATATCCCGTTTCGCCTGAACAGGCGAAATTCATGAGGCGGATCTTGCTGTCACCCCTGCGGAGCTCGTCGAGCACCTGGTAGGCGAAGCCGTCGCGGGCCGCGACATCCCGAGGACCGGGCTGCTCGCCGGACGCGTATGAATCACCGACCGAGACGTAGTAGGTGACCGGATCGCCGCGATCGGACGCCACAGCCGCTGCCCATCCGGACAGTCCGAAGATCAACGCCATGATCAGCAGCGTCCAGATCCACCTCGATCGGGGGTGCCACCGTGGCCCCGACCTCGGCGCGCCACGTAATGAGTGCTTGCTTGTGTGGCGACAGCAATCTGCACGTGCGTCAATGCGTCGTCTCGCCGGTGCTCGCATCGGTGCCCCGCCACCTCGGTCGTTGTATGGATCTAGCCAATCCATGCAGAGTTGCTCGGCAGCTTAGTCACCCGCTCGGGTGAGCGCAATCGCTGGCAATGCGAGTCGACCGCACCGTCAGACCACCTCGTTGCGTCCGGTAACAATCGTGGCTGGCCAGATACTCCGGCCGGCCAACCGTTTGCCCAGGTGACAGCGCTATATCGATCGACCGCCGCTCGCCCACGACCAGCACGGATATCATCGACATTCATCGCGGTTGAGCGTTCGTCGCGCCGTGCGGGCTGCCGCCCTGGCGCGAGGCCGCCTGCCGGGCCGCCTCGTGATGCCGGCCGGGCATCACCGCAGCTGGAATTCTGCCCGCCTTGCAAAACGCCTGGACCCCGGGTACACCGCTACTTCCATCGGAATATGCCGCTGCTGGCATCGCATCCAGCAAACGGATTTTCCTGCCGTCGGCAACGATGTCCCGACAATGTTCCTGACGCCGACGTCAACTGGCGCTAAGCTGTCCGAGCAAATATCATCTAGTTGTCTGGCGCTGTCGGAGAGTGGGGTGCGTTGGGATGACTGCAGACGTTGACGAGGTGTGGCCGGTCCCGTCGACGGTCGGGAGGACCGAATGATCACGCTGTCGATCATCATGCCCGTGTACAACGAGTCGGCGACGGTCGCCGCCGCCATCGAACGGGCTTTGGCGGTGGAGTACCCGTGCTTGGTGGAACTGATCGTCGTTGACGACGGGAGCACCGATGACACCACGCGTGTGTTGCGCAGCTTCGCCGAGCGGGGAGTAAGGCTGCTGTGTCATCCGGTGAACCGGGGCAAGGGCGCTGCAGTGCTGACCGGCGTGCGACGGGCGACCGGCACGCATGTGCTCATTCTCGATGCTGATCTGGAGTACTCACCGGCCGACATCCCCAACCTGCTCTCTCCGGTGCTCAACGGTGTTTCCGATCACGTGTTCGGCTCCCGGATATTCGGTCTCAACACCAGGTTTCCGTCGTTCCGATTCGCGATCGGCGGTCGCATCACCACGGCGGTCGCCAATGTGCTCTTCGATTCCTGCCTCACCGATATGCACACCTGCCTCAAACTGGTTCCGTTGGCGCACTTCCGCGCGCTCACGCTGTCGCAGCGCCGGTTCGGGTTGGACACCGAGTTGACGGCGACGATGCTCCGCGCGGGTGTACGTCCCTACGAGGTTCCGATCAGCTACAACGGGCGCAGCATCGATGACGGAAAGAAGATCTCCTGGCGCGACGGCTGGGAGTGCTTGGGCATCATGCTGATGGTCAGGTTGCGCAGGCCCAAGGCCCTTCCTCTCGGGCCGTTCTACGATCCGCTCGGCCTGGTTGTGGCGATGCCGGCCAAAGCGGCGTCACCCTACGAGCCGCGGCCGGACGGGGAAGTGGTCAATGCCGCTCCCTGAGCTCACTGCCCGACGTTCGCAGATTTCTTCCCGCGCCGGCGGCCGAAAGCGTGTCCTCCTGGTCGGACCGGGATTTCGCTTTCTGAGCGGCTTGTCGGTGTATACCTGCCGGATGGCCGGTGCGCTGGTCGATTGTCACGATGTATCGGTTGTTCTGCTCGATCGACTGATACCCAGACGGCTCTATCCAGGTGCTGACCGCGTCGGTCACGACTTGACCGCACTGCGTTATGACCCGCGGGTACGGGTGATCGCGGAGGTCGACTGGTATTGGGGGCCCGCGATCACGGGGCTGGCCCGGTTGCTGCGCGCCGAGCGTCCGGATGTGATTGTGCTGCAGTGGTGGACGGCGGCGACCCTGCACACCTATCTGTTGTTGTCGCGGCTGGCGGCCCGGAACGGTATTCCGGTCGTCATCGAATTTCACGAGATTCAGGACACCGGCGAGTCCGGCATACCGCTCGTAGCGCCGTACTGTCGCCGCTATCTGAAACGTCTGGTGCGGCGGGCCAGCGGCGCTCTTGTGCACACCGACTTTGACGTGCAGCAGCTGAAGTCGGTGCTCGGTACGGATGTGCTCGACGCGCTGGCCGTCCGGGTGGCTCCGCATGGTCCCTACGACCACATCGGAAAGCTCCCCCGGCGCAGCGAAGCAAGCGACGACCTCGCCGCCCGCGATGGCGGTCCGGTCCGGGTTTTGTTTTTCGGCTTGATCCGGCCCTACAAGGGAGCCGAGGACCTGATCTATGCCCTTGACGGGATGACCGATGCGCAGGCCGCACAGTTCGACGTCCACGTGGTCGGTGAAACGTGGGAGGGATGGACGTTACCCGCCGAGGCGATCAGGGCCAGTCGCCATCGGCAGCGCATCCGATTCGAGAACCGATACGTCTCCGATCCCGAAGTGGCCGAGTACTTCGCCACAGCGGACGTATTGGTTCTGCCGTATCGGCGCGGTTCGGCCAGCGGCCCCCTGCAGATAGCCATGAGCCACGGGATCTTCGTCGTCATGTACGCGGTTGGTGGCCTCGTTGAAGCAGTTCGAGATTACCGCGGAGCGATCCTGGTGCCCCCGGGCGACATCGACGCTCTCCGCGACGCGATCTTGAGTATCGTCGCACGCCGGGGCCAGCGATTTGACGATCCGCACACCTGGCTGCCGGTCCGGCGGGCGATCGAGTCGCTGATGGAATCGGGATAACGGGTGGCCACGACTCTGGCTGCGCCAGGACCGTCGAGCGCTTCATCCACCGCCATCCGGGCCGCGGCCGGTTCGGTCCGTCGACCCCCGGGGAGCGCATCGCCGCTGCTGGGATGGCCGCTACTGATCGCGGCGGCCGCCGCGGGGACGATCGTCGTCGGGTTCTCCTACCGGCTTTCCGCCGAAGCACAGGCACCCGACCTCTATTACGTGGTGTTCTGGGTTGGCATGCTGGTTGCGATTTTGCCGGTCACGGCAAGGGTGGTCGCTTCCGACACCGCTCCGGCGGACCGGCTCTGGGCAATCCTGCTTTTCGCGTTTGTCACCGCGGTTCCCAAGGGCCTGAGGAACTTCGCCGACCCGCGTTATCACGATGAGTATGCGCATTGGCGGGAGGCGGTCGACGTCGCGCTGTCAGGGCGGCTTTTCCAGCCGAACACCACAATTCCCATTGTGGCGTCCTACCCCGGAACCTCGGCACTGACTGTCGCCGCCCACTGGTTCAGTGGACTGAGCCTGTGGTCAGCCGGCACGGTCCTCGTCTTCGCGGTGCACGTTCTGGGTTTGTATGCGGTCTACCTGCTCGGTGACGCGCTCCTCTCCTCCTCACGCGCCGGCGGCATTGCTGCCGTCGTGTATGGGATCAACCCGTCCGCAATCTACTTCGACACCCAGTATGCCTACGAGAGTCTGGCCGTCAATTTCTTCTTGTGCACGCTCGCGCTGACTGCGCTTGCCGGGCAGACCGTTTCCGCCCGGTACCGGCGCGCCTTCCTCGGCGCAGCGGTGGCATCGGCCGGTGGGTGTGTCGTGACGCACCATATCAGCACGATGTTTCTCATCATCGCTCTGACAACCGCCGCAGTGGCCGCCACGATAGCCGAACTCGTCGACCGACGTCGAGCGTCTCCTCGCCTCGAAACAAAAAGCTCGGCGCTTCGGGTCTGGTGGATCGCGTTGGGGTGCACCGTTTGTCTGGCGGTCGCGTGGGTAACGGTGTTTGCGCGGCCGACCCTGGACTATCTGTCGCCGTACTTCGGCGATTCCGTGCACCAGCTCGAGTCGATGACTCACAAAAACGGTGGTGGCAGCAGGCACTTGCTCGCCGCGAATGTCGAACCCCGCTGGGAACAGCTGCTCTCCGCAGCCGCACCGGCCGTCATCATGGCCGCCGCTGTTGCTGCACTGATCATTGTGCGGCGCCAACGTGTTCGGCTGGACCCGCCGCTATGGGGCCTGATGGTCTTCGGCTTGGGATATTTCCTGTCGATTCCGTTCATCCTCGCTCCGTCCGGAGCCGAGGGCGCCCGTAGATCGTGGGGTTTCACCTACGCGGGTGTCGCACTGATCGTCACCCTGGTCGCGATGCACTGGCCGTCCAACCGCCCGCGCTGGCTCGGCCGCAACTCGCGACTGCCATTGCTGCTGACATTGTTCGTTACCGTTTTGATCGGCAACGTGGGCGCCGGTTTGAACGACCCCTATCGTTTCCCCGGTCGTTTCCACTGGGGCACCGACACAAATTCGGCAAGCGACGAAGCCCGCACGGTCGCCAGGGAACTCGAGGCCAAAGCGGGCCGGGTGCGTGTCGTCAGCGACACCTACACCGCGCTGCAGCTCGCCGCATACGGCGGGCTGGATGTCGCCGCACCGTCAACCGGGTTCCCTGCGTGGAACCTCACGCAGACAGCTGCTGACCCGTCCCCCGAACTGGCCGGCATGCTGGTCTGGTCCAGCTACGACTATCTGGTTGTTGACATCAGGATGGGTCAGCAGGCCCCGTTCAACGGCGACAACTTCGGCCGGGACGACCCGCTGCTCGGACAAGCTACACCGATGTCCTACCTGACCCGGCTCGATTCCGTCCCGTGGGCGTCGCGGGTGATCTCCACCGAGCATCTGCGCGTGTATCGCCTGAACCTGCACGACATCGCCGCGCGAACACGGCAGGCGCCGTGAGCGCCGGCCAACGACCCGCTCCGCCCAGCGGTCCGAGATCGGCCGGGGTGGCAACAGCGTGCCTCGTTGCCCTGACCCTGATCCTCGCAACGGCGCTTGTGGTCGCCGGCGTGCCGGTGGCACTGCGGCTGGCGTGCGTGGCCGTGCTGGTGGGGATCCCGGGCGTCGCGCTGGTGCGGCTCATGTTGGGCCGCAGCCGGCGGCCGCAGCGAGACGGCGAGCCGTTCGACCGCGGTAGCGATCCTGCTGTCCGCGCCACGCTGGCAGTGCTTTTGGGCATATTGCTAAGCCTGTTCGTAACCCTGGCACTGAACACCGCCAGGGTGCGCATCAGCGGCGCAAGCGTGGCGATCAGCGTCGGCGCGGCCGGCCTCGTATTGTTGATCGCGGCGCGGTGTCAGCGACTCGGGAGAAAAGCACCCGGGCAAAAACATTCGGCAGCGCTACCGTTGATCCGTCCGGCCACGCTGCGAACCGTTGCGGCCCTCACCTGCTGCGCGGCCGCGCTGGCGGCGGCCTTCGCCGTCGCCAACGCGCTGCAGCCCCCCGAGCAGAACCGCTACACGTCGCTGAATTTCCTCGACTCCAAGCCGTTTTCGGCGGACCGCGATGTCGTCGCGCCGGCGGACCCGGTCCGCATCGACTGGGTCATACGCGGCGTCGGATATGAGTTCTCGCCGCGCCTGACCAGTGTCGAGGTGCGGGTCGACGGCTCACCCGTCGAAGACGTCGCCGTCGACCTGGGCACGGTCACGCCCCCCGACATTTCCGGCGCGACCGGCGCCATGGTCGGCGCGGTCACGTTCCCGGCACCCCGGGCAGCCGGTCGACATTCGGTGCTGCTGACCGTGCATCCGGTTTCCGGTGACGGTGTGCCGCTGCCGGATCCAGGTTTTCTCACTACGTCAGTGGAGGTCGCAGAATGAAACAGCCGGAGTCGACAGCAGCTGTGGGTATCGTCCGCCGGGTGATCAACGACCCGATGATGCGCAACAGCGTCGCGATCATGTCCAGCACCGTTGTGACTTCGGTTCTGGGATACGCGTTCTGGATGATCGTCGCCAGAACTTTCGACCGCGCCGTCAGCGGGACGGCGGCGGCGACCACGAGCGCGATCCAGGCCACTGTGACGATCGCCAGCGTGGGCGGCGCCGCCGCAATGGTTCAGTGGGTACCGCGCTGCACGACGGCACGGGAGTGGCGCCAGCGCGTCACGACGGGATTTTTCGTCTCGGTATTGGCCGCCGCAGTCGGCTCACTGATCGTCGTGGGCGTCCTCGGGGTGGGGCTTTCCACGTTGCCTCAGCTCGGCCATCCCCTGGGCGCATTCCTCTTTTGTGCGGCCTGTGTGTTGTTCGCCGCTGGAATCGTCATCGACTACGTCGCTGTTTCCGAGCACCGGGGCGCCATGATGCTGGTCAGGAACATGCTCCTGTGCGGGTTGCGTATTCCGTTGATCCTCGTCCCCGTATCGACCCTGGCCGGCCAGGATTCGATTTTGCTCGCCTGGACCGCGGCCGCGGGTCTGTCCCTGCTGTGGGTGCTGGCGACATTTCGGTCCAGGGCGGGCCACTCCCTGAAACCCAGCTTTGAGCATTTGCCGCGGCATCTGCGGGAAATGGCCTCTTCGCTGGTCGGTCAGCACCTCATTACGGTCACCGCGATGCTGGCCGGTTACGTCTTGCCGGTTGTCGTGTATGCGCGGTTGTCGGCGACGGCGAACGCCTACTTCTACATCACCTGGATGCTCGGCTCGGTGTTCTTCATGATCAGTCCGGCGGTGTCGGCCGCATTGTTCGTCGAGGGCGCGGCGAACCCGGTTCAGATGCGTGCACTGGTACGGCGGTGTCTGTTGATCGTCGGCGGACTGCTTGTCGTGCCGATGTTGGCCTATCTGGCCGGCGGCAGGCTTGTCCTGGGCCTTTTTGGCCGCGACTACGTTACACACGGATTCGCGCTGCTGCTGTTGCTGACGGTATCGGCGTTACCGGACGCGGTGACCAACATCGCCGTCGCGGTGCTTCGGGTGACCAACCGCATGCACATGGCCCTGCTGTTGAACGCCAGCATGCTCGTGGGATGCGTTGTGTCGGCGTGGATCGTGCTGCCCAGCACCGGAATAATCGGTGCCGGCGTCTGCTGGCTGTTGAGTCAGACCGTAGGTGCGATGTGGGTGATCGCAAACTGGCGCCGCATCGTGGGGGGCGCAAAAGCTGCCGTTGCCGACGTGCCGCAAGCAGTCGCAGCCGACGTACTGCCTGCTGTGGTGGAAGGAGTGGACCGATGAAGGTGCTTCAGGTCAGCGACGGCTACCGTCCGGCGATCGGCGGTTTGGAGCGGGTCGTGGAGTCACTCTCCAGAGAGCTTGTGCTCCGCGGGATTCCCACTACCGTCGCCACATTGAGCCGTCCCGACGCGCCGCGGCGCGAACAGCATTGCGGTGTAGACATACGTCGGCTCGATGGCTACACCCGTCACCTGCGCCGGTTTGCGACCGACCCCGCACACCTGTTTCATCCGAC
Organism: Mycobacteriaceae bacterium; assembly: GCA_019245755.1. Lineage (GTDB taxonomy): Bacteria > Actinomycetota > Actinomycetes > Mycobacteriales > Mycobacteriaceae > Mycobacterium. The sequence goes on along the minus strand of JAFARC010000081.1, from coordinate 31,989 downwards.
GTGTCCGGATCCGCAGCTGATCGCCCGGCTACAGGAACTCGTCAACGAACTGCAACCCGACGTTGTCCATGCCCACGGCTGGATCCTGAACTCGTGCCTGTCACTGCGACTGCCGCCGAGGACCGCGCTGGTGGCCACGTTGCACGACTATGGACTCGTCTGTCCCAAAAAGACGTTGATCCCGTACGACTCACTCGACGAGGCCTGCGCCGGGCCGGCGCTGGGACGCTGCATCGGGTGTGCCGGACACGGCTACGGCACGATGAAGGGAACCGCGCTCGCCCTGGGTCTATGGGAGAGCCGGCGGCGACTCGGCAGAGTTTCGATGTTCCTGCCGATCAGCTCGGCGGTCGCCTCCAGCAGCCTGGCCGGAGTCCCGAGCGAGAAGATCTGTGAGGTACCGTCGTTCATTGACGACGCCGTGTTCGAGGAGGCCCGGGTAACGCCGCGTCCGAGCTTTCTCCCGCCCGGAAACTTCATCACCTTCGTCGGTGTCTTGAGTGAGCACAAAGGTGTTGGGCTGTTGTTGGAAGCGCACCGGCGGATGCGTGCGGCGATTCCACTCGTGCTGCTGGGGCCCCCGCGCTCCGCTGTCCCGCGAACCCGCGCAGCGCCGGATCGGCCCGTCATCGTTCGCACCGATCTGTCCCACCGCCAGATCATGGCATGTCTGGCCGCTGCCACGGTCGCCGCGGCGCCCTCGCGATGGCAGGAGCCGCTCGGGTTAGCCGCGATTGAGGCCATGGCGGCGGGCACCCCGATCGTCGTCACGCGGGTGGGTGCACTGCCCCAGGTCATCGTCGATGATCGGACCGGAATCGTCGTCGATGCACATGACCCGGGCGCCTTGGCCGAAGCGCTTGATACGATCGTCGGCGATCCCTGGCTGCAATGGGACTACGGGCTCGCCGGATTGCAACGCGCCCAGAGATACACCGCTTCGGCCGTTGTGCCGCAGGTGGTGACGGCATACGAAAGGGCGCTCGTCCCCGCGGTGGCGGTCTGACTCGTCACAACTTGGCGTTACGCACCAGTTCCACCGCATACGGCACCATGAAGATTCCCGTAGCCGGGTCTCCACGGTCACACGAGCCATCGGACTCACCGGGGTGCTTGATCCACAGGTACGCGTCGGCATGCGGGCCGGCGGTGACGGTGGTCGGTAATGCGCCGAGCGCCCGCCCAGGGGGATTACACCAGTTCAGTGGCCCGTCCGGGGCGGGTCCGGCCCCGTTGCGGGAGGTGTCGATCACGTAATGCGCCCCTTTGGTCAAGCTCGAGACCTGCTCCCCGTAGGCGATTTCCTCTGACGTGGTGAAGAAATTCGAAGTGTTCAAACTAAATCCACGCGCCCGGTCCACCCCGACCGCCCAGAGTCGCCGCGCCAATTCTTGTGCGCTGAGCCAGCGGGAGTGTCCTCCGTCGATGTAGACGGCGGCGTTTGGGTTCTGTGTCAACCGTGCGACCGCGTCGTGGAGCAGCTGCTGGCGCTCCTCTTGCTGGGCATCCGGTAAGCAATCCATCGATGTCAGCGCGTCAGGCTCGACGATGATTCCTGCCGGAGCCGTCCCGAGGCCGGCTGCCAGCTGATCGATCCACTCGCGATACTGCGCACCCGTGCCGAAGCCGCCGGCCGTGAAGCCGCCGCAATCACGTCCCGGGATCGCGTAAATCGCCAGCAGCGGCATCTTGTTCGCCGCTTCGGCCGCTGTCACGTAACGATTCACGTACCCGGCGATCTTGTCGATGGGTATCGATTCGCTCAGCCAATTGACTTGCGGTGTCTGGGCGATCACCTCTAGTTCTCGGGATGGCGGGGTCGTCTGGGCAGCGGCAGCCGCTGCGGTAGTCGCTGGATCGACATAGAATTGTCTGGCCGACAACGGATTGCCGTCGCTGGACAATAATGTGATCCACGTGTTGGCCACGGGGGTGCGCGGCTGCAACGAGGGCACCACTTCAGCGGTAATGGATCCTGCGATGACAGCGATGAACGGCACCGTAACGGTGACGACGGCTCGTCGCCACAGCTGCGACCAGTCATCGATTCGCACAGCACGATACTAGCGCCGTTGTGATCAATGCTTTGTTGCCGCTTGCAATCACTGCACGACAGGACGCGACGTCCGGTTGGGCTTGCGCGCTAGGGTTCGGCGCATGACTACCGATCCGCGCCGCCCGTTGGACGCGACGTCGCTGACAAACGACCTTGCCCCGCCCTGGCGTCGCCTCGAGGTCGTCGAAGTGACCGGCTCCACCAACGCTGACCTGATCGCGCGAGCCCAATCGGGGCAGGACATCGCCGGCGCGGTGCTGATCGCCGAGCACCAGACCGCCGGCAAGGGCCGCTTGACCCGCACCTGGTACACCGCCCCGTGTGCCCAGGTCGCGATGTCCGTCGGCGTCGCCACCGGCGGCGTCCCCGCCGCCCGGTGGGGCTGGTTGCCGTTGGCCGCCGGCCTGGCGGTGATAGACGCAATCGCGGCCGTAACCGGCCTCGAGGCCGGCCTGAAGTGGCCCAACGACGTGCTGGTCGGCGACCGCAAGCTGGCCGGCATCCTCGCCGAGGTGGGCCGCCGGCAAGCCATCGTCGTGGGGATCGGCCTCAACGTCACGCTCACCCCCGCCCAAGCAGGTGACCCGGCGGCCACCTCACTGCTCGAGCTCGGCGTCGACCACCCCGACCGCACCCTGCTGACCAGCAGCCTGCTCCACCACCTTGGGCACCGGGTCACCCAGTGGCGAAGCGCCGACCCGCGGCTGCCCACCGATTACCGCAACCACAGCCTCACCGTCGGCAACCAGGTGCGCGCCATCCTGCCGGGGAACCAAGAAATCACCGGTGACGCCCAGGGAGTCGACGAGCAGGGCCGGCTCCGCATCGACACCAACGACGGCCGGACCGTCGCCCTCTCCGCCGGAGATGTCGTCCACCTGAGACCAACCCCGTAAGGTCGCATCGTGGGCTACCCCGACAACGTTCTCGCCGAAGACGAGCACGTCGTGCTGCATCGCCACCCGCACTGGAAGCGCTTGGCGTCCCCGGTGCTGACCCTGATCGTCACCACCGCCCTGGCCGCGTTCGCCCTGGGCGTCGTCGCCCAGACCACCTGGGAGCAGACCGCCAAGAACGTCCTGTACGGCGTGATCGGCGCAATCTGGCTCATCGTCGTCGGGTGGCTCACGTTGTGGCCCTACGTGAGTTGGCTCACCACACATTTCGTGGTCACCGACCGGCGGGTCATGTATCGCCGCGGGCTGCTGACCCGCGCCGGCATCGACATCCCGCTGGCCCGCATCCACAGCGTCGAGTTTCGCCACGGCCTGCTCGACAGGATGCTGCGCACCGGGACGCTCCTCGTTGGATCCGCGTCACAGGATCCGTTGGAGTATTACGACATTCCACGTGTGCAACAGGTGCACTCGCTGCTCTATCACGAGGTCTTCGACACCCTCGGCGGCGACGACTCCGACAGCCGATCCTCCGGCGGGCGCCGCCCCTGACGGCGACGGAACAGTGTGACCTTGCCGCTTTCCAGGCCCTCCTCGATGGCCTCGGCGATACCGCCGTCCGTCAGCGCCGACTCGAGCACCTTGTCCGGGCTGCGGCCGCACTCGTCGGGGAAGACCCATCGCCGGAACGCCCAGAACCGGAACGCCATCTGCAAAAGGTTGCCCATGATGTAGGCCGAGACGAAGTCGGCGATGTTCTCGACGGTCAGCGACACCTGCGGCACCCGCAGCCCGAGCACGTAGCTGGAGAACCACAGCGGTGCCATGCTCAACAGCACCCCGACCCCGCTGAACGCGAAGAACAGCAGCGCTTCATGGTGACGTTCGCGGCCGCCCCGGTCGCGGAAGCTCCACTCGCGGTTGAGGATGTACGACGCGATGACCGCAACGATGCCGGCGATGATCTTCGCGGTGACAGGCTTGGGCTGCAGCACCGTCAGCTTGAGTGTGTAGAACAGTGCCGAGTCGATGAAGAAAGTGCTAGCCCCGACGATCGCGAACTTGATCAGTTCGTGATGCTGCTCTGCCAGCGGTCGGACCACGCGCGGCAGCCGCCTGATCGTTGCGTCGGTGAAGGACACAAGTGCGCAGTCTACGTAACGCACCGCAGCGACGTCGAACCGGTGACGTCGATCACTTGCTCAACCGTGACACGATGACAGTCGTGCCGAACACTTCGTCGACCGCACCACCCGTCGTGGCGATGATCGGCGGCGGTCAGCTCGCCAGGATGACGCACCAGGCCGCGATCGCGCTGGGCCAGACACTTCGTGTGCTGGCCGACCGCCCTGACGACCCGGCCGCGCAGGTCAGCCCCGACGTGGTGATCGGTTCGCACGACAACCTCGACGACCTGCGCCGTGCCGCCGACGGCGCCACCGTGGTCACGTTCGACCACGAGCATGTCCCCGCCGAGCTGCTGGACAAGCTGGTCGCCGAGGGCGCGACGGTCGCGCCGCCGCCGGAGGCCCTGGTGCACGCCCAGGACAAGCTGGCGATGCGGCGCCGGCTCCGGGCCCTCGGCGCACCCGTGCCCCGGTATGCCGCCGTCGAGCGGCCCGGCGACGTGGACGCGTTCGCGTCGCGGATCGGCGGTCCGATCGTGGTGAAGACGGTGCGGGGCGGCTACGACGGGCGCGGCGTCTACCTCACCGAAGACGTCGCCGAGGCGCGGGGGGTCGCCGAGCGGTTGCTGGCCGCGGGGGTGTCGGTGCTCGTCGAGGAACGCGTCGAGATGCGCCGTGAGCTGTCGGCGCTGGCGGCGCGGTCACCGTTCGGACAGGGCGCCTCGTGGCCGGTGGTGGAAACCGTCCAGCGTGACGGCGTCTGCGTGGTGGTGATCGCGCCCGCACCCGCGCTGGCCCCAGAGGTGGATACCGAGGCCGAACAGCTGGCGCTGCGCATCGCCGACGAACTGGGTGTGGTGGGGGTACTGGCAGTCGAGTTGTTCGAAACCGGTGACGGCGGGCTGCTGGTCAACGAGCTGGCGATGCGTCCGCACAACTCTGGCCACTGGACCATGGACGGCGCGACCACCAGCCAGTTCGAGCAGCATCTGCGTGCGGTGCTGGACTATCCGCTGGGCGCGACGGCGCCGACGGTGCCGTTGACGGTGATGGCCAACGTGTTGGGTGCGTCGCAGCCGCCCGCCATCTCGATCGACGAACGCTTGCACCACCTGTTCGCGCGGATGCCCGACGCGCGGGTGCATTTATATGGAAAGGGCGAGCGTCCCGGACGCAAGATCGGCCACGTGAACATCCTCGGCGAGGGCTCGCCCGATGACCAGCAGAACGTAGCGAACGTGCGTGAACGGGCCGAACGGGCGGCACACTGGTTGTCGCACGCCCAGTGGACCGACGGATGGAACATCCATGGCTAACCCCAGGGTGGGGCTGATCATGGGCAGCGACAGCGACTGGCCGGTGATGGAGGGCGCCGCGCACGCGCTGGCCGAGTTCGATGTGGCGTTCGAGGTCGGTGTCGTGTCCGCGCACCGCACGCCGGGCCGGATGCTCCAGTACGCGCGCACCGCGGCGGGCCGCGGCATCGAGGTGATCATCGCCGGTGCCGGCGGCGCTGCCCACCTGCCGGGCATGGTTGCGTCGGCGACCCCACTGCCGGTGATCGGCGTGCCGGTGCCGCTGGGCACGCTCGACGGGCTCGACTCGCTGCTGTCGATCGTGCAGATGCCTGCCGGTGTCCCGGTCGCCACGGTCTCGATCGGCGGTGCCCGCAACGCGGGTCTGCTCGCCGTGCGCATCATGGGATCGTCCGACGCCGCGCTGCGTGGGCGGATCGAGGAGTTTCAAATCCGGCTGGAGGCGGCCGTGCTGGACAAGGACGCCGCGTTGCGTTCCCGACTTTTCGACGAAGAGTAACGTTATTGCCGAGTATCAAGGAGACTGAGATGGCTGGTTGGGCCGGTAATCCCACTTTTGACGTGTTTAAGCTTCCGGATGAACATAACGAGCTGCGCGCGGTTCTGCGGGATCTGTGCGAGAAGGAGATCGCGCCGCACGCCGCTGACGTCGACGAGCATGCGCGATTCCCGGCGGAGGCGCTCAAGGCGCTCAACGAATCCGGCTTCTCGGCCGTGCACGTCCCCGAGGAGTACGGCGGGCAGGGCGCCGACTCGGTGGCCACCTGCATCGTGATCGAAGAGGTGGCCCGGGTCGACGCGTCGGCGTCGCTGATCCCGGCGGTGAACAAGCTCGGCACGATGGGCCTCATCCTGCGCGGCTCCCACGAGTTGAAGAAGCAGGTGCTGCCCCAATTGGCGTCGGGCGAAGCGATGGCGTCCTATGCGCTCAGTGAGCGGGAAGCCGGCAGCGACGCGGCGGCGATGCGCACCCGCGCCCGCGCCGACGGCGACGCGTGGGTGCTCAACGGCTCGAAGTGCTGGATTACCAACGGCGGCAAGTCGAGCTGGTACACGGTGATGGCGGTGACCGATCCAGACCGTGGCGCCAACGGCATTTCGGCGTTCATGGTGCACATAGACGATCCCGGTTTCACCGTGGGGCCCAAGGAGAAAAAGCTCGGCATCAAGGGCTCCCCGACCACCGAGCTGTACTTCGAGGACTGCGTGATCCCCGGCGACCGGATCATCGGCGAGCCGGGCGCCGGGTTCAAGACCGCGCTGGCGACGCTGGACCACACCCGCCCGACGATCGGCGCGCAGGCCGTCGGCATTGCGCAGGGGGCGCTGGACGCCGCGGTCGCATACACCAAGGACCGCAAGCAGTTCGGGCAGCGCATCAGCGATTTCGAGGGTGTGCAGTTCATGCTGGCCGACATGGCGATGAAGGTCGAGGCGGCCCGGCTGATGGTCTACACCGCCGCCGCGCGCGCCGAGCGCGGTGAGCCGGATCTGGGCTTCATCTCCTCGGCGTCGAAGTGCTTTGCCTCCGATGTCGCGATGGAGGTCACCACCGACGCGGTGCAACTGTTCGGCGGCTACGGCTACACGCAGGACTTCCCGGTTGAGCGGATGATGCGCGACGCCAAGATCACCCAGATCTACGAGGGCACGAATCAGATTCAGCGCGTGGTCATGTCTCGCGCGCTGCTGCGGTGACCGCGAAAGACGTGGCCATGCCGTCAGCCCAGTACGCGGGTGACCTTCTCGGCAACGGTGCGGCGCTCCATCGCCTTGGGATCCGGGTTGGCGACCTGCACCAACGACGCCCCCACCGCCAACACGGCCAGCATGTTGTTCACCAGCGCGTCATCGCTATCCCAGACCGCGGTCGACATCACCCGGTCGTCCCCCGTGATGCCCTGCACCCCAGCGGATTCGAGCGCCGCCGATAACACGTCGTCGACCGATCGCCCGTCCAGCGCCGGACCCGGTCGTGCCTCGGCGATGATCTGGTCACCGTGCACCCGCACCGACGTCGCGTAGTCCGTGGCGCCCACCGGCAAGTCAGCGACCGGCGCGCCGAACGGATCCAGCGACAGCGCCACCACCTCATCGGCGCCGGCCTCCAGAAGCCGCTCGCGAGTACACATCGCCACGTCGCCCCCTCCGCCGAGCACTACCTCCGCACCGATCCACCAGATGCCCAGCAGCACCGCGCTGGTCTGCCAATGCGCCGGCAACAGCACCGCAACCCGGCTCCCGGGCCCAGCCGCCAACTCGTCCCGAAGCAGGTTGCCGGTCTTGGCCGCCCAGTTGGCCAGTGTCGCGGCCGACAGCTCGATGCGTTCACCGGTGGCGTCGTCGTAGTAAGTGATCCGGGGACCGGCCGGATCGGTGCGCAGCAGCGGATCGAGCACCGCGGCCGCGAGATTCGCCACGTCAGTTCACGCATTCGGGCTTGTCCGCACCGGCGGTGAGGACCGGCGGCGGGGCGGTGGGGTCTGTGGGCGCAGCCGCCGCGGTGCCCACCGGTGTCGACAGCCCATCGTTGTCACTGAGTCCAGACCCCGGCCCGGTGTAGTCGCCGGCGAGCACCACCCGCACCGTGCCCGGCGGCACGCTCGGGTTGGCCACGATCGGCAGCCCGCCCAGCTGTTTGGACACCGTTCGCGCCCCGAGGTCGTCGGCCTTGGCGGCCTGGATTTGGCTGCCCGACACGTGACCCGATTCATTGTTGCCGACGGTGCCCGCCGTAAAGCCGCTGTTGGTCAGCACTTCCGACACCGCGGCGGCGAGTCCGCCGATGTCACTGTCGTTGAGCACGTCGGCGGTGGTCTTCGACGGGGTGTAGGCAAGTTGCTGGGTCTTGCCGTGTGCCTGGTCGCTCAGCAGGCCCTTGACCCACTCCTGCACCTGCGCCGGATCGACCCGGACCACGCTCTGCGTTCCGTCGTCGCTCCAGCCGGACTCGTCGAGCACCGGGATGGTGGCGAACGCCACGCTGGCGGCGGCCAGCTTCTGCAGCTGTTTGACGAAATCCATCACGTTCCAGCCGTCGGACAACACCACCGACCGCTGGATCGCCTGCTGCAACCGGTCCACGGCCGCGGGGCTTGACAGTGTCTTGCCCGAGATCACCTGGTGTGCAAGCGCCGCCATCACCGCCTGCTGGCGAACCACCCGGTCGAGGTCACCGCGCGGCAAGTCGTGGCGCTGGCGCACGAAGCTCAACGCCTGTGGCCCGTTCAGCTTCTGCCAGCCGGCCGGGAAGTCCGCCCCGGAAAGAGGTTCGGAGACTGTATCTTTCAGGCATACGTTGACGCCGCCGACCGCATCGGTGATCAACGCGAAGCCCAGCAGCCCGATTTCGGCGTAATGGTCGACGGTGACACCGGTCAGGTCGGCGACGGTCTTGATCAGCGCCTCCCGGCCGGCCTGCGTGGACCGGGATTCGGCTGCGGCGTCACTGACATTGGATTCGACGAGCTTGACCCGCTCCGCCTCCTTGGTCTGGCCGTAAACCCCGTTGATTTTGGTTTTGCCCAGCCCCGGCGCTTGGACATAAGAGTCGCGCGGGATCGAGATTGCGGTGGCTGACTTCCCGTTGTTGGGAATGCGCACCAGGATGATCGTGTCAGTGTTGGTGGACACGTCGTCGCCGGCGTGCAGCATCGACAATTGTTCCTGCGGCAGCGGGTTTCCGTGTGCGTCGGTGCGGCTGTCCAGGCCGACCAGCAAAATGTCGATCGCGCCGTCGTCGCCGCCCTTGCCCAGCAGCGGGGTACTGAACTCGAAGATGCCGGCTTCGAACGAACGCAGCTTGCCCCATGCCACCCCGGTGACCGCCATCATGGCGATCGCGACCACGGTGACCGCGGCGCGCACCGCGCGCCGCACGTTCGCGCCCCCAACGGCAGCAGGCAACAAAGATCCCCTGTCCCTTCGCTGACGTGGATCAGGCTACTGGCGCGAGCGCCGGTCTCCTGGTAGCCCGCGCCGGGCGTGCCAGACTCATCGCCATGTCCTCCCAGCGGATCGTGATCACCGGCGCCGGCGGCCAGGTCGGCCGGTTTCTGGCCGCGGAGGCCACCCGGCAGGGCCGCGATGTGCTGCCCCTGACCTCGAAGCAGTGCGACATCACCGACCCCGGCGCGGCCGCGCGGCTCATCGGGCCCGGCGACGTGGTGGTCAATTGCGCCGCCTACACCGCCGTGGACGCCGCCGAGTCCGACGAAGCGCGCGCCTACGCCGTCAACGCCGTCGGCGCCGGCAACCTCGCGCGGGCCTGCGCCGGGGCGAACGCCCGGATGATCCACATCTCCACCGACTACGTCTTCAGCGGCCGCTTCGACGGCCCGCCGCGGCCGTACGACCTGCACGACCGGGCCGAGCCGCTGAGCGTCTACGGGCGCACCAAGTTGGCCGGCGAGCGCGCGGTGCACGATGAGATGCCCGACGCCCACATAGTGCGCACCTCCTGGGTCTACACCGGCCGCGGCGACGACTTCGTTGGCGCCATCCGTCGCCGCGCCGAAGACGACGGCCTCCTCGAGGTGGTGGCCGACCAGGTCGGATCGCCCAGCTATGTCGCCGACCTGGCGCGAGCCCTGCTGCAGCTGGCCGACGGCGACATCACCGCACCGCTGCTGCACGCGGCGAACGGGGGCGCGGCCAGCCGTTTCGAACAGGCCCGAGCGGTGTTCGAGGAGATCGGCGCCGACCCGCAGCGGATCCGGCCGGTCGCCACCGCCGATCGCCCCCGACCCGCACGGCGGCCGCCCTACTCGGCGCTGTCGGGACAGCTGTCGGCCGAGGCGGGCCTGACCCCGCTGCGCCACTGGCGCGATGCGCTGGCCGCCGCGCTGCGCTGATGCAGACCCGGTGGCTGCTCCTGCACGGCACGCCGCTCAGCCCCGAGGTCTTCGACGGGGTGCGTCCGCACCTCCCGACGCCCACCGCCGTCCCCGACCTCGACACCCTGATCCCCGCGGCCGGATCGGCGCACAGCCTGCAGCGGCAGATCGCCACCAAGGTCCTCGCCGCCCTCCCCGACGAAGGAGACCTCGTGGTCGTCGGCCACTCCTTCGGCGGCCAGGTCGCCATCGAGCTGGCCCTCCAGGCCCCGCGACGCGTCACCCGATTGATCATCGTCTGCAGCCGCCACACCCCCTTCCCGGCCTTCGCGCGGGGCGCGCGCGCCGTCCGCGCTGGCGCGCCGTTCGACATCGACGCCGACCTCGCCCGCTGGTTCACTCCCCAACAGCTGGCGGCCGACCCGCCGGTGATCGCCTACCTCCGGCGACGGCTCGCCACCGCGCCGCGGGGTCCGTGGGCCGCATCGCTGGATGCGATCGCCCACTACGACCGCTCCACCGAAGTCGGGCACATCGCCGCGCCGACGCGGCTGTTCGCGGCCGGCCACGACGAGGTCGCGACCCCGCAGGTGATGACGCAACTGGCCGAAACGATCCCCGACGCGCGGCTCCAGATTGTCCCGGGCTGGGCGCACATGTCGCCGTTCGCCGACCCGGCCGCCTTCGGGACCCTGCTCGGCGACGCTGCCCGGTAGCTACCCTCTACGCCGTGAGCGACGAACTGGTTGTCGTGACGGTGACGTATTCACCCGGTCCGCACCTCGCCCGGTTCCTGGCCACCCTCTGCCACGCCACCGACCGCCCGGTCAGCGTCATCATGGCCGACAACGGGTCGACCGACGGCGCCCCGGAGGCGGCCCAAAACGACTTTCCGAGCACCCGGTTGCTGCGTACCGGCGCCAACCTCGGCTACGGCTCGGCGGTCAACCGGGCCGTCGCCGAACTGTGCGCGCAAACCGACTGCTCGGACTTTTTTGTGGTCGCGAATCCGGACGTCCAGTGGGGCCCGGGCAGCATCGACCTGCTGTTGGAGGCCGCGGGCCGGTGGCCCCGGGCCGGCGCGCTCGGCCCGCTGATCCGCGACCCCGACGGCTCGGTGTACCCGTCGGCCCGCCACGTGCCGAGCGTGATCCGCGGCGGCATGCACGCCGTGGTCGGGCCGTTCTGGAGGAAAAATCCGTGGACCGCGGCGTACCGCCAGGACCGGCTCGAGCCCACCGAGCGGCCGGTCGGTTGGTTGTCGGGCTCCTGCCTGCTGCTGCGCCGGGCCGCCTTCGACGACGTGGGTGGTTTCGACGAGCGCTACTTCATGTACATGGAAGACGTCGACCTTGGCGACCGGCTCGGTAAGGCCGGCTGGCAGAACGTCTACGTGCCCTCGGCCGAGGTCCTGCACGACAAGGGCCATGCCACCGGCCGCGATCCTGCCCGAAACCTCGCCGCCCATCACGCCAGCACCTACATTTACCTTGCCGACCGGTACGGCCGGTGGTGGCAGGCGCCGCTGCTCTGGGCGATGCGAAGCGCCCTCGCCGCCCGCGCCCGGCTGGTGGTTCGAACCGAGCGACGCAAGCTGGCGAAAGGACGGCGCTGACGTGACAGATCCCTCGAAGGTCGACGCCGTCGTCCTGGTCGGCGGGGCAGGCACCCGGCTTCGGCCGCTGACCCTGTCGGCGCCCAAGCCGATGTTGCCCACCGCCGGGCTGCCGTTTTTGACGCACCTGCTGTCGCGCATCGCGGCGGCCGGCATCGAGCACGTCATCATGGGCACCTCCTACAAGGCGGGGGTGTTCGAGTCGGAATTTGGTGACGGGTCCAAGCTCGGCCTGCAGATTGAATACGTCACCGAAGCCGAGCCGATGGGCACCGGTGGCGCGATCGCGAACGTCGCGGACAAGCTGCGCCACGACACCGCGATGGTGTTCAACGGCGATGTGTTGTCGGGCGCCGATCTGGGTGCCCTGCGCCAGACCCACGACGGCAAGTCCGCCGACCTGACGCTGCACCTCGTGCGGGTCGGCGATCCCCGGGCCTACGGCTGCGTGCCGACCGACGACGACGGCGTGGTGACGGCCTTCCTGGAGAAGACCCAGGATCCGCCGACCGACCAGATCAACGCCGGCTGCTACGTGTTCCGGCGCGCGCTGATCGACCGGATTCCGCGGGGCCGGCCGGTGTCGGTGGAGCGCGAGGTGTTTCCGGCTCTGCTGTCCGAGGGCGTGCGGGTCTGCGGCTACGTTGATGCGACGTACTGGCGCGACATGGGCACCCCCGAGGACTTTGTGCGCGGCTCGGCGGATCTGGTACGCGGCATCGCGCCGTCGCCGGCACTCGGCGACCAACGGGGGGAGAAACTGGTGCACGACGGCGCCGCGGTGGCGCCGGGCGCGCTGTTGATCGGCGGGACGGTGGTCGGCCGCGGCGCCGAGATCGGGCCCGGCGCCCGGCTGGACGGCGCGCTCGTTTTCGACGGCGTGAAGGTCGAGGCCGGATCGGTGATCGAGCGGTCGATCATCGGGTTCGGCGCCCGGATCGGCCCGCGCGCGCTGATTCGCGACGGCGTCATCGGCGACGGGGCCAACATCGGCGCCCGCTGCGAGTTGCTGCGCGGCGCGCGGGTGTGGCCCGGGGTGACGATCCCCGACGGCGGAATCCGCTACTCGACCGACGTCTGAGCCGCGATACGTCCCTGGGCGAACGAAACCAGCTGCGCCAGCGCCTGATCCGAGTTCTTCGGCAACGCGTCCAGCGGCCACCACCGCAGGTCCAGCGACTCGTCACTGACCTCGATCGCGGCGTCTGGTGGTGCGTACGCGACGAACTGCAGATCGAGGTGGCGGGTGGGTACCCCCAGCGAGCAGGTGATCGGGTGGACGTGCAGCGCGAGGAGTTCGGGGTCGATGTGCAGGTCGCCGATACCCGATTCCTCGATGGCCTCCCGCTGCGCCGCGGCCACGATGTGACCGTCGCCGTTCTCGCAGTGCCCGCCCAGTTGAACCCACCGGCCCAGCCGCGGATGCAGCGTCAGCAGCGCCCGCGTCATACTGCTGTCGATCACCAGCGCGGAGGCCGTGATGTGGCCGGGCAGGCACTCCCGCCGGCATGCGTCGTCCCGGCCGAGCACGAACCCCAGGATCGCCTCGCGCAGCGCCACCTGCGCGAAATCCGATGTCTGCCAACCCGTCAGCACCGAGATGACCGAATCCCGGACGCTCATTTGACGACCAGCAGACCGTCGCAGGGCGCGGGTTCCCGCGGCCGCACGGGCTCGTCGGGATAGCCGATCGCCACGGCACCCAACGGTTCCCAGTCCGCGGGCAGCTCCAGTTCGGTGCGGACCTGCTCGGCGGCGAAGATGGTCGAACCGACCCAGCAGCTGCCCAGGCCGCGCACCGCGAGGCCGACCAGCAGCCCCTGCACGGCGGCGCCCACCGCAACCGTGAACATCGTGTGCTCGGCGGCGCTGCGGACCGCGTCCGGGTAGCTGTGCGCGCCGTCGGGAACCAGCAGCGGGATCACCAGCTCCGGTGCGTCGTAGAGGAGTTGGCCGCGCGCGACGCGCACGTCGACCGCTGCGGCAGATTTGCCGTCCCCCGACAGGTCCGCGCGCCAGCGGTCTTTCATCCGGTCCAGCAGCGCGATACGCCGCTCGGCGCAGCGCAGCCACAGAAACCGCACCGGACGGGTGTGATGCGGGGCCGGCGCGGTCAGCGCGTCGGCGACGGCTTGCTTGACCAGTTCCGGCGGTACCGGCGTCGGGGCGAAGCGCCGCACGGACCGCCGCATCAGCAGCGCCTGCCGCCGGCCCAGCGCGACCGCCTCCTCGGTGCCGAGCCAGAACAGGTCTTCCGGGCCGGGCCGCACCAACCCGCGCGCGGTTGACCCGTCGTCGCCCACGGCCAGCCCACGCACCACCGCCGCCGGTATCCCGGTCAGCTTTCCCTTGACGAGGTCGGCGGCGGCGGCGATTTCGTCGGCAACGGCGACCTCGGTGACCACCAGCTCGTTGCCGTGCCGATCGTGTACACCCGCATAGGAGTGCAGCACCTCGACCCCGGCCGCGCCGATCGCGGTGTCGGTCTGCCCGTTGCGCCACGCACGGCCCATCGTGTCGGTGATCACCACGGCGACGTTCACGCCGAGACGTTCCCGCAGCCGGGCGCGCAGCGCCGCCGCGCTGGCGTCGGGGTCCACCGGCAACAGCGCGAGTTCCGTTGAGCCCACGTTTGATCCGTCCACCCCCGCCGCGGCCTGCACCAGCCCGAGGGCGTTCTCGGTGATCAGCGTCTTGCCCCTGCGTGCCAGTACCCGCACGGCCTCAGCATCGATCAGCTTGCGGCGCAGTTCATCTCGCGTGTCCGGGTCCGCGGGCGCGGGGACCACGCGGCCTTCGCACTTGGACACCACCTTGCTGGTCACCACGACGACGTCGCCGTCCCGCAGCCAGCCTGCGGCGCCGGCGAGCGCGGCCGCCAAGTCGTCGCCGGGCCGGAATTCCGGCAATCCCGCCACCGGCAGCACTTCCACTGCGGCGCCGGAGCCGTGGTCGCCGGTCACGATCGCGGACCCATCGCCAGCCCGGCGAGTTCAACCCCGCTGCGCACCATCGCGGCGGTGGCTTCGGGGTCGCTCATCAGCAGCGGGACCGAGCGCACCGTCACCCCCGGGATCTCGGCATCGTCACCCTCGTGGACCAGCCACCCGTCGAGCAGCCCGACACCGCAGCGGGCGCCGTAGTAGTTCCCAACCGCTTCCGGTGTCGACGCGACGCCGATGACTCGAAGGCATTCGTCAGCCATCCCGCGCAACGGCTTTCCGGCCACGATGGGGGAGTAGCCGATCACCGGGGCAGGCGTCGACCGCAGCGCGCCCCGGATCCCGGGGATGGCCAGGATGGCGCCGATGCTGACCACCGGGTTCGACGGCGCGAAGAACACCACGTCCGCGTCGGCGATCGCGTCGGTCACCCCCGGGCCGGCACTGGCCTTGTCGGCGCCGATGAACGCGAAGCTGTGGGTCTTCACCTGGGCCCGGTACCGCACCCACCACTCCTGGAAGTGAATCGCACGATGCGCCCCGTCGTCCGGATCGGTGATGACGACGTGCGTTTCGCTGCGGTCGTCGCTGGCCGGCAGCAGGCGCGCGCCGGGCGACCACCGCACGCACAGCGCCTCGGTGACTTGCGACAGCGGATAACCGGCCCGCAGCATCTGGCTGCGCAGCAGGTGCGTGGCCAGGTCCCGGTCGCCGAGCCCGAACCAGTCGGGCTGCGCCCGGTACTTCACCAATTCCGCCATGGCGTGCCAGGTTTCGTCCCGCTGCCCCCAGCCCCGCTCCGGGTCGATGCCACCCCCCAAGGTGTACATGCAGGTGTCGAGGTCTGGGCAGATCCTGACCCCGTGCATCCACGCGTCGTCGCCGATGTTGACGATTGCGGTCAGCTCGTGACCGCCGCCGGGGCCGAACATTCCCAGGCCGAGCATTTTCTGCACGCCCAGCAGGAACCGCGCGCCGCCGACGCCGCCGACCAGAACGGTGACCTTCACAACGACCGACACTAAGCCCTCGGACCTCCCGGCGTTGGGGCCGGTCCGACACGCCGCGCGGCCGACGCGCCGAAATTCTTGTCACGAAATGGTATGAATTCTCGGTTCAACGCTTGACCCGGGCAGCTCACACGTGTGTAATCACATTAGTGTCATTCCCGGTTGGCCAACCGTTTCCGGTGTCGCAGACCGAGATTCGATCACTTGTTCGAATTGACTCTGAATAGTGGACGTCATTCCACAACAATTCTGCGATGACCAGGTTAGGAGGCGGAAATGTCCTATTGGAACGCGATGGGCAGCACACCGCACACCAACACCGGCGCGGCGGCGGGGACAACAAAACGTCCCCATTTGACTTTGGTGCCGGACAGTTTCGCGAGTTTCGCACTCGCGCCGGCAACCTCTGACGATCAGTGGCAGGAGCGCGCCTTGTGCGCTCAGACGGATCCGGAGGCGTTCTTCCCCGAGAAGGGCGGCTCCACCCGCGAGGCCAAGCGCATCTGCCTGGGCTGCGAGGTACGCGACGCGTGCCTGGAGTACGCCTTGGCGCACGACGAGCGCTTCGGCATCTGGGGCGGCCTCTCCGAGCGGGAGCGCCGCCGCCTCAAGCGCGGCATCGGCTAGGCGCGCCGCTCAGTCGTCGTCGATCGAAGGGTCGATGACGGAGGGGTCGACGCCCAGATATGTGGCCACCTGCGCCACCAGCAATTCGTGCAACAACTCGGCCAGTTCTTCGGTGTCCTTGGCGCGACGCTCGATCGGCCTGCGGAACAGCACGATTCGCGCGCGGGTTGCGTTGCCCCGCACATCGACGCCGGCCGGTATCAGCCGGGCCAGCGCGATCGGCCCGTCGGCCAGGACCTCCGGTGGCCACTGCACGCTGTCGGGGTCCTTGGGCGCGATGCGCGGGATCTCGTCGACCGCCACGTCAAGCCCGGCGACCCGGTCCTGCCATCGTTGCTCGATGGGCTCATAGGCCTCCAGCACCGCCATGTCGAATCGCTCGGCGCGGGTACGCCAACCGGGCACGGTCGGCGGCAGCAGCGGCCCCCGCATTTCGCGCCGGCGCGGGCCGCGTGAACCGTCCATCCGGGGATCGTAACGGTTGTGGATCTTCTGGGTTCGGGGCTGCGCGTGTCCGGCGCCGCGACACGTTTGCGCACGATAGCCTCGGCGACGTGAACGTTCCCCGTCGCTGCTGTCGGCCCGGGTGCCCTCATTATGCGGTCGCGACGCTGACGTTCGTCTACTCGGACTCCACGGCGGTCGTTGGACCGCTGGCCACCGCGCGCGAACCGCACTCCTGGGACCTGTGCGTGTCCCATGCCGGCCGGATTACCGCGCCGCGCGGCTGGGAACTGGTCCGCCACGCCGGACCGCTGCCTAACAGCCCCGACGAGGATGATCTGGTCGCGCTGGCCGACGCGGTTCGGGAGGGCCGTGACGGCGTCGTGCTCGGCAGCGCCGCGCTGGATGACCTGTCCGACCCGATCACCGGCGCGCCGGGCGGCGTGTTGGCCCCGCCGGCGCATCACCCGGCGCCGAGCGGACGGCGCCGCGGCCATCTGCGCGTACTACCTGATCCGCCGCGATAGCCGCCCTCCGCTCAACGGTTAGGCTTGCTCCATGGCCCGGCCTGCCGCCGATGTTCACCGCGTCGTCAAGGCATATGACGTCCGCGGACTGGTTCCAGAGCAGATCGACGAGCCGTTCGTCACCGAGGTCGGCGCGGTGTTCGCCCGGTGGCTGCGCGGCCAGGCGCACACCACCCGGCAGGTCGTCGTCGGACACGACATGCGCGACAGCTCCCCGGCGCTGGCGGCGGCGTTCGCGACCGGTGTGACCGCTCAGGGTCTCGACGTGGTGCGCATCGGGCTGGCCTCCACCGACCAGCTGTACTTCGCGTCCGGATTGCTGGACTGCCCCGGCGCGATGTTCACCGCCAGCCACAACCCGGCCGCCTACAACGGCATCAAGCTGTGCCGCGCCGGCGCCAGGCCGGTCGGCCGCAACACTGGGCTCGACGAGATCAGCCAGGCGTTGATCACCGGGGCGCCGCCCTACGATGGCCCCACCGGGACCATCGCCGACCGCGACGTGCTCGACGACTACGGCGAGTTCTTGCGGTCGTTGGTCGACCTGTCCGGCACGCGGGCACTGACCGTGGCCGTCGACGCGGGTAACGGCATGGCCGGGCACACCACCCCGGCCGTGCTCGGCCCGGTCGGGTCGATCACCCTCCGACCGCTGTATTTCGAGCTGGACGGGTCGTTTCCGCACCATGAGGCCAACCCGCTGGATCCGGCCAATCTCGTGGACCTGCAGGAGTTCGTGCGCCGCACCGGGGCCGACATCGGCCTGGCCTTCGACGGCGACGCCGACCGCTGTTTCGTCGTGGACCAGAACGGCGATCCGGTGTCGCCGTCGGCGGTGACCGCGCTGGTGGCGGCGCGCGAGCTGCAGCGGGAGATCGGGGCCACGGTCATCCACAACCTGATCACCTCCCGCGCGGTGCCCGAGTTGGTGGCCGAGCGCGGGGGCACCCCGGTGCGGTCTCGCGTCGGGCATTCCTACATCAAGGAGTTGATGGCCGAGACCGGGGCCATCTTCGGCGGCGAGCACTCGGCGCACTATTACTTCCGCGACTTCTGGGGCGCCGACTCGGGCATGCTGGCCGCCCTGCACGTGCTTTCCGCGCTGGGCGAGCAGGACCGGCCGCTGTCGGAGTTGATTGCCGACTACCAGCGTTACGAGCTCTCCGGGGAGATCAACTTCACCGTCGACGACGCCGACGCCTGCATCGAGGCGGTGCTGAAGTCGTTCGGCACTCGGATCGTGTCCATCGACCATCTCGACGGCGTCACGGTCGACATCGGTGGCGGCACGTGGTTCAACCTGCGCACCTCCAACACCGAGCCGTTGCTGCGGCTCAACGTCGAGGCCCGCACCAGCCAAGACGTCGACCATGTGGTCAAGCAGGTTGCTGCGCAAATCAATTCGCGCACAGAGGCGATGACGTGAGCGCCACTCGATCGGTGCTCGACCTCGACGACGTCGAGCGCCTGACCGCCGCCGACCGCGAAGGTCTGTTGCGTGCGGTGTCGATGGCCGGCGCGCACGTCCGCGCGACCGCCGCCGCCGTCGAGGAGGGGGCGCTGGAGTCGGTCGCCGGGTCGCGCCCGCGCACCGTGATCTGGGTGGCCGGCCGCGGTACCGCCGCGACGGCGGGCAGCCTGCTGGCGGCGCTGCTCGGCACCGCGGCCGCCCAACCGTTCGTGGTGGCGTCTGGTGCGCCGCCCTGGATCGGCCCGCTGGACGTGCTGGTGCTCGCCGGTGACGATGCCGGCGATCCCGCGCTGACGGGTGCGGCCGCGACCGCGGTGCGCCGCGGCGCCCGCGTGGTCGTCGTGGCGCCGTACGAGGGCCCGCTGCGCGACGCCACCGCCGGCCGCGCCGCGGTACTGTCACCGCGACTGCCCACCCATGACGCGTACGGGCTCAGCCGCTACCTGGCCGCCGGACTGGCCAGCGTCGCGGCCGTCGACGACGCGCTGCACGTCGATGTGGCCGCTCTGGCCGATGAGCTCGACGCGGAGGCACTGCGCAGCAGCGCTTCTCGAGAACTGTTCACGAATCCCGCCAAGGCACTGGCCGAGCGCATGATCGGGCGGCGGGTGGTGTTGACCGCCGACTCCGCGGCACCGCTGGCGCTGGCTCACCACGGCAGCGCGATCCTGCTGCGCATCGCATCCGAGCCCGCGGCGGCAGCCTGCCTGGCCGATGCGCTTGTCGGGCTGCGGTCGGCCCCGGTCGCCGATCCGGTTGATTCGCTGTTTCATGACGAACAGATCGATGGGCCGTCGCCGGAAAGATTCCGGGTGCTCGTCCTCACCCTGAATCCGGAGCGGCCAGTGGTCGCGGCGCGGGTGGCGGGCCACCCCGACGTCGACATCATCGGCGCCGAAGACGTTCCCGACGCGACGTCGGTCGGTGTGGGTTCAGCAGAGCAACAACTGGGGGTGTTGGCGGTGCGGCTGGAGATGGCGGCGGTGTATCTGCGATTGGTCCGGGGCTAACCGGTGTATCTGCTGCGTGGCGCGGTGCGGACCTATGCCTGGGGGTCACGGACGTCGATCGCCGACTTCACCGGAAGACCAACCCCCACACCGCATCCCGAAGCCGAGCTGTGGTTCGGCGCCCATCCGGGTGATCCGGCCTGGCTGCAGACCGAGGCGGGTGAGCAATCGTTGCTCGACACGCTGGTGGCCGACCCGGAAGGTCAGCTGGGGGCCGCCGTGCACGATCGGTTCGGCGACACGTTGCCGTTCCTGGTGAAGGTGCTGGCGGCCGACGAACCGCTGTCGCTGCAGGCGCATCCGAGCGCCCAGCAGGCGGCCGAAGGCTTCGACCGCGAGGAGCGGGCCGGCATCCCGATCACGTCGCCCACCCGCAATTACCGTGACCGCAGCCACAAGCCGGAACTGCTCGTGGCGCTGGACCAGTTCGAAGCCCTCGCCGGCTTCCGGGAGGTTCCCCGCACCGCCCAGCTGATGAAGGCGTTGGCGGTTTCCGACCTCGACCCGTTCGTCGACCTGTTGAGCGGCCAGTCCGAGGCCGACGGCCTGCGAGCGCTGTTCACCACCTGGATCACTGCGCCGCAGCCCGACCTCGACATGCTGGTGCCCGCGGTGCTCGACGGCGCGATTGACTATTTGCGCTCGGGGGCAACAGAATTCGTGCCAGAGGTGAAGGACGTGCTCGAGCTGGGCGAGCGCTACCCGGGTGACGCGGGGGTGCTGGCCGCGCTGCTGCTGAACCGGATCAGTCTGGGCCCGGGTGAGGCCATCTTCCTTCCCGCCGGAAACCTGCACACCTATCTGCGCGGCATCGGGGTCGAGGTGATGGCCAACTCCGACAACGTGTTGCGTGGCGGCCTGACCCCTAAACACGTCGACGTGCCGGAGTTGTTGCGAGTGCTGGATTTTCGGCCCGCGGCCGAGGCGTCGCTGCGCGCCCGGACGTGGCGGGCGGGTCCCGAGCTGATCTACAGCACCCCGACCACCGAGTTCGCGGTGTCCTGCCTGCGCATCGCGGGCGAGAGCCTCGGCCACGAGATCGACGCCGCGAACCGCCACGAAGGACCGCAGCTTCTACTGTGTACATCAAAAGCGGTGCTGGTGCACGCCAAGTCGTCGTCGCTGACCCTGCGGCGCGGCCAGGCGGCCTGGGTGTCCGCCGAGGACGGACCGATCCGGCTGTTCGCCCAGCAGCCGTCCGAGTTGTTCCGGGTGACCGTGGGGCTGTAGTCGATGTCCGCAGGCGGTAGCACCAGGGCTGTACTCGCGGCGCTGGCCGCCAATGCCGGTATCGCGCTGGCGAAGTTCGTCGGCTACCTGATCACCGGAAGCTCGTCGATGCTGGCCGAATCGGTGCACTCGGTGGCCGACACGTCCAACCAGGGGCTGCTGCTGTTCGGTCAGCGCGAGTCGCGCAAGCAGGCTGATCCGTTGCACCCTTTCGGGTATGGCCGCAGCCGGTTCTTCTACTCCTTCGTGGTCGCCCTGGTTTTGTTCAGTCTCGGTGCGGTTTTCGCGCTCTACGAGGGCTATCGAAAGATCACCCATCCCAACCATCTCACCTCACCGGTGGTGGCGCTGGCGATTCTTGCCGTCGCGATCGCGTTGGAGGCGTATAGCTTTCACACCGCGATACGCCAGTCGCGGCCGCTGAAGAGCGTGGGCACCTGGTGGCAGTTCATCCGCAACTCCCGCAATCCGGAGCTGCCGGTGGTGCTGCTGGAGGACACCGCCGCGTTGATTGGCCTGATTTTTGCCTTGGCCGGTGTCGGGCTGACCGTGCTGACCGACAACCCGGTGTGGGACGGCATCGGAACGGTGTGCATCGGTGTGCTGCTCGGCGCGGTCGCGGTGATCCTGATGGTCGAGATGCACAGCTTGCTGATCGGCGAGGGCGCCACGGCCGAGCAGCTGCGCGACATTTGTGCGGCGCTGGAAAGCACACCGCACGTCGACCGGGTGATCCACCTGCGGACCCAGTACCTGGGGCCCGAGGAGATGTTGCTCGGCGCGAAGATCGCGCTGGCCGCCGACACCGACTTGGCCACTGTCGCAAGGGTGATCGACGACGCGGAGGCCCGGATCCGCTCGGCGGTCCCCGACGCGCGGGTGATTTATCTGGAGCCCGACCTCGATCGGGCGCTCGCCAAGTAGCCGGCGCGTTCCTCGCGCGCCTCGGCCCGTACCCGGCGGCGCTCGGCCACCCAGCACCGCATGTTGTGGCGCACGGTGCGGCCGACGATCCGTGCCGAGGGAACCATGTACAGGCTGTCGAGCAGGCTGAACCGGCGCAGGAACCATTCGGCGAGCACCGGCTCGGTCTCCGCGGCCCCGAGGAACTGGTCGAACAGTTTACCCACCCACGGATACCAGCGCGGCATCGGCCCGCTGGCCCGGTGCAACACCAGGTCGCCGATCGCGTTCATCGTCCAGACCGGGAACGTCGTCTTGGCGGTAGCCCGGTTCACCTCGACCCCCACGTCGGCGTCCGGCGCCGCCAGCGCCCGCCGCAGATGGCTGCCCTGCAGCGACGTCATCGTCATGCCCTGGCCGTAGGTCGGGTTGAAACTGGCGACCGCGTCGCCGAACGGCACGATGCCGGCCGGGAACCGGCTGAGCTTGTCGTACCGGCGCCACCTGCTTATCGGATATTGGTGAAACGCAACCTCGCCGATCGGCTCCCCGCGGCGGATCGCGGCGGCGTGGTGAGCCGACAAAACCTTGTCGGCCACCGCGCACATTCCGGCAAAGTCTTGCGGCGGTTCGACCCTGGCTACGCCGAACGTCGTCAGCCCCCAGGTGCCGTCCTCGTAGTAGAGCATCCCGAGGCCGAGCGGCTGGTCGCGCGATGCGCCGGCGACCACCACCTTCTCCTCGAGCAGACCGTCTGGAATGCGCAACTGGTGCGTTGCATACCCGATGCCGACGTCGACGGTGTCCTCACTTGGCCGGCCGTATCCCCACTCCGACAACCACACCGGCAGCCTGCTGCCGCGCCCGGAGGCGTCGACGACGAGGTCCGCCGGCACGAACTCGCCGTCGTCGAGCACCACCCCGGTCACCCGCTGCAGGTAACCGTCGTAGCGGGGCGCGTTGACGGCGCGCTGCTCGATGTGCACGTTCGGCAGCGCCGAGGCGCGCCGGCGGATCTGCCATTCCAGGTGTGGCCGGCTGGGCACATAGGTGGTGAACGTTTCCTGCAATTCGTGGGGCATGCCCAGCACGTGGCCCGCGGCGCCGAAGTGGATCGACCGCGGCTGGTCCCTGAGGATCGGCACACCCGCGGCCACCATCTCGTCGAGCAGACCCGGGAACAGCACGCCGAATTCGTGCGCGCCGCGGGCCATCAGGATGTGCACGTGGCGGCCTTGCGGGACCGCCGCCCGATTGACCGGGGCGCCGGGCAGCGTGTCGCGGTCGAACAGTGTCACCCGGTCGTAGAAGTCGGACAACACACGCGCCGCGCACAGGCCGCCGATGCTGGCACCGATGACGACGGCGCGTTCTCGAAGCCTCCCCATGGGCCAGCACAGTACTCGGTACATTGCCCAGCATGGCGAATCGATGGCGCACCAAGTCAGTCGAGCAATCGATCGAGGACACCGATGAGCCGGACAGCCGGCTCCGCAAGGACCTGACCTGGTGGGACATGACCGTTTTCGGGGTTTCGGTCGTCGTGGGCGCGGGCATCTTCACGATCACCGCGTCGACGGCGGGCAACATCACCGGGCCCGCGATCTCGATCTCGTTCATCATCGCGGCGGTCACCTGCGGGCTGGCGGCGCTGTGCTACGCCGAGTTCGCGTCGACGGTGCCGGTCGCCGGCAGTGCCTACACCTTCTCCTATGCGACGTTCGGCGAGTTCGTCGCTTGGGTGATCGGCTGGGACCTGATCCTGGAGTTTGCCGTCGGTGCCGCCGTGGTGTCCAAGGGCTGGTCGAGCTATCTGGGCACGGTGTTCGGGTTCTCCGGCGGCACAGCCAAGCTGGGTGCGCTGACCGTGGATTGGGGCGCCCTGCTGATCATCGCGATCCTCACGACACTGCTGGCGCTGGGCACCAAGCTGTCGGCGAACGTCAGCGCGGCGATCACCGCGGTCAAGGTGTCGGTGGTCGTGCTCGTGGTCGTCGTCGGCGCGTTCTACTTCAAAGTCGCCAACTTCTCGCCGTTCGTGCCGTCCGGTCGGCCCAGCCCGTCGCACGCCGAGCAGTCGGTGTTCTCGCTGCTGACCGGTGCGGCGGGCAGCGCCTACGGGTGGTACGGGGTGCTGGCGGGCGCGTCGATCGTGTTCTTCGCGTTCATCGGGTTCGACGTGGTGGCCACCACCGCCGAAGAGACCAAGAATCCGCAGCGCGACCTGCCGCGCGGGATCCTCGCCACGTTGGCGATCGTGACCGTGCTGTACGTCGCTGTCGCCGTGGTGCTTTCGGGCATGGTGCGCTACACCGAGCTGAAGGACACCGCCGCAGGCGGGCACGCCAACCTGGCCACCGCGTTCAAGGCCAACGGGGTGACGTGGGCGGTTGAGGTGATCGCCATCGGTGCGCTCGCCGGGCTCACCACGGTGGTCATCGTGCTGATGCTCGGCCAGACCCGGGTGCTGTTCGCGATGGCGCGCGACGGACTGCTGCCACGCACGCTGGCCAGGACCGGATCGCGCGGCACGCCGGTGCGGATCACGGTGCTGGTCGGCGTGCTGATCGCGCTGGCGGCGTCGGTGTTCCCGATCGGCAAGCTCGAGGAGATGGTCAACGTCGGCACGTTGTTCGCATTCGTGCTGGTGTCGGGCGGTGTGATAGTGCTGCGGCGCAGCCGGCCGGACCTGCCCCGTGGCTTCCGCGCGCCGTGGGTGCCGGTACTGCCGATCGCGTCGATCATGGCCTGCGTGTGGCTGATGCTCAACCTGACCTTGCTGACCTGGATCCGGTTCTTCGGGTGGATGGTGGTCGGCATCCTCGTCTACTTCTCCTACGGCAGGCGCCACTCCGTGCTCGCCGCCAGGGCGGTTGCGCAGGCCTAAATGGAGGTCAACCCGTGAACCATGCCGAGGCGTCGCGGGCACAGCTGCGCGACTCGATCCTCGACGGGATGCGTGACCTGCTGCTCACCCGTGATTGGTCGGCGGTCACGCTGGCCGACGTCGCCCGCGCCGCCGGGATCAGCCGCCAGACCATCTACAACGAGTTCGGGTCGCGGCACGGCCTCGCGCAGGCCTACGCGCTGCGCGCGGCCGACCGTCTGGTCGGCGCCGTCGACGACGCGATCGAAGCCAACGTCGGCGACGTCTACGCGGCCTTCGTCGCGGGTTTCCGGTCCTTCTTCGCCCAGTCCGCCTCCGACCCACTGGTCATCTCGCTGCTGAGCGGGGAAGCCAAGCTAGATCTGCTGCAGATCATCACCACCGACAGCGCGCCGATCATCACGCACTGCTCGCAGCGACTCACCGCGTCGTTCCAGCACAGCTGGGTGAAGGCCAGCGACGAGGACGCCGGGATACTGGCGCGCGCTATCGTGCGGTTGGCGATGAGCTATGTGTCGATGCCGCCCGAGGCCGATTACGACGTCGCCGCCGACCTCGCCCGGCTGCTGACGCCGTTCGCGCAACGCTACGGCGTGGTCGAGCCCGGTTCGGCCGTGGACTAGTGTGTATTCAAGCTAACTATTCGGGGCAGCTGAGGAAAAGGACGACCATGACCACCACTGAGCAGCGGCTGACACCTGACGTCCGCAACGGCATCGAGTTCAAGGTTGCCGACCTGTCGTTGGCCGACTTCGGCCGCAAGGAGATCCGCCTCGCCGAGCACGAGATGCCCGGGTTGATGGCGCTGCGCCGCGAATACGCCGAGGTCCAGCCCCTGAAAGGGGCGCGTATCTCCGGGTCGCTGCACATGACGGTGCAGACGGCGGTGCTGATTGAGACCCTCGTCTCGCTCGGCGCCGAAGTGCGCTGGGCGTCCTGCAACATCTTCTCCACGCAGGACCACGCCGCCGCGGCCGTCGTGGTCGGCCCGCACGGCACCCCGGACGAGCCCCGGGGTGTACCCGTGTTCGCGTGGAAGGGCGAGTCGCTCCAGGAGTACTGGTGGGCCACCGAGCAGATGCTGACCTGGCCCCAACCGGACGGGGCCGAAGCGCAGCGGAGCTGCGGCCTCGCCAACATGATCCTCGACGACGGCGGTGACGCGACGATGCTGGTGCTGCGCGGCGCGCAGTACGAGGCGGCCGGCGTCGTGCCGCCGGCCGAGGAGGACGACCCAGCCGAGTGGAAGGTGTTCCTGGCCCGGCTGCGGGAGCGCTTCGAGACCGACAAGACCAAGTGGACGAAGATCGCCGAGTCGGTCAAAGGGGTCACCGAGGAGACCACCACGGGTGTGCTGCGGCTCTACCAGTACGCCGCGGCCGGCGAGTTGAAGTTCCCGGCCATCAACGTCAACGACGCGGTGACCAAGAGCAAGTTCGACAACAAGTACGGCACCCGGCATTCGCTGATCGACGGCATCAACCGCGGCACCGACGTGCTGATCGGCGGCAAGCAGGTGCTGATCTGCGGCTACGGCGACGTGGGCAAGGGCTGCGCGGAGTCGCTGAAGGGTCAGGGCGCGCGGGTCACCGTGACCGAGATCGACCCGATCAACGCGCTGCAGGCGCTGATGGAGGGCTTCGACGTCCGCACCGTCGAGGACGTGATCGGCGATGCCGATATCGTCGTCACCGCGACGGGCAACAAGGACATCATCACGCTCGACCACATGCGGGCGATGAAGGACAAGGCGATCCTGGGCAACATCGGCCACTTCGACAACGAGATCGACATGGCGGCGTTGGAGCGCTGCGGCGCCAAGCGGATCAACATCAAGCCGCAGGTCGATGAATGGGTCTTCGACGACGGCAAGTCGATCATCGTGCTTTCCGAGGGCCGGCTGCTCAACCTGGGCAACGCGACCGGGCATCCGTCGTTCGTGATGAGCAACAGCTTCTCCAACCAGGTGATCGCCCAGATCGAGCTGTGGACCAAAAACGACGAGTACGACAACGAGGTGTACCGGCTGCCCAAGAAGCTCGACGAGAAGGTGGCCCGCATCCACGTTCAGGCGCTCGGCGGTCACCTGACCAAGCTCACCAAGGAGCAGGCCTCCTATATCGGGGTGGATGTCGAGGGACCCTACAAGGCCGAGCACTACCGCTACTGAGCCGGCGTCACGTCGCGGACGCCTCGCCCGATTGCCCGGCCGGCTTGTGTAACCGGGCCCACAACGTGGCCGGGGTCCACAGCACCCCGCCGCGTGCGCGCGCCATCGGGTAGCAGCACAGACCGATGACGATCGCCGACAGGTGCCCGATCGCGGTGAACCCGGGTTTGATCGCCCACGCACCGACGAACAACAGGATCAGCCCGGCCAGGTAGACCCATCGCCACGGCCTGGCGATGCGGTATGCCAGCAGCGCGGTGACGCCGACCAGGAAGTAACTGACCCCGATGTCGCGGGCGTAGACCAGCTTCGCCGGCACCCAGTGGTACTGGATCTCCAGGTACAGCAGGCCTTCGCTGATGTAGGTGGCGCCGATGTGACAGGTCAGGCCCACCACGCCCCAGCGCAGCTGGCCCAGCCATCGCTCGGCCGGCGCCAGGAACGCGGTGAACAGAAAGAAGTAGGGCACCCAGTACCTGCCGTCGATCCACAGCAGGCTGGAGAGCAGGACGTACAGTGGGTCGGTGGCCAGGTGGTGAACGTTCGTCGACCGGTGCACCAGCACCGTCTGCAGCTGCCGTCGGGTGAGCTGGTGCGCGAGCATCGTCGTATACAGCAACACGATGAGCCACGCATAGGTCAGCGGCGCGCCGGCGACGAATCTGGCCGTGGCCAGCAGCCCCAGCTTGATCCGCGCACCCACGTCGTTTACCGTCGCACGCCCGAACCACCCGCTCCAACCGCCCTTCGCACCCTTGGATAACCGTTTGAGTATTTTGGGACGATGACGCTGCCCGGAGTAGGCGCCCTGCCGCTGTCAGGCTTTCAGCATCCCGGGCTGGCGGTGCTGGTTCTCGTGCCGATCGGATTGTTGGCGCTGTACCTGGTCGCCCAGCTGCGCCAGCGGCGCCGCGTCCGCCGGTTCGCCGAGCCCGAGCTGCTCGCCTCGGTGGTTCCGCGCCCACCCCGCCCGCTGCGGCACCTACCGGTAGGCCTGGCGCTGGTCGCCCTGCTGTTCCTGGTCGTCGCGCTGGCCGTCCCGACCCGCGATGTGCGCATTCCCCGCAACCGGGCGGTGATCATGCTGGTCATCGATGTGTCGCAGTCGATGCGCGCCGCCGACGTGAAGCCGACTAGACTGGACGCCGCCCGGCAGGCGGCTGAACAGTTCACCAAACGGCTGACACCGGGCATCAACCTGGGGCTGGTCTCGTTCGCGGGCACCGCGAACCTGCTGGTGCCCCCCACTCCGCAGCACGAAGCCACCCTGGCCGGGCTGCAGAATTTGCGCCCGGACAACAGCACGGCCACCGGCGCGGCGATCTTCACCGCATTGGACGCCATCACCACGGCGGGGTCGGTGATGAGCGGCGTACAGACACCACCACCCGCGCGCATCGTGTTGCTCTCCGATGGCGGCGAGAACAAGCCCGGCAATCCCAACAACCCGCGCGGCGCGTACACCGCGGCGCGCGCCGCCAAGGACCATGGCGTGCCGATCTCGACCATTTCCTTCGGCACCAAGGCCGGCTACGTCGAACTCAACGACCAACGTTTCCCCGTGCCCGTCGACGCCAAGGAGATGATCGCGATCGCCCAGCTGTCCGGCGGCCAAACCTACAAGGCCGGCGATGTGGACCAACTCAATCACAGCTACGCCGCGATCCAGCAGCAGGTCGGTTACCAGACCGTGCAGGCACCGGCGGACGCGGGCTGGTTACGGCTCGGCGTGCTGACCGCGGCGGTCGCCGCGGCGCTGGCGCTGCTGATCAACCGCCGCGTGCCGGTCTGACACCGCAGCCGCCCAGCCGGCGACATCCAGCTCAGCTGGGCAGCCTGCGGTTGATCAACACTGCTGCCAGGATCGAACCGGCCAGCACCAGCGCGCCCAGCCGGATCCAGCCCTGGCTGGCGTCGCCGCGGATGGTTTGGTAGCCGATGTCCTGCTGCAGCGCGTCGTAGACGCTTTTTAGCTCGTCGAGGCTGCCGGCGTGAAACGGCCGACCCCCGGAGATGTCGGTGATCTTTTTTAGCGTGTCGTCGTCAACGGGAACCGGCAGCTGTTCGCCCTGGAAGTCGATGACGCCGTAGGGGGTGCCGAACGCGATGGTCGAGATCGCCACGTGCTGCTCCTTGGCGGCCTGTGCGGCCGGAAACGCGCCGCCGGGATCGGCCGGGTCGGAGGGGACCGTCTCCTTGCCGTCGGACTCGAGCACGATGCGCGCCGGGGGCGGCCCGTCACCGCCGCCCATCACCGAACCCACGGTCGCAATCGCCTGCAACGCCGTGTAGATGCCCTCACCGGTGGCCGTGCGCGGCCCGGCCTGCAGCGTGTCGATCGCGCGTTTGACCGCGTCACGGTCCGTCGTCGGCGATATTAGCAATGTGGCCTGGGCGGCGAACTCCACCAGTCCCAGGCTGATGCCGGGCGTGAGCTCGTCGGCGAACCGCTTGCCGGCCTCCTTGGCTGCCTCCAGCCGGCTGGGCGCGACATCGGTGGCCACCATGGATTCCGATACGTCGATCACCAGCATCACCACCGCACGATTGCGCGGAATACGCACATCATGCGTGGGGCCGGCCATCGCGGTCGTCAGCAGGGCGAGCGCCGCGACAAGCAACGCGACCGGGACATGGCGCCAGCGCCGAGTGCGGCTGGCGGGGGCGACGCGCTCGAGCAACTCCATGTTGGCGAACCGCATCACCCGTTTCTGCCGGGCCAACTGTACCGTGACATACCCGGCCACCAGTGCCGCCACCGCCAGCAGGAACAAAAAGAACCAGGCACTGCTGAAGCCGGACACGGCCAGTGGACCAAACAGTGGCAGCGTCATCTGATCGGCAGTCCTCTCCGGTCGGTCCGCGAGTTGTTCTCGGTCAAACAATTGTGCAATCGTTTGATGCCCTGTATAGCCCAAGCGGGAGGAAGCTTGGCGGTGACCCGGTCACCTTCGGATCTGGAGTTCCTGTGGCGGGTGCTGTTGGCCACCGGGTGGACCAGACCGCGGTGGCTGCGTCGGCTTTGGGCTGCCCGGTGAGCCCACCCGTGAACCGCATGTCGGAGCTGCTGCTGCTCGGCTTCGCCACGCTGATCACCACGGTGGCGTTCGTCATGGTGGCGGCCGATCAGCGCCAGCCCCTCGGCACGGGCCTGCTGGTGTTCGCCGTGGCCTACCTCGCGCTGTTCGGCTGCGCGCATGTGGTGATCCGGCGGTTTGCCCCGTGCGCGGATCCGTTGTTGCTGCCCATCACAGCCTTGCTCAACGGTCTCGGGTTGGTGATGATCTACCGCCTGGACCTCGCCGATGCCGGCGTGACCGGCACCGGCGCCCATGGCCGCAGCTCCTATCAGCAGATGCTGTGGACGCTGGCCGGTGTTGTCGCGTTCTGCCTCGTGGTGGTGTTCGTGCGTGACCATCGCCGGCTTGCCCGTTATGCCTATGTCTGCGGTGCGGCTGGGCTGGTGTTGTTGGCGATTCCCGCCGTGCTGCCGCGGTCGCTGTCGGAGCAGAACGGCGCCAAGATCTGGATCCGGCTGCCCGGCTTTACCATGGAGCCCGCCGAACTCGCCAAGATCCTGTTGCTCGTCTTCGTCGCCGCGGTGCTGGTCGACAAGCGGGAGATGTTCACCAGCGCGGGCACTCACGTGTTGGGCATGAATCTGCCCCGCCCCCGCGACCTCGCACCACTGCTGGCCGCGCTGGCGATCTCGATGTCGGTGATGGTGTTCGAAACCGACCTCGGCGCAGCGCTTCTGGTGTTCGCCTCGTTTCTGGCGATGGTTTACATCGCGACCGGCAAGCTGAGTTGGGTCGGCATCGGCCTGCTGCTGTTCGCCGCGGCGAGCGTGCTGGCCTACCACCTGTTCGGCCATGTCCGGGTCCGGGTGCAGAACTGGATCGACCCGTTCGCCGATCCCGACGGCGCCGGGTACCAGATGGTGCAGTCGATGTTCAGCTTCGCCACCGGTGGGCTGTTCGGCACCGGTCTGGGCAACGGCCAACCCGGCACCGTTCCGGTCGCCTCGTCGGATTTCATCATGGCGGCGTTCGGCGAGGAGTTGGGGCTGGTCGGGCTGGCCGCCGTGCTGATGCTCTACACCATCCTGATCATGCGCGGGCTGCGCACCGCGATAGTGGTGCGTGACAGCTTCGGCAAGCTTCTCGGTGCTGGGCTGGCGTGCACGTTGGCGATCCAGGTGTTCCTCGTTGTCGGCGGGGTGACCAAGCTGATTCCCCAGACCGGTCTGACCACGCCCTGGATGTCCTACGGCGGTTCGTCGCTGCTTGCCAACTACGTGCTGCTCGCCCTGTTGGTGCGTGTCTCCGACGCCGCCCGCCGACCGGTTGGCCCACCGGTGCCCGCCCAAACCCCGATCGCCGATGCCGGCACGCAGATTATCGAGCGCCGGTAGCCTGAGCACCGATGCACGGCCGGCTGATCGCGATCGAGGGGGTCGACGGGGCCGGCAAGCGCACGCTGTGCCAGGGCCTGCGTAGCGCGTTTGAGGCCGGCGGCAAATCGGTGGCCGCCCTGTCGTTCCCGCGCTACGGGCATTCGGTGCCCGCCGACCTGGCCGCCGAGGCGCTGCACGGCCGCCACGGCGACCTGGCGTCGTCGGTGTATGCGATGGCGGTGCTGTTCGCGCTGGATCGCGCCGGGGCGCGCGACGAGATCGGCCACCTCCTGCTGGCCTACGACGTGTTGATCCTGGACCGCTACGTGGCGTCGAACGCCGCATACAGCGCCGCCCGGCTGGGTCAGGACGCGCACGCTCCCGTCGTCGAATGGGTGCGCCACCTGGAATACGACCGGCTGCGGCTGCCACCGCCGGACTGGCAGGTGCTGCTCGACGTGACCGCCGAACTGGCCGCCGCGCGGGCCCGCCACCGTGAGGCCAACGAAGAGGGCCGCCCCCGCGAC
>JAFARC010000027.1 GCA_019245755.1 Mycobacteriaceae bacterium | reverse complement strand
CACCTACCTGGGGCCCACCACGTACCTGGCCAACACCAGCGCGTTCGCCGGACGCGCCGACAACCTGCCGGAGCAGATGCGCCAACAGCTGCCGCCGGAGACCGTCGAACAGATGCGGAAGCTCGCCGAGCGGTACGCGGCCATCGTTCCGTTGCTGGATGGCGACCGCGTGCACCTCCCGTTCCACGTCGTGCATGCCGAACGGGTGGATTGACGAAGGAGAAACGGTGAGCAACTTGGTTCGGGTGGCGGGGGCGTACGCCGGCAGCCAGCCCAAGCGCATCGAGATCACCGGCTGACGCGCTGGCCGACGGCTCCGCCGCGGACACGACAACGTCGCTGGTCAGTAGGGCAATCGGGTCATCGTGACCGTTGTCACCCCCTGTCCATAATGTGACTACCATCAAGTGTCGTACTGTGAGCCATGGCACGCGGTGTTAAGGAGGTCCGTTGTCCAGCACAACCGAACTCGCCGAGCTGCACCACCTCATCGGTGGCCTGCGGCGCTGCGTCACGTCGATGAAGTCGCGTTACGGAGACATTCCGGCCATGCGGCGCATCGTCAACGACGCCGACCGGTTGCTCATCGATGTCGACCGGCTGGACATCGATGCGTCCGAGCTTGACCTCGAGCGCAGCGCCGCACACCAGCACATCGGTGAAAAGATCCAAGTCCCGGACACTCAGTACGACACCGACTTCTGGCGCGATGTCGACGACGAGGGCGTCGGCGGCCAGTGCGGTAGCCGATGAGCGCGCCGGCGAGCGAGCGCACCGGTACGGGCGTCTTCTCGGCCACGCGCGCCGAACTGCCGCAACGCACGTTGCGTCGCGACTCGTGGTGGTTGCCCAACCTGACGACCGATCTCGGCCTGGCCGTCTTCGTCATATACGCGACGGTGCGGGCGTTCTGGGGCAGCGCCTACTTCGTCCCGCAGTATCACTACCTCACACCGTTCTACTCGCCGTGCGTCAGCGCATCGTGCGCGCCGGGCGCCAGCCATCTGGGCGTGTGGTTCGGGCATTTCCCGCCGTGGATCCCGCTGGCCATCATCTCGCTACCGTTCCTGCTGGCATTCCGGTTGACCTGCTACTACTACCGCAAGGCCTACTACCGTTCGGTGTGGCAGTCGCCACCGGCGTGCGCAGTAGCAGAACCGCATTCGCGTTACAGCGGGGAAACGCGGCTGCCGCTGATCATCCAGAACAGCCACCGCTATTTCTTCTACGCGGCGCTCGCCATCTCCGTCATCAACACCTACGACGCGATCATGGCGCTGCACTCACCATCCGGGTTCGGATTCGGCCTGGGCAACGTCATCCTGGCCGTCAACGTGATCCTGCTGTGGGTGTACACGCTGTCCTGCCACTCGTGCCGGCACGTCACCGGTGGCCGGCTCAAGCACTTCTCCAAACACCCGATCCGGTACTGGATGTGGACTCAGGTCAGCAAGCTGAACACCCGGCACATGCTCTACGCATGGGTAACCCTGGGCACGCTGGTGCTCACCGACTTCTACATCATGCTGGTGGCCAGCGGCACCATTTCAGACGTGAGGTTCATTGGGTAGCAACACTGGGCCCGTTATTTATCTTCATTCAAGCGAGGTTTCATGACGCAATCTGAGGCTCCTTCGCCGAGCGCCTCATCGCAGGTCGAACGGCATCAGTTCGACGTGGTCGTCATCGGTGCCGGCGGCTCCGGGTTGCGCGCGGTCATCGAGGCCCGCGAGCGGGGCCTGAAGGTGGCCGTGGTGTGCAAGTCGCTGTTCGGCAAGGCGCACACCGTGATGGCCGAAGGCGGCTGCGCGGCCGCGATGGGCAATGCCAATCCCAGGGACAACTGGAAAATCCACTTCGCCGACACGATGCGCGGCGGCAAATTCCTCAACAACTGGCGGATGGCAGAACTGCACGCCAAAGAGGCTCCTGACCGGGTGTGGGAGCTGGAAACCTACGGGGCGCTGTTCGACCGGACCAAGGACGGGCGCATCAGCCAGCGAAACTTCGGCGGTCACACCCATGCACGGCTGGCCCACGTCGGCGACCGCACCGGCCTGGAGATCATCCGCACGTTGCAGCAGAAGATCGTCTCGCTGCAGCAGGAGGACAACGCCGAACTCGGTGACTACGAGGCGCGCATCAAGGTGTTCGCCGAATGCACCGTCACCGATTTGCTCAAGGACGGCGACCGGATCGCAGGAGCATTCGGGTACTGGCGGGAAAGCGGCCGGTTCGTGGTGTTCGACGCGCCGGCGGTCGTGATGGCAACCGGCGGCATCGGCAAGTCCTACAAGGTGACGTCGAATTCGTGGGAGTACACCGGCGACGGGCACGCGCTGGCGCTGCGGGCGGGGGCTTCACTGATCAACATGGAGTTCGTCCAGTTCCACCCGACCGGCATGGTTTGGCCGCCGAGCGTGAAAGGCATCCTGGTCACCGAGGGTGTGCGCGGCGACGGCGGTGTGCTGAAGAACTCCGAGGGCAAGCGGTTCATGTTCGACTACATCCCGCCGGTGTTCAAAGGCCAGTACGCCGAGACCGAGGACGAAGCCGACCAGTGGCTCAAAGACAACGACTCGGCCCGGCGCACCCCGGACCTGCTGCCCCGCGACGAGGTGGCCAGGGCGATCAACTCCGAGGTCAAGGCCGGCCGCAACTCGCCGCACGGCGGGGTTTTCCTCGACATCGCGTCGCGGCTGCCCACCGAGGAGATCCAGCGGCGGCTACCGTCGATGTACCACCAGTTCATGGAGCTGGCGGAGGTCGACATCACCCGCGAGCCGATGGAAGTCGGCCCGACGTGCCACTACGTGATGGGCGGCATCGAGGTCGATCCGGACACCGGGGCGGCCACCGTTCCGGGGCTGTTCGCCGCCGGTGAGTGCTCCGGCGGCATGCACGGCTCCAACCGGCTCGGCGGCAATTCACTGTCCGACCTGTTGGTGTTCGGGCGGCGCGCCGGTCTGGGGGCTGCGGACTACGTACGGGCGCTGAAGGACCGGCCCCGGGCACACGAAGACACCGTGAGCGCCGCGGCAGAGCTGGCGCTGGCGCCCTTCGAAGGTCCGTCAAACGGGGCGGCGCCGGAGAACCCGTACACCTTGCAGCTCGACCTGCAGGACACCATGAACGAGCTGGTCGGCATCATCCGGAAGGCCGACGAGATCACCGAGGCCCTGAGCAAGCTGGACGAGCTGCGTGGGCGGTTCAAGGACCTTCGGGTGGAAGGGCACCGGCAGTTCAACCCGGGCTGGCATCTGGCCATCGACCTGCGCAACATGCTGCTGGTCAGCGAATGCGTGGCCAAGGCGGCGCAGGAGCGCACCGAGAGCCGCGGCGGGCACACTCGCGACGACCATCCCTCGATGGATGCCAGCTGGCGCAACACCCTGCTGGTCTGCCGGGCCGAGGGCGGCGACACCGTAGTGCCCGACGTCAGCATCACCCGCAAACCACAGGTCCCGATGCGGGCCGACCTGTTCGAGTTGTTCGAGACCTCCGAGCTCCAGAAGTACTTCACCGACGACGAGCTGGCCGACCACCCAGGACGGAGAACATAGATATGGGGTACAACGCGAGCCTTCGGGTCTGGCGTGGTGACGAGGCCAGCGGTGAACTGCAGGACTTCACCGTTGAGGTCAACGAGGGTGAGGTGGTGCTCGACATCATCCACCGACTGCAGCAGACCCAGGCGCCTGATCTGGCGGTGCGATGGAACTGCAAGGCAGGCAAGTGCGGGTCCTGTTCGGCCGAGGTCAACGGCCGACCCAAGCTGATGTGCATGACCCGGATGTCCACGTTCGGCGAGGACGAGGTGGTCACCGTCACCCCGCTGCGGGCCTTCCCGGTGGTCCGGGACCTGGTCACCGACGTGTCGTTCAACTACGAAAAGGCCAGGGAGATCCCGTCGTTCACGCCGCCGAAGGAACTGCAGCCGGGTGAGTACCGGATGAAGCAGGAGGACGTGAACCGCTCGCAGGAGTTCCGCAAGTGCATCGAGTGCTTCCTGTGCCAGAACACCTGCCACGTGATTCGCGACCACGAGGACAACAAGCACGTGTTCGCCGGGCCACGGTATCTGATGCGCATCGCCGAGCTGGAGATGCACCCGCTGGACACCCTGGACCGGCGCGAGCTGGCACAGACCAAGGAAGGCCTCGGCTACTGCAACATCACCAAGTGCTGCACCGAGGTGTGCCCCGAGCACATCAAGATCACCGATAACGCGCTAATTCCGATGAAGGAGCGGGTGGTCGACCGCAAGTACGACCCGGTGGTGTGGTTGGGGGACAAGCTGTTCCGGCGATAGGGTTCTCGTGCAGCGGTAGCCGCTCTGGGTAGCCGTCAGCCACCGAGCCGACGGAACATGCTGCGGTGAAAAACGACCGCCGCCACTTCGGGGCGCGCTGAGGGCGTCGACCCTCCGGGCCGCGACTGGTATCGGCAGGTCAGAAGCGTTTCGCAGGCGGTGGTCGGCTGGCGGACACGCGATGTTAATTAGCTCACAGAAGTTTTGGAATAAGTTACCACTGGGTATAGTTGCACCTGTTACTGGTGGGTAACTTAGCAAGTTAGTACCCAACCACATGTGGCGTTCTCGACGAGGAGGAAGTACGTGAGCCACTACAAGAGCAACGTACGGGACGAGGCTTTCAACCTGTTCGAAGTCTTCGGCGTTGACAAGGTGTTCGGTGAGGGCAAATTCAGCGATCTCGACACCGAGACCGCGCGCGAGATGCTCGTCGAGATGGCCCGGCTCGCGGAGGGGCCGATTGCCGAGTCGTTCGCCGAGGCGGACCGGAATCCGCCGACGTTCGACCCGAAAACGCACTCGGTGACGCTGCCCGAGCCGTTCAAGAAGTCCGTGCACGCTGTGCTCGAGGCCGGTTGGGACAAGGTCGGCATCGCCGAGGAGCTCGGCGGCATGCCGATGCCCAAAGCGCTGGTCTGGGCGCTGCACGAGATGATCCTGGGCGCCAACCCGGCTGTCTGGATGTACGCCGGCGGTGCCGGTTTCGCCAACATCCTGTACAACCTCGGCACCGATGAGCAAAAGAAATGGGCCGTGATCGCCGCCGAGCGCGGTTGGGGATCCACGATGGTGCTGACAGAGCCCGACGCCGGCTCCGACGTGGGCGCCGCCCGAACCAAGGCCATCAGGCAGGATGACGGCTCCTGGCACATCGACGGGGTGAAACGTTTCATCACGTCCGGCGACTCCGGGGACCTGTTCGAGAACATCTTCCACCTGGTGCTGGCGCGGCCCGAGGGCGCCGGACCGGGCACCAAGGGTCTGTCGCTGTTCTTCGTGCCCAAGTTCCTATTCGACCCGCAGACCGGCGAGCTCAGTGAGCGCAACGGCGTGTTCGTCACCAACGTCGAGCACAAGATGGGGCTGAAGGTCTCGGCGACCTGTGAGCTGTCCTTCGGACAGCACGGCGTGCCCGCCAAGGGCTGGCTGGTCGGCGAGGTGCACAACGGCATCGCGCAGATGTTCGAGGTCATCGAGCAGGCGCGGATGATGGTGGGTACCAAGGCGATCGCGACGCTGTCCACCGGCTACCTCAACGCACTGGAGTACGCCAAGACCCGCGTGCAGGGTGCCGACATGACGCGGATCACGGACAAGACCGCGCCGCGGGTGACGATCACCCACCACCCCGACGTGCGTCGCTCGCTGATGACCCAGAAGGCCTACGCCGAGGGTCTGCGGGCGCTGTACACCTACGCCGCGACCTACCAGGACGACGCGCTGGCCAAGGCGGTCCACGACGTGGACGCCGACCTGGCGGTGCGGGTCAACGACCTGCTGCTGCCGGTGGTCAAGGGTGTCGGCTCCGAGCAGGCGTATGCGAAATTGACCGAGAGCCTGCAGACGTACGGCGGGTCGGGCTTCCTGCAGGACTACCCGATCGAGCAGTACATCCGCGACTCGAAGATCGACTCGCTGTACGAGGGAACGACCGCCATCCAGGCGCAGGACTTCTTCTTCCGCAAGATCGTCCGCGACAAGGGTGTGGCGCTCGCCCAGGTCGCCGGGCAGATCGAGGACTTCGTCAAGAACGAGTCGGGCAACGGCCGGCTGAAGGGTGAGCGCGAACTGCTGGCCACTGCGTTGGCGGACGTGCAGGGCATGGCGGCCTCGCTGACCGGTTACTTGATGGCGGCCCAGGAAGAGCCGGCCAGCGTCTACAAGGTGGGCCTGGGCTCGGTGCGGTTCCTGATGGCCGTCGGCGACCTGCTGATCGGCTGGTTGCTGCAGCGTCAGGCCGCGGTAGCCGTCGAGGCACTCGATGCCGGCGCCGCGGGTGCGGACCGTGACTTCTACGAGGGCAAGATCGCGGTGGCTGCGTTCTTCGCCAAGAACTTCCTGCCGCTGCTCACCAGCACCCGCACGGTCATCGAGAACCTTGACAACGAGGTGATGGAGCTGCCCGAAGCGGCCTTCTGATCCCGATCCATCGCATCAATCCCCCGTTTCAGCGCGAGACGGGGGATTCTTGCGTCTCGTTGCGCTGTTGGGCTATTGGCGGCTTTGGGGTTGCGGGGGTACTGGAGCGGTGACCGCCGCTGGCCCCCCTCTTGCCAGCGGCGGTCAAGCTACGCGGCTGGGACCACAACCGCTACGTGGATGCCCCGTGTCGACGTCGGGTCGGGGGGTCAGACGGCAACACGGGGCTATCCGTTTATCGACCACCCAGGCAGACGCGTTACAAAATGCGCCCGGAGGTTCGGCTCATGTTTCGAGGATGGCGGCGACGGCTTGACCACCCGCGGCGCAGATCGAAATCAAGCCGCGAACGGTGTTATTTCCGCTACCGCCGGTTTCTTTTTTCTTCTCCGACAACTGCTTTGCCAGCTGCGCGACGATGCGGCCGCCGGTCGCGGCGAACGGATGACCCGCCGCGATCGACGATCCGTTGACGTTGAGCTTGGACCGGTCGATCGAGCCAAGCGCAGCGTCGAGGCCAAGCCGCTCCTTGCAGTACTCTTCGGATTCCCACGCCTGCAGGTGGCAGAGCACCACCGAGGCGAACGCCTCGTGGATTTCGTAGAAGTCGAAATCCTGCAGGCTAAGCCCGTTGCGTGCCAGCAAGCGTGGCACGGCATACGTCGGTGCCATCAGCAGCCCATCGGGTCCGTTGACGTAGTCCACTGCCGCCGTCTCGGCGTCCACGAAATAGGCCAGCGGCTCGAGCGAGTGCTGCTCGGCCCAGTCCTGGCTGGACAGCAACGCCACCGATGCGCCGTCGGTCAGCGGTGTCGAGTTTCCGGCGGTCATCGTCGCGTCGCCGGCCTGCACGCCGAACACCGGTTTGAGCTTCGCCAGCTTCTCCACCGACGCATCCGGGCGCAGGTTGTTGTCGCGATACACGCCGAGAAACGGGGTGACGAGGTCGTCGAAGAAGCCGCGGTCATACGCCGCGCTCATGTTGCGGTGGCTGGCGACGGCAAGCTCGTCCTGGTCGACGCGCTTGATGCCCATCTCCTTGGCGGTGATCGCCTGATGTTCACCCATCGACAGGCCGGTGCGGGGCTCGCTGTTGACCGGGATCTCGATACCCAACGAGGTCGGCAGCTGACCCAGGAGCTTCAACCGCTCGACGTTGGACTTCGACCGGCGCAGCGACAGCAGTGTCCGGCGCAGGTTGTCACCCAGCCCGATGGGCGGGTCCGACGTGGTGTCCACCCCCCCTGCGGCGGCGACTTCGTAGCGGCCCGCGGCGACACCGTCGGCCGCCGCGATCGTGGCCTGCAGCCCGGTGCCGCAGGCCTGTTGCAGGTCGAACGCGGGCGTGTACGACGACAGCGCGCTACCCAGCACGCACTCACGCATGAGGTTGAAGTCTCTGCTGTGTTTGAGCACCGCGCCGCCGATCACCGCGCCCAGCCGTTCGCCGCTCAGATTGAAGCGATCGATCAAGCCTGAAAGTGCGGCGGTGAACATGTCCTGGTTGGACGCTTCGGCGTATGCGCCGTCGGATCGAGCAAACGGAATTCGATTGCCGCCCAGCACCACGACCCTTCGACCGGTTGTGCTATTCGCCACGTTGCCTCCACTGCTAGTCCGGATCACCACCCATACTACCCACTGTTCTTACTCTGGAGTAAGTTCGGGTGTGGTATGCAAGCGACACGAAAGGCGGCTCCGTGGCTTCCGACCTGTACTCGCAAATCGTCAACTCGGCGCCCGGCTCGTTCGTGGCCAAGCAGCTTGGCGTCCCGCAACCGCCGACACTGCGACGCTACCGCCCCGGCGATCCGCCGCTACCCGGGACCCTGCTGATCGGCGGCGACGGCCGCGTCGTCGAACCGCTACGAGCCGCACTGGCCGAGGACTACGACGTGGTGTCAAACAACCTGGGCGGACGCTGGGCCGACTCGTTCGGCGGCCTAGTGTTCGACGCCACCGGGATCACCGAGCCGGAGGGCCTCACGGCTCTCTACGAGTTCTTCACACCGCTGTTGCGCAACCTCGCACCGTCGGGCCGGGTCGCCGTCGTAGGCACCACTGTTGATCAGGCCGGCAGCGTCGAGGAGCGGATCGCCCAGCGCGCGCTGGAGGGCTTCACCCGCTCCCTGGCCAAGGAGCTGCGCGGCGGCGCCACCGCGCAGCTGGTCTACCTGGCCGCCGATGCCAAGCCGGCTGCGACCGGCCTGGAATCCACCATGCGATTCATCCTGTCCGCCAAATCGGCCTACGTCGATGCTCAGGTGTTCTACGTCGGCGAGGCGGACGCGACACCACCCGCCGATTGGGACAAGCCGCTGGACGGGAAGGTCGCCCTGATCACCGGCGCCGCCCGCGGAATCGGGGCGTGCATCGCCGAGGTATTCGCCCGCGACGGCGCGCGGGTGATAGCCGTGGACGTCGAGTCGGCCGCCGACCCGCTCGCAGAGCTGGCCACCAGGGTCGGCGGTACCGCGCTGACACTCGATGTGACCGCCGACGACGCAGTCGACCGGATCGCCGAGCACCTGCGTGAGCACTACGACGGCCGCGTCGACATCCTCGTGAACAACGCCGGCATCACCCGCGACAAACTGCTGGCCAACATGGACGACGGGCGGTGGAACTCGGTGCTGGCAGTGAATCTGCTTGCGCCCAAACGTCTTACCGAAGGTCTGGTAGGCAAGGGCGCGCTGGGCGAAGGTGGCCGGGTGGTGGGCCTGTCATCGATGGCCGGCATCGCCGGCAACCGCGGACAAACCAACTACGCGACGACAAAGGCCGGCATGATCGGCCTCGCGCAGGCGCTGGCGCCAGCGCTGTATGACAAGGGCATCACGATCAACGCGGTCGCGCCCGGATTCATCGAAACCAAGATGACGGCCGCAATGCCGGTGGCCACCCGCGAAGTGGCCCGCCGACTGAATTCGTTATTGCAGGGGGGCCAACCCGTCGACGTGGCCGAGACCATCGCGTACTTCGCCAGCCCAGCGTCCAATGCGGTAACTGGCAACGTCATCCGGGTCTGTGGCCAGGCGATGATGGGGGCCTAGGGTGAGCACCGTGACCGAACACTCCCGCCCAAGCGGATTGCGCAACCTGTTGCGCGCCGCGGCCGGAGCATTGCCGTTCATCCCACGCGCCGACAGCCTGCCCGACCGCACGATCCGCGTCGAGGACCTAAAGATCGACCGGTCCAATGTCGCGCAATATGCCGGGGTCACCGGTCTTCGTTACGGCGATCAGGTGCCGTTGACGTACCCGTTCGCGCTGACGTTCCCGGTGGTGATGTCGTTGGTCACCGGCTTCGACTTCCCCTTCGCGGCGATGGGTTCGGTGCACATGGAAAACGACATCACCCAGTACAAACCGATTTTGGTCACCGACACCGTCGACGTGAAGACGCACGCGGAAAACCTCCGCGAGC
Organism: Mycobacteriaceae bacterium; assembly: GCA_019245755.1. Taxonomy (GTDB): domain Bacteria; phylum Actinomycetota; class Actinomycetes; order Mycobacteriales; family Mycobacteriaceae; genus Mycobacterium. The sequence goes on along the minus strand of JAFARC010000027.1, from coordinate 125,626 downwards.
ACCGCAAGGGTCTGCTGGTGGATGTAATCACCGACGTCAGTGTTGGCACAGAAACGGCATGGCACCAGGTCACGACGTTTTTGCACCAGCAACGCACCAGCCTGTCTGACGAGCCCAAGCCGGAGCCGAAGAAGCAAGCCAAGCTGCCGCCGCCGAACGGCATCCTGAGCATCACGCCCGGCCAGATCCGCCGGTACGCGTCCGTCGGCGGGGATCACAATCCGATCCACACCATCCCCATCGCCGCGAAACTGTTCGGCTTTCCGAGCGTGATCGCACATGGCATGTTCGGGGCCGCAGCGGTTTTGGCCAACATCGAGGGACAGCTGCCGGATGCGGTGCGGTACTCCGTGCGGTTCGGCAAGCCGCTGGTGCTGCCCGCCAAGGCGGCCCTTTTCGTGGAACGGGATACCAAGGGGTGGGAGCTGGCTCTGCGTCATCCGTCGAAGGGGTATCCGTACTTGACCGGAACGGCCAGCGCGCTGTAGGGCCACGTTCCGATCCGGGCTCGGTGTCATTCGCGTTTGGCTGAGTGTGCGGATGTAGGCGCGTCTGGTCGCTGTTTGTGTTCGTCAACCGGACTAGTCCGCGGTGATTTCCGCGTGTTTCGGCAAGGCGAAAACCAAGGCGAACGCCGCGACGCTCAGCCCGGCACTCACCGCCATCGCCAGGGTGGCACTGTGACCGAACGCCGCCGCGGCGGCCGTGCGGCCGAACGACCGGAAATGAAGTGTGCCGAACAGGACCGTGCCGATGATCGCGATACCGATGGCGCTACCGACACGTTGCATCGTGCCGATCACCCCGCTGGCGGCACCCGCGTCGGCCCGGTCAACGGTAGCGACGATGAAATCGACGTTCGGTGCGATGAACAGCCCGCTGCCAACACCAGCGACCAACAGCGGAACCAGCAGTTGCCAGCCGCGGTAGCCGGTAACTGGCGTCAGCGCGAGGACAAGCCAGATCGCGGTGATGCCGATGGCTACGAGGCCGAGACCGGCCGCGAGTACGGTACGGCCGAACCGGGCGGCGAGGGCGTCGGTTCGGCTGGCGCCGATCATGGTGCCGACCGCGAAGGGCGTCACCACCAGCCCGGATTGCAGCGCGGTGTGTCCCAACCCGGCCTGCCAAAGCAACGCGATGGTGAAGAAAATGCTGGTGAACGCCGCGAAGTACACGAGCCCGAGCAGCACACCGCCGGTGAACGACGGATGGGCGAACAATCGCGGCGGCACGAGCGGATTGCCACCGGTCTTCTGAATGCGGCGTTCCCAGAGCGCGAAGACCACGATGAGCGCGATGCCGCCGGTCATCGAAACGAACGTCCATACCGGCCAATCCTCTTGCTGGCCCTCGATGAGGGGTGTCAGCAGCGCGACCAGTCCGGATGACAGCAGGACAAAGCCGGCCCAATCGACGGCGGCCTTCGCGTTTTCGGCACCGCCGGGAAGCAAAAACCTTGCGGCGACAACGGCAAGTACCCCGATCGGGACGTTCACGCCGAACACCAGCCGCCAGCCCAGGTCGGTGCCGAACCCCTGAATGATCAGTCCACCGGCGAGTGGACCCAGCGCCGTGGATAGCCCAATGGTCGCTCCCATGGTCGCGAACGCGCGGGCTCGCTGCCGGCCGGCGAACATGAGCTGGATCAACGCGGTGATCGTGGTGAAGAACATGCCGCCGGCCAATCCCTGCACCGCTCGCGCGGCGATGAGCTGCGCATCGTCGCGGGCAAGCCCGCATGCCAGGCTGGCGAACGTAAAGAATGACAGGCCGACGATGAACACCCACCTGTGCCCGACCCGGTCCCCGACCCGCCCCGCCGGAATCAGCGCAAGGCCGAAGGCCAGGGCATATCCGGAAACAACCCACGACAGCGTGGCATTGGAGGACGCGAGGCTGGTACGGATCGTCGGTATCGCGACGTTGACGATGGTGGTGTCGAGCAGCGCCATGAACGCGCCGGTCAACAGCACCGCCAACGCCAGCCAGCTCTTGCGGGAACCGACGACGAATTTCGACGACACGGTTGTCGTCATGACCTAACCCTCCTGGCGCGTTCGTCGGAGACGATTTGGGGCACTGCAGCGGAAAGCTTCTCGGGTGGGATCAATTCGTTGGGGTCAGGGTGAGGGGTAAGCGGGGTCAGGGGTTCAGCGGGTCCGGGCCGCAATCCTTGGGGAGGACCGAGGCGCCATCGTCCGGGAGGACCGCGGCGCCATCGCCTGGGACGTGCCGTCCTGCGCCGAGTCGCCGGGTTTGCCCTTCAGGCCGCGCCAGGTGAGGTTGATCATCAACTCGGCCGCATCATCCACATCGATATCGCCGGTGCTCACGCGCGTCGCGATCGCCTCCCCGGCGCCCACCAGCGCAACCGCCGTCATGTTGAAGTCGGTGCCGGGTTGCGGGTTTCTGGTCCCCGACTCCAGCAATCTGGCCACCATGTCGATGACCTGCTCACGACCCTCGCGAACCTGCTGGCAGAACATCTGCGAACTCGTGGCCTGCTGGTATAGCACAATCCATGACGCCCGGTTCTCGTCGATGTACCGAAAGAACGCCAGGATGGTATTGCGGAGCAGGTCTTTCGGACTCTGCTCGACGTCGATGTCGGCCCGTACCGCGTCAATGAACCTGGCCATCTCCCGGCTCAGGCACGCACCGAACAGCTCCTCCTTGGAGCCGTAATACAGGTACAGCATCGGCTTGGAGATCTGCGCCTCGGCCGCGATGGCGTCCATCGACGTCTCGTGATATCCCTTCAGCGAGAACATCTGCACCGCGGCGTCGAGCATCTGCTGCTCACGGACGGCGCGCGGCAACCGCTTGGTTCCACCTGCCATTCGTGAGCCTTCCGTCGACGTCCTTACTCCAGGGTAAGCAATCCGGACCGGGTCAACGACCGCAGCGCGGATTCGGTCCCTTCGTCGCGGCCATCCGGAGCGCCGACGCGTCGACGCTCGCCATGGTCAACTCACCGGCGGCCACCGCCGACTCCAGCCGGTCAAGCACGGCCGGAACCTCGGTCGTGGTCACCCACAGCGCGGTGTCGGCACCGGCCTGCAGCGCCCTCAACACGGCATCGGCGACGCCGTAGCGGTCGGTGATCGCCTTCATGCTGGACAAGTCGTCGGTGAACACCGGCCCAGTGAATGGCGGCCCGCCGTATCCGGTTCCGTTGCGCAACAAATCGACAGCGGCCGGGCTCAAGCTGGCCGGGTCGCTGCCGGTGAGCCCGGGCACCTGCAGGTGGCCGACCATCACGCCCACCGGCGCCTGCGTCACCAAGGTCCGGTACGGCACCAGGTCGGTGTTCTGCAAGTCGTCGAGCGGCGGGGTGACCACCCCGCCGGCGTGCGAGTCGCCGGACGCGCGGCCATGACCGGGGAAGTGTTTGAGTACGGGCAGCAGGCCGGCGTCACGCAGCCCGTGGGCGTACTCGCCGGCGTAGGTGGTGACCACCGCGGGATCGTTGCTGAATGACCGGTCGCCGATCACCGTGTCGGCGGGTGCGTCGGTGACGTCCACGACCGGTGCGAAGTCAATGCTGATGCCCAGATTGCGCATCTTGCGGCCGCGGTCCAGCGCGAGCTGGTAGACCTGATCCAGTGTTTCGGTCTGGGCCAGCGCCCGCGCCGACGGCGCCGAGCCGATCAGTGGGGAGAGCCGCTCCACCCGGCCGCCCTCCTCGTCGACGCTGACGGCCAGCGACAGCGGCCCCGCCGAGCCGGCGATGTCGGTCAGCGACCCGTTGGTCAGCATGGACAGGTCCGTCCAGCCGCCGATGAAGATGCCCCCGACATGCTGGTCGGCCACCACCGCGCGGGCGTCGGCGGCACCGGTCACGCCGACCATCAGCAGCTGCGCGAGCTTGTCGCGGGTTGACATCGACGCCAGGGTGGCGGTTGGGTCGCCGCACGCCGGCTGGTTCACTGCCCTCGGTGACGCAGCGGGCGACGGACGGTGGGTCGCGGCGGGGCGCCCGGCCGCCGGTAAACACGCCAGCGTCAGCGCGGGCAGCGCGAGGACAGCCACGATCCTGCGTGCAAAGCGCATCCGGCCATGCTGTCATGCCGACGATCGCGTCCGTGGCGCCGCCGCCGAAAACTTCGCAAGGAATTCCGTTTCACGAGTTGGATCCAACGCTACGCGCAGCGGTCTAACCGCTTGGAGTACAACGGGGAGGTACGACCGACGGCCGAAGCAGGGACGCCGCCGAGGTCGCGAAAGCTCGGGCTAGTCGAAGGATCGGGGTATTCCGTGTCGGTTCTGGTTGCATTTTCGGTCACGCCGCTGGGCGTGGGCGAGAGCGTCGGGGAAATCGTCGCCGAGGCAGTGCGCGTCGTCCGAAGCTCGGGCCTATCCAACAAGACGGATTCCATGTTCACGGAAATCGAAGGTGACACGTGGGACGAGGTGATGAGCGTGGTCCGTCAGGCGGTGGAAGCCGTGGCTGCCCGGGCCCCCCGGGTCAGTACGGTGATCAAGGTCGACTGGCGGCCAAGTGCTACCGCAGCCATGAGGCGGAAAGTCGAGGCGGTCGAGGACTATCTGTCCGGGGCGACCCGGGATTACAAGCCCGGGATCTGAAACGCGTTGGCGTAGTCGCCGTTGGCGAGTGATGTCATCATCGAGGGGCAGTACATCGAGATCGCGATGCTGGTGAACAGGCCCGCCATATCCGCCGACAGGCCATTCTGGCCGGCGATGTTGGACGCGACGGTGGCGAAATTTCCGCCCGGCTGGGCCAGCATCGGACAAATCGACTGACCCAGTGACACCGCGGTGCTCGGGTCGTTGTACTGGACGCCGGCGTTGCTGAGCGCGTTGAGGAACGCGTCCTGAATGGGGTCCGCCTGGGCCGGCGGCGCTGATGCCGCGCCCGCGACAACCACGCCGAGAGAAACCAGCAACCGAACGGCGGTCGCGCGGCCAGTGGGCGGCCGAAGCCATTTGCGCCTGGCTGTCTCAGCGGTCATGTGGGCTCCTCGGTGTTCGGCGTCGGCTTGAGAACAACATCGAATAACTCTGGCAACATTGCTTGACAACAGTCACATTCGCAACACGAACCGGTAACTCTTCGCACTCTATGCGTTTCCTGCCGGTTGGCTGTGCGACCCGATGCGGCCCTTATTGGTTTCTACTTTTGGTTTCTACTTGGTTTCTACAGGCGGGCGCTGCTGGGCTGCGCCGGGTGCGATGTGCGTTCGATGCGGGCAATCGCTTACCGTGGGTTCTTTAGCGAGATGCTGGGGGCGCGCAACGGTGGATCAGGCGATAACGGCAAACCGGCAAGCACATGCTGAACCCGGCGGGACCGTCTCCCGCCGGGTTCGCCTTGTTGGACCGGCCGCCTTGGTGCTGGCCTTCCTGCTATACGTCGCAACGTACCTGCGGTGGCCGTCGGAAGCCCTCCAGATCGACCTGTCCGTGTACCGGTTCGGCGCGGAGCGCGTGCTGCACGGTCTGGACCTGTATTCGGTGGGTTACACCGGCAAGCCCGACGCATTGCTGTTCATCTATCCGCCATTCGCTGCCATGTTCTTCATTCCGTTTACGTTCGTCGGCGAGCATTCGCTGGACGTCCTGTCGCTGCTTGCAATGTGCGCATTGCTGACGTATGTCGTGCATCGAAGCCTAAAGTGCATGGGCCTGGAGCCCGCGCGAGGGCTGTGGGGCTTGACCGCGCTGCTGGTCGCGGTCTGTGCATGGCTCGAACCGATCCGGTTGACGGCTCAGCTGGGACAAATCAACCTGCTGATCCTCGCCGTCGTCGTTGCCGATAGCACAGGCCTCACCAAGCGCAAGTGGGCCGGCGTTGGCATCGGGATAGTAGCGGGCATCAAGCTCACCCCGGCGATCTTCATCGTTTTTCTGGTGGCGATCGGCCGTGTCCGTGCCGCAGCGGTGGCCGCCGCAACGTTCGTGGCGACCGTTATTCTCGGGTTCGCGCTCTTGCCAAACGATTCCACGTACTACTGGGTCGAGCGGAATTTCGGTGACATCAAACGGATTTCGCGTGATCCGTTCGCCAACACCAGCGTGCACGGCCTTTTCCTACGCCTGCACTACCCGGCGATGTTGGGCACGGTTGTTGTCGTCGCTCTCGCGATCACGGCTCTGATTGTCGGTGCGGTGGCATACCGGCGGGGTCATCGGGTTCTCGCGATAGCCGTGGTCGGCATGGCTTCCACCGCGGTGTCGCCATTCAGCTGGAGCCATCACTGGGTGTGGTTCGTCCCCCTGGTCGCCCACCTCGGCTACCGCGCGTACGTCCTGCGATCTGCCGTCTCCGGGTGGGCGATGTGGCTCCTGTGCGGGCTCTGCGGCGCCTGGTTCGTGGCGTTTCCGGGTGGCACGCCGCAGGCGGGCATTCTTTCGCTGCGGCCGGGCGGCATGTGGGACCAGATCATCCCGGGCAGCTATGTCTTTCTGTTCGTGGCGGTGTCCGCCCTAACCGCGGTGTGGCTGTGGCGGACCACCCTGCCCACGCGAGCCATGCACCGGCCACTGGCCGAAACGGTCGTCACCGGGGCGCTTTAGCCTCAGTTATTGATTTTTCGACGCCAGCCCGGCGGGGGCGCTGGCGATCGCGCGGCGGATCGCCTCGGCCAGGGCGAGCGCGGTCTCCTCGGTGAGTTCGAGCGCGACGCGTGCCGACGGGCCCAGCGCAGGGTTGAGCACGTCGATGTTCACGGTATGCCCATACCGCGCATGCACCGGGTGATCAACGTACACGGTCGCGTGGGTGGCATCGAACCAGCCGGTGGCGCCCTTGCCGCTGCCGTCCACCTCGATTTTTTCGGTCAGATAGGTGCACATGCGGTCAGCCCTGCAGATACTTTCCGAAGAAGTCATGAATCCGCCGCCAGCCGTCCAGCGCCGCCGCTAACCGATAAGCGGGCCGGTCCACGGAGAAAAACGAATGGCCGGCAGCGTCGTAGGAGTAGAACTCGTGCTCCTTGCCTAACTTGTCGAGCTCAACGCCCAACTTGGCGACCGACTCCGGTGAGGGATAGCGGTCGTCTTTGCCGAACAACCCGAGCAGCGGGCAACTCAAACTCGGCGCCAGACCAAGAATGGGCTTCATGCTCTTAGGCATGCCCTCGGGCGGGTCCTCGACGATGAACGCCCCGTAGCAGTCCACCGCCGCGGCAAACGGAAGCGAGCATGCGGCCAAGAACGCCTGGCGCCCGCCCGAGCAGTGGCCGATCACCCCAAACTTCCCGTTCGACCCGTCGAGTCCGCGCAAATGGCCCACGGCACCGGCGACATCGCCGACGAGCCGCTCGTCGGGCACACCCCCTGCGGCGCGGGCGGTGGCTGCCGCGTCGTCAGGATCTGCTCCCGGCGCCTCGCGCGAATAGAGGTTCGGGCAGATCGCGTTGTAGCCGGCGACGGCGAGCCGGCGGACAAACTCTTTGGTCTCGCGGTCGTATCCGGGCATGTGGTGGATCCACACCACACCGCCGCGTGAACCGGGCGCAAGTGGAATCGCGCGATAGGCTTCGATGTCGTCATCGCCGTGGCCGGTGATGGTGACCGTTTCCGCGCGGATCGCATCCTGACTGATCGATGTCATCACGACATCCCTTCTCTCGCGAGTGTTGCGTGCCGGTCGTGGCGCACAAACCCAACGTACGCAAAAGGCACCGGCTGAACGAACACACGCCGAAGGGCAGCCGCTCGTTAGGACGCCGCCTCAACCGTGACGTTGGACATCTGGGTGCGACTCTGGCCGTTGGTGGTGCCGAGCGTTGAGATCCATACCAGCAGTGTCGATGTCGGCGGCGCGTTGTTGATCGGGATGCGATCGTGTCCCGGCTGCAGGGGCACCGGCGGAGTCAGCTCCGTGGTGTCGGTCAACGCCGCCGGGTTGGCCGTCGAGGACGCCCGGATCTGCACCTGGGTGCCGGTGCTCGGCACGTCGAGTCCGACCGCCGTCACCACGGCAGGTCGCGACAACTGCAACAGCAGGCCGACACCACTTTTGAACCCGGGGAACGGCGTGGGGTCGACGTAGGTGTCGGTGCTCCATCCCGTCTTGGGATCACCATTGATGGCCAACCCCGCCTGACTCGGGTTGTCGGCTCCGCCACCTGGTGAAAAGACCGTCGCACCAACGGCTTTGACGGGAATTGCGGGGCGATTGTCTTGGGCAGATGGGGGCTGCGACGAGGACGGCGCGCTCAACCCGAGCCGGTTGGTGTCGAATCCGCTGACACCGGCGAAAACGCGGCTGAGCACAGACGCCAGCACGACCAGCGCGACCACGATGACCGCGGCGCCAACACCAACGCCGGCCAATATCTCCACGCGTCGCCGCCCGCGGACGTGCTCGAACAGACCCGCGACATCACGTACGTTGATCCGTTTGCGCGGGCCTGGTTCCGGCGGGGGCGGCACCGGCGGCAGCGGCCAAAGGCGATCGGCCTCCGCGATCGCCTGCTGCAGCCCGTCGGACACGGTGCGGGCACAGCTGATCCCGCCGCCGGAGGACACCGCGCGCGCGGCCAGAGCGGAGATGGGGAACGGGATGTCAAGGTTGACGACCTGCGGCACCTCCGGCAGACCGTCGGCATCGCGCTGGGCGGCAGCGATGCCGCTCGGCTGTCCCGTTTCGGCAAGCGGCCAGCGGTCGACAAGCAGCGCGTAGAGCGCCGCGCCGATGCCGCATACATCTGCCTCCGGGGTCGCATCGGGAAGCGTGGCGGGAAAGGCCAACACGACGTCGCCCCCGATGCTGACACGCAGCCGGCTGGGATGATCGATGGACAGTGCCGCGCCCGCCCGATGGGCCACCTCGGCAGCGGCAGCCAGCGCCTGGGTTGCACGTGCCGCCCCGATGGGCGAGGGTGAGATGTCGGCGACCTCCTTCAGCGATGCGCCGCGAACCCACTCCGAGACAATAAGTCCGCCCTCCGCGGCGCGGGCCACGTCGAGCAACCTGGCGATGCCCGGCATGTCGAACCGGCTCAGCCTCAGCGTGCGCATCAGGATTTCGCCGACCACATCGACCGGCCCGGCAGCGGGATCGACGATGGTGACCGCCACCTGACGGTTCAGCGGGATATCCAATGCCTGCCAGAACTGCAGACCGTACGGGCCGCCGTGGGTCAGCAACAACCGATATCGACCGTCGGCGATGGTCGTCCCCGCAACCAGCCGCACCGCGGCGGCCGGGCTGGCGGGTTCGAAGTCGTCGACGACCGGACGCGTGTCTTCGGGGACCGCGTCACTTTCCACATCATCCAAGTACTTTTCAGTCACCGCCATCTCCCCCTGCTCAGCCTACGAGGGCGACGCACGGTTGTGGCGGTTAGCCGCTCATTGGTGTGCGGCCGCCGCCGGTGATGCCTCCTGCTCCTCCCCGAATGAGGAACGCACCGGCGATTGCGATCACACCGACCACGGCAAGCGGAATCGCCCAAGACCGCCGGCCCGAAACCGCGGAACCACATTCCGCGACGTAGCTGGTGTGAGGGACGATCTGGTTGACGATCGGAAGGTTGGCCGGATTCTGGTTATCGGCCTCGCGCGCCGCCGAAAGGTCGGACGCTACAGCGTTTCCGCACCCGATCTTGTCGCCGTTGGGACCGGACACCGACACCGGCACCAGCAGCCCCACGACGCCGGCGACCAACAATATCGCTCCCGCCAGCACGATCAACCTTCGCAAAGTCATGTTGTGCTCCCTGTCACCACACGTTGATTCACGACGGCGGGCGTTCGCCGTAGCGCCCTAGGTATGCCCACTTTCGGCGGCTTCATTCCTTCAGGCAGCTGCCGCGCGCCGGTCGCGCCGCGGCGGCGTGAACCAGCTCTTCTGCTACGTTGTCGACAAACCCCGACGTCAACTGCTAGGAGCCAAACGATGAACCGGTTCTTGCTGCCCGCGGCGGCCAGCATCGTGGTTGGGCTGCTGCTCGGCGCGGCCGCGATCTTTGGTGTGACGCTGATGGTGCAGCAAGACACCAAGCCCCCACTGACCGCGGGCGACCCGCAGTCCGCCGTACTCAACCGGGTGGAGTACGGCAACCGCAGCTAACCCGATCGCGCCCTCGAGATTGTCGGGGCGGTGGTTGTGGGCTGTCGGGGCCGCCGCGCTGATCCTGTCCTTCGCCCAGTCGCCGGGACTGATCTCCCCCGATACCAAGCTCGACCTCACCGCCAACCCGCTGCGCTTCCTGGCGCGGGCCGGCAATCTGTGGAACAGCGCGCTGCCGTTCGGGCAGGCGCAGAACCAGGCGTACGGGTACCTGTTTCCGCACGGCACGTTCTTCTTGGTGGGCCACATTTTAGGGCTACCCGGCTGGATCACCCAACGGCTGTGGTGGGCGCTGCTGCTCACCGTCGGTGTGTGGGGTTTGCTTCGGGTCGCCGAGGCGCTGGGTATCGGCACGACGAGTTCCCGGGTGGTCGCGGCGGCGGCGTTCGCGCTGTCGCCGCGGGTGCTGACCACGCTCGGGTCGATTTCCTCGGAAACGCTGCCGATGATGCTGGCCCCGTGGGTACTGCTGCCGGTGATCCTCGCGTTGCGCGGGCAAGGCAACGTCCGCGAGCTGGCGGCGCGCGCGTCGGTCGCCGTCGCGTTGATGGGGGCCGTCAACGCCGTCGCCACAGTGACGGGCTGTCTCGCCGCGGTGATCTGGTGGGCCTGCCACCGGCCGAATCGGCTGTGGTTGCGCTTCAGCGCATGGTGGCTGCTCGGAACGGTGCTCGCCACGCTGTGGTGGATGGTGGCGCTGATACTGCTGGGCCGCATCAGCCCGCCGTTCCTCGACTACATCGAATCCTCGGGTGTCACGACCCAATGGACGTCGCTGATCGAGGTGCTGCGCGGCACCGACAGCTGGACGCCCTTCGTCGCCCCGGCCGCGACCGCCGGGTCCTCGCTGGTCACCGGTTCGGTGGCCGTTGTGGCCACCACCCTGGTGGCCGCCGCCGGCCTGGCCGGGCTGACCCTGCCGTCGATGCCGGCCCGTGGGCGGCTGATCACGATGGTGCTGGTCGGCGTCACGCTGCTGGGCGCGGGCTACGCGGGGGGCCTGGGGTCACCGTTGGCGCACGCCGTGCAAGCGTTCCTCGACGCGGGCGGCGCACCGCTGCGCAACGTGCACAAGCTCGAGCCGGTGATCCGGCTGCCGCTCGTCCTGGGCATCGCGCATCTGTTGGGCCGTATCCCACTGCCCGGCAGCGCGCCGCGGCGGGTGTGGGTCAACGCATTCGCCCACCCCGAACAAGACAAGCGTGTCGCCGTCGGCATCGTTGTGCTGGCGGCGCTGGTGGTCAGCACGTCGCTGGTGTGGACCGGGCGCCTCACCCCGCCCGGCGCGTTCCGCGCGATCCCGCAGTACTGGCACGACGTCGCGGATTGGCTCGATGCACACAACTGGGCGAACTCTGGAGCAAGCGGCAGGCAGCCCGATGCCGGCGGTAAGGGCAATCCGACACGTGGACGGGTACTGGTGGCGCCCGGGTCACCGTTCGCGACGCAGGTTTGGGGAACCAGCCACGACGAGCCGCTGCAGGTGCTTGGCGACAGCCCGTGGGGCGTCCGTGACTCCGTGCCGCTCAACCCGCCGGAGACCATCCGCGCGCTGGACTCCGTCCAACGGCTCTTCGCCGCGGGCCGCCCATCCTTCGGTCTCGCAGATACACTTGCCCGCCAAGGGATCTCGTATCTGGTGGTGCGCAACGACCTGGAGCCGGACATGTCACGGTCGGCGCGGCCGATCCTGGTGCATCGCGCGGTAGACGGTTCCCCGGGCCTGACGAAGGTCGCGCAATTCGGTGCGCCGGTCGGCGCCGGCACGGTGCCCGGGTTCGTGGCCGACAGCGACCTGCGGCCGCAATACCCAGCGGTGGAGATCTACCGCGTCGACACCGCGTCAAGTCTGGGTGCGTCCTATTTCGCGGACATCGACTCGATGCCGCGGGTAGATGGCGGCCCGGAGGCGCTGCTGCGGCTTGACGAGCGGCGCCGGCTGTTGCACCAGCCGCCGCTGGGCCCGGTGCTGATCTCGGCCGACGCGCAGCGTGCCGGCCTGTCGGTCCCCGTCGTCACCGTCACCGACACGCCCGTCAGCCGGGAAACCGACTACGGTCGCGTCGACGATCACTCATCGGCAATCCGGAGCAATGACGACCGCCGCAACACGTTCAATCGGGTGACCGACTACCCAAGTTCCGCACCGACCGTGTACGGCGAGTGGATCGGCGGCCGGGTCACCGTGTCAAGCTCCGCATCGGACTCCACCGCCCTGCCGAACGTCTCGCCGGCCAGTGGACCGGCCGCCGCGGTCGACGGCGACCCGGCAACCAGCTGGGTGTCCAACGGATTGCAGGCCGCGGTCGGACAGTGGCTGCAGATCGACTTCGACAAGCCGGTCACCAACGCGACGGTAACGGTCACGCCGAGCGCGACGGCGGTTGGCGCGCAGGTCAGAAAGATCCAGATTTCTACCGTGAACGGCACCACGACCCTGCGCTACACCAAGGCCGGTGAGCCGCTCACAGCTGCGCTACCGTACGGCGAGACGCCGTGGGTGCGGGTAACGGCAACCGGCACCGACGACGGATCCGCCGGGGTACAGTTCGGCATCACCGACATCGCGGTGACCCAATACGACGCGAACGGTTTCGCCCACCCGGTCGAGGTGCGCCACACGGTGGCTGTTCCAGGGCCGCCGGCCGGCTCGCTGGCCGCTGAGTGGGATCTCGGCTCAGATCTGCTCGGCCGACCAGGCTGCGCCGATGGCGGCGGTCGGCTGCGGTGTGCCGCAGCCATGGCGTCCTCACCCGAGGAACCGGTGAACTTCAGCCGCACCCTAACCGTGCCAGCGGCCACCACCGTCATCCCGACCGTGTGGGTGCGGGCCAGACAGGGACCCAAACTGGCGGACCTTGTCGCCCAGCCCGGCGCCACACGTGCCTTCGGCGACGCCGACCTGATCGACGTGTCCGGTTCGGCCTACGCGGCCGCCGACGGTGACCCGACGACCTCATGGACGGCACCGCAGAACACCGTGCACACCAAGCATCCGCCCAGCTTGACGCTGCGCCTGCCGCGACCCACCCAGGTGACCGGGCTGCGGCTGACCCCGAGCCCGTCCTCGGTGCCGGCCCATCCGACGCTGGTCGCGGTCGACCTCGGCGACGGCCCTCAGGTGCGCCGCGTGTCGGCATCCCGGGACGGTGACGGGGGCGTCGCCACGCTGCGCATCACGCCGCGGGTCACGGACACCGTCAAGCTGAGCGTGCTGGCCTGGGACGACGTGATCGACCGCACCGCGCTGGGTTTCGACCAGCTCAAGCCGCCGGGCATCGCCGAGCTGGTGGCGTTGGGCCCGGACGGAAACCCGGTCGCCCCGGCGAACGCGGCGGCTAACCGTGCCCGCCACATCGACATCGACTGCGGCCACGGCCCGGTGATCGCGATCGCCGGGCGGTTCGTGCCCACGTCCATCCACACCACCGTCGGCGCGCTGCTGGCAGAGGAGCCGATCGCCGCACAGCCGTGCCAGCAGCAGCCGATCACGCTGGCGACGGGCCAGCAGGAGCTACTGATCAGCCCCGGCCCGGCGTTCGTCGTCGACGGCGCCCAACTCGCGGCGCCGCTGGCAGCCGCCCCACCGGCCGCCGCGACCACCCCGGCCGACACCGCGACGTGGGGATCGGCGCGCCGGGTGGTGCACGCCGCAGCGTCGGCGTCGCCGCGTGTGCTCGTGGTGCCGGAATCGGTGAACCCCGGCTGGATCGCGCGCACGTCCAACGGCGCGCGGCTGGCCCCGGTCACCGTCAACGGCTGGCAGCAGGGCTGGGTCGTTCCCGCCGGGTCCGCGGGCACGATCACCCTGACATTCCCGTCCAATGAGCTCTACCGCGCGGGGCTGGGCGGCGGCTTCGCGCTGCTGCCCCTGCTGGTATTGCTTGCCCTGATCCCAGCGCGTCGGCGGCCGCCTGCCGACAAGCCCGCGCGGCCATGGTGCCCCGGCACGGCGGCGAGCGCGGCCGCCGTGCTTGCCGCCGGATGGGTGATCGCCGGCTGGGGCGGGGTGGCGGTGTTCGCCGCAGCGCTGGGCGTGCGGTACTGGCTGGTCGGGCGACGCCCCGGCCGCTCGGACATGGTGACAGTGGTCGGCGCCGCGGCGTCGCTGATTGCGGCCGGCACGGTGTTGTCGCTGCATCCGTGGCGATCGGTCGGCGGCTACGTCGGCCACTCGTGGGGCGTGCAGCTGCTCGCATTGATCGGCATCGGCGTCCTGGCGGCATCGGCTGTGTCAATGACGGGACGCCGGCAACCGTCGCCGTAGCAGAATGCGGCCATGGCACGAGTGAACACAGTGCGCGGGCCGATCGACACGGCCCAGCTCGGTACTACGTTGATGCACGAGCACGTCTTCGTGCTGTCTGCCGAGATCCTGCAAAACTATCCCGAGGTATGGGGCGACGAGGATCAGCGCGTCAACGACGCGATCACGCGGCTGAACGACCTGAAGGCCGGCGGCGTCGACAGCATCGTCGACCTCACCGTGATCGGACTGGGCCGATACATCCCGCGCATCGCCCGCATAGCGGCGGCCACCGAACTCAACATCGTCGTCGCCACCGGTGTCTACACCTACAACGACGTACCGATGTTCTTCCACTTCTCCGGCCCGGGGACCTTGCTGGACGGCCCGGAGCCGATGACCGAGCTGTTCGTGCGCGACATCGAAAACGGCATCGCCGACACCGACGTGAAAGCCGCCATCCTGAAATGCGCGACCGACGAGCCAGGAGTCACCCCGGGTGTGGAGCGAGTATTGCGCGCGGTCGCCCAGGCCCACCGCCGCACCGGTGCACCGATCTCGACGCACACCCACGCCGCGACCCGTAGAGGCCTTGAGCAGCAACGCATTTTCGCCGAGGAGGGTGTCGACCTCACGCGGGTGGTGATCGGGCACTGCGGCGACACCACCGAAATCGACTACCTCGAAGAGCTGATCGCCAACGGGTCCTACATCGGCATGGACCGGTTCGGCCTCGACTCGTACCTGCCGTTCGAGGATCGGGTGAACACCGTGGCTCGGATGTGCGAACGCGGGCACGCCGACAGGATGGTGCTGTCACACGACGCATCGTGCTTCATGGACTGGCTGCCCGAGGAGGCTGTGCCGGTCGCCCTGCCGCATTGGCACTACCTGCACATCCACCGCGACGTTCTTCCGGCGTTGAAGGTGCGCGGGGTCACCGACGAGCAGATCCACACCATGCTGGTCGACAATCCGGCCACCATCTTCGGCAAGGCGACCGCGACCACACCAAGCGTCACCGCATGACTGCAGGCTCGGGCGCATCGGTGACCGCGCTGTCCAGTGCCGGAACCGGGCGCTTTTTACGGAACTCCCAGCGCCGCAACGCTACTCGGCACGGGGACTCCACCAGCGCGTAGCTCACCGCCGCGACCGCGAATCCGAAGATCAGCGTCAGAACCAGCACGACGGGCAGGTTGCCGGTGAACGCGAACCGTCCAATGACCGGAAACACCATGTTGAGCGCCGCCAGATGCCAGATGAACAGCCCGTACGACCAGCGCCCCAACGTCACCATCGCAGCGCTACCGAGGAAGCGGTGCGGCGTGTCCGGTCGATCGAGCACCAGCGGCGCCAGCAGCGCGGCGGCCACCACGGCTCCCATCGCGGTCCGCACCACGAACTGCTCAACCGTGGCCGGGGTCAGGCCTTCCGGACCGGCCAGCGGCGACGCCGCCACCAGATAGGCGGCCACCGCGATGACCGCGATGCGGATCCGCCGGCGCGCCAGCCGGTGCATCCACCCCAGTGGTCGAAACGTCCACTCCGCCAGCAGCATGCCTGCGGCAAACCAGGTCGCGTATGCCGGCGCCCAGTTCAAGGGATTGACGCCGTAGGCGGTATGGAACGGGAGGTAGCCCCAGCCCAGACTGGCGAGCGCAAATGTCACGATCGCGGGCACACGGGCGCCGACCGGTAGCTGACGTGCCAGCAGCGCCAAAATGGGCAACGCCAGGTAGAACGTCACCTCGACCGAAAGGCTCCACATCTGGGTAAGGCCCGCGGTGAGCGTCAGCGGAACGTAGATCTGCGTCAGCGTCAGGTTGGCCAGCCACACGGTCACGCTGCCGCCGTGGGCGTCGGGTAGCAGGGTCAGGACCACAACCACCGCCAGCACGTAGGCCGGCATGATCCGCACGAATCGCGACCTGAGGTAGTGACCGGTCGCAGGCACGCGCCGCAACCCGCAGGCCGCGGCGGCGTGGCCGCGCCACAGCAGGAAACCAGACAACGCGAAGAACACCGCGACCGCAAGGTCGAAGCGGCCGAACAGGCGTCCGGAGACTCCGCTGGAATGCCCGGTCTGGAAGGCGACGTGGGTGATCACCACGCCGATCGCGGCGCACGCCCGCATGCCCTCCACGGCGGGCAGGAAGCTGCGGGCGCCGCCGACGGATTGGGGCCGATTCACCGACACAACTGACCAGTGTGCCGGACCACCCGCGTGTCGGCCCGCCACCTGGCTGGGAAGCGCCGAAATGTGGCTTGTAGACCAGCGCGCAGCGGCCGGGAGGCGCCCACCCAACGGTAAGCATGGGACTTAGGTTCTGCTGTTAGGGTCAAACGGGTTTTGCCTCCACTGCTTCCCCGCAAGCGGGAGGTGCCCCCAGGTCGAGCAAGTGGCGGCGGATGGTCATGCGGTCCGTCTCAGGTCGGCGAGGACCAGAAGGAGGCACGGTTGAACCGGGCAGTGGCGCTACGGCTCGCGGCGTGCGGCATCATAGGGTTCGGCGCGGCCCTGCTCATCGCTGCCCTGCTGCTGTCCACCTACACCATCGGCAAGATCAAGAAAATCCCGCTCGACATCGACACGGCCCTGGTCAGCGACGGCACCGGTTCAGCCCTCGATCCGGCATCACTGGCGAGTGATCACATCGTGGTCAACCAAAACGTGCCGCTGGCGCAGCAGCAGCAAATCAGCGCCGAGTCGCCGTCGAATGCCGGCGTGGTCACGCTGCAAGTCGGCACCACACTGCGCCGCACCGACAAGCAGAAGGACACCGGCCTCCTGCTGGCCATGGTCGATACGGTGACGGTGAACCGCAGGACCGCGCTGGCGGTCTCCAGCGACACGAACCCCGGCGGCTCCGTGCAGAAGCCGCGCACGATGGACGACACCAAGCCGCCGACCAACGTGGTGCTCGTCCACGAGGGCCTCAACTATCGATTCCCGTTCGACGTGCAGAAGAAGACCTATCCCTACTTCGACGCGATCGCGCAGAAGGCGTACGACGCCAACTATGACGGCGAAGAGGACGTGAACGGCCTGACCACCTACCACTTCAAGCAGAACGTCGGCTACGACGCCGAAGGCAAGCTCGTCGAGCCGGTCAAATACCCGTCGCTCTACGACCGCAACGAGGACGGCACGGTCACCGCGCGTGCGGCGCTGTGGGGGCTGCCCGGGCCGCCGGACGAGCCGATCACGATGACCCGCTACTATGCGGCCCAGCGCGACTTCTGGGTCGACCCGGTCAGCGGCATCGTCGTCAAGCAGAAGGACCGCGCTTTCCACTACTACGCCCGCGACCCGCTCAAGCCCGACACGACCGTGGTCGACTACACGGTGACGTCCAGCCAGTCCACGATCGAGTCCCAGGTCAATGCCGCACGCAACGAGCGCGACCGCGTGGCGCTGTGGGGCCGGATCCTGCCCATCACGTTCACCGCGATGGGCGTGATCGCGGCGGTCGGCGGTGTGCTGCTGGGCGGCTTCAGCCTGCGGGCCGAAAGCGCGCTGATCGATCCCGGCTTGGACAGCGCCGACCATGGGTTCTTCGGACCGCGGGGCGAGCGGGTCGAGCCGGTGCCGGGCGCCGAGGCCGAGACCGAGAAGCTGCCCGCGCAACGCCCACTGCCCAACGAGCCGGGGCCGCCTCGATAGCAGTGACTCGACACCCCGCACGGCGCTGGGCGGTACCCGGATATGCGCTGGCGCTGGTGGTTGCGGTGACCGCACCCCTGCTTGCTCCCGGTAACCTGCTGCTGCGCGACGCGGTTTCCACACCACGGTCGTACCTATCCGACGACGCGCTCGGCCTATCCGAGTCGGCGCCCCGGGCGCTGCCACAGGACTTCGCGGTGGCGGTGATCTCACAGGTGATCGACGGCGGCTTGGTGGTCAAGGCGCTGTTGATCGCCGGGCTGTGGCTGGCCGGCTGGGGCGCGGCGCGGCTGGTTGCGGTCGTGGTGCCCGACGCGCTGCCGGGCGGTCAGTTCGTGGCGGCCACGATCGCGATCTGGAACCCATATGTGGCCGAACGACTGTTGCAGGGGCACTGGAGCCTGCTGGTGGGCTACGGGTGCCTGCCGTGGGTCGCAACCGCCATGCTGCGGCTGCGGGGCGCCGGGGGCAGTCCCTGGCCGTTGATGTTCTGGGTAGCGCTAGGCGGGCTGACGGCGACGGGGTTGATGATGGCGGCCACGGTCGCGCTGGTGTGCGCTGCGGTGCCCGGGCCGGGAACACCGAGATGGTTGTGCACCGCGACGAGCCTCGGCGTCGCGGTGCTGGCCGCATCGCCGTGGCTGACGGCAACTGCGCTCGGGGCGTCGCTGGTCACACCGCCGGCGGGTATCGCGGCGTTCGCCGCGCGCGCGGAGCCTGGCCTCGGCACACTGGCCAGCCTGGCCAGTCTCGGCGGGATCTGGAATGCCGATGCGGTACCAGGTTTCCGGGCAACGCTTTTCGCGGTGGTAGGCGCGGCGGTGTTGCTGGGCATCGTCGCGCTCGGCCTGCCGGCGGTGTGGCGGCGTCGGCCCGCCATGGCGCTGCTGGTGTTGGCGGTGGTCGCGGTGGTGGTTCCCGCCGCGATGGCGACGGGTCCGGGCATCGCCGCGGTGGAGGCGATCGTGCGCGCGGTTCCGGGGCTGGGCGTGGTGCGGGACGGGCAGAAATGGGTCGCGCTGGCGATGCCCGGCTATGCGGTGGCCGGCGCGGGAGCGGTGGTGACGCTGCGCCGATGGGTGCCGATGGCCGCTGCCGCGGCGGGATGCTGCGCGCTGCTCATCGTGGTGCTGGCCGATCTCGCCTGGGGAGTCTCCGGCAATGTGGTATCGGTGCGGTACCCACCGGGGTGGTCCGCCGTCGCGGCGGCGATCAACGCCGACCCGCAACCGGTCGCGGTGCTACCCGCTGATGTGATGCGGCGCTTCGCATGGTCGGGGCCCGCGCCGGTGCTCGATCCGCTGCCACGGTGGGTGCGGCCGCAGGTGCTCTCGACAGGTGACCTGACGATCTCAGGGCAGACAGTGCGTGGCGAGGGCGATCATGCACGCCACATTCAGCGCCTGCTGCTTGACGGTGCCGACCCGCGGATGTTGGCTCGGGCTGGTGTCGGCTGGATCGTCGTGGAGTCCGGCACTGCGGGCGACATCGGGTCGGCCACACGAACTGTCGATCGGCTGCCGGTCACGTACCGCGACGCAGCCCTGACGCTCTACCGGGTGGGCGGCGGCTACCCGGGCGCGTCGCCGGCCCGTCGCGCGGCGATGATCGCCGGCCATCTGGTGTGGCTGGCTACCCTGGTCGCGGGCGCCTCCGGGTGGATCATCGGCGTCAGACGATGCCGCTGACCAACCGGCCGGCCAGTACCGACTCCAGCACGGCCCGCATCGCGTCCGCGCTTTGCCGCCACGAAAATTCGGCGCTGCGGGCCTGGGCTTTGCGACCGAGTTCGTCGCGCAGCAGCGGATCGGTGAGAAGTTCCTCAAGTCGCGCAACCAGTTCGCCGCGGTCGTCGACGAGCACGCCCGTCACACCGTCGATTATCGAGTCGTTCAGCCCGCCGGAGGACCGGTACCCGACCGTAGGCACCGCGTGCTGGGCGGCCTCGGTGACCGCCAGCCCCCAGCCTTCCTTCCGGGAAGGCAGCACATGCACCCAACACCGTTGAAGGACTTGGTGTTTTGTCGCATCGTCAGTGTGACCATGGAACGTCACGACGTCGGCGATGCCGAGGTTCTCGGCATGCTCGACGAGCCGGTCGTGCCACCAGCCGCCGCCCACCACATCCAGGTGCAGGCGCGGCAATCTGTGGCGCAGCACCGCGACCGCGTCCAGCGCGTCCTCGATCTGCTTATGCGGCACCAGCCGGCTGAGCACCGCTACGCGCGGCGTACGGGAACGCGGCGCCGCGAGCGTGTGCGCCGGTGCCTGGTCGAGGCCGTTGCGCACCACCGCGATACGGTCGACGCCGACGCCGAGCTCGGCCAGGTCATGGGCCGAGGGCAGGGACACCGTCACGTACTGGTTGCGCCGATGCACGCGCGGCGAGAGCGTCGATTCGCAGAACCAGCCGAGCCTGCTCATCACCCGGCCAGCCACCGGCCACTGCTCGCGGTGGCAGTGGTGCACCAGCACCACGACGCGCCTGCCGAAAACCACCCGGGCGAAGAACGGCCACCCGTTCTGGGTGTCGATCACCACGTCGGGGCGCACGTGCCGCAGCGGACCCAGCCGCAGTCGGGCACCGAGCAGCGCCAGCAGGGCCCACGCGTACACCGAGTAGCGGCCGCCGCGCCGACTGATCCGCACACCGTCGACCACCTCGTCACGCCGAGCTCCGGCATATTCGGCGGTACGCAGCGTCACGTTCACGCCTGCGGCCGCCAACTGGGCGCCGATCCGCTGGAGGTAGGTTTCGCTGCCGCCACCCTGCGGATGGCCGGTGTCGCGCCAGCAGAGCAACAGGACCGAGCCCACCCCCCGCAGTGCGCCGCTCGCAGACCGTTGCGCGTCAGACATCGGGGTTCAGCGTAGCGGCTGCGTAGGGTTGGCCCGATGCACTCCACCGATGTCTTCGCCAGGCGCGCCACGCTGCGGCGATCGGTGCGGCTGCTGTCCGAATTCCGCTACGAGCAGCGCAGGCCGGACCGGTTCTACGGCGCGCTGGCGGCCGACACGGTGTCGATGGTCGATGACCTGTGGAGGGCAACGCACGGCGAACCGGCCGCGGGCCGACTGCTGCTGGACGTCGGTGGCGGACCCGGTTACTTCGCGTCGGCGTTCGGCAATGCGGGAATCGACTACCTCGGCGTGGAGCCCGACCCCGCGGAGATGCATGCCGCCCCATCGGTCGAGTCCGGCTGCGGCGCGTTCGTCCGCGCATCCGGCATGGCGCTGCCGTTCGCCGACGACAGCGTCGACATCTGCCTGTCGTCCAACGTGGCCGAGCATGTGCCGCAGCCCTGGCAGCTGGGCGAGGAGATGCTGAGGGTGACCAGGCCCGGCGGCCTCGTCGTGCTGTCATACACGGTGTGGCTGGGCCCCTTCGGCGGCCACGAGATGGGCCTGACGCACTATCTCGGCGGGACCCGAGCCGCCCGCCTCTACGCCCGTAGGCACGGCCATCCGGCGAAGAACAACTACGGGTCGTCGCTTTTCGCCACCTCGGTGGCCGACGGGTTGCGATGGGCCCGCTCCAGCGGTGCGCTGGTCGCCGCATTTCCCCGCTACCACCCGCGATGGGTGTGGTGGACGACGTCGGTGCCGCTGCTGCGGGAGTTCCTGGTGAGCAACCTGGTGCTGGTCCTACGGCCGAAATCATCGCGCGACTGAAACAGGTTCTCGTTTTGCGCCCGGCTCGGTAGTGTGGGCCACACCATGGCAGTGCATTCGACCGAGCGGGCACGCCCGAGCGCGTCACAGCGGGATCCGGAGGAGCTGCGGACCGACTTCGAGCGCTGGTTGAGCGCCAGGCAATCAGGCGCCGCGGTTGCCACTGCGGAGATCCCCGCGTCAACCGGCATGTCCAGCGAGACGATCCTGATCGACGCGGGCTGGGACGGCGAGGCGCACCGGCTGGTCGTGCGGGTCGCAGCGCAGGCCCACGTCAAAGTGCCGTTCGCCCACCCGGATACCGGTCAGGACATGCGTTATCAGTTCCTGACCCTGCGCCGGCTCGGCAGCCAGATCATTCGCGCGGTGGTGCCGCAGGTGCTGTGGTGCGAGGACGACCCCAGCCCGATGGGCGCGCCGTTTCTGGTGATGTCCCGCGTCGACGGCCAGTCCCCCGCGGGCGAGGACTACCCCAGCCCCGATGTGGTGCCATACAACATCGACTCATGGGTGAGCCGGGCCGGCGCCGCCGACCGGGACCGGATGCAGCACGCGACGCTTGAGCAGCTCGCCCGAGTGCATGCGGCCGCGCCGCTGGACTTCGCGTTTCTCGACCGCCGCCGCCCCGGGGAAAGCGCGCTGAGCGCACACTTTCGGCGCACCGACGAGTACTACGCAAGGATCCGTGGCGAGGGTGTGCGCGTGCCGTTGATCGAGCGGGGCCTGGCGTGGCTGCGGGACCATTGGCCCGCGGAATCCGAGCCAGTCGTCTGCTGGGGAGATGCCCGGATCGGCAACATCGTCTACCGCGATTTCAGCCCTGTCGCGCTGCTGGGCTGGGAGACGGCGACCCTGGGCCCGCGCGAGCTCGACCTCGGCCAAATGATCTTCTTCCACCGGTTCGTCGAAGAACTTGCGGACAGTGCCGGGCTATCCGGCCTGCCCGACTTCCTTCGTCGCGACGACGTCGCCGCCGGCTACGCCGACCTCACCGGCTACCGGCCCTCGGATCTGGACTTCTACACCACGTACGCCGCCGTGGCGCACGCGCTGAAGATGGTGCGCATTCGCCTGCTTGCGGCGGCTTCAGGCCAAGAGGGGCCGCCCGCGGACGCCGACGCGATGGTCACGCATCGCGACACGCTTGCCGCAATGCTCGACGGGACCTATTGGAGCGCCCTCGATCCCCGAATGACAGGAGGCAGATGACCGGGCAACAAAAAACCGAATGGGACAAGCTGTTCATCGGCGGCAAGTGGACCGCCCCGTCGACCGAGGAGGTCATCGAGGTTCATTCCCCGGCCACCGGTGAGTATGTAGGCCGGGTTCCGTTGGCCGCGCCGGCGGATGTCGACGCCGCCGTCGCCGCGGCAAGGAGGGCATTCGACGAGGGGCCGTGGCCGTCCACGCCGCCCGCGCAGCGGGCCGCCGTGATCGAGGCGGCGGTCAAGCTGCTCGAGGACCGAAAGGATTACTTCACCCACCTGCTGACGGGTGAAACCGGCCAACCGCCGACCATCATCGAGATGATGCACTGGGCCGGTTCGATGGGGGCGTTGAACTTCTTCGCCACCGCGGCCGACAAGGTGGCCTGGACCGAGATCCGCACCGGGTCGTACGGCCAGACCATCGTCACGCGGGAGCCGATGGGTGTGGTCGGCGCAATCGTCGCGTGGAACGTGCCGCTGTTTCTGGCGGTCAACAAGCTCGGCCCCGCGCTGCTGGCCGGGTGCACAGTCGTGCTCAAGCCCGCTGCGGAAACGCCGCTGACCGCCAACGCGCTGGCCGAGGTCTTGGCCGAGGCCGGCCTACCCGAAGGCGTGCTGTCGGTCGTCCCCGGCGGAATCGAGACGGGACAGGCACTTACGAACAATCCCGCCGTCGACATCTTCACCTTCACCGGCAGTTCCGCCATCGGCAAGGAGGTCGGCAAGCGGGCCGCCGACAAGCTCAAGCCCTGCACGCTCGAGCTGGGTGGCAAGTCCGCCGCGATCATCCTGGAGGACGTCGACCTGGCGTCGGCGGTTCCGATGTTGGTCTTCTCCGGGGTGATGAATGCCGGGCAGGGTTGCGTGAACCAAACCCGGATCCTTGCGCCACGGTCGCGGTATGACGAAGTGGTGGAAGCGGTTTCGCAGTTTGTGCAGGCGCTTCCGGTCGGCCTGCCGTCCGATCCGGCCAGCCAGGTCGGACCGCTGATCTCAGAGAAGCAGCGCCAGCGGGTCGAGGGCTACATCAAGAAGGGTATCGACGAGGGCGCGCGGCTGGTGTGCGGCGGCGGCCGTCCCGAGGGTCTCGACGGCGGCTACTTCGTGCAGCCGACGGTGTTCGCGGACGTCGACAACAAGATGACCATCGCACAGGAGGAGATCTTCGGCCCGGTGCTGAGCATCATCCCCTACGACAACGAACAGGATGCGATCCGGATCGCGAACGATTCGGTCTACGGCCTGGCCGGCAGCGTGTGGACCACCGACGTTCCGAAGGGCATCGAGATCGCGTCGAAAATCCGGACCGGCACCTACGGAATCAACTGGTACGCCTTTGATCCCGGCTCGCCATTCGGCGGTTACAAGAACTCGGGCATCGGTCGGGAGAACGGACCGGAGGGCGTCGAGCACTTCTGCCAGCTCAAGAGCGTACTGATGCCCATGGGCTACACCGTCAACTGAGGGGGAGCCCATGCCCGCCGATGCGTGCACGGACTTGGTGAGCTGCCGACGCCGCGGCGCGGGCGCAGGCCGCCAACATCAAGACCGTTCGCCAGCTGGAACACGCGTCTGACCGCGGGAACGTAACGCCTAGAACAGCACCCGGACGATCGTCTCGGCGACGGCCGCCGGCTTGTCGGACCCGTCGAGTTCGATCGTGTGCTTGACCACGAGGTTGACGGTACTGTCGTCGACCTTGCTTGCGTCGATGAGTTCGGACCGCGCCCGGATGCGGCCACCCGCTGGGACGGCGGCCAAGAACCGCACCTTGTTCAGCCCGTAGTTGATGGCCATCTTCGCGTTCTCGACGCGAAAGTTGTCCCTACTGAGGGCCGGAATCATCGACAGCGTCAGGAAGCCGTGCGCAATCGTTGTGCCGTAGGGGCTTTGAACCCTGGCGCGATCGACGTCGATGTGGATCCACTGATAGTCCTCGGTGACGTCGGCGAACGCGTCGATGCGCTTCTGGTCGATTTCCTTCCACTGGCCGACCCCGAGTTCCTGGCCAACCGAGCCGACCGCGTCGTCAATGGACGAAATCACCTTCATCGGTGCTGCTCCCTTCCGGTTGCTCGCTAGATCTGGAAGTCGTGAACCCATGATGACCGTGCGGTCGAGGGGCAGGCGGAAGTATTCGCCAGCGTCGGCGGTGATGAAGGAGGTCGCGATCAACAGACGCTTGCGCCACGGCGCCATGGTAGGTGCCGCCCCGTTTCTGAGTTCGAGGTTCGACAGGAAAGCTTCGACAGGAAATAGGAAGCGTCCGCGATGGCGACCGGGTCAGGCGAACCGTCTCCGCGGCGGGTGTCTGCACAGCAAGGTCCTTAACTGGCCGATCTGCAGCTATTCTGCCGGAGCCGGCGCGCCACCGGGCACGGGAATGCCATGTCGCCGCCACCGGGGACAGACAGCGGCTACGGTGGAGGTGATGGACAGCAAGCGCGGTCGGGACCAGATGATCGCCTTGGTCGCCGCGCACGGCGGGCTGACCGAGGCAGTGGTGCAAGCTTCGCGGTTGATGACCGCGGAGGGACATCGAAATTTCGCCCAGCATCTCGATCATCATCGCGCGGAGTTGAACGTAATGATCGGCGAACTGGCGCTCTGGGCAGAAAGTTTCGGGAAGTGGCCCCCAGTCGACGTCAGCCATGCGATACACGGATCTGCGCTGGACGAACCGCCGATGGGCACCACACAGGGCGAGTTAGGGCGTGATCTGCTGGTGGCCCGCGAGCGGATCAAATCGCGACGCGCAGACGTGCTGGCTGAGCTCACGAACACCCGGGTGGTCCTCGGCCCGGCCGGCCTGCCGGTCGAGGAACTCACCGCCTATCGCCGCCTGGTCCGGCTGTGGGCCGGCGAAGCGCTGGATCTGGTGACCTGCGTGCACCGGCTCACCCTGGCCGATCGGTACATTCGTTGCTTCGAGCAGTTCTGTGGCGACGCTCAGCGCAATGTCGAGGCGCGCCGCACCGGGGCCGCCCTGCTGCGCCGGTGGATGGACGAACTGGAGGAAGCCGACCGCGAGGGCGAGTTGGTTCTCGCCGAGGCCTGCGGGTACGGGCACATCGTCGAGTGGTACCGATCCCGGGCGGGGTTGTAGAACTGCCGACGGGTGCAATTAGGTCGATTGGGATGCCCAACCCGCCCGTAAAGTGTTGCCGGTGGACAACAACACGGCAGAGATCCGTCCGTTCCGGATCGCCATTCTCGAGGGCGAACTTGCGGACCTGCAGCAGCGGCTGGCGCGCACTCGTTGGCCGGAGGCGGAGTGCGTGGACGACTGGAGCCAGGGCATGCCGCTGGGCTACACGCGCGAACTCGCCGGCTACTGGGCCGACGAATACGACTGGCGGGCACGCGAAGCCGGGCTCAACCGGTTCGACCAGTTCACCACCGAAATCGACGGGCTCGACATCCACTTCGTCCACCAGCGCTCGCCGCACCCGGATGCCTTCCCGGTGGTAATCACCCACGGGTGGCCGGGATCGATCGTCGAGTTCGCAAAGGTCATCGGGCCGCTCACCGATCCCACCGCCCACGGCGCCCGCGCCGAAGACGCTTTCCACGTGGTGTGCCCATCGCTGCCGGGTTACGCGTTCTCCGGCAAACCGGCGAGGACTGGCTGGGGGGTCGGCAAGGTCGCCGCGGCGTGGGAGACCCTGATGGTTCGCCTCGGCTACCGCCGCTACGGCGCTCAAGGAGGTGACTGGGGCGCCGCGGTCACCACCCAGATCGGCCGAAACCGCGGCCACTGTGTCGCCATCCACCTCAACATGCCGTTCGGCCGGCCGCCCAACGGCGACATGCAAAAGCCCACCGAGGAGGAGCAGCGGGCGCTGGCCGCGATGGCGCACTACCGGAAATGGGACTCGGGCTACGCCAAGGAGCAATCGACGCGGCCCCAGACGCTCGGTTATGCGCTGGTTGATTCCCCGGTCGGGCAACTGGCTTGGGTCGTCGAGAAGTTCTGGTCATGGACCGACTGCGACGGACATCCCGAGAACGTCCTGAGCCGCGACGAACTGCTGGATAATGTGATGATGTACTGGCTCACCGGATCGGGCGCCTCCTCGGCGCGGATGTACTGGGAGAGCTTCAACGCGTTCGCGTCCGCCGGGCCGGTCGAACTGCCCACCGGCGTCGCCTCTTTCCCCAAGGAGGTGCTGCGGCTGCCCCGTCAATGGTGTGAGCCCAACTACCACATCACGCACTGGACGACCATGCCGCGGGGCGGGCACTTCGCAGCCTTCGAGCAACCCGAGTTGTTCGTGCAAGACCTCAGAACCTTCTTCGCGACGATGCGGTGACATCATGGCCAGTGACAAGCAAACGTACCGGGGAATCCTCGATCCGGTCGCGAAGAAGCTTAGGTTGCCCTTCGGCACACCGGAATTCATCGACCGAGTCGTCACGGGAAGCGTCAACGAAGCCGGTCGACGAACATTGTTCATGCTGATCACCACGTGGGATCTGGCGGGCGGCGGCCCGTTCGCCGCCGGCGCCATCACCACCATGGGCCTGGCCAAGACCGTGGACAACGTGCAGGGGTTATTCGTGGGCCCGGTCTTCGATCCCCTGCTCAAGCGGCTCGGCGCCGATCGGGTCAAACTCCGGGCGTCGCTGTGCACATCGCAGCTCGTCGGGCTCGGCATCCTGCGCTACGCCGTGCGCTCGGAGCCCATCCACTCGATGAAGGTCCAGCCGCTCGTCGATGCAGTGGCGCCGACGTTGCAGCGCTACCTGATCGGCGATATCGGTTAAGTCGACGCCCAATTGTTAAGGCCCGCTCGAGAAGCCACGCCAACCGACGGCGATGAGACGACAGCCTCAGACCACCGCCATGCTTTCGGCCGCCATCACCTCGCTCGCGGCCCGCTCACCCGAACGGACCGCACCGTCGACCCAACCGCACATCACCGCGGAGCTTTCGGTGCCGGCCCAGTGAATGCGCCCGCAGGGTTCGCGCAGCGCGGGACCGAACTGGGTCAGCACACCGGTCGGCGCGTGGCTGAGCATGCCGCCGCCGGAGTACCTTTCGACGCTCCAGTTCTGCTCGCGGTAGTCGACCGGTGCGGAAGCCCTGGTGCCGAATCTCGCGGCGAGTTCACCGAGGATGGCGGCTCTGCGCGCCGATTCGTCGAGCCTGCCCAGCTCACGGGCGATGGGCCCTTCGACGATCACGTTCAGGATCCCCGGATGACCGGTGTCGGGGCAGGCTTCGATCGTCACAGTGGCTGGTGACCCGGGCGCCACCGACTGCCCGGTCAGCCCCTCGGCGCGCCAGAACGGCTCGTGGTAAACGACGGCGATCTTGAATATCGCTCCGCTCGGCATCCGCTGATGCAAAAACGACCGGTCGACCGGGAGCATCGGCTGGTAGTCGATCTGGCCCGCAATGGCCAACGGCACCGCGACGATCGCCCGGCGGGCACGCACCTGCAACCGGTCGGAGCGCACGGTCACGCCGCCGGCGTCCTGGCCGATGGAGCGAACCGGCTGCGACACCTCGATCGCATCGCCGATCTGGGCGGCCATCTGGCGGTAGATGGCGCCCATCCCGCCGACCGGCCGGGCGTCCTGTGACGCGTCCTTGACACCCAAGACGAAACCCGGGCCACCGCCCGAAGCCATCTGGTACAGCACGAACAGCATCGACACCTCCGAGGCCGCCGAGGTGTAGCAGCCCGCGATGGCGGTCTCGAGCAGCTCGCGCGCGGGTCTGGACACCAGGTTTCGGTTCAGCCACTCGGCCAGGCTGATGCGATCCCACTTCTCGGCGTTCTTGGCCGTCCACGGCGCATCCAACGGGATCGACTTGCACATCTGCCCAAGCTCGAGGAACACCGCGCCCAGATTGAGCGCCGCCCACGGGCTCATCGTCCACGGGATGGTGCCCTGGTAGCGGTGCTGCTTGCCGTCGACCACCATGATCGCGTCGCCCTCGACGTATTGCTTGAAGCCGCGGACCCCGAACTCGGCCATCAGCGCGTAAATCCGGTCCTGCCCGGGGCCGATCCACCCCGCGCCCTTGTCGAGCCACGACCCGTCCTCGCGGACCTCCGTGAAGCTGCGCCCACCGACCCGGTCCCTCGCCTCGAGCAGCGCCACGGAATGGCCGGCCTGTTTGAGCCGCAGAGCCGCCGTCAACCCGGCAAATCCGGCACCTACAACGCAATAGTCGACGTCGGCCATGGCAAACATCTACCGGCAATTTGCGCGCACGTCAACAGCAACCGTCTGAGTGGCGGATCAGGTGCCCGTCCAGCGGGGCGAGCGCTTCTCGGCGAACGCGATCGCGCCCTCTTTCGCGTCGTTGGACGCAAACACCGGCATCAGGATCTTCAATTGCTCGGCGAACATGTTGTCGGGATTCCACCCGCGCGATTCGATGATGATCCGCTTGGTCGCGGCCACGGCGAGGGGCCCGTTGGCGGTGATTCGCGCGGCCAGTGCCAGCGCCCCGTCGAGCGCTGCGCCCGGCTCGGTCAGCGTGTTGACCAACCCGAGTTCGTGTGCGCGTTGTGCGGGTAGGTTGTCGCCGGTCAACGCCAGCTCCAACGCGATCTGGTACGGAATACGCTGCGGCAGCCGCAGTAGGCCGCCACCGCCGGCCACCAGGCCGCGCTTGACCTCCGGGATGCCGAACGCCGAGTCTCTGGACGCGACGATCAGGTCGGTCGCCAACGCCAACTCGGTGCCGCCGGCCAGCGCGTAGCCCTCCACCGCGGCGATCAGCGGCTTGACCGGCGGCCGTTCGGTGAAGCCCATTCCGCGACCAGCCACGACCACATTCTCGCCGCGGGCGAACGCCTTGAGGTCCATACCGGCACTGAATGTTCCGCCCGCACCGGTCAGCACACCGACCGACAACCCGGCGTCGTCGTCGAGACGATCCATCGCATCCGCCAACGCCTGGCTGACCGCCGCATTGACCGCGTTCTTGGCCTCCGGGCGGTTGATCGTGATCAGCAGGATTCTTTCGCGTTGTTCGACGAGGACGACTGGCTCTTCGCTCATGAGTACTTGAAACTACCCGACCGCCCAAGATCGGCGGTCGGTACCATCGGGCGAAGGCCCAAGCCGGTGATGAACAGGGGAGAATTATGAGCGACGCCGAAATCGACCGCCCGGAAATCGCCAAGTGGGACCCCGGACTGACGGAGCGGGTGATGGGCGTCCTGCGGCCCTTCGTCAAGCGGTACTTCAGGTCGGAGGTGCGTGGGCTGGAGAACATACCGCCGGTCGGCGGTGCTCTGGTGGTCTCCAACCACTCCGGCGGTCTGTTCGCGATGGACCTCCCGATCTTCGCGGTGGACGTCTACGACAAGTTCGGCTACGACCGGCCGATCTACACGCTCAGCCACGACATGATCTTCGCCGGACCCACCGCCGGGTTCTTCGTGCGCACCGGATTCATCCGCGCCAACCCGGAGAACGCGGCGAAGGCGCTGCGGGCGGGCGGCCTCGTCGTGGTGTTCCCCGGCGGGGACTACGACGTGTACCGGCCGACCGTGTGGGAGAACGTGATCGACTTCGACGGGCGCACCGGCTACGTCCGGACGGCCATCGAAGCCGGTGTGCCGATCGTGCCGGTGGTGTCCATCGGCGGCCAGGAAACCCAGCTGTACCTGTCCCGCGGCACCTGGCTGGCCGACCGGCTGGGGCCGATCGCGCGATTGGTGCGCACCAAGATCCTGCCCGTCTCGTTCGGCTTCCCATTCGGGCTGAGTGTCGTCATCCCGCCCAACCTGCCGCTGCCATCCAAAATCGTCGCCGAGGTCCTCGAACCGATCGACATCGCCGCGCAGTTCGGTGATGACCCCGACATCGCCGAGGTGGACGCGCACGTCCGGTCGGTGATGCAGACGGCCCTCGACCGGCTCGGCCGCAAACGCCGGTTGCCGGTGCTGGGCTGACGCGATGGCGCTGTCGAACCGTCTCCACGAAACGCTAGGCCTGGTGGCCACCCTGCGACGCGCCCGGCTGATCGCGCCGATGCGGCCGGACAGGTATCTACGGATAGCAGCCGCGATGCAGCGCGAGAACATGTCGAGCACATCGGGTTTCGCGGCGGCAGCGCGGCGTTGCCCGGATCGACCGGGATTGATAGACGAGCTGGGCACGCTGACCTGGCGGGAGCTGGACCAGCGTTCCGACGCGCTCGCCGCCGCCCTGCAGACTGATGTCGCCGGCAACGCGGCTCCGAAGTCCGATGTCGCCGGCAACGCGGCTCCGAAGTCTGATGTCGCCGGCAACGCGGCTCCGAAAACCGTTGCGATCATGGTCCGCAACCACCGCGGCTTCGTGGAGGCCGTGGTGGCGGCCAGCAGGATCGGCGCCGACGTGCTGCTGTTGAACACGTCGTTCGCAGGGCCGGCGCTTGCCGAAGTGGTTGCGCGGGAAGGCGCAGACGTAATCATCTACGACCAAGAGTTCACCGACACGGTGGACCGCGCGCTGGCCGACATGCCCGGTGCAACCAGGATCATCGCCTGGACGGACGATCCGCCGCCGCATCAGTTGACCGTCGAGAAACTCATCGCGGCCCATGCCGGCCAACGACCGAAGCGCACGGGGCAGAAGGGCAGAATGATTCTGCTCACCTCGGGCACGACCGGTACGCCCAAGGGCGCAAGGATCACCGGTGGCGACCCGAGCGCACTGAAGTCGATCCTCGATCGCACTCCGTGGCGGGCGGAAGAGACCGTCGTAGTGGTGGCACCGATGTTCCACGCGTGGGGCTTCTCGCAGCTGATCTTCGCGGCGACGATGGCGTGCACCGTGGTGACGCGACGCAGGTTCGACGCGGAAGCGACACTGGCGCTGGTCGACCGGCACCGCGCCACTGGTTTAGCGGTGGTACCGGTGATGTTCGACCGGATAATGGAACTCCCGGATGACGTTCGGAGCCGCTACAGTGGCCGGTCGCTGCGGTTCGCCGCCGCGTCGGGGTCGCGGATGCGCCCGGATGTGGTGACCGCATTCATGGACCAGTTCGGCGACGTGATCTACAACAACTACAACGCCACCGAGGCCGGCTTGATCGCAAGCGCCACCCCCGAGGACCTGCGCGCGGCGCCCGACACCGCGGGCAAGCCGGCGCCCGGCACCGAGATCCGCATCCTGGACCAGGATTCCAACGAGGCGCCTACCGGCGAGGTCGGCCGAATCTACGTCCGCAGCGGCACCCTGTTCGAGGGCTACACCTCCGGCAAGACCAAGGATTTCCATGACGGCTACATGGCGTCGGGGGACATGGGCTATGTCGATGCCGCGGGCAGGTTGTTCGTGGTGGGTCGTGACGACGAGATGATCGTGTCCGGCGGGGAGAACGTTTATCCGATCGAGGTGGAGAACACGCTGGCAGCCCATCCCGAAGTCGCCGAGGCGTCGGTGCTGGGCGTGGACGACGAGCAATACGGTCAGCGGCTCACCGCATTCGTCGTGCTCGCGCCCGGCGCATCGGCCACGCCCGACTCGCTGAAGCAACACGTGCGGGACAATCTGGCGAACTACAAAGTGCCGCGCGACATCACCATTCTGGACGAGCTGCCCCGCGGCAGCACAGGTAAAATCCTGCGGAACGAGCTGCGGGGACGCGTCGGCTGATGCGACTTCGACCACGCCCACTGTTGCGCGCCGCAGTGGAGTTCATCAACGCGCTGAACGGTTTGCGCCCCCTTGGCCGCAAGGGCTACATCACGATTGCGGTGTTCTGGTTCGGCTGGCCGACGTCGGAAGTTCCCACGCTGTACGTGGGCGCTTCGATGCTGGACGCGATCCGCCGCTGGCGCCGCGGCGATCTCGCGGGCCGCCGCGGAAAGGTTGCGCTGGCCCTCACGGCCACGGCTTGGGCCATTCTGGCCGTGATTTACCGCCGCAACGTCAACTCCCGACCGCTGCTGCACGAGCCGCTGCGCCAAGAACTCGGTCCGGACTACACCGAGGCGCTGAAAACGCTGCCGCCCGCGCCCTCGCCAACGGGCCGCCCGAGCGCGTGGCGCACCACAGTGGCGCGACGCCGATACGTCGACAAGCAGAACACCGTGCGTTACGGCCCGTACGGGCGCGCCAACCTGGCCGACATCTGGCGGCGTCGCGACCTGCCGCGGGACGGCAAGGCGCCGGTCGTCGTGCAGGTTCCCGGCGGCGCGTGGGCGATCGGCATGCGCCGCCCGCAGGCGTATCCGCTGATGAGCCACCTCGCCGACCGCGGCTGGATCTGCGTGTCGCTGGCTTACCGGGTCAGCCCGATGCACACCTGGCCCGATCACATCGTCGACGTCAAGCGGGCGCTGGCATGGGTGAAGGAAAACATCGCATCCTTCGGCGGCGACCCCGACTTCGTCGCGATCACCGGTGGGTCGGCCGGCGGGCATCTGGCCGCGTTGGCCGCCCTGACACCCAATGAGCCCGCCTTCCAACCCGGATTCGAGGACGCCGACACAACGGTGCTGGCCGCGGTGCCGCTCTACGGGCGCTACGACTGGGTGAGCACGCAGGGCGAAGGTCGACGCCAGTTCATCGGGTTCCTGCAGAAATTCGTGGTGAAGGAACCGTTCACGGCGCACCGTGACATCTACGTCAACGCATCCCCGATTCGGTGGGTGAAGTCCGATGCGCCACCATTCTTCATCGTGCACGGACAGGACGATTCGATCATCCCGGTCCAGGAGGCACGCGAGTTCGTTGAGGCCATCCGCGACGTGTCGAAGTCGCCTGTCGTGTATGCCGAGTTGCCGCACACCCAGCATGGTTTCGACATCTTCGGCTCGCCGCGGGCACACTACACCGCCGACGCCGTCGGACAGTTCCTGTCCTGGGTGTACGCCACTACACAGCCGTCGCCCGCGGCATCGCAGTCTGGACCTCGGTGAGGTCGCCGGAAAGCCCAGCGGCGCATCGTATCTCGGTGAAGGCGTGGATCATCGCGTCGCTGGCTTCGTGCGGATCATCGAGAGTGAGGTCGTCGGTGAGCACCGAAATGTTGAGCTGGTCGACGTAGCTCCACACGGTGATGTTGATGCCGCTGCCGAGCATCAGCGGTCCGACGGAATAGATCTCGCTGACCGTCGCACCACCGATGTGCCCACGCTCACGCGGTCCGGGCACATTGGAGATGGGTAGGTTCATCAACTTGCTCTGTGCCTCACGGCTGGCCAGCCAGCGGAAGGCGGCGGTGGCAAGCGACGGCGGCAGATAAGCCGCCCATTGCGAGACCACCTCCGGCCCCATCAGATGGAAGTCCTCCTTGGCGATCGAAGTGGCGAACGAGGTCATCCGCACACGTTCGATCGGGTCGTCGATCTGAACCGGCAGCGACACGTTCAACCCGAAGAACTCGTTGCCGGTCAGCCGGTCGGGCGATGTGTTGAGGCTGGCCGGTACGGACGCAATCAGCGGCGAGTCGGCGCGACCGTCGTAGCGCAGTAACAGCTCGCGAAGCGCGCCGGCCGCGGTGGCCAGCACCAGGTCGTTGATCGTGATGCCGAGCCGCTTGGCGGTCTGTTTGACGTCGGCCAAGGACAGCGTCGCGGTGGCGAACCTGCGCCCGGGCGAAACGACGTGGTTGAGGAAGGTCGGTGGCGGCGCGAAGTTCTTCGCCAACTCCGGGTGGTGCCCGCGCTCCTTGGACCGCTTGCGCACCCGCGACACACCGGTCGCCGTCTCGCGCACGAGGCGAGGCAATTGCGCGAGCTGCTGCAGGTGGTCACGTCCCGCCTCGCGCAACAGCTGGGCCGCCGGCGGCGGCGCACACGTGGCGTACAAGTCGCGTTCGTCCTGGATCGGGCCCTTGAGGTCCATCGCCTTGGCCATCAGATTGGCCGAGGCAATCCCGTCCGCCAGCGCGTGATGCACCTTACCGATGACCGCGAACCGGTCGTCGGCCATTCCCTCAGCGAAATACATCTCCCACATCGGCCTGCTGCGGTCCAGCGGGGTGCGGGCGATCTCGCCGATCACCTCGTCGAGTTCACGGCGGCCGCCGGGCCGCGGCACTCGCACCCGCCGCAGGTGGTAGCCCAGGTCGATGTCGCAGTTCTGGAGCCACATCGGATGGTGAAGCTTGAGCGGAATGCCGACAAGCCGATAGCGCAGCGGCTCGAGCAGATGCAGCCGACGACGTAGCGTCCGGCGGAACACCTCGAAGGTGAAGTTGCCGTCGAAGTCGCTGACGTCGATAACGCCGATCTTGAGCGTGTGGGTATGGATGTTGGGGGTTTCGCTGTAGAGCAGCATGGCATCCCAGCCGTTGAGTCGCTTCACTGCCCACCTCATCCAAGACGACTCACGGGTTCGATGCCGTCTATATAACCTCTTTCGCCGTGGCCAACGAACGGCTTCGGTAGATCTCATCGAGGAACAGGCCGATGGCCATCGCAGCGGGCCCGGTGCGGCATCCGTCGGTCATGTCGAAGCCGTGATGGGCGCCCGGCAACTCCAGGTAAGCAACCGTCGACAGCGACGCCGCGCGCAACTTCGCGACGAATGCCCGCGCCTGCTCCACCGGAATGATCTTGTCGGCGGTGCCGTGGACGACCAAGAACGGCGGAGCGTCGGGCCGCACCCGGGCGATCGGCGAAGCCTTGCGGTAGACGTCCTGGTGCCGGGCGTACCGCTTCCTGACCACGATGCGTTCCAGGAAGTCGACGAAGCGGTCACGCTCCGGCGTCGACCTGTCCTCCCAGTCGTAGCGACCGTAAACTCCGACGACCGCATCAACCGAAGTGTCGGCATCGGGCGGCAAGTCGCCGTGGAAATCCCGATCGTCGGGGGTCAGCCCGGCCAGCGCCGCCAGGTGCCCGCCGGCGGAGCACCCCGCGATTGCGACGAATCCGCGGTCACCGCCGAACCGGTCCACGTTCGCGCGTGCCCACGCAACCGCTGCCTTGACGTCGAGTACGTGACACGGCCAGCGGTAATGGGGCGACACCCGGTAGTCGATGGACAGGCACACCCAGCCTTGTTCGGCAAGTTGCGCCATGAGCGCGTAGCCCTGCAGCGTCCGGCTGCCGTGCACCCATGCCCCGCCCGGGACGAACACCAGCACCGGCGCAGGCCCGCGCAGGTCCGTGCGCCGCCACACGTCGAGCAACTGCCCGGGCAGCGGGCCATAACGCACGGAACTGCGGTGCAGGTAGCGCCGGCGCTGCGCGCTACCCCGCAGCACTGGCGCCATCCGGTCGGGAGCGGGCCAGCTGACGTCGAGGCGGTCAGCAGGGACGATGCCCTGCAGGGCCGCCGCGGCCA
This sequence comes from Mycobacteriaceae bacterium, assembly GCA_019245755.1. Taxonomy (GTDB): domain Bacteria; phylum Actinomycetota; class Actinomycetes; order Mycobacteriales; family Mycobacteriaceae; genus Mycobacterium. The sequence goes on along the minus strand of JAFARC010000027.1, from coordinate 89,528 downwards.
GCGGGCCGGTCTGCTCGCGCTGCTGCTTGCAAAGCTCCGACGCACGGGGAGCCAGCATGCGGCGCATCGCCGAGGACATGAACGTCGGCGCGTGCCGATAACCCCACACTCCCATCGCGGTCAGGCCGCCGAGTGGCTCAAGATGCCGTCCCACCAGCGGCAACGACGCGTACGCGTCGGTCATCGCCAGCATGTAATCCAACGGACGGGCTCGCATGAACCACATGGCCTGGCCCGGTAGGGCCGGCCGACGCCGCCCAGGATGTCGCGAATCCATCTGCGCACTGTACCCCGGCGGTGGTCGTTGGAAACGGAAAAGGATGACCCAAGCCCCGCGTAATCTTTAGATGCGTTAGCTTTCCCTTGACACCGCCGTCAGCACCGCCGAAGGAAGCCGCTCGTGAGCACATCTGCGCTGGCTATTTCCCCAGAACATCGTGATTTAGCGGATGCTGCCGCCGGGCAGCTGTCCCGACTCAACAGCCTTGCCGGTGCGCGCGCCACGCTGGAGGACGGCTCGAACAATCCGCCCGACATCTGGGCGGCGTCGGCCGAGCTCGGGTGGAACGGGCTGGCCATCCCCGAGCAGCACGGCGGGTCGGGTTTCGGCTTGGCGGAGCTGGCGATCGTGTTGGAAGCGCAGGGCCGCCAGCTGTGCCCCGGGCCGTTTCTGCCGACAGTCGCCGCAGCGGTGGTAATCGACCGCTGCGCGCCCGATGCTGTTCGCGCACGGCTTCTTCCGGGCCTCGCGGACGGCAGCAAGGTCGCAGCGCTGAGCCTGTCCGGCACAGTGGCCGTCGGCGATGACCTGGTGGTCAGCGGAGAAAGCCCTGCGGTGCTCGGCGCTCCCGACGCCGACGTGCTGGTCATCACCGCGGGCGATGACGTCGTGGTACTGGACGCGCAAGCCGACGGGATCACCGTCACCACCCTGCGGGGCCTGGACACCACCCGCAGCGCGGGCTCCGTCGCGCTGGGCGGTGTGAACGTCGCGGAAGACCAGCTGTTGCGCGGCGCTGGGCGCCGGGCCCGCACCGTGTTCCGCATTCTGGCGTCCGCCGAGGCCGTCGGCATCAGCTGGGCCGTCCTCGAGATGGCCCGCGACTACGCCAAGGTGCGCGAGCAGTTCGGCCGCGTGATCGGGACCTTCCAGGCCGTCAAGCACCACCTGGCGAACATGCTCGTCACCGCCGAGCAGGCCACCGCGGCCAGCTGGGACGCGGCCCGGTCCGACGATCTCGACAGCGCGTGGTTCGCCGCGGCGGTGGCCGCCGGTAAGGCGATGCGCGCACAGATATTCAACGCGGAGAAAAACATTCAGCTGCACGGCGGGGTGGCGTTCACCTGGGAGCACGACGCCCACCTGTACCTGCGGCGCGCCCGAACCCTGGCCGCGCTGACCGCGGACGGCGGCGATCCACTCGTCGACGTCGTCGAGGCCCGGCGGGCCGGCATCGCCCACGGTGCCTCGTTCAGGCTGCCCTCCGAGGCGGACGAGTACCGGCGGCAGGCCCGTGACGCGGTCGCGAAGCTTCGATCGCTGCCCACCCAGCAGCAGCGCGATTTCCTGGTCGATTCGGGATACCTTGTGCCGCACTGGCCCAAGCCATGGGGCCGGCAGGCCGATGCGGTTGAGCAGCTGGTCATCGAGGAGGAATTCGCCGGGATCGGTGTGCCGGACCTGGGCATCACCGGCTGGGTGACCCTGACGATCGCGGGCGCCGGCACCGATGAGCAGCGGCAGCGCTGGGTGGAGCCGGTACTGCGCGGTAAGGAGATGTGGTGCCAGCTGTTCTCCGAACCCGGCGCGGGGTCCGACGCAGCGGCCGTGCGTACCGCGGCCAAACGGGTCGACGGCGGCTGGCAGGTCACCGGACAGAAGGTGTGGACCAGCCTGGCGCGCGACTGCCAGTGGGGCCTTGCGACGGTGCGCACCGACCCCGACGCGCCAAAGCACGCCGGTGTCACGATGATGGCCATCGATATGAATGCGCCAGGTGTGCAGGTCAAACCGCTGCGCGAGATCACCGGCGCCGCACACTTCAACGAGGTGTTCTTCGACGCGGTGTTCGTTCCCGACACCGACGTCGTCGGTGACGTGAACCGGGGATGGCTGGTGGCGCGCGCCACCCTCGGCAACGAGCGGATCTCGATCGGCGGTGGATCGTCCGGCCCGTTCGCCTTCACGATCGACGACCTGATCAAACTGCTCGACAGCGCGCCAGCAAAGACATCAGCCGGGATTCTGCGTCGGGTGGGTGAGGTGATCGCCGACTTGCACACGTTGCGTCTGCTCAACCTGCGGCGGGTGAGCCGCGCCATTGTCGGGGCCGAGCCCGGACCGGAGGGCAATGTCACCAAGCTGGTGCTGGCCGAACAGTCACAACGCCTCACCGAACTCGGCATGGATCTGGCCGGTGCTGCCGCGGTCACCGGGCAGACGCCGAGCCTGACCGGTTCCTATCTGGGCAGCCGCGCGATGACCATCGCCGGTGGCACGTCGGAGATCTCCCGAAACACGATCGCCGAGCGCATCCTCGGGCTCCCGCGGGACCCGTTGCAGAAATAGACGCCAGCATGCCCAGTGACGGTTTTCATCCGGACCTGCGCCGAGTCGCGCTGTTGGCCCCGCGGCGGCTGATCGGTCGTCGCAGTATGCAGGTGATCCGCGGGCTGCAGCGATTGCAAGACAGCCGCACGAAGGACGGCGTCGAGGTGGTAGCGCTCGGCGACGGTGCCGGTGTCCGGGTTTTCCGCCCCGCGAGCGGGAGCACCCCCGCACCGGCCCTGCTATGGATTCACGGCGGTGGCTACGTCATCGGTCGCGCGGCCCAGGACGACAAGCTGTGCCGCAGATTCGTTGCCGCACTCGGCATCACGGTCGTATCGGTGGAGTACCGCCTGGCGCCCGAGAACCCGTATCCCGCGCCGCTGAACGACTGCTACACCGCGCTGACCTGGCTCGCGGCCGAGCCGGAGGTGGACTCGTCGCGGCTGGTGATCGGTGGCGCCAGCGGGGGCGGCGGCCTGGCCGCCGCATTGGCTCTGATGACCAGGGACCGCGGCGAGTTCACGCCGCTGTTGCAGCTGCTCACCTACCCGATGCTCGACGACCGCAGCTCGTCTCGGACGGAGCTGGACGAGAAGCGCTTTCGGCTCTGGAACCAGGACAGCAACAAGTTCGGCTGGGACTCATACCTCGGCAACGCCGATCCGGCCGTCGCGGTGCCCGCACGTCGCGACGACCTCAGCGGTCTGCCGCCGGCCTGGATCGGCGTCGGCACCCATGACCTGTTCTTCGATGAAGGCCTCGCCTACGCCGAACGGCTGCTCGCGGCCGGGGTGCGCTGTGACGTCGAGGTGGTGTCCGGTGCGTTTCACGGCTTCGACCAGGTCGTGCCGGGTGCGCCCGTATCGAAGGCGTTTTTCGCCAGCCAGTGCGCGGCGATACGCTCGGCGCTGCGCTGAGCTGGCGGGGATCACTGCTCGGCGAGTTCGCGCGGGACCACCAATACGTCCACCAACGCACCGTTGCGCCACACCGTCATCTCGATGCGGCGAGCGATCGCATCCTCGACCATCAGTTTCTGGATCGCGGTGGCCGTCACCACACTGTGGCCGTCCACGCTGACCACGATGTCGGCACGGCGCAGCCCGGCCTCGTCGGCCGGGCTGCCGGGCACCACGCTGGCGATCTGCAGCCCGTTCCTCGTGCCCAGCTTGGCGGCCACCGCCGGAGCAACGGGGATGTGAGCACCGGCGATCCCCAGCCACGCGCGGCGAACCCGCCCGGTCGACATCAGCGCCGCGATGATTTTGTGCGTCGACGAGTTGACCGGCACCGCCAGGCCCAGGCCCACGCCGGCCACCGCGGTGCTCACGCCAACCATCCGGCCCCGGCTGTCGGCCAGCACACCGCCGCTGTTGCCGGGGTTGAGCGCGGCGTCGGTCTGGATCACCTCATCGACGACACGGCCGTTGCGGGTCGGGAGCGATCGGCCCAGGCCCGAGACGATCCCGGCGGTCACGCTGCCGGCCAGCCCGAGTGGGTTGCCGACGGCGACGACGAGCTGACCGACGCGGAGGTCCTCCGCGCGACCCATCGACACGGGCGCGGGCACGCCCCCCCGGGCCTTGAGTACCGCCAAATCGGACAGCACATCCCGGCCCACCACGTCGGCGGTGGTGGTGGTGCCGTCGGTGAAGGCGGCTTGGGCGGACTTCGCGCCGGTCACCACGTGCGCACTGGTGAGCAGGTAGCCGTCCGAGGTGATCACGCTCGCGGAGCCGGCGCCGTCGCCGCGCGAGGAACGCACGGAGAGACTCGCCACACTCGGCAGCACTGTGTGTGCCACCGCGGTCACCACCGCCGAGTACGCGTCGAGGGCGTCGCCGTCACGGTCTTCGGGCATACCTTATTGAGCACCCGGCCGTGACGCGCTATGCCAAAATTCGCTGCCGGCAGAACGGTCATGGGCCGCCGTTCAGAACTGCAGCGCCGAGAACCGCCAGTCCAAAACGGGCCGGTCACCCGCGGCATCCGCGGCGCTGACCAGCGACCGCAGGCGCAGCACCCCACCCCCTTGGGGCAGCGGCTCGGCGGCTTCGACGCGCAGCTCGCTGTGCAAGGTGTCGCCTTCGTGCACCGGGCCGGTGTGGTCACAGGATTCCCAGCCCAGCACGGTGGCCAGATTCGGCAGTAGCCGGGAGGCCTGAGCCAGCGCCAGGCCGATGGTGTGTCCGCCGTACACCAGCCGCTGACCTCGAGCACGCGAATCATGGTGCACCGCAGCGATGTTCAGCGTCAGACGGGCCAACTCCGGCGCGCTGGAGACGACGTCGGCGCTGCTGTGCAGCACCGACCCGGCCAGCCCCGGGTCGAAGTGCGGTCCAGGGACTCGCCGGCGGAACGCTGCACCGTCCCATCCGTCGAACGCGTGCGCGGTGGCGGCGGACGCGCCGATCGACGACAGGTCGTCGGCGGGCGGCCGCCGGGTCGGGTCGGGATCGGGGCTAAGCGGCAGCATCGCGCAGCGGTAAAAGTCAAGCACCAGCTGCCCGAGCTGATCGATCGTCGTCATGCGCAACACCGCCATACCGGTGGGCGCACGGCCTGGACGAGGCGAATTCTGGCGCAAGCCAACCACTTCGGTGCGGGTGAACAGGCTGTCGCCGATCACGGGGAACCGGTAGAACACCAGGCCCCGGTAGAACAGGTTGGCCTTGACGTGGCGGGTGAGCAGCGTCGACTGCCCGATTGCGACATCGCACACCAGCCCCGGGTGGGCCAGCGCGGCCGGGGCCGCGGCCACCGCGTACGACAGGTGGGCATCCAGCGGCAGCCGGAGCCGGTCACCGAGGATCGCCTGGTGGGTGGCGGCGACGCCGGGAGTCAGCGTCATCGACGGCGCGGTGTCAAAAACCTGACCGACCTGTAGTTGGTCGAAATAGGGTCCGTCGGTCATGGGCCGGCGTACTTGTCGATCAGTTCCCGCTTGTAGAGCTTGCCGGTCTCGGTGCGGGGCAGCTGCGCCTGAAACGAAATCGACCTCGGACACTTGTAGTGCGCCAAGCGTTCCCGGAGCCAGGCCATCAGTTCGTCGGCGAACGCATCGGTGGCGTCGGCCGGGTCGACCGTCTGCACCACCCCCTTGACCGACTGCCCCATCTCGTCGTCGGGAATGCCAAACACCGCGGCGTCGAGCACCTTCGGGTGGGTGACCAACATGTTCTCCGCCTCCTGGGGATAGATGTTCACCCCGCCGGAGACGATCATGTGGTGGCGCCGGTCGGTGAGAAACAGGTAGCCGTCGTCGTCGACGTAGCCGACATCGCCGACGGTCACCCAGCCGTGCTTGTCGCGTGACGCCGCGGTTTTCGCCGGATCGTTGAGGTATTCGAAGGCGTGGCCGCCCTCGAAATAGATCTCACCGGGCTGTCCCGGCGGCAGCTCGTGGCCGTCCTGTCCGAGGATATGCACATTGCCGAGGTACGCCTTGCCGACCGATCCGGGGTGAGCCAGCCACTCCTGGGCGCTGATCAGCGTCGACCCGATGGCCTCCGACGAGGCGTAGTACTCGTCGATGATCGGTCCCCACCAGTCGATCATCTGCTTCTTGATCTCCACCGGGCATGGGGCGGCCGCGTGGATCACCCGCCTGAGGCTGGACACGTCGTACGACTCCCGCACCGACTGCGGCAATTTCAGCATGCGGGTGAACATCGCCGGCACGAACTGGCCGTGCGTGACGTGGTAGCGCTGGATGGCGTCGAGGGCAGCCTCGGCGTCGAATTTTTCCATCACAACGGTTGTAATGCCCGCGGCCTGAACGCTCATCGACCAAACCGACGGCGCGGTGTGATACAGCGGCGCCGGGCTGAGGTAGACCGAGTCGCGGTCCATCCAGACACCCACCAACGCCGACATCATCCCGGGCGCCTGGGCCGGCGACAGATGCGGCAATTCACGTTTGATGCCCTTCGGCCGGCCGGTGGTGCCCGAGGAATACTGCAGCAGGTCACCCTCGAGTTCATCATCGATCGGCGTATCGGGTTGGTCTGCGACGCATTGCGGATAACGCAGCCAGCCGTCGAGATCGTCGTCGCTGATCATCAGACGGCCGGGCAGCCGCACGTGCCTGGTGAGCGCTTCGCAGGTATCGCGCAGCGCCGACGAGCCGACGATCATCGACGCGCCGCTGTTGTCGATGATGTAGGCGGCTTCCGACGGCGTCAGATGGGTGTTGATCGGCACGTAGTACAACCCGCTGCGGCGCGCCGCCCACATGATCGGGTGGATGTGCTCGTTATTTTCCATCAAAATGGCGACCACGTCGCCTTCGCGCAATCCGGCACGACGGAACCCGTGCGCCAACCGGTTCGCCCGGGTCTCGAGGTCCTCGAACGTGAGGACGGTGCCCGACGGGTGCAGGATGACGGCCGGCTTACCGGCGCCGACGTGCTCGCGAATCTGCATGCGCAGACTCTACGATGCGCGGGTTATTCGCCCAGGCGGTGCTTGAGCGCGTCGAATTCGTCCTTGATTCCGGTGGGCAGCTTCTCCCCAACGAATTCGAACCACTCCTCGATGAGTGGCAGTTCTTCGCGCCACTCCTGGGGGTTGACCAGCAGCGCCTCGTTCACGTCGGCAGGATCGACGTCCAAGCGCGCCAGGTCCAGATCCTCTGCGGTGGGGACGATCCCGATCGGCGTGGTCTGCCCGGACGCACGGCCCTCAACCCGCTCGATGATCCACTTCAGCACGCGGCTGTTCTCGCCGAAGCCCGGCCACAGGAACCGGCCGTCGTCGCCGCGGCGGAACCAGTTGACGAAGAACACCTTCGGCAGCTTGGACGCGTCGGAGTTCTTACCCAAGTCGATCCAGTGCTGGAAATAGTCACCGACGTTATAGCCGAGGAACGGCAGCATCGCCATCGGGTCGCGACGCACGGTGCCGACCTTGCCTTCCGCGGCGGCGGTCTGCTCAGAGCCCAGCGTCGCGCCGATGAACACCCCGTGCTGCCAGTCGTTGGCCTGCGTCACCAGCGGCACGGTGGTCTTGCGGCGACCGCCGAACAGGATCGCCGAGATCGGCACGCCCTGCGGGTCGTCCCATTCCGGTGCCAGTGTCGGGCACTGCGACATCGGGGTGCAGTACCGCGAGTTCGGATGCGCCGCCTTCTCACCGGACTCCGGTGTCCAGTCCCTGCCCTTCCAGTCGAGCAGGTGCTGGGGCTCACCCTCGAGGCCTTCCCACCACACGTCGCCGTCATCGGTCAGCGCGACGTTGGTGAAAACCGTATTGCCCTCGGCGATGGTCTTCATCGCGTTCGGGTTGGACTTCCAGTTGGTCCCCGGCGCCACACCGAAGAAGCCGAACTCGGGATTGACGGCATACAGCCGGCCGTCCTTGCCAAAGCGCATCCATGCGATGTCGTCGCCAAGCGTCTCGGCCCGCCACCCGGGAATGGTCGGCTGGATCATCGCCAGGTTCGTCTTGCCGCATGCCGACGGGAACGCCGCCACAACGTAGTAGGACTTGTTCTCCGGCGAGATCAGCTTGAGGATCAGCATGTGCTCGGCGAGCCAGCCCTCGTCGTGGGCCATCGCCGACGCGATCCGCAGCGAATAGCACTTCTTGCCGAGCAGCGCGTTGCCGCCGTAGCCCGAGCCGTAGCTCCAGATCTCGCGAGTTTCGGGGAAGTGGGTGATGTATTTGGTGTCATTGCACGGCCACGGCACATCCGGCTGGCCGGGCTCGAGCGGGGCTCCGACCGAGTGCAGCGCCTTGACGAAAAATCCGTCGTCGCCCATCTTGTCCAGCGCCGCCCGGCCCATCCGGGTCATCGTGCGCATCGACACGACGACGTACTCGGAGTCGGTGATCTCGACGCCGAGCTTCGGGTCATCGGCGCCAAGCGGACCCATGCAGAACGGCACGACCCACATCGTGCGGCCGCGCATGCAGCCGCGGTACAGCTCGGTCATGATGTCGCGCATCTCGACAGGGTCCATCCAGTTGTTGGTCGGCCCGGCGTCGATCTCGCGTTCCGTGCAGATGAACGTCCGTGACTCCACGCGCGCCACATCGGAGGGGTCGGACTGCGCGAGGTAGGAGTTGTGCTTGTGCTCCGGGTTCAGCCGGATGAAGGTGCCGGCATCGACGAGCTGCTGGCACAGCCGGCCGTACTCGTCGTCGGATCCGTCAGCGAACGCCACCCGGTCTGGCTGAGTGAGCTCGGCGACTTCGCGAACCCACGCCAACAGGCCCTCGTGTTTCGTCGGTGCGCTGTCCAGACCCGGGATGGTCGCTGCGGTCATCAATGTTCTCCTTTAAATCCCCTGCGCACGGGCGGTTGCCGGCGCAGGCCACATGGCGCCGGGCTACGGCGGTCACGGTCGGCCCCTGAATTAGAGGTTAACGCGATACGCATACCCCCGGTAAACCGGGGCGAAGCCGAATTTCTCACAGGAACGATTCAGTTCGTCGAGGTCCCCGGCGCGGGTGTACCGGCTGCGCGGTCGCCGAGCTCCGCCTGGACCGCCGCCAGGGCGCGCTGCAGCGGGGGCACCTCGCGGCTGCGCAGGGCGGCGGCCCGGCGCCCGGCGACCGCGTGCTCGCGCAGCTCAGCGTCGATCCCGGCGACACGATCGGCCAGGTCGGCGCCCGCGGCCTCGTCACGTTGGGCCTGCTCGGCGGTCAGCGTGGTCTCGGCCCGCTGCACCTGCTCAGCGACGTGACGCTCCAGCAGCTCGTGCAGCTCGTCGATGATCCCGGCGATCCAGCGGTGCAGCACGGATCGATCCTGCAGCAAACCGCGGGTCCGAACCAGCCAGGCCGCGACGCCGATTCCCACCAGCGCGCCAGCGGCGAGCGCGGCGGCGGTATAGGCCGGGGCCAGGCCGGCAAACAGCCTGGTCAGGCCCAGCGCGATCCCGAGGCCCAGGGCCCCGCCGAGCAGCGTCGCCAGCAAGGCCGATCGACGACGGGACGTCAGCTGCGGCCGCGAGACCGGTGGGCTCTGCGGTGCCGAGGCACCGTCCGGCGGGTTCAGGCCAAGCTCGGTGGCGAGGTCGCCGAGGTGCTTGGTTACTCCGTCGTGGACCTCGGCGATCACCTCGTCGACGCGGCCGCGCACGTAGCCCTCGAACGCCGGTTCCCGGCGCCGGGTCATCCGGGAGGCGTCCTCCTCCAGTTCGCCACGAACCGACGTGCAGCGGTTGTCGACGAAGCGCGTCAGCTGCACCGTCGCCTGCTGGATTCGGCTGCGCAGACCGACCGTGCGCTCCGACGTCGCCAGCCGACGGTGCCGCAGCAGCTCAGCACGCTGTCCGCGCAGCGCGGCCATCCGGGCCGCCCGCCCGACGCCCGCGGCGTCCTCGTCATGGCGCCGCACCGCGCCGCGCAGCCGGTTCTGCCAGGCTCGCAGCCGGTTGCGCCGCGCCAACCGCTCATCTGCCAGACCGCTGCGCAGCGCATCGACCAGCTCATCGGACATCGGGGCGCCGACCTCCGGAGTGGCCGCCACGCCGACCCAGACGACGTCTCGGTAGCGCGGGTCGTGCGCGGACAGGGTGGCGCGGTCGGCGACCAGCACGTCGCGCCAGGTGGGGTGCGCATCGATCTTCGACACGGCGCCGATCACCAAGTCGGTGTTGGCCGCCGCCGTATCAAGCAGCGCGCAGTCCGACTCGGTCAGCGGCGCGACGGCGGAGGCGACGAACACCACCGCAATCGGGCTTTCTGCCGAGGCGAGCTCGCCTGCTTCGACGAAGGACTGCTCGGGCATCCGCTCCCGAAGCGCCGCGACCAGGCTGGTCGAGCCTGCCAACCACGGACCGGTCACCAACACGGCGTCGCGCAGCTCGACGCCGGGGTCGGTGGCGCCAGGGTGGATCGCCGCAACCAGTGCGTCAACCGAGGCGACCGGGTCGCCGGCGCCGTCGGTCACCGGACGCCCTTCGATGGCCTGGCATGGCGGCGCTCGTCGGCGAAAATGTGATTCCCCTGTCTACTCATGTGGCCCCCACCGGTCGCTGACCGGCCCTCACCGGGCAAATCGTGACACCTCCGACACGTCGGCGCGAGTGCTCACGCCACCCGGCCGCAGATACCAGTAAAGACAACTGTTGGATATCAATCTGCACCAGATAAGGAGGCGACTTAATTTCATAGGCCACCATTAACGGATGCAAACGCAGCGCGACGAGCGGCCGGACGCGTTGGCCGACCCCGATCAGGCGCTGCATCTGCATCGGCGGGTGACCAGTTTCCGGGGCCGCCGATCGGCATTGACGCAGGCTCAGCAGCGAACCTGGGAACGACTGTGGCCGGTGCTGGGAGCCGAGCTGGCCCCCGGCGCCCAGCTGCTCGACAGCGACCGCTGGTTCGGCAGATCCGCACCGGTGATACTCGAAATAGGTTGCGGCACAGGTGTTTCCACTGCTGCCATGGCGCAAGCGGAGCCAGGCCTGGACGTGGTGGCCGTCGAGGTGTACCGGCGCGGGCTTGCCCAGCTGCTCGGCAGGATCGACCGGGAGGGGATCACCAATATCCGGTTGATCCTGGGCGACGGCTTCGATGTGCTCAACCACATGGTCAGCAGCGACTCGTTGACCGGTGTGCGGGTGTTTTTCCCGGACCCGTGGCCCAAGTCGCGGCACCACAAGCGCCGGCTGCTGCAGCCGAGCACCGTCGCACTGATCGCCGACCGGTTGCGGTGTGGCGGTGTGCTGCACGTGGCCACCGACCACCCTGGCTACGCGGCGCGGATCGCCGAGGTCGGAGACGCCGAGCCGCGGTTGCGCCGGGTCCCGGGCGGCCACGCGCCGCCGATCTCGGTGGAGCGGCCGATCACCAAGTACGAGACCAAGGCGCAGCACGCCGGCAGCGCCGTGGCCGAGCTGCTCTGGGAGAAACCATGAGCATGACAGAGGAAATAGTGGTCGACCCGCCTGCCGAGGCGGCCCCGGTACCGCGGCGGGTGCTGCTGGTGTGGGACGCGCCGAACCTCGACATGGGGCTGGGGTCGATCCTGGGTGGCCGACCGACCGCGGCGTACCGCCCCCGCTTCGATGCCCTGGGGCGCTGGCTGCTCTCGCGCACCGCTGAACTGGCGACCGGCCGTACCGACGTGTCGCTGGAACCTGAGGCCACCGTGTTCACCAACATCGCCCCGGGTAGCGCCGACGTCGTGCGGCCGTGGGTGGAGGCCCTGCGCAACGTCGGATTCGCGGTATTCGCCAAGCCCAAGATCGACGAGGACAGCGACGTCGACAGCGACATGCTCGACCACATCGCGCTGCGGCACGGCGACGGGCTGGCCGGGCTGCTGGTGGCCTCCGCCGACGGGCAGGCGTTCCGCCTGCCCCTCGAGGAGATCGCCAGGTCCGGCGTGCCGGTGCAGGTGGTCGGATTTCGCGAACACGCGAGTTGGGCGCTAGCGTCCGATACGTTGGAGTTCGTCGACCTGGAGGATATTCCCGGCGTTTTTCGGGAATCATTGCCCCGGGTCGGCCTAGATTCGCTACCAGACCAAGGGGCGTGGTTGCAGCCGTTCCGGCCGCTGTCGTCGCTACTGACCACGCGGGTGTAGGCGACGAAAGTGATGCGCGGTCTGAAGACGAAGAGCTAGTTAGGAGCATAGGTGTTCGCCTGGTGGGGTCGAACCGTGTACCGCTACCGGTTCATCGTGATCGGGGTGATGGTGGCGCTGTGCCTCGGCGGCGGCATCTTCGGGCTCAGCCTGGGGAGTCACGTCACGCAGAGCGGTTTCTACGACGACAACAGCCAGTCCGCGAAGGCGTCGGTGCTCGGCGACGAGGTGTACGGTCGGGACAGAACGAGCCACATCGTGGCGATATTCACCGCCCCCGACGGCTCGACGGTCGACGACCCGCAGTGGCAGAAGGGCATCGTCGACGCGCTCAACAAGGTGCAGGCCGATCATCCCAACCAGATCCTCGGCTGGGTCGGTTGGCTGAAGGCGACCAACAGCACCGACCTCACGGTGCAGAAAATGCACACCTCGGACATGAAGCGGACGTTCGTCAGCATTCCGCTCAAGGGCAACAACGACGACGAGATCCTGACCAACTACAAAGCGGTGCAAAGTGACCTACAAAAGCTCGGCGGCGGCAAGGTCGAACTGGCGGGGCTGCAGCCGGTCGCCAACGAGCTGACCGGAACGATCGCCAAGGACCAGAAACGCGCGGAGGTGCTGGCCGTACCTCTTGTGGCGGTGGTGCTGTTCTTCGTGTTCGGCGGCGTAATCGCCGCCGGGCTGCCGGTGATCGTCGGGGGGCTGTCCATCGCCGGGTCACTGGGCATCCTGCGGTTGATCGCGATGTTCGGGCCGGTGCACTACTTCGCCCAACCGGTCGTCACGATGATCGGACTCGGCATCGCGATCGACTACGGCCTGTTCGTGGTCAGCCGGTTCCGGGAGGAAACCGCCGAGGGCTACGACACCGCGACGGCGGTACGCCGCACGGTGATGACCGCCGGGCGCACCGTGACGTTCTCGGCGGTGATCATCGTCGCGTCGGCGGCCGGCCTGCTGCTGTTCCCGCAGGGCTTCCTCAAGTCGCTGACCTACGCGGTGATCGCGGCGGTGATGCTGTCGGCGATCCTGTCGGTCACCCTGCTGCCCGCGTGCCTGGGCATCCTCGGCCAGAACGTCGACGCGTTCGGTGTCCGCACCCTGCTGCGGGTTCCGTTCTTCCGCAACTGGAAGCCGACGAACTGGTGGCTGAACTGGCTGGCCGACCGCCTGCAGAAGACCAAGACCCGCGAAGAGATCGAAAACGGCTTCTGGGGCAAGCTCATCAACCGCGTGATGAAGCGGCCGATCCTGTTCGCCGCGCCGATCATCATCGCGATGATCCTGCTGATCGTGCCGCTCGGGAAGCTGTCGCTGGGCGGCATCAGCGAGAAGTACCTGCCGCCGACCAACCCCGTGCGGCAGGCGCAGGAAGACTTCGACCGGACCTTCCCGGGCTTCCGGACCAACCAGCTCACGCTGGTCATCCAGAACGCCAGCCCGCCGCAGATCGACGAAATCGCCAACAAGGCCGCACAGCTCAGCGGCTTCACCAACACCACCTGGCAACCGCGGCCGGCCACCGACGAAGGCAATCACGATCCGAAGGTCACCGTCCTGCAGAACGGCCTGGTGAACAGCAACAACGCCGCCGCCAAGATCTCCGACCTGCGGTCGATCCAGCCGCCCAAGGGCGTGACCCTGTGGGTCGGCGGCACACCGGCGCTGGAGCAGGACTCCATCCACAGCATCTTCGCGCACATGCCGCTGATGCTGGTGATCCTGATCTGCACGACGACGATCCTGATGTTTTTGGCGTTCGGCTCGTTGGTGCTGCCGATCAAGGCGGCGGTGATGAGCGCGCTGACGCTGGGCTCGACGCTGGGCGTGCTGACGTGGATCTTCGTCGACGGCCACTTCGCGAAGTGGCTGAATTTCACACCGACTCCGCTGACCGCCCCGGTGATCGGGTTGATCATCGCGGTGATCTACGGGTTGTCCACCGACTACGAGGTGTTCCTGGTCTCCCGCATGGTGGAGGCGCGCGAACGGGGCATGTCGACGGCGGAGGCGATTCGGCTCGGTACGGCGGCCACCGGCCGGATCATCACTGCCGCGGCGTTGATCCTGGTCGTGGTCATGGGCGCCTTCGTGTTCTCCGACCTGGTCATGATGAAGTACCTGGCGTTCGGGTTCATCGCCGCGCTGCTGCTGGACGCGACCGTGGTGCGGATGTTCCTGGTGCCGTCGGTGATGAAGCTGCTCGGCGACGACTGCTGGTGGGCTCCGCGGTGGATGAAGCGGCTGCAGAACCGCATCGGCATGGGTGAGATCCACCTGCCCGACGAGCGCAAGCGGCCCACCGTTCGGGAGCCGGAGCCGGCGCTGGTCGGCGCCGGCGCTTCGATGGCGCCGCCACCGCCGCACGACCCGACGCACCCGGCCGCCGAGAGCGTCGCCCGGCCCGGTGCGCGCCGGGCGACCCCGCGGCGTATTCCCCCGCCGCAGGAGCCGTCGGTGGCCGGAACCACGCGCATCCCGGTGCGGCCGCGGCAGGCTCCGGCCGAGCCGCAGACCACCCGGCTGTCGACCGCCGCGCGCAACGCCGCGCGCGCGGTGGTCAACAACGCGACCGCGATCACGCAGCGCACGTATCGGCCCGCCGCGGCCCCGCCGCCGCGCGAGGAGCGGGAGATCGAGTCGTGGCTCGGCGAGCTGCGCGGAGACGCGCCACCGGCGGCGCCGCCGGTACGGCCATCTGCGGACGCCACCCGCGCGATGCCCGAAGCGCGCCGCGGCGATCCGGACAAGACGACGGCGATTCCGGTGCAGCGGGTCGCCAAGCCCGGGCGGGACCCGGAATCGACCGAGAAGCTGCCCAGCCAGGGCCGCAAGCCGGACGACGACGACCAGCGGCAGCGTGCGCCCCGCAAGCGCGACGTGGCGGAGGGCGGCGGTGTCAGTGCGCAGGACCTGCTGCGTCGGGAGGGTCGCATCTAAACCCCGGCGACACGGTGCCGCGCGAAAAGTGTTGTGGGAGTTGGTGCGCGCTGGCAGTGGCTGGATCAGGGAGAGCGCGAACCCGAGCCACAGGCGCCGGCTGAGGCCGGGTAGTCAGCCGTCGGATTGCGGTGGCTGGATCCGGTCGGGCTCGGCGCTGATACCCACCGGCTCGTCGGGCTGGGCCCGCTCGCCGGGTGCGCCGATGTCCTGCGGACGTTCGATCAGCACCCGGACCGCGCTGTTGAGAAACGCGATGGTCGGCACGGCGAGCAGTGCCCCGACAATGCCGGACAGCACCCCGCCGGTCGAGATGCCCAGCACCACGGCCAGCGGATGGATCGACACGGCGCGGCCCATCACCAGCGGCTGCAGCACGTGTGCCTCCAGCTGCTGCACGGCGATGAGCAGCCCCAATGTGATCAGCGCATAGATGAAGCCCTTGGCCAGCAGCGCAACAACCACGGCCAGGAACCCGGACAGCACCGCACCGACCAGCGGGATGAACGCGCCGAGGAACACCAGCGACGCCAACGGCAGCGCCAGCGGTACCCCCATGATCGCCAACCCCGTGCCGATGCCGACCGCGTCAACGAGCGCAACCAGAAACGTCGCACGCACGTAGCCGATCAGCGAGCCGAACCCCGCGCGGCCGGCGTCGCGCACCTTCTCCCGCACGCCGGCCGGGAAGATCCGCGTCACGAACTCGTAAATGTTGCGGCCGCCGTAGAGGAAGAAGATCAGCGTGAACAGCACGACGAACGCACCGGTGACGATCTCGGTGATCGTGCCCGCCGTGGACAGGGCGCCGGTGGTCAGTCTCTCCTGGTTGTTCCGCAACGCTTGGATGGCCGAGTTGCCCGCGTTGTCGATCTGCTGTCTGCTGAGGTGCGCCGGTCCGCTGATCAACCAGTTGCGGGCGGTGTCGATACTGTGGGTGACCTGTTCGATCAGACCGGGCAAACCGTCGATGAACTGGGTGACCACGAAGGTGAGAATGCCGCCAAGGACCGCCAGTCCGAACAACAGCAACAACAACACCGCCCAGCCGCGCGGGACACCGTGCCTGTCGAGCCAGTCCACCCCGGGCAGCAGCAACGCGGTCAGCATCCCGGCCAACGCGACCGGCACGAAGATCACCTCGAGGTGCTTGATCACCCACAGCAATGCCAGCAGCGCGGTGAAGATGACCAGCAGGCGCCAGGCCCAGGCAGCGGTCTTGCGTATCAAGGGGGTGATGGCTGCGTCTTCGGGCGCTGGCATGCCGGTAGCGTAGCGCCGCGCCCGGCGCGCCCCGCGAGAACGACGGGGCAGACGCCGGGTGCGCGGCTACCCTGTAGCACGTGTCCCAAGACGCGCAGGCAAGCCACGCGCGCAGCGGGGCGGGACAATCACGCGGCAAATACTGGTGGCTGCGATGGGTGGTTCTCGCCGTGGCCGCGATCGTGCTCGCGGTCGAGATCGCGTTGGTCTCAGACCAGCTCGCGCAGGCCTGGCGCAGCCTGTCGGCCGCCCGCTGGTGGTGGGTACTGGCCGCGATCGGCGCGGCGCTGGCCTCCATGCACAGCTTCGCCCAGATCCAGCGGACGCTGCTGCGGTCGGCGGGCGTGGTCGTCAAGCAATGGCGCTCGGAGACCGCCTTCTACGCCGGCAACGCGCTGAGTACCACGTTGCCCGGCGGCCCGGTGCTGTCGGCGACGTTCATCTATCGGCAGCAACGGATCTGGGGCGCCAGCCCCGTGGTCGCGTCATGGCAGCTGGTGATGTCCGGGGCGCTGCAGGTGGTCGGGCTGGCGGTGCTCGGGTTGGGCGGCGCGTTCCTGTTGGGCGCGAAGAACAACCCATTCTCGCTGATCTTCACGCTGGGCGGCTTCGTCGCGCTGATCCTGCTGGCGCAGGCCGTCGCGACGCGGCCGGACCTGATCGACGGCATCGGCGTGCGGGTGCTGTCGTGGGTGAACTCGGTGCGCGGCAAGCCCGCCGACACCGCGCTGGACAAGTGGCGCGAGACGCTGAGTCAGCTGGAGTCGGTCAGTCTGAGCCGCCGTGAGCTCGCGATCGCGTTCAGCTGGTCGCTGTTCAATTGGGTGGCCGACGTGGCGTGTCTGCTGTTCGCGTCGTACGCGGCGGGCGGGCGACCGTCCCTGGCCGGGCTGACGGTCGCGTATGCGGCCGCGCGCGCGGTCGGCGCGATCCCCCTGATGCCGGGCGGCCTGCTCGTCGTCGAGGCCGTGCTGGTGCCCGGTTTGGTGACCAGCGGCATGAGCCTGTCCGCCGCGATCTCGGCGATGCTGATCTACCGGCTCATCAGCTGGATCCTCGTCGCCGTGATCGGCTGGGTGCTGTTCTTCTTCCTGTTCCGCACGGAGAGCCAGATCGATCCCGACGCGGCCGAGCGTGGCGGCATCGACGCCCGACCCCAGGACAACGGCGACGACGGTGGCGACAGCGCGCGGTGGGGCGATCCCTGACGTGGGGTCGCGGCAGGTGCGTGCGTGGTTGAATCACCGCTTCGGACCGCGCTTTCCGGTGATGGCACTGTGCGCTGTGGCAGTCCTCACGCTCGGCTCGTGCGCGACCGCAAAAGAGTCGGCGCCGTCATCGACCGTGGTCGCCACGCCCCCTCCGTCAGCCCCGGCTCCGGCGACCGCGGGCTCGGCTCCGGCCGGCCAACCGGTGATCACACCGGTGATCGGCTCGGTGCTCGCAGCGCCGGTCCCGGTGTCCGCCACCGACGGCAAAGTGCATCTCGTCTATGAGATCGCTTTGACCAACACGCTGCAGCAGGCGGTCACGCTGACCTTCCTTGCCGCGGTGGCCAGCGACAAGACCCTGCTCTCCCTGTCGGGTGACGGGCTGGCGTACTGGACACGGGTCATCGGCGCTGCGACGCCGACCGCCAAACTGGGACCGGCGCAAACCGCGCTGGTGTGGCTCGACCTGGCCGTGGACAAGTCCGCGGGCATGCCAGCCGACATCACCCACAGCATCGGCCTGACCGTGCCGCAGCCGCAGCCGCCGCTGATCCCCGGCACGATCACCGAGACGATCGCGCCGACGAAGGTGGACACCGGCCACAAACCGGTGACACTCTCGCCGCCGGTGAGCGGCCCCAGCTGGGTGGACGCCGACGGCTGCTGCGACATGAGCGCGCACCGGATGGCCGTCAATCCGCTCAACGGGCAGCTGTGGGCGCCGGAACGGTTCGCGATCGACTACATCGCGCTCACACCCGACGGTCGGCTGTTCATCGGCGACAAAACGAAACTCGAGAGCTACCCCTACTACGGCGCCGACATCCACGCAGTCGCGGACGGTGCCGTCATCGCGGCGGTGGACAACCTGCCCGACCAGGTGGCGGGCGCCAACCCGAGCGGCCTGCCGCTCGACCAGTACGGCGGCAACCACATCGTTGAGGACATCGGCGGCGGCCACTACGCGTTCTACGCACACCTCAAGCCGGGCAGCATCAGGGTGAAGCCGGGTGACAAGCTCACAACCGGGCAAACCATCGCCGCGTTGGGCAACAGCGGCAACAGCAGTGCACCGCACCTGCACTTTCATGTGATGAATACGCCGGATCCGCTGATGTCCAACGGATTACCATTCATCTTCGGCAAATTCCGGTTGGATTCGCGGGTAGCGTCGGAGGTTGCGCTCAACCAGCTCGACGACACCGGCGCACCGGCGCAATTGCAGATCGGCTTCCCCGGCGGAGACCAGACGAACGTGATGCCGCTCGATCTGGACGTGATGACCTACCCGACCAGGTGACGGTGTGCGGTCCCGGCAGGTGGTGACTGCGCTGGTCGCCGACGTGGCGTGCGTGCTGGTGTTCTGCGCGGCGGGTCGGCGCAGCCACGCCGAAGGGGTGACCATCGCGGGTGTGGCGCAGACGGCGTGGCCTTTCCTGGCCGGGACCGGGGTCGGCTGGCTGGCGTCGCGGGGCTGGCGCCGCCCGACCGCGATCACACCGACCGGCGTGGTGGTGTGGCTGTGCACGGTCGCCGTCGGAATGCTGCTGCGCAGGGCCAGTTCGGGCGGCGTCGCGGTCAATTTCATCATCGTCGCGTCGGTGGTGACCGCCTTGCTGCTGGTGGGCTGGCGGGGTGCCGCCGCGCTGGGCCGTCGGCGGGTTTAGCGGACGCCGATCGTGCGGAAGCTGTACACAAAATCACGGGGCGTTCCCGCGGGAGTCGAACCTGCGCAGGCGCGGTACGCGGTTACGGCTCGGTCGACACGGTCAGCGTGGCGCGCAGCCCACCCAGCGGGCCGTCGGACAGCTCGATGGTGCCCCGGTGCAGGGCGGCCTGTTGGGTCACCAGCGCCAGGCCGAGTCCCGATCCCCCCGGCGAGGCCGTGCTGCCGCGCGCGAACCGGCCGAGGACGCTGCGGTGCTCGTCAACCGGCAGGCCGCGACCGTTGTCGTCGACGATGATCGCCACCTCCTGCTCACGACGGTCAGCGGTCAGCACGACGCGGGTGGCGCCGCCGTGGGTGATCGCGTTGCGGACCAGGTTGTCGACCGCCAACCGCAGCCCGCCGGGCCAACCCTGGATGACGCCCGCATCATCGGCCTTGACCTCGATCTGGACCCCAGGGGACTGCCGCGTGTTCTCCCGAGCCACCCGCTCCAGCAGGTCCGCAACGTCGATCGGTTCGCGATCCTCGGCCTTCGCCAGATGACCGGACGCCAGCTGGCCCAGTGCGGTGATGATGGCCTCAACCCGCCGCTGCGCGCGGGACAGGTCGGCCACCACCTCGTCGCGTTCGTCCTCGGGCAGGTTGTGGATGCGCAGCGTGTCCAGGTCGGCCCGCATCGCGGTCAGCGGGGTCCGCAACTCGTGGGCCGCGTTAGCGGCGAAGTCCTGGGCGGCCTGCAACGAGTTTGTCGTCGCGGCCTGGGCGGCGGCCAGTCGCTGCAGCATGCCTGTCATGGCCTCGGACAAGTCCTCGGCTTCGCGGATGCCGTGGACTGCCGGCATCCTGTCGTCGCCCTGACCGAGGGTCCGGGTGTGCTCGGTCAACCGGCGCAGCGGGCGGATCGCGGGCCCGGCGAGCAACCAGCCCAGTGCGGCCGCCACGAGGACTGCGATGGCGCCGATCAGCAGGTACAGCGGAATCCGTGCCCGGTCCATCAGGATGCTGTCGACCCTGATCCCGATCGACACGCGCACGCTGCCCTCGGGCTGCATCATCTCGACCGTGCGAACCCGGTAGTCGACACCGTTGACGCTGACCGTCGAGGTGCCCACCGGCAGTGGCGGCAGCTGAAACCCGCGCTGGTAGACCACCTGGCCGGTGCTACGGGACCGGATTGTCGTGAGAATGCCGCGCGGTTCGGCAACGTTGCGGTCGGGGTTGATGCTCGTGTCGATGATCGAGTCGAGCCGCCGGTCGAGCTGAGTGGCGTCGTTGTTGACCAGCAGCACCGAGGTGACGAGCGCAAACAACGCAACGACGGCGGCCGCCGCCATCGCCGCGGCGATGGCCACCCGGGTGCGCAGCGAGACCGTTCGATTCAGCGAGGCGAGCCTCATGGCTCGGCTCGGTGTTCCAGCGAGCCGACGCTCATGGCTCGGCTCGGTGTTCCAGCGAGCCGACGCTCATGGCTCGGCTCGGAGTACATACCCGATCCCGCGAACAGTGTGGATGACCCGCGGTATGCCGTCGCGCTCAAGCTTGCGCCGCAGGTAGCTGATGAACACGTCGGCGACGTTGGTGTCGACGTCGAAGTCATATCCCCAGACCAGCTCGAGCAGCCGCTGGCGGGTGAGCACCACCCCGGCGTTCTCGGCCAGCACCGCCAGCAGATCGAATTCGCGCTTGGTGAGCTCCACGCGCTCACCCGCGACGAACACCAGCCGACGGGCGGTATCGATCGTCAGCTGGCCGACCGTCATCGCGTCCGAGTGCTCCTCGGAGTGCGAGGACCGGCGCAGCAGGGCGTGCAGCCGCGCCACCAGCTCACCCAGGTCGAACGGCTTGGTCAGATAGTCGTCGGCGCCGGCTTCCAGGCCGGCGATCCGGTCGTTGACGGTGTCGCGCGCGGACAGCACGCAGATCGGGATGTCGTTGCCCAGCGCGCGCAACGCCGTCACCACCGCGACCCCGTCCAGCTCCGGCATCTGCACATCGAGCACCAGCGCGTCGTGCGACTCGGTGGACAGGAGTCGCAGTGCCTCCTTACCGGTGGCCGCGACGCGTACGTCGAAGCCCCAGTGCCGCAATCCGCGGGCGACCGAGGTCCGGACGTCCGGGTCGTCATCGACCATCAGCACCATACGGCCCACGCCCTCTTGCGCAGGCAGATCTCCCCCAGAGGGAGCCGCCCCCAGCCCGACGCGCACCAGTTGATCAGGCGGATGCGCCGCCGCAACGATTCTTCAGGTCGATCAGCGGCTGGCGAATGCCCTGCAGGTCCGACTTCACCTGGGGGTTGGCGTTCAGGTAGTTCTGCACGGTGTCCTTGATCGCTGACTTGGGCTGGCCCCTCAGGCCGGTGAAGAACGCGTTCACGTCGGGGTGGCTGAACAGGTAGGCCGACGTGGACGCGGAGACGCCGGCGGATACGCCCGCGAGGTCGGCTGCGGTGCAGTTCGACGGTGGGGCAGGCGCGGGGGACGCCGGCGGAGCAGGCGGAGCAGGCGGATCGGCCACCGCCGACGGGACGGCACCGCAGAGCATCGCGCCGGCGACCGCGCCGGCACCGAGACCGCCGGCCAGCGCGCGGCGCGCGGCACGGGCAGACAGCAACATAGACGGGGCTCCTTCATCGCGTGTCGACAAGCCGCCACCGGTACCGGTCACGGACATAGGACAGCTAAGCAGATCCGATTGATCGCTGCTAGTGCAGGCTCGGCGCGGTCGTCGTGGCCGGTCCGGGCAACGGTCCGGTACCCGCCGGCGCGGTGGCACCGGCTGCGGGTGAGGTGCCGCCGGGAAGCGACGGTAGGCCGGCGGGCAGCGCGCTGCCACCCGGCAGTCCCCCGTTCTGCGCCGCGGCCTGAAGGAACTGCAGGGCCTGCGGCACGGTGATAGGAAGCTTGCACTGACCGGACAGGCCGGTCAGCGGCTGCTGAATGGTCTGCAGGTCCTTGCTGACCTGCGGATTGGCGTCGAAGTACGTCTTCAGCGATGTCAATGCCTGCGGCGCCGGCTGCTGGGCGGCGTTGGTCAGCGCGGTGTTGGTGTCGGGATGGGAGTCGAGGTAGCTGCCGGTGTTGGTGGACACCGAGCCGATGGTGCGGGCGATCTCGCTAGCCGCGCACGGGTTGGGGGCCGCCGTGGCCGCCGGCACCGCGATCCCGGCCGCCGCCACCCCACCGGTCGCGCAGGCGGCGAACACGCCGTACAGACTTCGGCGGAGGGTCTGCTGGGCGGTCGTTTTCATGACAACTCCTTGAAATGTGCGGACATTCATCCCCGTCGCTCGCGCGGCGAATTCCCGGCACATGTCCACGGCACGGAAACGGCCGAGCCCCATCGTGCCATCCAAGGCCACACCAAGACCAATTGGATAACCCGTCGCGGCAGGTAGGAGGCCGGAGCGGGCCTGTAACGAGACCAGCCACCTCACACGATGCTGTTGTAGGCTCACCTCCACGCAGGGCGGCCCGGGAGAAAGCGGGGAGTTGCTATCCAGCAGTTCATGATGCGCTTGAGCAGCCACCTGCGCCGCCATCGCTGGGCAGTGTTCATCACGTGGCTGCTCGTGCTCGTACCCGCCGTTTTGCTCACGCTGCACGAGTCAAATCACCTGACCGGCGGGGGCTTCGAGGTGGCCGGCTCCCAGTCGTTGCGGGTGCAGTATCAGCTGCAGGACCATTTCCCCGACCAGGGCGCCTCGCCGCTAGCCTTGGTCGCCGCTCCCGGACCGGACGCCAGCTTCGACGACATGAACGCTGCGATCGCGCTGCTGGAGCGCAAGGCCGAAGAGGTGCCCAGCGTGACGGTGGCGCCCAACCCGCAGCAACCTCCGCCGCAGCCGGGCCGCCCGTACGTGGTCTCGCTGAGACTGGACTTCCACAACAGCGGCGCCGTCGACGTCGCCCAGCAGCTGCGCAGCAAGATCGGCATCAACGGCGACCAACCCGGCCTGCTCAACGACGGCAAGGTCCGGCTGTACGTGATCGGGCAGGGAGCGCTCGGCGCCGCCGCTCAGGCCAGCACCAAGCACGACATCGAGCAGGCCGAGCAGTGGAACCTTCCGATCATCCTGATCGTGCTGCTCGCGGTGTTCGGCTCGCTGGCGGCGGCCGCGATGCCGCTGATCTTGGGCATCGCCACGGTCGCAGTGACGATGGGCCTGGTCTTCCTGCTCTCGATGCACGTCGAGATGTCGGTGTTCGTGACATCGACCGTGTCGATGTTCGGCATCGCATTGGCGGTCGACTACTCCCTGTTCATCCTGATGCGCTACCGCGAGGAGTTGCGGGCCGGACGCGATCCCAGGCAGGCCACCGACGCCGCGATGGCGACCTCGGGTCTGGCGGTGGTGCTGTCGGGGCTGACCGTGATCGCGTCGCTCACCGGTATCTATTTAATAAACACGCCGGTGCTGCGGTCGATGGCGACCGGCGCTATCGTGACGGTCGCGGTCGCGGTTCTGACGTCGACCACGCTGACCCCGGCGGTGTTGGCCACATGCGGCCGCGCCGCCGCCAAGCGGTCCTGGCCGCTGCACTGGTCACGGCGACCGGACGCCACGCAGTCGCCGTTCTGGTCGCGTTGGATCAGTTCGGTGATGCGCCGGCCGTGGGTCTCGGCGCTGGCCGCGACGGTGCTGCTGTTGTCGCTGGCGGCGCCGATATTCTCGATGACCCTGTCCAACAGCATGCAGCGGCAGTTTGCGCCGACGCACGAGATTCGCGGCGGTGTCAGCGCAGCCGCGCAAGCGCTGGGCCCCGGCGCCCTGGGCCCGATCCGGGTGCTCGTCGAATTCGGAGACGGCAACGCGTCCAGCGCGGCGCACGTCGCCGCACTGGACACCCTGCGCGGCGAGATGCAACAGGCTCCCGACATCGTCACGGTCACCCCGCCGGTGTTCGCCAACGACAACAAGAGCGCGCTGTTGAGCGCGGTGCTGTCGGTGGATCCCGAGGACATGGCCGCACGCGACACGATCGCATGGATGCGCCAGCACCTGCCACAGGTGCCGGGTGCCGAAGGCGCCCACATCAGCGTCGGCGGTCCGACAGCGCTGATCAAGGACTTCGATGACCGCGTGACGCAGATGCAGCCGTGGGTCTTCGTTTTCGTGTCCGCGGTCGCCTTCGTGATGTTGCTGATCTCCATCCGGTCGGTGTTCTTGGCCTTCAAGGGCGTGTTGATGACCGTGCTGTCGGTGGCCGCGGCTTACGGCAGCCTGGTGATGGTGTTCGAGTGGGGCTGGCTCAAAGACCTCGGATTCCAGCCGATCTCCTCCCTGGACAGCTCCGTCCCGCCGTTGGTGCTGGCGATCACCTTCGGGCTGTCGATGGACTACGAGATCTTCCTGCTGACCCGCATCCGGGAACGATTCCTGCAGACCAACCACACCCGCGACGCGGTGTCGTGGGGGGTCAGCACCAGCGCACGGACGATCACCAGCGCGGCGCTGATCATGATCGCGGTCTACGTCGGTTTCGCGTTCGCCGGTATGCCGCTGGTCGCCGAGTTGGGGGTGGCCTGCGCGGTGGCGATCGCGGTGGACGCCACGGTGGTGCGGTTGGTCCTGGTGCCGGCGCTGATGGCGATGTTCGACCAGTGGAACTGGTGGCTGCCCAAGTGGCTCGACCGCGTCCTGCCGTCGGTCGACTTCGAAAAGCCGCTGCCCAAGGTGGACATCGGCGACGTGGTGGTCATCCCCGACGACATTTCGGCGCTCATCGCGCACGGCTCCGACATCAGGACGATGGTCAAGTCCGCCGCGAAACTCAAAGACCTTGCGCCCGACGCGATCACGGTGGCCGACCCGCTCGCGTTCAGCGGCTGCACCCGCAACGGCGACCAACCGGGCGCCGGCGCGGCGGGGTTCGGCAGCAACGGAAACACAGCGGGGCGCAGCGCTGTTCGCGCGACCGGCTCATCGCAAGGCCGCCGGTACCGCAACGGCGCCCGGCGGCCGGTGCCCTGGGCCGGGCGCGGCGTGCACCCGGTGACGATATGGAAGGGGCGGCTGTCGGTCGTGCTCGATGCGCTCGAGGTCGACGCCACCGATCCGTTCGCACCCGTCGAGCGCCGCAGCCCCGTCGAGACCGCGAACGTTCAGTTGCCGACCGGCGACCGGCTACAGATCCCAACCGGGGCGGAGACGCTGCGCATGAAGGGATATCTGCTGCTGTGCCGGAACAGCAGCCGCGACTACGCCGAGTTTGCCGATCTGGTCGACGTGATGGATACCCCGACAGCCGCTGCGGTACTGGCCGGGATGGATAAGTACTACTGTGGACAACAGTCCAGGAGACAGTGGGTTGCCAGTCAGCTGGTCCGGCGCCTGGCAGATCCGCAGCCGTCGGATGACGACGACCCGTCGTCGGGCCTGGACGCCGAAGTTGATTGGTCGGAGGTCAGGCGGCGGTGCCTCTCGGTGGCCGTGGCGATGCTCGAGGAGGCGAGGTGACGTTGGCTGCGGACGTGCGACCCGACGACGCCGCGCCCACGGTCCGTCTCGCCAGCGCGGCGCACAGCCCAGAGCTGTCGGCCTATGAAAGCAGGCCGGTCGAGTTCTGGCCCACCGCCGCGATCAAGGCGGCTGTGGAGAGCGGTGATCTGACGATTTGGCAGCGCATCGTCGCGGCCGTGAAGCGCGACCCGTATGGCCGCACAGCACGCCAGGTCGAAGAGGTGCTGGAGGGCAGGTCGTCGTGCGGTATCAGCAACGCGCTTGACGAGGTACTGGTCCGCAGCCGCGAGCACCTCGAGGCCGAGGAGCGTGCGGAGGTCGGCAAGCAGGTGCAGCTGCTGCTCGACCGCTCCGGGCTCGAGCAGCAGGAGTTCGCCTCCCGGATCGGGGCGTCGGCCGAGGAACTGATGTCCTACCTCAACGGCACCGTCAGCCCGTCGGCCGCGCAGATGGTCAGGATGCGGCGGCTGTCCGACCGCTTCGCGAAGATGAGGGCGCAGCGCGCGGCACGGCACCAGTAGCGGTGGCTGCGACCGATGTAGAGCTAACGCCGGGAAGCGGGATGGTCGGCCGGCGGCACCATGTTGGGATCGCTGGCCGCCTCGGTCGGCATCATCCGGACCTTTTCCGCAGCGACGCGCCGGCCGGTTCTGGCATTGACGATCCGCAACTCCACCGGTTCGCCGTTGGCGTCGGTCGGCTGCAACGGCGGGTGGTCGGCGGTGGCGCCCCATTTGTCGCCCCAGGCGACCATCGCGATGAGGACGCGTTGCAGGTCGCGGCCCTTGTCGGTGAGCCGGTATTCATAGCGGTTGCCCGAATCGCCGTATGGCACCCGGACAAGGACGCCGTGACCGCACAGCCAGTCGAGTCGGTCGGCCAGTGTGTTGCGGGCGATGCCCAGCCGCCGCTGGATCTCGTCGAACCGGGTGACCCCGAAGAACACATCACGCACGATCAGCAACGACCACCAGTCGCCCACCACCTCCAAGGTCTGGGCGACCGAGCAGTTCAAGCCCGCGAACGACGCGCGCCTCATGATGCCAGCGTAGAAGAAGGCCGGTTAAATCATCTAGTCATGCAACCTTAAAATGGTGACATGACCTCGTGGAGTGAGCCCGACACCGCCGCCCTGCGCAGCATCCTGCGCGACACCGAATCGATCGCGATCGTCGGGGTGTCACCGAACCCGGGCCGGCCGAGCAACGGTGTCTACGACTACCTCGCCTCGGCGACCGACTACGAGCTCTACCTCGTCAACCCGACCATCACCGAGCTGGATGGGAGGCGCGTCTACCCCAGCCTCCGCGACCTGCCGGCGATACCCGACATGATCGACGTGTTTCGCCGTCAAGAGCACCTGCGCTCGGTGCTCGACGATGCGATAGCCGTCGGTGCGAAAACCTTGTGGTTGCAACAGGGACTGTGGGACGAGCAGGTGGCCCGCGACGCCCAAGCGGCGGGCATGCGGGTGGTGATGGACCGCTGCCTGAAGGTCGAGCACGCCCGGCTGGTGTGAACGCCGCTACAGGAACCCAAGGTCGCGTCTGCGGGCGCCGACCGACGGAGTCGGGTCGGTGCCGATGGTGTGGGAGAGCAACGTGTGATAGACGTCGCGGAAGTCGCCGGTGGCTTTGAGGTCCCCGTCATCGAGGTCGGTCAGGCTTGGCTCGTCGCCGTAGAACCCGCCCTTGACCGGCTGGCCGGCGACGAAGACCGGACCTGCGGTGCCGTGATCGGTGCCCTGCGACGCGTTGGCCCGCACCCGCCGTCCGAATTCTGAGTAGGCGAGCACAACAACGTTTTTGCCGTACTTGTCGGTGGCCATCTGGCGCAGGAAAGACGCCAGCGCGTCGTCCAGGGTCTGCAGCAACCGCTGCTGGGTCCCGCGCTCGTCGGCGTGGGTGTCGAAGCCGCCGAGTTGCACCATGTACACCCGGGTCGGCACCCCGGCTTTCACGCACTTGGCCACCGTATCCAGTTGGGTGGCCAGCGCGTTGCGGTTGGCGGCCGCCGCACCGCTGCGGGCATCCACCGACGAGAACGTCTTCTCGGTCGAGGCGGTCGCGCGGTAGGCGGCGCAGACCGCCGCCATCGCCGGGGTGTCATGCGGGTCGTCGGCTCCCAGAGCCGTCATGGTGGCGGCGAGCTGGCCCGAAGCGGTGGTGCTCGCGCCGGTTGAAAGCGCTGCCGCTGTGCGCTTCTCACCGACCGCCATCGGGGGAAGGACAGCCCCGATGTTCACCGCGCGCAGCGGGTCGTCACCGGTCGCGTCGAGCCAGCGGCCGATCCAGCCGGTCGGCACAGGCTCGGCCGGCGACGCGGTCTGCCAGATATCCATGGAGCGGAAATGGCTGTGATCCGGTTGGGGGTAGCTCACCCCGCGGACGACCGCGAGCCGTTGGTCCTGCCAAAGCCGGGCCAGGCCTTTGCATGCCGGGTTGAGGCCGAGCTGGTCGTCGAGGTGAAGCACGTCGGACGGCGCGTAGGCGAGCTCCGGCCGGGCGTCATGATATGCGTTGTCGCCATAAGGGATCACGGTGTTGATACCGTCGTTGCCCCCGTAGAGCGTGACGACCACCAGGACGCCGCTGCCCTCGGCCAGTGGCCGATCCATCGCCGCACGACGCAGCTCGGGCCAGGTGACCGCGACGGTCCCGGACAGCAGGCCAGCCGCGCCTACTCCGGCGCTGGCGATGAGGAATTTGCGTCGATTGATCTCAGGCATCTCGAATCTCGTTACGAAGTAAGGTATTCGGGTGTGTTGACCGCGGCGGCGACCAGCTGGGCCGGCGCACCGACCAACGGTTTGAGTGCTGCGGCGGTACGGTCGGACCACGACCCCACCCCGATCAGATAACCGACGGCGTCGATGCGGTTGCCCGGCGAGGCCTGCTCCACCCTGGACAGATCGCCGGCCGCCGCCAGCTTGCCGGCGGCCTGCAGTCGCACACCAGCGCTCGCGGTGGACAGCCACGCCTGACCGCGGGGCCAGCCACCGACGTCGGGTGGGTAGAACGGCTGCTGCCCGAGGATTTTCAGGGACGCGGTGACCGCCTTGAGCCGGTCGGGCGTGTCGATGGGAACCTGCAGTGTGCGGATCACCCCCACCAGCCACTCCACCGGGGTGTTGACCACCGCTGCCGGGTTGTCGGTGAATTCGGCGTCGGTGAGAACGGCCGTGGTGAGAGCCCGCAGATCGCGACCGGACCCGTACGCGCTGATCAGGCGGTCCAGCGCCTGATCCGACGGTGGGGTGTCGGAGGCCAGCTGCTGCCACAGGCGCCCGGCTACGAATCGTGCCGAGTTCGGTTGTGCCAGCACGGCATCGCAGAAACCAGCCGCGTCGAGGTCTGCGGTGACCCCGAGGACGGTCTTGTTGCCGGTGTCGTGGCGTCTGGCCACAACGGAGGGCTGCCCGTCGCGGCGAATCGTCCACCCGGTCAGCGCCCTGGCGCCGTTGCGCACGTCGGCCTCGGTGTAACCGTTGCCATGGCCAAGCGCGAACAATTCCATGAACTCGCGGGCGAGGTTCTCGTTGGCGGCTTTGGCAGTGTTCAACTGGCCATCCAGCCAACGCAGCATCGCTGCGTCGGTCAGCATCGCGTAGGAAAGAGTGTGGAAATCACCGAGCTTGAGGGTGCGCAGCTTCTGGTTCTGAGCCGCCATCCAGCCGGCCACCCGGACCTTGCGTGCCGACGTCGCGAAGTGGTTGTGCCACAAGAGCGTCAGCTTTTCGTGCACCGGCTGCTGGACGGTGACCATGCGGCTGAGCCACCAATCCGACAGTTCGGACATCTGCTGGTTGAGGTCCTGGTTGTACTGCCGGTGGGCCGCGGTGCTGGCGCCACGGCCGGGCGGCGTTGGCGGTGCAGCGAACTGCGGCATCGGCGTGGACACGGCGCCCGGGTCCCGATCCGGATCGGAGCCGAGTGCCTGCTCGATGTAGGAGCCCGGTCCCATCGCGGTGGCGGCGTCGATCTGAGGCCCGCCGGCCCCGAAGCCCATGCGGCGCAGAAGCCGGGCGGTCGCAATCCACTGCGCCGACTGAGTCGACATCGCGACCTCCTGCCCCTGCGCCGATCTCACGGCGGCCAACAACCAATCCCACTATCGAGGCACTGGCTTAAAACACCCTGAAAACAGCCGTCGGGTAGGTGGATCTTCAGCCGATCTTCAGCTCTGCGGCTGTCCCTGGTCACCGCTCAGCGGAGGGATCGGCGTCACGTCGAACACCTTCCACTGGCCGTTCTGCTTCGACAGCGTGACCCGCAGCGCCAGGATCGCCCGATCCGGCGCGGCGTTGGGCGTGGTCTGGACAGCCCGCATCACAACCGCCACGCTCGCCGCGTCCGGGCTGATGGCCTCCACGCCCGCAGACACGGTGTTCGCCTGCGCGGAGATGTTTTTGGCCGCCAACTGCTGGGCGGTCCTGGCGAAGGCGTTCTTGTATGTCTCGGCCTGCTCGGGACCCATCAGGGCCGCGGCCCGATCGATCGACGACGTGGGGTCCTGAGGCGAAAACGTCGCGCTGGCCTCCGACACCTGGCTGGCCAGGCGCACCACTTCGGCCATGTTGGAGTCGCGTTCACGATCGGGCACCGTCCACTCGGCGTAGCCCACCAACGCCGCCGCCACCAGCGCCGCCGTGGCCAGGCCAACCACCGCCAACCGCAGGCCCGGGCCGTCATCGTCGGTACCGACAGTGACCTTGTCGCGGCGCGCCAGCACGAAGTCGGCCACCATGCCCTCGACGATCAGCAGGCACAGCACCGAGCAGACCGCCACCCACCACACCCGCCAGTCAAGTGCGACACCGATCAGCAGCAGCGCGGCGATCGCGGCGAGCGGCGCGGCGACGTCGAACGCGAACACCCGCCAGGCGTTCCTCACCGGATCGGCTCCAGCCGGGAGATCATCAACTTCCCGTCAACATCCGAGACGCCGACCCGCAGGTTCCAGTGCACCGTCTGCGGTTTGGCGTCGACGTTCTGGCTGACCGAGGTGGCGACCACCAGCACGGTGTCGGTGCGCGACGCGAAGTCCGGCACGGGCTGCGGCGGCGGGCTACCCGGCTGCGCGTCGAGGTCGTGGTGCACCGCCTCGATCGACACCGAGTTGATCTGGCCTGTGGTCTTCGATTGCAGCGTTTGTACGACGGAGCGGTACGGCTGCATCACGGCCTCGAAGTCGTTGTTGAGCTCACCGACCGTGCCGTCGTGTAACTTCTGCAGGCTGCTGTCGATGTTGTCCTTGTTCATGTTGATCAGCACACCCGTCCAGTCGACAGCGGCCTGCGCGACATGGCTCTGGTAGCTCAGCCGTTCGTCGTTCTCGCGGTGGTGGGACCAGATGATCGCCGCCAGCACAGTCGCGGCCACCGACAGCAGGGCCAGCGCCGTCGAGGCGACGCCGAACGCCGAGAACACCGGCCCTCGTTCGTCGTCCGCGGTCCGGGGCGCGGAAGCGGCTGACTCGACTTCCGTTCCTGCTTTTGCGCTGGGTTGCCCCTCTGGCACGAAGGCAAGGGTACCCAAGCAACCCACCGCGTGTTCCGCATCCACCGCGCGGGCAAGGAGAGCTCTGCGCGGCGCGTGGAAAGATGGCAGCGTGACACGTTCCGGCATCGACCTCGCCCACGTCGACCCCCAGGCCCGTCCGCAGGACGACCTGTTCGGCCACGTCAACGGCCGGTGGCTGGCCGAATACGAGATCCCCGCCGACCGAGCCACCGATGGCGCGTTCCGGTCACTTTTCGACCGGGCCGAGGAACAGGTGCGCGACCTCATCACCGAGGCGGCCGACGCGGAAGCGCCCAGCGGAACCGACCAGCAGCGCATCGGAGACCTGTACGCGAGCTTCATGGACACGGACACCGTGTCACGGTCCGGTGCGCGTCCGCTGTTGGGGGAGCTGGCCGCCATCGACGCGGCCGAGGGTTCGGCCGCGCTGGCGAGGCTGCTCGGCGCGTTGCAGCGCAGCGGCGTGGGCGGAGGCGCTGGCGTGTACGTCGACACCGATGCGAAAAACTCGGCGCGCTACCTGCTGCACGTCGCACAGTCGGGGCTTGGACTGCCCGACGAGTCCTACTACCGCGAGGAGCGGCACGCCGAGATCCTCGCCGCCTACCCACGGCACATCGCCGCGATGTTCGGGCTGGTCTTCGGCGGGAGCGCGGACGACTACGGCGACACGGCGGGTCGCATCGTCGCGCTGGAGAGCAAGCTGGCCGCCGCGCACTGGGACGTCGTCAGGCGCCGCGACGCCGAACAGACGTACAACCTGCGCAGGTTCACCGACCTGGCCGCGGAGGCGCCCGGGTTTGACTGGCCCAGCTGGATCACGGCACTGGGCGCGGCGCCGGAACGGGCGGACGAGCTCGTCGTACGCCAGCCCGACTACCTGACCGCGTTCGCCGCGCTGTGGTCGGGCGAGGATGTCGCCGGGTGGAAGGACTGGCTGCGTTGGCGATTGATCCATGCGCGAGCGTTCCTGCTCACCGACGAGCTGGTGGCCGAGCACTTCGCGTTCTACGGCCGCACGCTGTCGGGCACCGAACAGATCCGGGACCGCTGGAAGCGCGGCGTCGGTCTGGTCGAAGGCCTGATGGGCGATGCGTTGGGCAGACTGTACGTCGAGCGGCACTTCCCACCGCAGGACAAGGCCCGGATGGACGTGTTGGTGGACCACCTGCGCGAGGCCTACCGGGTCAGCATCAGCCAATTGGGCTGGATGACGCCGGAGACGCGCGGCCGGGCGCTGGACAAGCTCGCCAAGTTCACTGCCAAGATCGGCTACCCGAAGAAGTGGCGCGACTACTCGCGGCTGGTCATCGACCGCGACGACCTGTACGGCAACTTCCGCCGGGGCTATGCCGTGAACCACGATCGCGAGCTGGCCAAGCTCGGCCACCCGGTGGACCGCGACGAATGGTTCATGACGCCGCAAACCGTGAATGCTTACTACAACCCCGGCATGAACGAAATCGTCTTCCCTGCGGCGATTCTGCAGCCGCCGTTCTTCGACGCCGAGGCCGACGAGGCCGCCAACTACGGCGGCATCGGCGCGGTGATCGGACACGAAATCGGGCACGGATTCGACGACCAGGGCGCCAAGTACGACGGCGACGGGAACCTGGTGGACTGGTGGACCGACGAGGACCGGGCCGAATTCGGCTCACGGACCAAGGCGCTGATCGAGCAGTACGAGGCATACACGCCCCGCGATCTGTCGAACGGCCACCATGTCAACGGCGCGTTCACGGTCGGCGAGAACATCGGCGACCTGGGCGGCCTGTCAATCGCGCTGCTGGCCTACCAGTTGGCACTGGGCGGTAGGCAAGCACCGGTGATCGACGGGCTCAGCGGCGTGCAGCGGGTGTTCTTCGGCTGGGCCCAGGTGTGGCGCACCAAGTCACGGCAGGCCGAGGCGATCCGGCGCCTTGCCATCGACCCGCACAGCCCGCCGGAGTTCCGGTGCAACGGCGTGATCCGGAACATCGACGCGTTCTACGACGCGTTCGGGGTCGCAGAGTCTGACGCCTTATACCTCGCCCCGGCCCGGCGGGTGAGGATCTGGAACTGACGGATCAGATCTGCCAGTCCTGCGCTCCGTCGTTCTGGGTGTAGCTGCCGACGGAGTTCTTCACGACGATTGGATCGCCACTGCCGAAGTTGTCGAAGAACCACTGGGCGTTGTCCGGGCTGATGTTGATGCAGCCGTGGCTGACGTTGCGCTTGCCCTGATCAGCCACCGACCACGGGGCGCTATGCACGAAGTTTCCGCTGTTGTCGAATCGGACGGCCAGCTTGACATGCACCTTGTAGCCCTGCGCCGAGGTGTTCGGCACGCCGTAGGTCGCGGAATCCATGACGATGTCGGGGAACTTCTCAAGCACGTAGTAGGTGCCGTTCGGGGTGTCATGACCCGGCATGCCCATCGACATCGGCATGGTCCTCACCACGGTCCCGTTGTGGGTCACCGTCATCTGGTGGGTGGCATTGTCGGCCGTCGCCACCCAAGCGTCGCCAACCCGGAAGCTGGACTTGGTGCCAGCGGCGTCGATGTTCACCGCGGTGCCGGCGGGCCAGAAGTTCAGCGGCCGCCACCGCACCTGGCTGTCGTTGATCCAGTAGAACTTGCCGGGTACCGGGGGGGTCGACGAGATGTGGATCGCTTGCTCGGCCATCGGCCGGTCGGCGATAGGTACCGCGAAGTTGATGACGATCGGCTTGGCGACGCCCACCATGGCGCCGTTGGCGGGATTGAACGCGGGCGGCCGGAACGGCGGGTCGCCGGTGAACGGTTGGGGGTTCTGGCCGGCGACAGTCGTCGCCGGCGTCGCGTTCTGCGGGTTTTGGGCGTTCGGGGCGTTTTGGGCGTTTTGGGCCGGGGGCGCCAGCGGGTCGACCGGCGCGGGTGGGGGCGCGGCCACCGGTGCCGGTGCCGCGGCGGCAGCGGCAGCTGCCGCGGGTGCTGGTGCGGGTGCGGGTGCGACCGGCGGGTCGGCCGGGTCGGGCGGCGGCGCGTCCGCAGCCGGCGGGGGTGGCGGTGCGCCGGGGTCCAGCGCCGGATCAGCCAGCGCCGGCGGCGTCGCGATGACCAGCGCAGCTACCGCCCCGCCAGCACAAAACATCGAGGTCAGTGCGCGCTTGGCCCGGTGCGACCAGTGCGCGGTCACCGTCGCGCCGGTTGCGGTATCCATCCCCACCTCCATACCTCTGGGTGAAATCAGTCTGGCACAGCGGAAAGGCTCAGCCACAACGGACGCCGTTTGCCGTACGCCGACGCACGGGGTACTCGACAGCGTTGATCAGGCGATTCGCCAGCGACATGCCCGATCCTGGAAATTAGTTGGGAAGTTGTGGATTCGACGGCGGCGGGGGCTGCTGCGGGCCCGCGGCGAGTCCCGGCGGCGGCGTCGCGTTGGGATTCATGGGGCGTTGCGTCAGCAGCATGATCGCCGCGTCTTTGCCGCTGATGTCTTGATCCTGGACCGCGTGCCAAAGCTGGCGCAGGAAGCCAATCCCGCCCTGACCAGGCCCGGGCGGCGCATCCGTGGTGTCCGGCGGCAGGTTGTCCGGGCTGCTCAGGTGCGGCACCCCGTCGGCTGGAGCCGGAGGCGGCGTGGGATCGGAGTCGGCCATCGCCAACGGGGCCGACATGATGAACCCCGTGATCGCCCCGGCCGCGCACACGGCGGCCATCGTTCGGGTATCGATCCCCAACATATTGTGTGCTTCTGTAACACCCGCCACTTTGTTACATCGCCGACAATCGGAACAGCCCGCGGTTGGACAGTACTCCCGCCAGTGCGGTCGTGACCAGAAGCGCGGACGCGGCGAGGATCGCCGGGACGCTGCCCCGCGCATAGAGCAGCCCACCACCCAGCGACCCCGCCATGATGCCGACCTGGAACGCCGCGACGTAGAGCCCGGACGCGCCGTCGGGATCGTTAGGTGCACTACGCATCACCGTCGACTGCAGCATCGGGGGCAGCGCGGTCACCGCGGCACCCCACAGCACGATCGCCGCGCTGCCGACCAGTATGGCCACCATGCCCGGTTGACGGGTCACGGCCAGCACGGTCAGCACCGCGAACGCCGCCAGCAGCGCCGACAGGCAGCCGCTGACCGCTACCCATGGACGGCGATCCAGCGGCCTCGCCAGCAGCCCCATCGACACCAAGCCCGCGATCCCGTAGGCGGCCAGCAGCCAGGCAAGTTTCGGGCCGTGCACCCCGACCACGCCCTGAATGATCACCACGATGAACGTGTAGGACACGAAATGGCCGGTGACGCCGACCAGCGTCAGCATCGACAGCGTCACAAGCCGCCCATTGCGGTAATGACGGTCGGGCGGCGGGGAGGTCTGGATGTGCTCGTTGGACAGCCCGGGCAGCATCAGCCACGCGGCGGCGGTGATCGACGCGGCGACCACCGTTACCACGCCAACCGCGAGCCGCCAGCCCCAAAGCTGGCTCATCGCGGCGGTCAGCGGGCTGCCCACGACCAGGGCCAGCGCCGTTCCAAGGTACACCGCCGTGGTGGCGCGGCCCACGTGCGTCGAAGGCACCAGCCGGGCGCCGATCGGTGCGATCACCGACCACATCAGGCCGTGAGTGACCGCGCACAGCACCCGCCCGGCGGCGAGGACCGCGAAGTTCGGGGCGAGCGCCGAGATCAGCTGGGAGCCTGTCAGGCACACCAGCGTCAGCAGGAGGGTTCGGCGACGCGGCCAGCGTGCGGTCAGCCCCACGAACGGCACCGTCGTCACCGCCGCGACAAGGGCGTAGGTGCCCAGCAGGGTGCCGACCAGCGCCTCGCTGACACGCAGGTCGGTCGCGATGGCCGGCAGCGCGGCCACCGGCACCATCTCCGCGGTCACGTAGATGAAGGCCGCGGCGGACAGCACGGTCAGTTGCGCCGCGATCCGCGCGCGCGCCGCGCTGAGGTCGGCGTGCGCCTGCGTGGCGTCGTGTACGGCGGTGGGCTGCATGCGTCGACTGACAACGGTATCGGCAGACGCGCTTCGACCCGGGATTACAGAGGGCGTGTGGGCGCGGCGTTTCGGACGTTCGGGCGCGGTGGCCGCGCGGCGGGGGCGCGGTGGGGCCTGTTGTGTCGGGGTCGGCTACGACCGGACAAGGCGGGCGATCGCTGCGGACGCCTCGGCGAGCTTGGCATCGGCGTCCTCGGCACCCGCGGCCACCGCGTTCGTGACGCAGTGGTTCAGATGTTCGTCGAGCAGCCCAAGCGCCACCGACTGCAGGGCGCTGTTTACAGCGCTGATCTGAGTCAAGACGTCGATGCAGTACTTGTCGTCATCGATCATCCTGGCGATGCCACGGACCTGACCCTCGATGCGCCTGAGCCGCTTGGCGTAGTCGTCTTTGCGCTCGAAATAACCCTGTCTAGCAGCCATTCACCCTCCCAGCACTTGTTTGATCTGGTCGATCGCGCCCTGCTGGTGCGAGATCATCGACTGCACCATGCGGAAGCCTATTGCCGAGAAGGCGACATCGCCGGCGTTGTGGACGCCCGGCTGTGCCTCCGACACGGGTGAAGGTCATGTTGCCACTTTAACCCATATACCCCATTGGGGTATATGGTGATGTGCCCGGGCATACTTGGTTGATGGTCGACATCAAGCCGCGCAGCCGTGACGTCACCGACGGCCTGGAGAAGGCGGCGGCCCGTGGGATGCTGCGCGCGGTCGGTATGGAGGACGACGACTTCGCGAAGCCACAGATCGGGGTGGCGTCCTCGTGGAACGAGATCACGCCGTGCAATCTCTCACTGGACCGGCTCGCCAAGGCCGCGAAGGACGGCGTGTTCGCCGCGGGGGGTTATCCGCTTGAATTCGGCACGATTTCGGTGTCCGACGGCATCTCAATGGGTCATGAGGGCATGCACTTCTCACTGGTGTCGCGCGAGATCATCGCCGACAGCGTCGAGACCGTGATGCAGGCCGAGCGACTCGACGGATCGGTGTTGCTGGCCGGCTGCGACAAGTCACTGCCCGGCATGCTGATGGCCGCCGCGCGCCTGGACCTGGCCGCGGTGTTCCTCTACGCCGGCACCATCCTTCCCGGCACCGCCAAGCTGTCCGACGGAACCGAGCGCGACGTAACCATCATCGACGCGTTCGAAGCGGTTGGCGCCTGCGCGCGGGGGCTGATGTCGCGCGAGGACGTCGACGCGATCGAGCGGGCGATCTGCCCCGGCGAGGGCGCGTGCGGTGGTATGTACACAGCGAACACGATGGCCAGCGCCGCTGAGGCGCTCGGGATGTCGTTGCCGGGCAGCGCGGCTCCGCCGGCCACCGACCGACGTCGCGACGGCTACGCGCGGCGCAGCGGACAGGCTGTTGTGGAACTGCTGCGGCGCGGCATCACCGCACGCGACATCCTGACCAAGGGGGCGTTCGAGAACGCGATCGCGGTGGTGATGGCCTTCGGCGGCTCGACCAACGCGGTGTTGCACCTGCTGGCGATCGCACACGAGGCCAATGTGAAGCTGTCGCTGGAGGACTTCACCCGCATCGGCGCCAAGGTGCCGCACCTGGCCGACGTCAAGCCGTTCGGCCGGCACGTGATGTTCGACGTGGACCGCATCGGCGGCGTCCCGGTGATGATGAAAGCGCTGCTGGATGCGGGTTTGCTGCACGGCGACTGCATGACGGTGACGGGCCGCACCATGGCCGAGAATCTCGCCCACATCGCGCCGCCGGACCCCGACGGCAAAGTGCTGCGGGCGTTGGACAACCCGATCCACCCCACCGGCGGCATCACG
The DNA here is from genome assembly GCA_019245755.1 of Mycobacteriaceae bacterium. GTDB lineage: Bacteria > Actinomycetota > Actinomycetes > Mycobacteriales > Mycobacteriaceae > Mycobacterium. Next base: position 51,588 of record JAFARC010000027.1, on the reverse strand, counting down.
ATCCTCGGCGGCTCGCTGGCTCCCGATGGCGCGGTGGTGAAAACCGCAGGGTTCGACTCAACCGTCTTCGAGGGCACCGCAAGAGTTTTCGACGGCGAGCGGGCCGCGCTGGACGCCCTGGAAGACGGGACGATCACCGCCGGTGACGCCGTTGTGATCCGCTACGAAGGACCCAAAGGCGGCCCGGGTATGCGGGAGATGCTCGCGATCACCGGCGCGATCAAGGGCGCCGGACTCGGCAAAGACGTGCTGCTGCTCACCGACGGCCGGTTCTCCGGTGGCACCACGGGGCTATGCGTGGGCCACATCGCGCCCGAGGCGGTCGACGCCGGCCCCATCGCATTCTTGAACGACGGCGACCGGGTCCGCCTCGACGTGGCGAACGCAACGCTGGACGTAATCGTCGATCCCGACGAATTCACCACGCGCAGCGAGGGCTTCGCCCCGCCGCCGCCGCGTTACACGACCGGAGTGCTGGCGAAATACCGGAAGCTGGTCGGTTCGGCCGCCAATGGAGCGGTGTGCGGCTGACGTCGAGCTAACGCACTCCGGCTTTCAGGTACACGACGCGCAGCACGTGTCGCACCTCGGGACCCATCACCGCGCCCGCGAGCTCGCAGAACGCGGTGACGAACTGCGGCCCATGGGGAGGCTGCGCGTCGCAGAGGTGATGTGCGATCTCGTGCAACACCACGAGCTCGCGCAGCGCCCAGGTGGTCTGGCGCTCCGGCACCGCGATGACAGCCGAGCTGTCGTGGCGTTCGTAGTGCGCCGCGGTGACACCACGCCGCGCCCGCACCGCCACCGGCCCGGTGCCGGGCCAGCGCTGCCGCACGGCCGGATGGCTCAGCACCGAATCCACATAGCGCTGCACGGACTGCACCGACCCGAAGCGCGCCTCGGGCGGCAACGTCAACTGGGTGCCGAAGAAGTCGACCGCACCCGAACCGTGCTCGGCCGCCCGGTCGAACAGCAGGCGCACGAATTCTTCGGCCGCATAGACCTTCGACCGCTGCGAATCCCGCCGGCTCACTTGCCCAACGCGCCGCGCGCTCCCGCCAATTCGGTGCTATTACCAAGGCGTGCCCGCCGACCCGCCCGGTCCCCAGCGCGTCGGGCCGCCGACGAGTACCCCGCCGAGGCCCGGCTGGCATACCATGTCCCGCGCGCTTTGGATTCCCGGCTGTAGAAGTCACGCAGCTCGAGCTCCTTGTCGCGCAAGGCGATTGCCGTGCCGGGCTGAGCACGCCGCTGGTCTCGCGCCTGTCGCTGCGCCTCCTCACGGGCCTCGGCCAGCCGCTGCCCGATCCGGGCGCCAAAGGCAAGCTGGAAATTCAGCCGCGCCGTGATCGTGGGCGTGGGCCGATGGGCGCCGGAGGCGATGTATACCTCCGAGCAGCGAACCATCTGCAGCACCAGGCTGGCGTAGAGCGCGTGGCTGGTGTCGATGTCCTCTTTGAACCCATAGGCATAGACGAGCGCCGAGTTGGACGCCACGTCGACGCGCACGTCGTTGGCTGCGGCGATCACCGCGAACAGCTGGACATAGGTGCGCAGCCCCTTCGTCCCGGCCGCACCGATCGTGATCGTGCGTTGGACGGGCGTTTGCGCCTTCGCGTGGGGAGGGGCGTGGGAGCGTGCGACAGCCAGGTCGATCGAGGTGGCGGTGGCCAGTCGTTGCGCCGCGGCCATGAAGGCCTCCGCCTCGTGCGCATTATCGGTGCCTTCGGCCTGGCGAAGCAGGGCAGCGATGCGCGCCAACATCTTGTCGTCGGTCATGGCGCCCACCGTAAACGACGGCTCCGACGAGCTCGTTGCACGCCGCCGGGCACGTCGCGATCGTCAACGCGACACGAACCCGTCCAGCGCGGCGACCAGCTGCGGCGACAGCGGCTGGTTGTTCGCGTAGTTCGCGACGCTGTCGGTGGGGTCGTCCTTGAGCACATGGCTGACCCCGCGGAGCCGGACGACGTCGAGATCGGTGTGGCGCAGCGCTGCGGCCAGCGGCCGCATGGCTTGGCAGTTGGCTTGCGCGTCGGAGTCACTGCAGGTCAACAACACCGCTGTGCCGGTCGGGATCCGACTAGCCAGAGCAACGGGATCGATGGCGTCGGCGTCGACGACGGCCTTGAGGTTGCCCGGATTGAGGATCGCGCTCAGGCCGGCAGGCAGGTTCGCCGGCACGGTGCCGCCGGCACGCACCTGCGCTACCGCCGCGGACCAGGAGGCCAAGGTCTGGTCGGCCTGTCCACGGGTCTGGCGGCCGGCGTTCACCTCCGCGTCGACGCTGGACCGCACCCGGCTGGTGATCAGGTCGAGATAGCGGCCGGGCAGTGGTTCCAGCAGGCCGAGCGAATGGATTCTGGGTGCGTCGCCGGTGTCGCCGGCCAGTGTCATCGCGTGAATCGTGCCCTCCCCCAGCGCGTAGACCGCGAGGCGCGACTTGTCGGTGCCGGGCTGCCCGGCCAAGAAGCGCACCGCCGCCCGTGCACCCGTCGTGTAGACGGCGCTGCCGATCTGCGACGGGTTGGCGGTGTAGGGCCCGAGTCCCGTCCGCCCGCTGCCAACCTTGTCGTAGCGGAGACTGGCCACGCCGCGGTCGGAGAGCAGGCCGGCCAGGGCGCGCATCGTGCCGACCGGGCCCGCCACCGCATTGTCGCCATTGCGGTCGGTCTGGCCGCTCTCGGAGATCAACAGTGCAGCCGGGCCGGCCGACCCGCCGGGCTGATGCCGGTAGGTTCCGTGCAGCGTCAGAGCATCGGCGACGAACATCACCTCGTCATCCACCCACGCCGTGTGTTTGGAGCAGCCCGCGACTGCGAGCACCGCCGCCAGCACCCAGCAGGCACCGAGGCGCCCGGCGCATCTCACAGATGGTCCCCGATCCATGACGCGACGTCGTCGAGCACCAGATCCTTCTCCGGTTCGTTGAAGACCTCGTGGTACAGCCCGGGGTAGATCTTGAGCGCAACATCGGTGGAGGCGGCGTTGTCCGCGAGCATGCGGCTGCCCTGGATCCCGATGAGCCGGTCCTGTTCACCGTGCACGATCAGCAACGGCGCCGACAGTTTGGCCGCCAGCTGGGACTGGTTCTCGCCGACCTGCAGCAGCGCACGCGAGATCCCGGCCGGCAGCCAACCGTGATACACCAGCGGATCGGCGTTGTATCTCGCGACCACGTCGGCGTCGCGGGAAATCGCGTCCGTCGGCAGCTTCTTGGCCGGCGCGCCGGGGAAGAACCTGCCCAGCGCCTTGCCGACCACCCGCAGCGCCAACGGCGCCTCCAGCTGCGCTGCCACCGCCGGACCGGACAGCACCATCGCGTGGTAGTCGGCGGGATGCTGGGCGCCATAGGCGAACACGATCCCGCCGCCCATGCTGTGGCCGAGCACGATCCGCTTCAGGTCGGGATGGTCGCGGGCAGCGATACCGACCAGCGCCGAGAAGTCGTCGGTGTAGTCCGACAACTGTTTGAGCCACACCCGCTTGCCGCCGGAACGGCCGTGGCCGCGGTGGTCGAGGGCGTACACGATCAGCCCGGCCTGGCCGAGGCGCTGGGCGACGTGGTCATAGCGGCGGGCGTGTTCGGCGTACCCGTGCGAGAGCACCACAACGCCCCGTGGGACACCGTCGGGGGTCCACACGTCGTACACGATGCGGACGCCCTCGACGCCGTCGAAGCCATCTTCGGTCCGGGTGCTGGCCATCTGCAGAGGGTAATGAAGTCCGGCGAGCGTGCGTAAGCTCGGTGCGGTGAGCGTCCTCGCAGATGAGGCAGACGACGAGTTTCTGGTTCAGGCCGAACCGCACCGGCGCGAGCTGCTCGCCCACTGTTACCGCATGACCGGCTCGCTGCACGACGCCGAGGACCTGGTCCAGGAGACATACCTGCGGGCGTGGAAGGCCTACTCCGGGTTCGGAGCCAAGTCGTCGCTACGGACCTGGCTGTATCGGATCGCGACCAACACCTGCCTGACGTCGCTGGAAGGCCGACAGCGGCGCCCGCTGCCCGCCGGCCTGGGTGCGCCGAGCTCGGATCCGATCGACGAGTTGACGCAACGTCACGAGGTGGCGTGGTTGGAGCCGCTCCCGGACGACGCGGCGGACCCCTCGGAGATCGCGGGCTCCCGAGAATCGGTTCGGCTGGCTTTCGTCGCGGCGCTGCAGCACCTATCGCCGCGTCAGCGCGCCGTGCTGGTGCTTCGCGATGTGCTGCAGTGGAAGGCCGCCGAGGTGGCCGACGCGATCGGAACGTCAACGGCGGCGGTGAACAGCCTGCTGCAGCGGGCCCGCGCCCAGCTGGAGGCGGTCGGCCCGAGCGCCGACGATCGGTTATTGCCGCCGGATTCCGCTGAGACGCGAGACCGGCTGACCCGGTACATCGAGGCGTTCGAGGCCTACGACGTCGAGCGGCTGGTGGAGATGTTCACCGCGGAGGCGATCTGGGAGATGCCGCCGTTCGACAACTGGTATCGGGGGCCCGAGGCCATCGGCCCGCTGATTCACCACCAGTGCCCGGCCAGCGGGCGCGGCGACATGCGGCTGATCCCGCTGCTGGCCAACGGCCAACCGGCCGCGGCCATGTACATGCGCGAGCAAGGCAAGCACCTGCCGTTCGGACTGCACGTCATCGAACTGACGGCGGAGGGTGTGTCGCATGTGGTGGCATTCCTCGACACCACCCTGTTCGCCAAGTTCGGCCTGCCGCCGGAGCTGTAGTCGATCGGATTCCGGGGCGGCGCGGCCAGCGGCTCGAGCCACAGGCGACGGTCGGCGAAACCCACGCACAGGAACTTCAAAGGATCACCGTCCACCATGTGTGGCGTGACACCTTCGATGACTGGGGGTGCCCCGGCTCTGTGGGGGAGGGTCGCCGCGACACTCCTGGCAGACCCGCCGCCACCCGCAAACCCATACCGCCACGGCGTCTCTCTGCTGCACGGGTGGTTGCCCGTGACGATCCAGGCGGTCGCCGCCGCGCTGCTGTTGGTGGCGATCGGTTGGCGCTCCCGCCGCTGGCGGATGCTGTGGTTGCCGTTGGCGGTGCTAGTGGGCGTGGGCGTCGCCGTGTGGGCGCACTGGTATCTCGACTCCCAGGGCGTGGCCGACGATCCGGCGCCGCCGGCGTTGTGGATATGGATCGGTCTCACCGGTCTGGCGATCGCGGTCGTGCTGCTGGGGTGGCGAAGGGCGCACTGGTGGCGTCGCGGCACCTCGGTGGTGGCGGTGTTGTTGTGTCTGCTGAGCGCAGGTGCCGCACTCAACCTGTGGGTGGGCTACTTCCCGACGGTGCAGACGGCGTGGAACCAGCTCACGGCCGGGCCGCTGCCCGATGAGACCAACATGGCCACGGTGACCGCGATGCAGCGCAATGGCACCGTGCCCACCAAGGGCGCGCTCGTGGCGGTGACCACACCGAGCGGTGCGTCGCACTTCAAGCACCGCACCGAATACGTGTACCTACCTCCGGCATGGTTCAGGTCCGACCCGCCACCGAAGCTCCCGGTGGTGATGATGATCGCCGGCGAGTTCAACACACCGGCGGACTGGCTGCGCACCGGCAACGCCGCGAAGACGATCGACGACTTCCAGGCGGCGCACGGCGGCAATGCGCCGGTATTCGTGTTCGTTGACACCGGCGGGTCGTTCAACAACGACACCGAATGCGTCAACGGCAGCCGCGGCAACTCCGCCGATCACTTGACCAAAGACGTGGTGCCCTATGTGAACTCCACGTTCGGGACGAGCCCCAGGGCCGCCAACTGGGGAGTGGTCGGCTGGTCCATGGGCGGCACCTGTGCGGTGGACCTGACCGTGATGCATCCCGAACTGTTCAGCGCGTTCGTCGACGTCGCCGGCGATCTGGCCCCCGTCGCCGGGACAAAGCAACAGACCATCCAGCGGTTGTTCCACGGCAACACCGCGGCCTACGACGCGTTCGACCCGACGACGGTCATCGAAACGCACGGCACGTACACGGGAGTCGCGGGGTGGTTCGCGATCTCCAACAGCCCGCAGACGCAGTTCCACAACGCGAACGTCAACAGCAACGCGGTCGGGCTCGGCGGCCGCGACGCCGCGGGCAACCCCGGCGACCAAACGCAGGCCGCCAACTCGCTCTGCGCGCTCGGCAAGCTCAACGGCATAAACTGCGCCGTGGTGGCCACACCGGGCAAGCATGACTGGCCGTTCGCGATGGATACGTTTACCTCGTCGCTACCGTGGCTGGCGGGCCAACTGGGAACGCCGGGGGTGCCCCGGATCCCGTTGCCCGCAACCGGTCCGGTCCCGACCGGCGGACCGCCGCCACCCGTGCGAGCTGCGAGCAGAAAATGACCGCGATGGGGCCGCGCCACCGCGCGGGGCCGGAAACCGTGATCCGCCCGCGCCGCGGATTCGCCATCGCCCGCATCGCAACGGGGCTGGTGTCGGCGATCGCGATCGCGGCAACCGGAGCGGGCTGGTGGGCCGCCCACCACACGCTCGGTGGGATCACCGTGTCGCAGGCGCTGGGCGCCGACGATCCGCGGTCCACCGGGGCGGCGATCAACATTTTGCTCATCGGTCTTGATTCGCGAAAAGACCAGCAGGGTAACGATTTACCCCAGGCAATCCTGAATCAGCTGCACGCCGGGGACTCCGACGCGGGTGGATACAACACCAATACGCTGATCCTGGTGCACTTAAGCGCCGACAACAAGGTCACCGCGTTCTCCATACCCCGAGACGACTATGTCGCCGTCCGGGGCATTCCGGGATACAGCCACATCAAAATCAAGGAAGCCTACGGCCTGGCCAAAGCGGACGCCCAGCAGAAGCTCACCGATCGCGGCGTCACCGACCAGCAGAGCCTGGAAACGCACGGGCGCGAGGCCGGCCGGGCGGCCACGCTGAGGGCCGTACGAGATCTCACCGGCCAGCCGATCGACTATTTCGCCGAAATCAACCTCGGCGGCTTCTACGACCTTGCCGCCGCACTCGGCGGTGTTCAGGTGTGCCTGAATCACCCCGTCTATGACGACTATTCCGGTGCCGACTTCCCGGCTGGTGTGCAGACCCTGAACGCGGCCCAGACGCTGGCCTTCGTACGGCAACGCCACGGACTCGACAACGGCGACCTCGACCGCACCCACCGCCAGCAGGCGTTCCTTGTCTCGGTGATGCAGAAGCTGCAGTCGTCCGGTACCTTCACCGACTTGAGCAAGCTCAACGCGCTGATCTCGACCGCGCAGAAAGACATCGTGTTGTCCACCGGCTGGAATGACCAATTGTTCCGCCGCGTCGGTGACATCAGTGGCAGCGACATGGAATACCTGACCCTGCCCGTGCTGCGCTACGACACCGTCGACGGCGAGGACGTCAACATCGTCGACCCCTCGGCGATCAGGGGGGAAGTCGCCACGGCTTTCAACGGCGATACCTCGGCGCTGCGCACAGCTTCGCAGCGGGCGCCGGCCAGCGTGGTCGACGTCGTCAACGCCGGCAGCACCACGGGTCTTGCCCGGGACGTTTCGCTCCAGCTGACGCACCGGGGCTACGCCATCGGCCAGACCCGCAACTCGATGGCCGGCGAAGCCACCAGCACGGCGATCGATTACGGCACCGGTGCGGAGACCGATGCCAGTGACATCGCCTCGCTACTGGGAGTTTCCGCGACGCCGCAGCCCGATTCCGCCGTGGCGCCGGGGCACGTGCGGGTCACGCTCGGTGAGGGCTATGTGGAGCCGACAACCGGTTACGCGTCGAATGAAACGTCAAGCGGGGCCGCAAACGAAATCACCCCGAACTCCGCGGGTAATGACACGACCTCGGTGAGTCCGACCCCCGACCAGGGCAGACCCGTCGACGGCGGCAAGATCCCGTGCGTCAACTGAGGCTCAGCCGGCTGTCCGGGGACGGACCTCGGGCCGGCCCGACCACACCGAAACCGGTGACCAGGGGCAAATCGAGCGCGGACAACAGGCCCGGCTCGGCGGCGCAGACCGCGGGGATCGCGTTGACCATCCGGGATGCGCCGGCCATCCGGGCGCCCAGATCGTGGTCGTGGTTTTCGGCGAGCTCGAGCTCACAGCGCATGCTGGGGGAGCCGTCGACCTCGACCCGGTAGACGCCTTGACCGGACGCGCCGCCGTAACCGAGGTCCCGCGGCGGGATCGAGATGCGCGGCTGCGGCCAGTCCGGCGCGAGGTCGTCGTGCATGCGGGTGACGTGGTCGACGACGAACGTCGGCTCGCCTTCGACGTACCCGGTCAGCGTGGACCGCATCGCGGCGATTGTGCCGGCGGCGATGTGCCCGGTGGGGGTGTCGAACGACTCCGGCGCTGCGACGCGCTCGACGTTCTCGGCGATGTCGTCGACGCGGACACCCAAGCCGGCCGCGAGTTGATGAAGCACCGGCCCCCACCCGAACGTGAACACCCCGGGCGTCGCGGCGAAGGCCGGGAACTCCGGCGGCTTGCCGAACCCCAGGATCTCGTACACGGCCTCTTTGTCGGGATAGGTCGCGTAGTTAAACATCTCGGTCACCCGAATGGATTCGATGTTGCGCGCTATGCCCGACAGCGCCAGCGGCAGCACGTCGTTGGCGAAACCGGTGTCGATGCCGGTCATGAAGAACGAGACGCCGCCCGCGAGCGCGGCTTCGCGCAGCGGATCGGTCAACCCCGCAACCACGGCGGGCGGGTACACCAGCGGCACCACCGAACACGACACCACGTTCTTCCCGGCGCGCAGGATCGACTCCATTTCGGAGACTGCGTCGAGCGCGCGAAGGTTGGCCGCGGCGGCGTACACGACGACATCCGCGTGCCCGGCGAGCATGCGGGCCGGGTCGTTGGTAGCGATCACGCCCACCCGCCCGACACCGCACAGTTCGCCGGCGTCGCGGCCGGCCTTCGCGTCGCTGTGAACCACCAGATCGACCAATTCCAGTTCGGGGTGATCGATCACCCCACGCAATGCGATGACGCCCATCGACCCCGGCCCCCAAACCGCAACCCGAATCGCCACTTCGCTCCTTACCGGGATCACTGCCTGCACGACTCGTCCGCAGCGTAGGGAGCCGCTGCGGGACCGTCAACGCGCGGCGGGAAAGCGGTGACGAAGCAGTGAAAACCGTCACTTTTGAGTGCCGCCGACGATGGGAACTCCGTAGCGGTACGGGGAACTACCGGAACTAGTGAATCGGGATTGACATGGCGAACTATGTGAGCGGCCCGATACTGGCCGTCAAGGGACTCGTGGTCGGCGTGATCGGCAAGGCCAAAGAGCTGATCGGCACGGTCCTCGGTCGCGGCGACGTCACCAGCGCGGCCCGGGCGCAGCAAGACCGGGGCGACGCGCTGCGGGATGCCGGCAAGAAGGAGACGGAAGCGCAGAAAGCACGGGCCACCGCGAAGGCTCAGGAAGAGCGTGAACGCGCCAACCAGTCGAGCCGAAACAGCAGCGGTTAATCCTCCGAGAGCGACAGGGCACCCGACGGGCACAGGTTCACCGCTTCTCGAACCCGTTGTCGGTGATCCTCGGGAACCTGGTCACGGCGCAGCAGCACCGCGCCGTCGTCGTCCTGATCGAACACCTCGTCATCGGTCATCACGCACATGCCCGCACCGATACAGACGTTGCGGTCGGCCAATACCTTCACCACCTGACCTCCAGCGAGTGCACCCCATAGATGAAGTGAAAGACCCGGAACCGCACGTCGGGAAACGGCTTGGCGAGCGCTAGTCGCGGAAACCGGCGCAGCAGGGCCGGGAACGCGATCCGCATTTCCATGCGGGCCAGCGGCGCGCCGAGGCAGTGATGCACACCGTGGCCGAAAGCGAGATGCCCAGGCGCTCCGCGGGTGACATCCAATGTGTCGGGTGCCTCGACGAAACCGGTGTCGCGGTTGCCGGAAGGCAACGACAGCACAACCAACTCACCCGCCGGGATGTGAGTCCCGGCGATCTCGACCTCGGTCGTGGTGAATCGCGGAATGGCGGTCTGCACGATCGACAGGTATCGCAGCAACTCCTCAACCGCCGCGGGGGCGAGCGCCGGATCGTCGCGGACCGCGGCGAGCTGCTCGGGGTGCACGAGCAGCGCGAGCGTGCCGAGCGCCAACATGTTGGCCGTGGTTTCGTGACCGGCCAGCAGCAGCAGACCGGCGATGCCGACCAGCTCGTCGTCGCTGAGCTCATCGCCGTGGTCCCGGACCAGCATCCCGAGCATGTCCTGGCCCGGCTCCGAGCGCGCGCCGCGCACCAGCGCTTCCATGTAGCGGCGGCCCGCACGCTGCAGCGCCAACCGCTCGGCAACCGGGATCGCGAAGTCAAGCTGGCGCGCGGTCCGTTGTTGAAACTCCTCGCGGTCGCGGTAGGGCACGCCCAGCAGCTCGCAGATCACCAGCGAAGGGATCGGCAGTGCGAACGCCGAGACGAGCTCGGCTGGTGAGCCGGCCGCCTCCATCGCGTCCAGATGCTGCTCGACGATCTCGACAATGCGCGGCTGCAGCTGAGTCATCCGCCGCACGGTGAATTCGGTAGTCAGCAAGCGCCGCAGCCGTTGATGTTCGGGCGGATCGAGGGCGAGAAGGTTCCCGGCCTGGAAGCGGTTCTGTTCCGCGATGTCCATCGCGGCCGCCACCGGGGCGAGGAAGCCAGGCGGCCGGCGGTTGGAGAACCGCGCGTGATCCGCCAACACGCTTCTGATGTCGTCATGGCGGGTGATGAGGTAAGCCGGCATGCCGAAGGGATTGACGAACTTGTGCACTGCCGCGGACTCCCGGATCCGGCACAGTTCTTCGGTTGGATCGAACCCGCTGCGCCGCATGTGCAGCGGCGGCGGTGCGGGCGCTTGAGTCATGATTCGACGGTACCGATCACCGGCGCAAACCTGGTTGGCGCCGAGTTGACTCGACGACGGCCGCGATCGTATGCTCCGGTCGAGGGCAACAGATTCTGACCGGCCCCGTCAATCCCCCTCGTGGCGCCGCTGGTCCCACCGCTCGAGTGATGCCTGCAGCTGATAGAGCCCCACAGCGGTCAGAGGCGCGCCGACGGAGACACAGACCATCAGTACCGGGTTCATTCGCCTCTCCCCCGCTCGGTGTTCCAGACAACTTCTGATCGTGCTCGCCGCGATTAGCTGGTGGCAGGGCACTAAGTCACCTCGCGGGTGGCCGATTGGCATATGGCTGGCCGGTCGTCGAACGAACGATGTTGCCCCCAGGACAGAAGTGTCGTCTGCAATTCCGTATCGGTAATGGTGCGCGGCCCGACTCCGGACCGATCGGCGCCAATGTGACTGATAGCCACATTGGCGCCTGCGCGACGAGCAGCAACCACAACGTCCGACAAAGGCCGTGGCTGACCACGCTCTGCGGCGGCGCGGCGCACGAGACCTGATAGGGCGCTATATCACCAGGTCAAGCCGGTCGCCGTCACCCGTTTTGGAACATGTTCCTGCGGTATGGTTATGATCACGGTCACGCGCCGGAGAGTGGAAGGACCGTGCGTATGAGGACCAAGGGCGCCCTGCTGTGGGAGCTGAATTCACCGTTCAAGGTCGACGAGATCGACATCGGCGATCCTGTCGAGGGCGAGGTGCAGATCCGGCTGCACGCGGCCGGGATGTGCCACTCCGACTACCATCTGGTCGCCGGCGCCACCCCAATCGGGCTGCCGGCGCTCGGCGGCCATGAGGGTGCCGGAGTGATCACCAAGGTCGGCAAGGGCGTTAGCGGCCTGTCAGAGGGCGACCACGTCATCCTCGCGTTCATCCCGTCGTGCGGACAGTGCCGACCCTGTCTGAAGGGCTTCCGGTCATTATGCGACCGCGGCGCGGTTCTGCTCGGCGGAAAGGCGATCGCCGACGGCACCAGTCGCGTGCACGCGGGCGCCCACGAGGTGTCGCCGATGAACCTGCTCGGCACGTTCGCCCCGTACATGACCGTGCATCAGGACTCCGTCGTCAAGATCGACCCATCGGTGCCGTGGGAGTCGGCGGCGATTCTGGGGTGCGCGGTACCGACCGGATTCGGATCGGCGACCAATGTGGCCGAGGTGCAACCGGGCGAGACCGTGGTGATCATCGGTGTCGGTGGCATCGGCCTCAGCGCGCTGCAGGGCGCGGTCATCTCGGGAGCGAAGAATGTCGTCGCGGTCGACCCGGTGGAGTTCAAGCGCGACCAGGCGCTCAAGTTCGGCGCCACGCACGCCTACGAGTCGATGGCCGCGGCGGTGCTTCCGCTGATGGATCTCACACACGGGGTGATGGCCGAGAAAACCATCATCGCCGTCGGTGAGATGAGAGGCGAGTACATCGAAGAGGCCATGACGCTGACGGCCAAGACCGGGACCTGTGTGGTCACCGGGATGGGTGCGATGACCGACGTCGACGTCAAGCTCAACCTGTTCCTGTTCACGATGTTGCAGAAAACGTTGAAGGGCAATATCTTCGGCGGTGGCAGCAGCCACACCGAAACCCCTCGCCTGGTCGGTCTGTACAAGTCGGGGTTGCTCAAGATCGACGAGATGGTGACCAACACCTACCGCCTCGAGGACATCAACGAGGGCTACCAGGACATGCTCGACGGGAAGAACATCCGCGGTGTCATCCGCTATGGCGAGGCTGACTGGTAGCCAGACGGGTCAACACCATCTGGATCAACAGCAGCACCGCCCTCAACTGCGTGGGCTCACCACTGTTCGCCGGTGAGCCACACGGGTCCAGCCTAACCGGAATAGACGATGTGTCATTTAGGTTGTGGGCGGCGTCAGCAGCCACCATTAGGCTGGCAGCGACCACCGGGGAGTGATTTATGACCACCGCGCCTGTCGTGGACATCCGCCGCGCAGCGGACCGGTTCGCGACCAAGACCTCGTGGCTGGACTCCAGGCACTCGTTCTCATTCGGCCACCACTACGATCCGGACAACACCCATCACGGGATGCTGCTGGTCAGCAACGACGACGTCGTCCAACCCGGTACCGGCTTCGAGACGCATCCGCACCGGGACATGGAGATCGTCACATGGGTTTTGCGTGGATCCCTGGTGCATCAAGACTCGGCGGGCCACTCCGGCGTGATCTATCCGGGCCTGGCGCAGCGCATGTCGGCGGGGACCGGCATTCTGCACTCGGAAAAGAACGACTCGCCGAGGCCTGGAGGCCGTGTCGCTGAGCCGGTCCGTTTCATTCAGATGTGGGTGGTGCCCGACGAAACCGGCGTCGCGCCGGGATACCAGCAACTTAACATCGACGACGAACTGCTGCGCGGCGGGCTGGTGACGATCGCGTCCGGCATGCACCGGCACGGCGGCCGTTCGGCGATCTCGCTACACAATCGGTACGCCGCGCTACACGGTGCCCGCATGCAGGCCGGCAACAGCATCGAGCTACCGCACGCACCGTATTTGCACCTGTTCGTTGCCCGCGGCGACGTCTCGCTCGAAGGCGCCGGACCGCTCGGCGGGGGCGACGCCGTGCGGCTCACCGGGTCCGGCGGCCAGCGGGTGACCGCCACCGAGCCGTCGGAAGTTCTGGTCTGGGAGATGCACGCACGGCTGGCGGCTTAGCGCCAGCCGCCGGGTGTCGCCTCAGCGGACTCTTGGCGTTCCGGCACGGCGCCCGGTCAGGCCGAGGTAGATGGCGATCAAGATAGCGGCGATCACGATGCCGACGAGGAACGGGATCCACTTAAAGCCGCCGTTCGCGTTGTGGTATCCGAGCTGGTAACACAGCCACGACCCGATCAGCGCGCCGAGTGCACCCAGGATCGTCGTCATGATGATGCCGATGTTCTGCTTGCCCGGCATGACGAGGCGAGCCAGGGCCCCGACGATGAGCCCGACGATGATCGCGCTGAAGACGGTTCCGATCATTGCTGCTCCTTAGGCAGAGGGCACCGTGGAGGCGCCGTCGTTGACCGGTATTCCCTCATTGGGGGCGGTCCTAACCACGCGCGTTATTCTCGGTTCGGGTGCGGATGACCGGAATCAGGGCAACTTCAGGCGCGCACGCGCATCGGCGGATCGGTGCCAAGTTGTCGTTTCGGTATGCGGCGGGGCTCGCATCCGCACACTTCATCACTGTCAGCGAGCTTCTCGTCGCGGCGCTGGCGCTCAGTGGCCGCACACCCGGCGGCACGCATATCGATGTCGGCGAGAAGACCATGCTGACGGCAGCGGTCCTTGCCGTTTTGGGCACCCTCGCCGTGGCGGTCGGCGGAGCAGTCAGCCTCGCCGGGTCGCTGCGGTGGTTCGTCGTCGGACGAGAACCCACATCGGGTGAACGGCGAGCGGCGATGAGACTCACCCGGCACCAGTCGGCGATCATCGCGGCGACATGGGCGGCCAGTGCGGCAATCTTCGTCCTGATGAATCGCCACACGATCGCCACAGTGGCGATACCGACCGGCTTGGCCGTGTGCTTCGGCGGTGGGAATACGGTCGCCACGGCTCTGGTGCTCACCCAACGTACCATCCGACCCATCGTCGCCGCCGCGACCCGCGACGCGGAGGGCCTCATGCGATACCCCGGCGTGCTGGCACGACTGATCAACATGTGGGTTCTGTGCAGCGCGATTCCCAGCGCGGCCATTGCAGCCCTGATCCTGATGAGGGCGAACGGGTGGATCATCCCGAAGACCGCGGTGATCGAGATTCCCGTTCTGGTGCTGTCGCTTGTCGCCGTTCTGGTGGGACTGCGCGGGATGATACTGGTGTCGCGATCGATTTCGGATCCGGTGCACGAGGTCGTCGCGGCCATGGCGGAGGTCGAAAGGGGACGCATCGACACCGCTGTCGACGTATACGAACGGTCCGAAATCGGGCGGCTGCAAAGCGGATTCAATCGCATGGTCAGCGGTCTGAGAGAACGCGACCAGTTGCGTGACCTGTTCGGGCGCCACGTCGGTGCCGAGGTAGTCCGTCGCGCCGTCGAAGAAGGCGCCTCGCTGTCCGGAGATGTACGGGAGGCGGCGATTCTTTTCGTCGATTTGGTGGGGTCGACGGAGTTGGCAGCGCGTCATACTCCACACGAGGTGGCCGGCGTGCTCAACGACTTCTTCCGTATCGTCGTCGCCGCCGTCGACGAACGGCACGGGTTAATCAACAAGTTTCAGGGCGACGCCGCCCTGGCCGTCTTCGGCGCGCCGCTGGCAAGTGCCGGAGCGGCATCTGCGGCATTGGCAACTGCTCGGGCGCTGGGCGACCAATTACGTCGCCTTCCAGTGGTGGACTTCGGTATTGGTATATCGGCCGGTGCCGTCTTCGCCGGCAACATCGGGGCGGAGAACCGCTACGAATACACCGTGATCGGTGACGCCGTCAACGAGGCAGCGCGGCTGGCCGATCTCGCCAAAACGGCCGCTCGCCGGATCCTGTGTTCGGATGCGGCCCTTGATCGCGCGGACGCGGCCGAGCGCCGCCACTGGACATCGCGCGGGTCAACCGTGGTGCGGGGGCGCTCCGACGCCACGCACATCTCAACGCCGGTCGACAAGTAGCTCGGGGATAGTAGCGGTGGCGCAGAATCACCGAGGATGCTTAACCAGGGTGTACTGGCGCACGTCGATGTGACGCCAACGGAATCGGTCCGCGCATCCGGTCAGGTAGCGCAGGTAGGTCTGATACGTCTGTTCCGAAGCGATCTGTACCGCTTCGTCGCGACGCGCCTGCAGCGCCGCCGCCCAGGCGTCCAACGTCCGCGCATAGTGCGGCTGCAGCGACTGCACCTGGGCAACGGTGTACCCGGCCTTTTCGGCGCACTGCGGAATGGTCGCCGGCAGCGGCAGCTCACCGCCCGGAAAGATTTCACGTCCGATGAAAGCCCAGAATTCGACGTCGTCGCGGGTGATCTTGCGGCCCATCCGGAAAATGTCGCGTCCCATCTGGACTATCGAGTGCAGCATCATTCTGCCGTTCGGCGCGAGCACGCCATACGTCTTATCGAAGAAGTGTTGATGGCGCGCATACCTGAAGTGCTCGAATGCGCCGATGGACACGATCCGGTCGACCGGTTCGTCAAACTCCTCCCAGCCGGCCAACCGCACCTCGGCTCGGCGGCAGCCGCCGTTCGCGCTCGAGGTGGCAAGTTGCTGCTGGACATGCTGATACTGGTTCTCGCTCAGGGTGAGCCCGATCACGTTGACGTCGTAGCGCTGCAGGGCGCGCAGCATCGTCGCCCCCCAGCCGCAGCCGATGTCGAGGAGCGTCATCCCGGGCCGGAGGTCACACTTGCGCAATGACAGGTCGATCTTGGCCAGCTGCGCCTGTGCGAGCGTCATGTCATCGCGCTCGAAATACGCACAGCTGTAGGTCCGCGAATCGTCCAAGAACAGGCCGAAGAATTCGTCGGAGAGATCGTAGTGCCGCTGAACGTCCTGGAAATTCGGTGTGAGGTCGCCAGTCCGCGGACTCATTGCGCCGAGGCTACGCGCCGCGCCATTGCCGATCAACGACCCAACCTGGCGCGTTGCGCGGATCAGCCGGCCGCGAGTTCCTCGGTGTTGACGAACACGAGGTCCCCGGTGTCAAGCTGCACCGCCCACCGTCGTGCGGGTTGTGCGAAGCGCCGACCCGCGACTTCTACACCCTCCCCCGCCATGTCGCCGAAGTCATCAACGACCACGCCATGCTTCTCGGCGTCGGTGCCCGGGTACACCCGCACCGCCATATCGACCGAAAATTGTCCTTCACCATCAGCCATGTGGCGCTCCTAGGCCCGAAGGAAGTGGGTAACGCCAGTAGAGCACAGATGATCGACGGTGGTGCCCTATTCGCGCTGCTCCAACGGCCACCGCGGGGTTGGGCGCGACTATTAGGCCGGCCGTATCCGGTTGCCGCGCCCATGTTGCCCGCAGCGGAAAAAATAAGCAACAGAATTCAATTCGACCGATACAGGGCTGTGACCGGCATGTGACTAAAGTTGACAATGTGGCTGGTGTGACTATCGTTCTGGATTCGGTGGCCTCTATCGATAAGGAAAACCGTGGGAAAAACGGTTCAGCGTCTTTGGGAGGGCGTGGCCACGCTGACCTTGTGCGCGACGCTGGCGACGACCGGGATCCCGCCACCGGCCAAGGCC
Organism: Mycobacteriaceae bacterium; assembly: GCA_019245755.1. Classification (GTDB taxonomy): domain Bacteria; phylum Actinomycetota; class Actinomycetes; order Mycobacteriales; family Mycobacteriaceae; genus Mycobacterium. Next base: position 34,519 of record JAFARC010000027.1, on the reverse strand, counting down.
GACGGAGACGCACGAGCTCTGCTGAGGGCCGCGATCGCGAACACACGCGGCTCGTATCTGGTCTACAACTTCGGCGGCGCCAACGCGGCGCCCTTCCGCAACGCCGCCGGTGCCGACTACACGATGGACAACGGCGGCCACTTGATGACCATCAAGAATGCCGTGGGCAGGCTGACCCCCCGCCTGCTCGTGGACAGTCATACCGGCATCCAGTCGCGATGCGAACGAAACCCCGGGGCCCGTACGAGTGATGGTTTGTGGCAGGCGTCGGAAACCTATCCACCGCTGACCGCATGGCAAATGCTGGGCCAGCCGACGATCGCAATCAACGCCAACTTCTTCGACGTGCGCGGACAAAAAGGGGGTTCATGGAGGGACACCGGCTGCAGTTCGCCGTTGGGCGCCTACGTCGACAACACCCGTGGCCAGGGCCGGGCGAACGCCGCGGTGACAGGAACGATCGCCTACGCCGGAAAACAGGCGCTGACAGGCGACGGAAGCAACTGGAAGGCACTGGCCACCATGATCATCCCGGTGGGTGGCGCGCCCTACATCCTCATGCCCAAGAACAACGACGACTACGATGTCGCATCGCCGGAGATCCAGAAGCTGCTGGACCAAAACGCGCGCTTCGTCGCCGTGAGCGGCATCGGGCTGCTCGCGCCCGGCGACAACGGCCAACTCAACGACGGCGGTCCCAGCGCTGCGCGCACGGCCATCGGCTACAACCGGCAGAACGACGAGTTCTACGTTTTCCAGGGCGGCAGCTACACCCCGGACAACATGCAGGACCTGTTCCGCGGCCTGGGCGCCGACACCGCACTTCTGTTGGACGGGGGCGGATCATCGGCGATCATCCTGCGCCGCGACACCGGCGGAATGTGGGCCGGCGCCGGGTCGCCCAAGGGCAACTGCGACACGTCGCAGGTGCTGTGCGACTCGCACGAGCGGGCATTGCCAAGCTGGCTCGGGTTCAACTGAGCTCAGCGCGTTGAGAACGCAGACGGGGGGCGGTTCTCACGCCGACCAGGCGGCGCGGTCGCTGCTCGAAGGCATATCCGCACACTAACCCGGCATCGTCACCTGAACCGGTGGCCCGAACCGGAACACGGCGGCGCTGGCTGCCACCACGGCTGCGGCCAGCGCGATCACCGGCGCAACCATGAAGCGCGACAACGTCGCACCGATGAACGCGCCCAGACACATCGTCAGCACCACCGCCACGCGCAGCTTGGACCGGCTGCCGTCGCCGCCCGCCAGCCTGCTGTCGACACCAATGCCCACGATCGTCGACGTCAGCACCGTTGTGCTCAACTCCTGAATGCCGAACTGGCGAGCGGTGGCGTTCTGCACGCCGAACGTGACGGCAATTCCGGCGATCAGGATCAGCTTGCGATCGTCGTGGTAGTCGAGGACGCCCGTTCCGGCCAGGATCGCCAACGCCAGCAGGGTGACGATCTCCATCGTCAGCGCCGCGGTGATCCAGCGTCGGACGCGGTAGTCGAGATGGCGCGCAAAGCGGCCACCGAGAATCGCGCCGAGCAGAAACGCACCGAACGCCACCAGAGCGGCCGTCATGTCAACCCCGGAGTGGGGAACAGCCCAAAACCCGAGGAAAATCACGTTGCCCGTCATATTGGCCACGAACACGTGGCCGAGCACCAGCACGCTGGTCGCATCCACCATTCCGGTGGCCAACGTCAACAGCAGCAGTCCGAGCACGGTGAGCCGGTGAGATACCGGTGATGCCACGGCCACTCATCCTCCGCACGCAGTCGGGTCGGCGCGAATGGATTGGGCACCGTTGAATGCGGGGCCCGGCAAGGTTGCGCCGACAGGAAGCGTCTGTGCCATGCCGCGCGGTCAGCCGCCGAGCTTGGGCGTCAAGTCCACCGACGTGATCGTCGTCATCTTGGTAATCAACCAGCGGGCGTTCTTGCGCTCCATGACCAACCGATACGACAAGTAGCGCAGCGACGGGATGTTCTTGGTGACCGGGCTGGTGTAAGTGGTGTTCGTGTACACCACCGCGGTCGCGTTGGGTCCCTCCAGCGTCTCCACCGCCGCGCCCATGACCTGCGTGCTGTTGGAAACCTGGGCCTGCTTGTTGGTTGGCGCAATCGCGTCGACGTACTTGCGGTATTGATCCTGGAACTCACCCGAAAGGTACTTCGCCGACCGGTCCGGCAGCTTGTCCATGTCGTCAGGCGTGTACGTCCACAGCGTGGAAATGGCGTTTGCCGCTGTGCGCGCGATGTCGAGTTTGGTGTTCACCAGCGCGCGGTCGGCGTGGTAAGGCTGAAGCATTGCTCCGGCGAACGCGGCCGCCGCGACAAACAGGACCGCCGCCGCGGCCACCGTAATCCTGACCGGCCCGGTGACCGGTTTCCGCTGGGCAAGCGGTGTTTCCTCGGTCGTTTCGGTGTCCTGGGCCGGCGTCTGGCCGTCGGCGGGCTCGTCGGCGGGCTCGTCGGCGGCTTGCGTGGGTTGGTCGGTCGTCTCCTCGGTTGCCGGCCGGTCGACGGCGGGCGTCTGCTCGGGTACCGACTCAGCGGCCGCCGCAGGCACGGTGTCGTCAGCGGCAGCCACGGGTGCCTTGGCCGTACGACGCCGTGACCACTTCCTTCGGCGAGTGGGAGCCGCGGTGACATCGGCCGGCACCGGTTCGACGCGGGAGTCCTCGGCCGGGTCCGCTGGCGAAACTTCTGGTTCAGCCGGTTGCGCCGGGGCCGAAGCATTCTCGGCTGCGGGCTCTCCCGGCGCGGCGTCCTGCATCGCGCGGCGCGGCGGGAGCCGGTGCTTTCCGCGGGGGCGCGGTGGCGCGGGCGCGGAATCCTGCGCAACCACCTTCTCGGCGGCGGACTCGTTGGCCGGCGCGGCGGGTGTATCGTCCATCAGATCACCTGGACCAGCCGGTTGATCTTCCACTGCTGCCCTTCCTTGATCGCGGTAGCGAGCCAGCGGTTCCCGGATTCGATCACCGTTGCGCCATTCGGGCCTCCGCTGGTCACAACCTTCGTCGCCACCAGCACGTCGGCGCTGCCGTCGTCATTCCATTTGGACACGCCGGCTTCCACGACCGACCCGCTCGTCGGCTCGGCCCGGGCCACCGTGATCATGATTTCGTTCTGCCGCTGCTTGAAAACCTTGGCGAAGTCGCCGGTGCCCTGAGCCAGAATCCTGTCGGCGTAATCGTTGGCGTGAAACGGATCCAGTGTCGTGTATTCGGTCATGAATGACCGGACGTAGTCCAGTACAGCAGCAGCCTTGATGGCCTCACGACGATCCGTTTCATGCGAACTCAGCATCACTGTGCTCAGCGCGATCGCTGCCACGATCAGCAAGGCCGCCACAGCACCCAGCACCGGCAGTGCCCACACACGCTCCCGCGTCGGCGCGGGTTCGACGATGTCCTCGGTGGCCGGATCGATCTTGCGCCGCGGACTCATCGCCCGCCTCCATTCGGGGCCGAGGGCGGGTTCGGGGCCGAGGGCGGGTTCGGAGCCGAGGGCGGGTTCGGAGTGGGCGCCGGGTTCACGTTGAGTGCCGGCTTCATCAGCACGGTGAGATCGGCAACACGCCAGAGCCCGTCGGGCGACTTCTCGAAGCTGACCCGGGTCGTGGCGGTGATGAACCGCTGCGGCTGCTGGTTGGCCTGTCGCTGGCCCTGCATCGCAAGCAGCATCGTCGCCTTGTCCGGGGTGGCCGAGAGCACCGCGCTGTTGACCACCCAGTACTCATTGGTCATCGCGCCGCCGTGTTGCACGGCCCGCTGTTGATCCACCAGCTGCTGGCGGTAGCTGTCGGTAACCAGCGTCTGCGCATGCGCGAAGTCTTTCTGCATGCTGCCTGCGCCGTAGCTCAGCATCTCTTCGACGATCCTCGGCCCTTGGGCTTGGATCTGCGCGCGGGCCTGCTCGATGGCTGTGTCGTGGCGGTACACCAGTAGATAGCCCAGGCCTGCGAACCCGCCGGAAAGCGCCACCGCCGCCGCCATCACCACCGCGACGAGACGCCGGACGTCGCGTTCGGTGCGCCCGACCGGTCGAACCTCGGTGCGCAGCAGCAGGTCGGCGAACGTGCGGTTGCGCCGGTCCCACAACGGCCACAGCCAGCCGATGAAGAGCGATGTGGTGTCGAGGAGATGGGCGAGATCACGCGCCAGCAACCGCCATGGGCCGGGCCGTTGCGGCCCGTGGGGTCGAGTGACGGCGATCCCGCACAGAGAGCGGCCCAGGCTCCAGCCAATGACCGCCGGCAGCAATAGCCGGTTCACCGCCATCGTCAAGATCACCACGCCGCCGACCGACACGGTCAGCCACCACAGCCAGCCGCCGAAGGTCATCATCAACGCCACGACGGCCAAGGTCGCGACCACGCCCAGCCCCAGCAACACGTCGACCGCGAACGCCCCCGCTCGTGAAAGCCATGATGCGACGGCTGGCTCGGTCACACCCTGGTCGGTGACCTCCTCCGCGTCGCCCTTTTCCAGCACCGCGGTCAACTCGACACCTGGTCGAGCTTGGCGACCTTGTACGTGCCGTCCACCGGCGCCATCTGCACGCGCAGTCGGTAGCCCTGTTCCTCGTTCTGGGTGTCGGTGTTGGACACCTTCACCCGCACGGCGACAAGGACGTCGATCGAGCCGTCATCGTTGTGCTTCTCCACCGCCGCCCGCATGTCGCTGACCTGAACCTGAACGTTGGCGGCCTGGTAGGCCTCGGCCAACACACCGCTGTAGAGTGCCGCCTGCGCCCCGAAGTTGCCGGTGGAGCAGTCCACGATCTTCTGCTCGGCCGCGACCATCGCAGTGGTGTTCGGCGCGTGCGTGGCCGAAACGCAGTCCTTGGCCGCCTGGATGGCCGCCAGGTCGGCGCGCGCCAGGGCTTGGCTCTGCTGATGCGAGCGCAAGGCGAAATATCCGCCGGTCGCGACCCCGGCACCGAGCAGCAGCAGGGCCGCGGCGGTGCCGATCAGCCAGCCACGGCCCAGCCGGGAAGGGGGGCCTTGTTGCTCGGGAGCCGGATCGGTGGGTTCCTGGGCCGCCGTGGCTTCCTCGGCTTCAGTGACTACCTGGTCGGACGAGCCCTCGTCATCGGTGGGGTTCAGCCGGCTGGCGCCAGCATCTCCTTCCATCCGTCGTCTCCTGTGTTATTCGAATTGGTGAGGGTGAACTTCGACCCGTCGGGCGCTACCACGTCGCCGCTTTGTGGGCTGTAGATGGCGGCAGGACCCGATGCCGGAGTGTAGATGCAGGGGTTGGGTTGTTGGCCACTGCACTGCACGGTGCCCAACCCGGGCCGGCTGAGCGGGTCACTGGTCGGCGCCGGGGGTTGGGGCAGCTGGTCGGCCGGCAGCGGGTTCATCCCGTTGTTGATGCTGGGCGCGGGGATCACCTTGCCCGGGTCCACGGGCTGGTCACAGCGCGCCGCGGGGGCCGGGCAGTTGCGGATCTGGTTGGGCTCGCCGTACCACGGGTTGGTGCCCAGCGGCAGGTAGGGCTGGTTGCTGCGGCACTCGATCGGTGAGGCCGCCCGTTTGCCCGGCACATCCACACACGGATAATTGCGCGCCCCGCGCACGGCGTTGCCCTGAAAGTCCTGCGGAATCTTGCAATACAACCCATTGGGCAGCGGGGCCATGCTGGTGTCGGCCGGCGAGCGCCACTGCGAGGCCGGCAAAAATCCGGTCAGACACGGCGGCGGGGTGTTCAAGTCGGTGAAAGCACCCGGCGGGACCAGGTTTTGGGTCAGCAAAGTGGCGCCCACCCCGACAAACGCGGCGCCGATCGCGAAATGCAGCAGGCCCTCACCCGGAAAGATCGTGCCCATCTGCGCGGCCGCTGCGCCCTGCGGGAACGTCACCAGCAGTTGCTCGGTATTTTTGTGGTAGCGCTTGAGCAGGTCGATCACGATTTCGAGGTTGGCCAGTGTTTGGGGCAGCGTCTCGCGCACATTGCTGAACACGGCGGTCACGGCGTCTAGCGTCGGCGCGGCTTGCTGCAGCCCACCGCGCAGCGCGGCATCCTGATCGGCCACCTGGGCGCCGATGATGTTCAGATTGCGTGCCCAGCGCTGGATGGCGTCCCCGGAGTTGGCCTGGCTGTCCAAAATCGGCGAGGAATGCTGCACGATGTCGTTGACCGGGCCCAGATTGTCTTTGAAATCACTGGCGATGTTGGTCGTGGAATCCACCAGCCGCTGCAGCGACGGACCCAAACCGCCCACCGCGCGCGACGTCTCATCCAACAGCGAGGAAATCTTGTCCCGGGGCAACACCGCCAGCCCATGATTGGCCGCATCCAGCGCCGGGCCCACCTCACTGGGCACCGTGCCGGTGGTGATGGCCTGCCCGTCACGCAAATACTGGCGCGGGTTACCCGTTGACACCAAATCCAGATACTGCTCACCGATGGCCGACACCGAATGCACATTGGCCGACGCATCGACCGGGATCTTGTAGCGGTCATCGATGCTCATCGTCGCCCGCGCCCCCCGCTCGGTCGGTTCGACGCTGGTCACCTTGCCAATCTCAATGCCGCGGTAAGTCACATTGGCGGTCTTGTACAAACCCCCCGACGCCGGCAAATCCGCATACAACGTGTACTCGCCGATCCCAACCAGCCGAGGCAACTCCAGGTAATACCAGCCCAGGGCGGCCAGGGCGATCAACGTCAGGATCGCGAAGAGCACCAGCTGGATGCGGATTAACCGGGTCAGCACGTGTCACCCACCCCTTTCCACCAGCGGTCCGTTCGGCGCATCGTGCGGGTTCGGGGTGAACCGCACGTCGGGAATCATCGTGCTGGGGTCGCGGCCCCACGACTGCTCGAGTGCGCGAAGCATGCCCGAGATCCCGGTGCCCGACAATTCCCCGTTGTCAATCGCGCTGAGCGTCAGGTCGGCCAAGATCGACACGTTGATGTAGTCGCCACGGATCGCTTTCGCCATCGTTTTAACCGGGAACGGCGCCGTTAACAGCAAATCGAGGGCGCCGATCAGGTAGGGCGACGCCTTGCCCAGTTCTCCCAGCGGACGCTGCAGCAGGTCGAGATTGGTGTGCAGGTTATCACTCGCGGGGCCCAGCGCATCGCTGGCCGCCTTGCTGATCCGGCCCAGCGCGACCACCGCGTCCGCGAACAGGTTACGGGTGTCGGCGAAGTGCTTGATCACCGGCGGGACGTCGGTGAGGACCCGGTCAAGCGTGTCGTTGCGCGCGGCCACGATGCCCAATAGCCGGTTGGAGGAGTCGATCGCCCGGGTCAGGTCGTCGCGCTGTTGATTCAGCTGGTTGGTGAAAGTGTCCAGGCGGTTGAGGAATTCGCGGATCTGGTCGGCGCGCCCGTCGAGAATGTTGTTGACCTCGTTCTGGATCACCTCGAGGTTGGGGATGCCGCCGCCGTTGAGGATGAAAGCGATGCTGGCCAGCACACGTTCGGTGCTCGGAAACGCCGATGCGTTCTTCAGCGGAATGGTGTCGCCACTCTTCAGAAGTTGCGGTGACGGATTCGGCGGGGCGGCGAGCTCAACGTGCTGGCTGCCCAGCAGGCTGGTCTGACCGATCTTCGCCGTGGCGTTGGCCGGCAGCTTCACACTCGGGTCGATGTTGAGCGTGAGCGTCGCGATCCAGTTCTTCAGCTGGATCGCCGACACCGAACCGACAAACACGTCGGCCACCCGGACGCGGCTGTTGACGTTGAGCGCCAGCGTGTCGGGCATCTGCACGTAGACGGTCATGTGGTTGCCGCCGGAGCCCGGGCCCCCCGGCAGCGGCACATTAGCGATCCCCCGCCACGAGCCGCACGACGTCAGCACAATCGCTGCCACCATGCATGCCAGGCCGCGGCGACAAGCCCGGCCGAACCCAATCCGCGTCGCGGCGATCATCAGTGGCCTCCCCCTGACTCAGCGGGATAGCCACCCGGAGGCGGAGGTCCTGGGGGCGGAGGCCCTGCGGGTCCCTGGGCGCCGGCCGGGCCAGCCACCGGTGGGGGTGTCGGCGCGACCGGTCCGGGAACCACGCCGGGAGCCGGTGCCGGCGGCGGACCGGGCTGCACGTACCACGGTGGCGGCAGCGGGGTGTTCTCGGTGTAGGCGTCCGGCGGGCCGGCCTGGTGCGGGCCCCCGGGTGTCGGCGGCGCTGCCGGCGCCACGATGTCCGGGCCACCCATCAACTCGGCAAGCGAATCGGGGGTCAGCATGTTCTGCGTGAACGGCTGGACATCGACCCCCTGCATGCCCGGTGCGACGACCCAGCCCGGCTCGTGGTTGCCGAAGGAGAACAGCGTGTCGCGCGACCAGATACCCGGCACGGTGGTGTCCTTGTAGCCCGGCGGCGGCTGCAGCCTGGGTTCGGAGTAAGAGATCTGCTTGGGCAGCGTATCGGCCGTGTTCGACATGTTCAGGCCGAACGGCAGGTAGTTGAACTTGATCGCATCCAGGATCGGCGCCAGATACTGCGCGCACAATTCGGCGGAGTCCTGGTAGCCGAGCCGGCTGCCCGCCTGAATCGCACTGCAAATGAACTGCATCGGGTTGGCGAAGTTGGTGAGCACCGGCAGGCCGGCGATGCCACCGGGCACTCGGGGCGCGATGTTCAACGCGTTGGCCGAAAGAGTCGGCAGCACGTGGAAGCCGGTCTCCAGACCGTTGAACGGCTTCGGCTGCACGATCGCGTTGGTCACGTCGGCGAGGTTGTCGATGTCGTGGGAGAGCACCCCGCCGTTCTGGTCGATGAACCGGCGGGTGGTCGTCAGCAGCGCGTTGACGTTCTGCAGCGTGTCGGCCACTTCGTGGTCGTTCTGGGTGAACTTGTTCGTGAAGCTGGCCAAGTCGTTGTTCAGGGCGACGAACTGCTGATCGCTCCGATACAACGCGTTGACGAACAAAGCCAGGCTGCGCACCACCGAGAAGAAGTCGCCACGGCCCGAGTTGAGCGTGTCCAGTGCATCGGACAAGCTGTTCAGCGTCTGGTTGATCTGCTGGCCCTTGCCGGCGAACCCGTAGGCCGCCGATTCGATCACGTCGCCGAACGGTCCTTTGGGTTGTTGGGGCGTGGGCCCCAACTGGGTGAGGATCCGGTTGATCGAGTTGCGCAGTTCATCCCATTCCACCGGCACCTGGGTGCGGTCCTCCGGGATCACGGCGTTGTTCTGCATTACCGGGCCGCCGGTGTACGGCGGAGACAGCTGGATGGTGCGCGACGCGACAAGTGTCGGGTTGAGGATCGATGCGGTGGCGTTCGCCGGAACCTTGTACCTATTCTCGTAGTGGAACGTCACTTTCATCTTGTCGCCTGCCGGCTCGATCTTGTCGACCGTGCCGACCTTGACCCCCATGATCTGCACCTTGTCACCGGCATACAGGGACAGGGCCTCCGGGAAATACGCGACGACGGTGTTGTTGGTCAGCTTCTTGTAGAGCTGCCAGCCGACGAGGCCGGCGATGACAGCCAACACCACGACGACCGACCCGATGATCACGGCCCCACGAGAAACGTTGGGTAACTTGACGTTCCGCATGCTGAATATCGTCGACATCGGCTAGCCCTCGTTATTCGGCGGCTTCAAGGGTGGGTTGCCAGGCAGCGGCGGGCTTCCGGCCGGCGGCAGTTGCTGGCCGGGCCCGGGTGGTGGAGGCGGTCCCGTCAGGTCGGGCGGCGGCATCACCGGCGGCGGGAACGGACCCGACACCGGACCGATCGGCTCCGTGCGCGCTCCAGGCGGCGCGGGTGGCAGAGGCACCGGGGTGCCGGGCACCAGCGGCGGTGTCTCACCCGGCACTCCGGCGATCGGCACGCCCGGGGTCGCGTCCAGCCCGTTCGGGTTCGGCGGCGATGTCGCAACGTCGGGCCGGTCGTAGTTGGGCCCGAACGGGTTCCCACCGAACGGGCCAACGTTCAGGTTGGCGCATGGCAGCGGGTTGCCGGGGGTGGGCATGCCGTCCGCGGGCGGGGTGTACGAGCACGGCGAACCCGGCGGCACCGCGGGTCCGGGATGTTCGGGCGTGCCTTCCAGCGGGGTCGGTGCCGGTGGTGGTGCACCGTTGGAGAACCGGGTGCCGTTGGGGTCGGGGAAGCGGAACGCCGGCAGGCCCGCACTGCGCCAGAACTGCTCGGGATCAAGCCCGCGCTTCTTGAACGCCGCGTCCACGAACGGCTGCAGGATCTGGTACGGCAGCAGGTTGACCAGCATCACCTTGAAGTACGGACCGGACGCGATGGCCTCGCCGAAGCCCGTGGTGATGTTGGCGATGTTGGTCAGCGCATCCATCAGGCCGTTGCGGTTTTTGACCAAGATGTCGCTGACGACGCGCAGCTGTTCGAGCACGTGGTTGAGGTTCGGGTTGTCGTTGATGAAACCCCGCACCTGTGCGGAGAACTCGTCGACGCGCGACAGCAGGTACGTGATCGCCTGACCCCGCTCGTTGATCGCGGCCAACAGCGTTTGCGCGTTGACCAGCAGCCGGTCGAACTGCTCGCTGCGGCTGCCCAACACACCCGCGATCTTGTTGGCGTTGGCCAGCAGTTGCTTGATCTGTTCGTCGCGCTTACCGATCGTGTCTGAGAACCGCTGCACGCCCTGCAGCGCGGCGGAAAGGTGCGGGTAGGTCTGGTCGATCGTCTCCGACAACACATTCAGTGATTGCTTCACGGTGCCGATATCCCAGCCGGACGCCGCCTTGGTGACGTCGAAGAACGCGTCGTAGATCTGATACGGCGTGGTGGTCTGGCCGAGCGGCAGCACACCATTGGCGCGCAGGATCTCTGAGCCGCGCGGCTCGATCTCGAGGTTTTTGCGTCCGAGGATGGTGTCGGTACGGATATTCGCGTGGCTTGCGGTACCAATCTGCTTACCGCCGAGGGTGAACCCGATGACCACCCGGTCGCCCTGTATCTCGGTCGACCGCACCACGCCGACGTTGACGCCGGCGATGCGGACCTTGTCGCCGACGTTGAGTTGGCCGGTGTCGCGGAACTGCGCGAAATAGTTGGGTGTCGCGAAAAGCATCGGCACGCTGGTAAAGCTCTGCCCGACACCAATCACCACCAGCAGGACGACGATGCCCATCAACCCGCCGCGAACCCGATTAGAACCCTCCAGCGTCCTCATTGCGGCGTGCACCTACCCGAGGGCTGACCCGTGAGCTTCACCGTGCGGACCGGGCCGCCCGGCTGCAGGCCGTTGAGCCTAAGCGAGATGTCACAGGCATAGAAGTTGAAGAAGTCACCGTAGATGCCGCCAGCGCGTCCGAGAATCCTCAGCGCCGTGGGCACGCGCGTCAGGTATTCGTCGAGTTGGTCGCGCTGGTCGACCAGCGGCTGCTGAATCGTCTCCAGATGGCTGATCGTGCTCTGCAGTAGCGGGCGGTTGTCGGCCAGGAGGTCACCGACCGTGCCGGCCCCGTTGCTGATGTTGGCCAACGCATCCGCGATGGGATCGGCACGGTCCTTCAGCCCGGTGATCAACACCTCGAAGTTGTTGATGGTGTCGTCGAACTGCTTTTGGTGGCGGACAGTCGTGTCCAGCACGATATTCAGGTTCTTGATCACCTCGCCGATGGCCTGGTCCCGGTCAGCCAGGGTCGAGGTCAGCTGTGCGGTCTGATCGAGAATGTCGCTGATCGTGCCGCCCTGGCCCTGAAACACCGTGATGATGCCCTGGGCGATGTTGTTCACCTTCGCCGGGTCGAGCGCCCGGAACAACGGCCGGAATCCGCCGATCAACGCGTCCAAGTCGAGCGCCGGCTGCGTGCGGTCAATCGGGATGACCCCGCCCGGTGGCAGCCGCCGGTCGTCGTCGCCGCGCTTGAGCTCGAGGTAGCGGTCGCCGATCAGGTTCAGGTAGCGGATCGCCGCGGTGGTGCCCTGATACAGCGGCAGCGATCGTTCGACGTTGAAGTCGACGCGGACGCGCTGACCGCCATCCATCAGCTCCACATTGGAGACCTTGCCCACTTCCACCCCGGAAGCGCGTACGAACTGCCCGTTGCGCAAGCCGCTGACATTGCTGAAGATCGCCGAATACTTGGTGGTGCGGTCGAACCGCATCTGGCCGAACACCACGATGATGATCGCGGTGAACATCAGCAGCACCAGGGAGAAGGCGCCGAGCTTGACAACTGTGCCGGTGATTTTCATGGGTTGATCGTGTACTCCCCGACCTGACGTCCCCAGACGTACTCGATGGCAAACGGTGAGCCCAACCCGAAGTGGTTGTACGGCGCGATCGAGGCACCGGTATCCATCACCAGGTACGGCGCCGGCCACAGGTCACGAGTGATCGGCTGCCAGCAACCCGGTGCGCCCTCGGGGCCGCCGCGGGCATTCACCCGCGGCAAGTTATCCGGCCACACGTACGGGTTGCCGGCACCGAGGACCTCCGAATGGGTCCGCAGCGAGTACCCATTGCCGCCGAACGAATCGTCGATCTTCGGCGCCACGTCGTGATAGTCGCGGATGGTGCAGAAGATTTCGGGGCTGTAGGTGTTGAGCAGCTGGGAGGTGGGAATCAGGTCCTGCACCCCGCGCACCAGATACGGGCCGCCGCGCTCAAAGATGTCGGCGCCGGTGTTGCCGAAACCGATCGAGGCCATCAGCGCCGCGTCCAGATTGCCCTGCTCCTGATGGAGGGTGCGCGCGGTGGTCACCGCGTTGCGCAGGAAGTCGAACAAGTCCGGCGCGGCATTGGCATACACGTCGGCGGTATCGGCCAACCGTTGCGTGTCATAGCGAAGCTGGGGCAGCTGCGGATTCAGGTCCGCCAGTATCGCGTTGCCGTGGTCGATGGACTGCCCGAACCGCGCCCCCAACCCGTCCAACGCCTGCGCGGCGGCGGTCAGGGTGGTGTTGAGCTTGACCGGGTCGACCTTCTCGGAAACCGACACGATCGTCTCGAACAACGTGTTGAACTCGGTGGTCACATGTGACACGTCGATCACGTCTTGGGGAGAAACCCGCTGCGGCACCGGATTTTTCGGCGTGGTGAACGCCACATACTTGTTGCCGAACACCGTGGTGGCCTGGATTTGGGCGTCCACATTGGCCGGGATCAGCTTGATGTAGCGGGGGGTGACCTCCAGGGTCAGTTTGGCCTTGGGTTGATCGCCCACCATCACGGAGCTGACTTTGGCGACCCGGCCGATCTCCACCCCGTTGTAGGTCACCTTGGACCCCGGGTCCATCACCAAACCGGACCTATTCGCCAGCAACGTCAACTGCGTCTTTGCGCTGAACTCCCCGCGAAACTGGAAATACACCAGCACCAGCACCACGATCGACACCAGCACCAAAACGAAGCCCGCCAGTTTGAACGGCGGGGTGCGTGGCGAGTTCAGCGGCGCGCTCATCGGCTACACCGTGAGGTTGAAGTTCGGGTTGACACCGTACAGCGCCAACGATGCCAACAGGACCACCAGCACGATCGCGACCAGCGAGGCGCGCATCGACCGGCCCACAGCCTCGCCGACACCGACCGGTCCACCACTGGCGTAATAGCCGTAATAGCAGTGGTTGAGCATCACGATCACCGAGATGATGATCGCCTGAACGAATGACCAAAAGACGTCGTCGGGGCGCAGGAACGTGCGGAAGTAGTGCTGGTACGTGCCGATCGACTGCCCGTAGAAGAACGTTGTGGTGATCTGTGCCGACAGGAACGACATGATGATCGCCATCGCGTACAGGGGGATGATCACGACAAAGCCCGCCATGATGCGGCTGGAGACCAGATACGCGATCGACTTGATGCCCATCACTTCCAGCGCGTCGATTTCCTCGGCGATCCGCATCGCACCCAGCTCCGCAGTGGCGCCGGCGCCGACCGTGGCCGCCAGCGCCTGGCCCGATACCACCGGAGCGGCGATGCGGACGTTGACCAGCGCGGCGAAGAACCCGGTGAAGGCCTCCACCCCGATGTTGCCCAGCGAAGCGAAGCCCTGGATGGCGATCAGGGAACCGCCCGACAGGGTGACGAAGCCGACGATCGCGACGGTCCCGCCGATGACGGCCATCGCGCCGGTGCCCATGCCGATCTCGGCGATCAGCCGCAGCAGCTCCTTGCGGTAGGTGCGCACCGCGTAGGGGATCTGGCCGATCGCGGTGACGACGAACACCGCGACGTGGCCGGTGCTGTCGAAGAAGCGTCCCGGTGCTGCGGCCCACCTGCCGGCGGTGCGGTAGGCCCGGGGGAAGCGGCTGCGCAGGACGGTGGCGGTACTCACGTCAACGCCCCGTGCCAAACCGGACGCCGATCGTGGTCAGCACGACGTTGACGGCGAACAGCGCGACCACGCACAGCACCAGGGTTTCGTTGACGGCCGTGCCGACACCCTTGGCGCCGCCTGACACCGTCAGCCCGCGGTAGCAGCCGACCAGCCCGGCGATCAACCCGAACACCATGGACTTGACGATGGAGATCAGCACCTCGGGCAGTCCGGTCACCAGGGTCAGCGTCGACACATAGGCACCGGCCGACACGTTTTGCAGGTAGACGCCGAATATGAACCCGCCGACCAAGCCGATAGTGATCACCGCGCCGTTAAGTAACATCGCAACGAACGTGGACGCCACCACGCGGGGAACGACGAGCCGGTGAATCGGGTCGATCCCGAGCACCTCGAGGGCGTCGATCTCCTCACGAATGGTGCGGGCACCCAGGTCCGCGCAGATTGCGGTCGAACCCGCACCGGCCACGACGAGCACCGTCACCAGCGGTCCCAACTGGGTCACCGCACCCAGCGCCGCGCCGGCGCCGGAGATGTCGGCGGCACCGAACTCGTTCAGCAGGATGTTGAGCGTGAAGATCAGCAGCACGGTCAGCGGGATGGACACCGCGACGGTGGGCAGGAACGCCACCGTCATCAGGAACCAGCTCTGCAGAATGAACTCGCGCCACTGGAACGGGCGGGCCAGCGCCCTGCCGGTCAGCACGCACATGTGCACAAAGCCGCCGACGGCCTCGAGCGCGGGGCGCGTCTGGTCGCGGACGTAGCCGGTGATCCCGTTCTGGGAGCTCACGTCGTCGCCCCCAGGAGGGGCACCGGCGCGAAGTAGCCATGGTCGTCGCGGCGCAACGGCAGACCGTGTAACACGCCCCCTCCTCGCACCAACCCCGCGGGTGTGACGACCGCCTCCCTACTGGCGGGTAGCGAGACGGACCACAGGACTGTACCCGATCGCGGCGTCGCGGTGCACCGCATCCGCACGATTAAGGCCCGCTGAACTCCTAGCAAACTCACCTCCCCGGTCAGGCCTCGCCTGCCCCTGCAGAAACGGTTGTGACAGTTGCATTTTCGCGAGCGTCAATCTTGGGCGTCACGTCCCTGAACCGAACCCTCAACTCGGTCTTGAGCACTTTGCCGGCCGGGTTCCGGGGCAGCGCGTCGACGATCTCGAGCGCTTTGGGGTGTTTGTAACGGGCAAGGCGGCCGGACAAGAATCCATCAAGATCAGCGAGGGTGAGCCCATCCTGAGCAACGGCCGCAACCGCCACCGGGACTTCGCCCCACTTCTCGTGAGGCCGGCCGATCACGGCCACTTCGACGATTGCCGGGTGGGCGGCGAGCACGTTTTCCACCTCGGCGCAATAGATGTTCTCGCCGCCGGAAATTATCATGTCCTTCTTGCGGTCGACCACCCAGACGTAGCCCTCTTCGTCCTGGCGGACCAGGTCGCCGGAGTGGAACCAGCCGCCGGCGAACGCCTCGGCGGTGGCCTGCGGGTCGTTCCAGTAACCGGCCATGAGGGAGGGCGCCCGATACACGATTTCGCCGACCTGGCCGACGGGGACGTCGTTCATATCCTCGTCAACCACCCGCGCGGCGACCATCGGGACCACCTTGCCGACGGAGCCCAGCTTACGAATGGCGTCGTCGCCCAATAACATACAAGTCACCGGTGACATTTCGGTCTGCCCGAAGGCGGCGAGGATCTGGCCGCCCGAGAATGTCTCGGACATCTGCCGAAGGAGGGTATCCGACGCCGGAGCGGCGCCCCATGACAACACCCGCAGCCGCACGTCGCGGGGTTTCGTGCGCTGCGCCGCGCACACCGCTTGCCACTGCGCGGGGACCAGGAAGATCGACGTGACCTTCTCGGCCGCCAGCATGTCGAGCAGTGCGCCCGGGTCGAAGGCGCCCAACGGGTAGAGCACCGTCGGGATGCCGAGCAGCAAACCGGTCAGCACATTGCCGATGCCGGCGATGTGAAACAGCGGCACCCCGATGAAGCCCACGTCGGTGTTCAGCACCACACCGTGGGTCATGAGCGCGGTCATGGCCTGAGCGGTCATGTTGGCGTGGGTCAGCACCGCACCCTTGGGCCGGCCGGTGGTGCCGGAGGTGTACATGATCAGCGCCGGCGAGTCGTCGGGCACGTCGACCACCGGGTGCGGCTCGCCCTGCTCGGCCAGCATGTCGTCGTATCCGACGACGTCGTCGTCGGTGGGTAAACCGGCGACGATCAGCGTCGACAACGTCGGCTCCAGCCCGCGCACGGCCTTGGCGACTGCGGCGAGAACCGACTCGGTGACCACCACGCGGGCGCCGCAGTTGCCGACGAGGTAGGAGATCTCGGCCGGGGTCATCCGGAAGTTGACCGGCACCGCGATGGCGCCGAGCCGGTTGGTCGCAAGCACCGATTCGACGAACTCGGTGCGGTTGAGCATCAGGACCAGCACGCGATCGCCGAAGCCCACCCCGCCACGACTGAGCGCGTCGGCGAGCAGCTCCACCCGGCGGTCAAGTTCGCGCCACGTCGTCGTCTTGCCGAGGAACCTCAGCGCCGTGCTGTCGGGCTGCATCATGGCGTGCCGGGACAGCTGGTTGGACCAGTTCTGTCGCCGGGCCAAGTAGGGCTGCTCGGTGACGGATGGCTCAGAGGTCAACTGGGCGGGCTCCTCTATTTGTTACTTGGGTTGCGCCGAATTGATATTTGATCAAACATTGTGTTGTCCCGGCCACACTAAGGCCTGGGCATCCCGGGGACAAGCCCCAACGGATAGACCGTTCGCTGTCGTTAGTGGGGCCACGTGAGCGCACCAGCCAAGGCGCGGACGCCGTTGCACCGCGGTTTACGACGCGAGCAGCTGTCCGACGAGGTTGCCGGTCACCTGCGCGCCGCGATCATGTCGGGAACGCTACGGCCGGGGACGTTCATCCGGCTGGACGAGACGGCGGCCCAGCTGGGCGTCAGCATCACCCCGGTGCGCGAGGCGCTGCGGACGCTGCGCGGCGAGGGCATGGTCCAGCTGGAGCCGCACCGCGGCCACGTGGTGGCACCGCTGAGCCGCCACGACATCGAGGACCTGTTCTGGCTGCAGGCCACGATCGCCAAGGAGTTGGCCGCCACCGCCGCGAAACGCATCACCGACGACGAGATCGACGAGCTGGAACGGCTCAACGACGGGCTCGCGCAGGCGGTGGCCGCCGGCGAACCCGATGAGATCGCGGCCGCAGAATTCGCCTTCCACCGCTGCTTCAACCGCGCGACGGGGCGAATCAAGCTGGCCTGGTTCCTGCTGCACGCGGCGCGCTACATGCCGCCGCGGATCTACGCCGCCGACCCGGCGTGGGGTCCCGCCGCGGTCGACAACCACCGCGATCTGATCGCCGCGCTGCGCCGCCGCGACGTGCGCGCCGTGCTGACGCTGACGAACTGGCAGTTCACCGACGGGTTGCGGCGGTTGACCGCGCGGGTCGAGGAATCCGGCATCTGGGATCGCTAGGCGGGCGGTTGCCGGCAAGGCGGGCGAGTGTGCGGCCTGGTACGGGCGGGCCGGCGAGTCGCCCACGACACCGCACAGTCGGCGAGATCAAGAGCTGGTGGCGAGCTGCTCGGCGCGCTTCTTGAGGTTGTCGGCCAGGTAGTCGAGCAGATCGTTGGTGAGCTTTTTGACCATCATCTTGGGGACCGCCATCGTCGTCTCGACGTCGAGATCGACGGTCAGCAGCGACGATGCCCCCATCCCCACGACAGCGAACGTCTGCACCTGCTTGGAGAAGAAGTCGCCCTGCTGCAGCATCGTGTAGATCTGGGCCGGGCCGGGGTAGTACACCGCGCAGATGAAAGTACCCGCCTGGCCCTGGATCTCGACGTCCAGGCGCAGCTGGCTGGGCCGCCCGTCATCGTAGCGGGCCAGCACCCAGCAGCCCTTGATCTCTTCGTTCCACTGGGGATAGGACTCGAAGTCCGCGACGATCGACATGATCGTCTCCGGTGCGGCGGTTACCTCGACGGTCTTGCTCACCATCGGCATTGGCCGAGCATACGTGGGAGCCCGGGGCGCCACCGGCGCGTCAGGCCACCGTGGTGGCGCCCGCACTGCCCGCCGACCCCAGCGGCGACTCCTCGCGCACGGCCGGGTCGCGGATAAGACCTCGGAGCAGCGCGCTGGCGAATTCGACGGCGATCTCGTTGGCACTGCGCCGCCCGGTCGGCCTGAGCCATCGATAGGCGCCAAGCGTCATGCCGATGTACCCCAGCGCCAGCACGTGCGAGTCACAGTAATAGAACTCGCCGCTGGCGATTCCGCGGTCGATGACGTCGCGTACGTGCTCGTAGACCGCGGTCTCGGCGGCACGGATGTAGGCGACCTGCTCCTCGGTGAACCACTCGGTGATGTAGGGGCTTTCCTGGAAGTACACCGCCGCGCCCTCGACGTTGTTGGCGATGTTGGCCAACAGGCGGCGGGTGAAGTGGGAGATCGCCTCACGCGCCGACCAGGACGGGTCGTCGTGGACCGCCGCGACCGTGGAGTCCGCCGCCCGGCGATAGATGTCGAACAGGATCAGCGACTTGCTGGCGTAGTAGTGGTACACCGTGGCCTTGTTCAACCCGACTACGTCGGCGACGTCGTTGATGCGCGTGCCGTGATAGCCGCGGGCGGCGAACAGCTTGGTGGCGACGGCCAGCAGCTCTTCACGGCGGGACAGCTCGTTCGCGGTCCCGTTCTCGCGCGGGGCATCGGGTTGCGATGACATGGCGCCTCACTATATGCAGCCGTCGGCGGCGCCGCCGACCAATCAACCGGTTGGACAGTTCGATTTTCGCAGCGGTCGGCTGCGCTGGTTCCCTGCGGGCTAGACTCCGTGGCAGCCGACATCTGAAGGAGTGGTCGCATGGACCCGAATCCGGACTATGACGCCAGCGACGAAGTCGAGTACTTCTTCAACTGGTTTGCCTGGGGGCTGCGGGGGATTTCGGGTCCCGGGGGCGGCTATCCTCCGCCGGCCTATCCGCCGGTGTAGTCGGCTGGGTTGTGGGCAGGCAGGCAGTGTTGAGCACGGAACGTATCGGTTCGGGTATCGGAACCGGCCGGCGACTCAGGCGATCCACGTAGACATGCACCCAGTGCCCAACGGCGGCGACCCGGTGCCTCTCATCGCCGCCTAACCGATCGGCGGCCGCCTGGAAAACGCCCAACCGGTAGGTGACGCTGCTGCGTCCGAGGCGGGTGACGGCAAGTCCGACGGCCAGCGGTTCGGGGAAGGCCAATTCGGCGAAGTACCGGCAGCCAGACTCGGCGACGACCCCCAGGGTCGGCATGGTGAGCGGGTCGATTCCGCTCGTGGTGTTGATCCACGCGTTGATCGCGGTGTCGAAGAGCTCGTAGTACACCGCGTTGTTGAGGTGTCCGAACATGTCGTTGTCGGTCCACCGCGTCAGCACCGGCCAGTGCACCGGGAAATCCCGGCTGGTAAGGGATCGTTGGTCTCCGGGCCCGACGCTCATATCGGGAATTCTGTCAGTGGTACCGTCCGCGGCATGCCGGGTCCGGTCGAGCTCATCGACGACGAGGCGTTGCAATGAAAATCCGGGGAGCGGTTCTCGAGCGGATCGGCTCGCCGCGGCCATACACCGAATCGAGGCCGATCACCGTCGACGAGCTGGAGCTGGCGCAGCCGGGTGACGGGGAACTCCAGGTGCGCATCGAAGCGGCGGGGCTGTGCCACTCCGACCTGTCGGTCGTGGACGGCAACCGGGTTCGTCCGGTGCCGATGTTGCTCGGGCATGAGGCGGCCGGGGTCGTCGAGCGCGTGGGTTCGGCCGATCTGGATCTGCCGGTCGGGCAGCGGGTCGTGATGACGTTCCTGCCGCGGTGCGGCCAGTGTCGCGCGTGCGCCACCGACGGGCGCACGCCCTGCGAGCGCGGTAGCCAAGCCAACAACGCCGGAACCCTGCTCGGTGGCCAGCGGCGGCTCAGCCGAGACGGACGGCCGGTGCACCACCATCTCGGGGTGTCGGGGTTCGCGACCCGGGCGGTGGTCTCACGTAAATCGGTGGTGCCAGTCGATCCCGACGTGCCGCCGACCGTCGCGGCCCTGCTCGGCTGCGCCGTGCTGACCGGCGGCGGGGCGGTGATCAACGTCGGAAGGCCGGTGGCCGGCGACACGCTCGTTGTCGTCGGACTCGGCGGTGTGGGCATGGCGGCGATGCTGACCGCCCTCGCGCACCCGGACGTGCGGGTGGTCGCGGTCGACCAACTGCCCGAGAAGCTCGACATGGCGCGGCGGGCCGGAGCGCACGAGGCCTACACGACACAGCAGGCGATCGACCAGGGGGTGAAGGCGGCGGTGGTCATCGAGGCCGCCGGCCATCCGATCGCACTGGAAACGTCGATCGGCCTGACCGCACCGGGAGGCCGCACGATCACCGTCGGCCTGCCGCACCCCGACACGCGAATCAGCGTCTCGCCGCTCGGATTCGTGGCCGAGGGCCGGGCATTGATCGGCAGCTACCTGGGTTCGGCGGTGCCGGCGCGAGACATCCCCCGGTTCGTGCAGCTATGGCGGTCCGGGCGGCTGCCGGTGGAGTCGTTGGTTTCGTCGACCGTTGCGCTCGAGGACATCAACGAAGCCATGGATCGGCTTGCCGACGGCGCAGCCGTCCGCCAGATCATCGCGTTCAACGGGCAGTGAGGTGGCCATGGGGCCGGAGTTGTTCGACCTGAGCGGCAAGGTCGCCGTCGTCACCGGCGGCGGTCGCGGTATCGGCCTGATGATGGCCGAAGGGCTGCTGCGGGCCGGCGCGAAAGTCTATGTGTCCAGCCGCAAGACCGCTGACCTCGACGCGGCGGTGGAGGCACTATCGGCATTCGGTGCGGTGGAGTCGATACCCGCCGACCTCGGCACCGGCACCGGCGTGGAACGCCTGGCCGCGGTGCTGGCCGACCGCGAGGACGCGATCCATGCGTTGTTCAACAACGCCGGTGCGGCATGGGGAGCAGCTTTCGACGAATTCCCGGAGTCGGCGTTCGACAGGGTCTTCGCGGTGAACGTTAAGGGTGTCTTTCTGCTCACCCGTGCGCTGTTGCCGCTGCTGAAAGCGGGCTCGGCGCCCGACGACCCGGCCCGCGTCGTCAACACCGGCAGCGTCGACGGTCTGCGCCCACCCGTGCCGGGGATGAACAACTTCTCTTACAGCGCGAGCAAGGCCGCCGTTCACATGCTGACCCGGCACCTGGCCGCTGAGCTCATTCCCGACATCCTGGTCAACGCGATCGCGCCGGGGCTGTTCGAGTCGAAGATGACGAAGACACTACTAGTCGCGGGCGCCGAGGCGGTGGGCGCGCAACTGCCGTTGGGCCGCATCGGGCGACCCGACGACATCGCCGGCATCTCGGTGTTTCTGGCCAGCCGGGCCAGCGCCTACATCACCGGGGCGGTGATCCCCGTCGACGGCGGGGTCAGCACCATCCGCTGACTCCGATGTGTCGGCTGAGAATGTTTCGTCGGCTCGCGCCTCGGGCAATCACCGTGTCATGAGCGTGGAGCCCAGGCCCGCCGCCGACCCGTCGATCGGCGAGTTGATGACCCAGTTGTCGTCGCAGACGTCGCGACTGGTGCGCGACGAGATGCGGCTGGCGCAGAAGGAGTTCCAAGAATCGGCGAAGCGGGCCGGCATCGGCGCCGGCCTGTTGAGCGGCGCCGGGTTGATAGCCGTCTTCGGTCTGGCCAGCTTCATCGCCGCAGCCATTGCCGCGCTTTCGCTGGTACTGCCGGTGTGGGCGGCCGCCCTCATCGCCGGCGCGGCGCTTTTCGTGGCGGCCGGCGTCGCCGCCCTGGTCAGTCGGCGGGAGATGCAGCAGATCACGCCGGCCGCGCCGCAGACCGTGGCGAGTGTGAAAGACGACATCCGAGAAGTGAAGGACGCGCGCCATGACCGGCAGTGAACCAGCCCGCCCCGAACCGGGACCGGACGCCGGGGTCGGCGATCTGCAGGCCGACATCGAACAGACGCGACAGGAACTCGGCCAGACCGTTGCCGCCCTGTCGGCCAAACTCGACGTCAAGGACCGGGCGAGACAGACGGCGCTTGAAGCGAGGAACCGAATCGCGGCGACCACCCGGGACCAGCGGGTGCCGCTGGCGGCCGCCCTGGTGGGTGCCGCGATGCTGATCGGACTCGTCGTCTGGGTACGCCGCCGCTGAGCGGTCAGGGTATGCGCTGCGGCGACGGGCGGCGCAGCGATCTGGGCAGATACACCGCGCCGGGGCCGCCGAGAGCCGCGGTATCAGCCGGGTTGGAGATCGCGCACCGCCGCAGCGACAGGCAGCCGCAGCCGATGCACGAATCCAGGCTGTCGCGCAGCGCCACCAGCCCGGCGATCTGATCGTCCAGCCGGGCCCGCCACTGCTTCGACAGCCTGGCCCAGTCGGCGCGGTTGGGGGTCCGGGCGTCGGGCAGCTTTCCCAGGGCCGCGGCGATCTCGTCGAGCGTCAGCCCGACGTTGCGGGCCGCGCGGATGAACGCGAGGCGGCGCAGCATGCTGCGCTCGAAGCGGCGCTGTCCACCGCCGGTTCTGGTGGCGGAGATCAGGCCCGCTCTGTCGTAGAACCTGATCGCCGACGGCGCGAACCCGCTGCGGTGGGCCAGCTCGCTCACGGTAAGCAGATCAGCCTTGTCCATTACCTGTCCTCGACTCTTGACTTGAAGTTAACTTCAACTATCAGTATGCAGGTATGAACGGATTCGACAACACTTCAGCCGTTGCCATCGTGACCGGCGCCTCGCGCGGATTGGGCCGTGCAATCGCCGCTGCGCTGCTCGACCGGGGATGGACGGTCGTCGGCGACGCTCGGCGCGATCTGCACGCCGCGGCGTCAGCACTGCACTCGCCGCGGCTCATCGCGATACCCGGTGATGTCAGCGACCCATCACATCGCGACGCGGTGGTGGGCGCCGCCCGCGCGGCGGGGACACTTCGTCTGCTCGTCAATAATGCGAGCGCGCTCGGGCCGAGCCCGCGGCCGCGCCTGGCCGACTATCCGCTCACCGAACTGCGAACGGTGTACGAGGTGAACGTCGTTGCCCCGCTCGCGTTGGCGCAGGCAGCGCTGCCCGCACTGACCGCAGCCGGCGGGGTCATCGTCAACGTCACCTCGGATGCAGCGGTGGAGGCGTATCCGGGGTGGGGCGGCTACGGCTCATCGAAGGCCGCGCTCGACCAGCTCTCCTCGGTCCTGGCCGCGGAAAGCGACGCGGTCACGGTTTATGCATTCGACCCGGGTGACATGCGCACAGAGATGCATCAAGCCGCTTTTCCAGGAGAGGACATCTCCGATCGTCGGAAACCTGAAACCGTGGTTCCCGCCGTGCTCGAGCTGCTGGACAGCGGGGCGCCCAGCGGCCGATACCGGGCCAGCGACCTCAGGCCGTCCGCATGACGGCGGCCAGCCCACACACCCGGTTCCGCCGCCCGACAGCGTCTGACGCTGCCGAACCGCCCGAGGCCCGCGGAGTTCCGCGCGACCGCGTCAAGCTGCTGGTCGCCCGGCCCGACGGCATCGACCACGTGAGGTTCGCCGACCTCGGCCACTACCTCGGTGCCGGCGACCTGATGGTGGTGAACAACTCGGCGACATTGCCCGCGGCGGTGCCGGGACACCGGGACGGCCGGCACCGGCCGGACGAGCAATCGGTCATCGTCCATTTCTCCACCGCCCTAACCGAATACGTGTGGGCGGTCGAGTTGCGGGCAAGCGTGAACTCGACCGGGTACATGGGTGACATCCGGCCCGGGGAGCGGATCGAGCTACCGCAGGGCGCCGCGCTGACCGTGACGTCGTCGTACCCCGCGCCCGGCGTGGCCGGCAGCCGTCTATGGGTCTCGCGGCTGGCGGTCGAGGGCGACGCCCTGTCGTATCTCGCACGCAACGGACGTCCGATCCGATACGCGTACGTACCGCGGGAATGGCCGCTGCGCGACTATCAGACGGTGTTCGCGCGACAACCCGGAAGCGCTGAGATGCCGAGCGCGGCACGACCGTTCACCACCGAGCTGGTGACATCGCTGCTCGCGTCGGGCATCGCGATCGCCCCTGTCACGTTACACACCGGCGTCTCGTCAGCGGAGCCGGGCGAGCCACCGGCACCGGAGTGGTTCCGGGTGTCGCCGGTCACCGCCCGGGTGGTGAACATGACGAAGACCGCCGGTGGCAGGGTGGTCGCGGTCGGCACCACGGTCACCCGCGCGCTGGAGTCCGCCGCATCCGGCGACGGCGTCGTTCGGGCCGCCGAGGGCTGGACGAACCTCGTCGTCGGGCCGGCACACCCGGTGCGAGTGGTCGACGGGCTGATCACCGGCTGGCACGAGGCGGGCGCGTCGCACCTGCTGTTGCTGGAGGCAGTGGCGGGGCCGCGACTGGTGGCCGCCGCGTACCGGGAGGCGGCCCGGCACGACTACCTCTGGCACGAGTTCGGCGACAGCGCACTGCTGTTGCCCGCTAATACGCACCGGCGGCCGGCGCAGTGGTGGTCGAATACGGGTTGAACGTGGTGGGCGTGGTCGTCGGGCTCTCGGTGGGTTGCTCGGTGGTCTCCGTCGTCGGCGCCTGGGTGGGCGGTGGCTCGATCGACGTGGTCTGGGTCGTCGGTGCGGTGCTGCTCGGCGAGGGGGTGGCCGGCGCGGAGGTGGTCGTCGTGCGGTGGGTAGTCGCTGTGGTCGTGGTCGACGTCGTCCTCGTGGTTGTTGCCGGACCAACCGACTGGCGAGACGTTTGGAGGACGGCGAACACGAGCAATGCGATCAGGACCACGCCGCCCACAGCTGCCGCCAGCACCGTCCCGGGGCGTTCGTACCACGGGTCGCTGTCGGCCACGGGCACCGATGGTAGGGCCTCGCTTGGGGTTGCGGCATATGTTATGCGGTGCTTGTGCGCGGGCTTCGGGGGTGCGCGTTGTGTGCGGCACCGAACTCTGCGCTGCGACACGCCGTCCCGATTCGGGGCGCAGAGGATGCAGTTTGGCGGGTCAGATCGCCTTGAGTTCCTCGGTGACGAGGCTGACCGATTTCTTGGCGTCGCCGAACAGCATGGTGGTGCCATCGCCGTAGAACAGCGGATTGTCGATGCCGGCGAAGCCGGAGTTCATCGAGCGCTTGAGCACGATGACCGACTTAGCTTTGTCGACGTTGAGAATCGGCATGCCGTAGATCGGCGAACTGGCTTCGTTGCGCGCGGCGGGATTGGTGACGTCGTTGGCGCCGATGACCAGCGCGACGTCGGTGCGGGCGAACTCGTCGTTGATGTCGTCCATCTCCTTCATCGCGTCGTATTCGACGTCGGCCTCGGCCAACAGCACGTTCATGTGCCCGGGCATGCGCCCCGCCACGGGGTGGATGGCGTATTTGACCGGCACGCCGCGCTGTTCGAGCAGGCTGGCCATGTCCTTGACGGCGTGCTGCGCCTGCGCTACGGCCATGCCGTAGCCGGGCACCACGATGACCTGGTTGGCGTAGGCCATTTGGATCGCCGCGTCGGCGGCCGAGGTGGACTTGACGTGCTTGTCGGCACCGTCGCTCGAGTCGGCCGCGATTCCGCCGCCGCCGAACCCGCCGGCGACGATCGCCGGGATGGAGCGGTTCATCGCCTTGGCCATGAGGTTGGTCAGGATGGAACCGGAGGCGCCGACGATCATGCCCGCGACGATCATCGCGGTGTTGTTGAGCGCCAACCCAGCCGCCGCCGCCGACAATCCGGTCATCGCGTTGAGGAGCGAGATGACTACCGGCATGTCGGCGCCGCCGATCGGCAGCACCACCATCAGCCCCAGCACACCCGCGGCGGCCAGCAGTCCGATCATCCACCACAGCGGCGCCCCGTCGCCGGGGTGGGCGTCGATGCCGATGACGACGGCTGCGGCGATCGCCGCCAACAGCAGTGCCACGTTGAGCGGCTGCTGGGCCTTGCCGACCCCGATCGGCCGGCCGGGCAGGATCTCCTGCAGCTTGGAGAACGCGATCAGCGATCCCCAGAACGAGATCGAGCCGATGATCGCGGCGAAAAGCGACGCCACCACGATGTGCGCGGTCGGCGACTCACCGTGGTGAAACGCCGAAAAACCGCGGGTGTCGAGGAATTCCGAGAGCGAAATCAGCGCCACGGTGCCGCCGCCGACGCCGTTGAACAACGCCACCAGCTGGGGCATCGCGGTCATCTTGGTCAACCGCGCCGGCGGCACACCCAGCACCACACCCAGCAGCAGACCCGCGATGATCAACGGCCAGTTGTGGGTGTGGCGGATCGCGATCAGCGTGGCGATCACCGCGATCGCCATGCCGGTGGCGGCGATCCAGTTGCCGCGCACCGCGGTCTTGGGCCCGGTCAGGCCCATCAGGCCGTAGATGAACAGCGCGAATGCGACGATGTAGAGCACCGCGACGAGGTTGTTCACTTCGGCTGTCCGGTTGTCTCGACCTGGACCGAAGCGGGCTTCTTGCCCTTGAACATGCCCAGCATCCGGTCGGTGACGACGAACCCGCCGATCACGTTGAGCGTGCCGAACACCAGCGCCACGAACAAGATGATCTGCTCCGCCAGCGTCGGGTGCGGCAGGCGGCCCAGCACCACCAGCGCGCCCAGCACCACAATGCCGTGGATGGCGTTGGTGCCCGACATCAACGGGGTGTGCAAGGTGTTGGGGACCTTGGAGATCACCGCGAATCCGACAAACCCGGCCAGCACCAAGATGGCCAGGTTGGCCAAGAGTTGGTCATACATCTAGGAATCCTCTCCATGGGCGCGGGTCACGCACGCCGCGTGGACCACCTCGTCGGTGAAATCGGGCGCCAGCCTGCCGTGGCTGACCAGCAGGTCCAGCAAGGCGGTGATGTTCTTGGAGTACAGCTCGCTGGCGTGCTCGGGCATGGTGGCCGCCAGGTTCAGGGGCGCGCTGATCGTCACGTCGTGGCGCACGACGGTCCTGCCGGGTTCGGTCAGTTCGCAGTTGCCGCCCGTTTCGGCGGCCAGGTCGACGATGACACTGCCGACCGCCATGCCCTTCACCGCCTCGGCGGTCACCAGCCGGGGCGCCGGACGGCCCGGCACCAGCGCCGTAGTGATCACCACGTCGAAGCCGGTGATGGCCTTCTCCAGCGCCTTCTGCTGCTGGGCGCGTTCCTCATCGGTCAGCTCACGGGCGTACCCGCCCTCTCCCGCGGCGTCGATACCCAGATCCAGCCACTGCGCCCCTACCGAGCGCACCTGATCGGCCACCTCCGGCCGCACGTCATAACCGGTGGTGCGTGCCCCCAGCCGCTTGGCCGTGGCCAGCGCCTGCAGGCCGGCCACTCCCACGCCGAGAACAAGGACGGTCGCCGGCTTGACGGTGCCTGCCGCGGTGGTCAACATCGGGAAAAACCGCGTCGCCTCCGATGCCGCCAACAGCACCGCCTTGTAGCCGGCCACATTGGCCTGCGACGAGAGCGCGTCCATCGCCTGCGCCCGGGAGATCCGCGGGATCGCCTCCAACGCGAAGGCTTGCACGCCGGCCTGCTGAAGCGCCGGGATCTTGGTGTCGGAGTTGCGGGGCGCGAGGAAGCCGATCAGCGTCTGCCCGCTACGCAGCCGGGCCACCTCATCATCGGTGGGCGGCGCCACCTTGACCACCACATCGGCCGACCAGGCATCACCGATGGTCGCGCCGGCGTCGGTGTACAGCTCGTCAGGCAGCAGCGCCGGTGCCCCCGCACCGGCCTCCACCAGGACGTTGAGGCCCTTGGAGACCAGTCCTGCGACTGCCTTGGGCACCAGCGCCACCCGGCGCTCCCCCTCGCCCGACTCCCGCACGACCCCGATCGTCGTCTGCGTCTGGTTCACCTGACCCTCTCTACTTCCCCGCCGGATCGACTCCGCGTCACCCATCGGATTTATTGGGTGCCCAAACACCTTAATAGGAGGGGGCTCGCATGGCCGTTGAGCGGTTGCTGCCCACCCCGGAGGCGGCCGAGTTGATCGGGCTCACCCGCGACGTCGCGGACAAGGTTCTCATGCCCATCGTGGACCCGCACGAGAAGGCCGAGATGTACCCGGAAGATGCCTCCGCCCGGCTGGCGCGGCGGGGCCGCGACCGGTCAGCGCCCGCAGCCTGACGGACCGTCAGCCTTGCGACGCCGCCCAGTCGTAGGGCAGGAACTTGCCGTCGAGTGTCACCACCACCCGGTCGCCGGCGGCGTGCGGCTTTTTCTGAACTTCGACGCTGAAGTTGATCGCGCTCATGATGCCGTCGCCGAACTTCTCGTGGATCAGTTCCTTGATGGCGCCGCCGTACACCTGGAGCACCTCGTAGAAGCGGTAGATGGTCGGGTCGGTTGGCACCACGGTCGGCAGCCCACCGCGCATCGGCACCGCGGCCAGCATGGGCACCACGGACTCGTCGAGGTCGAGCAGTCCGACGAGGACCTTGCCCAACTCCGCCGGGATGGGATGCTGGCCAAGCAGCGCCGCGGTCGTCCAGACCACCGGCTTTCCGATTGCGTCGGCGATCTGCTGCCACGTCAGCCCGTTGGCGACCCGCGCCGCGACGATGCGGGCCGTGATCTCATCTCTGGTCATGTTCGTCAGCATGCCGCAGCCCCGCGCGCGCGGCACCAGCAGCCGCATTCTCCGCCAGATCGGCGTGGGCCTATCGTGACTGGCATGGATTTTGCGATGTCGGCCAAGGCGGCCGACTATCACAAGCGGCTCAGCGCGTTCATGACAGAGTTCGTTTTTCCCGCCGAAGCCGAATACGACCGATTCCGGCTGGAAAATGGGCCCGGCGACCACACCGTGCCACCGGTCATCGAAGAACTCAAGACGCTGGCCAGGGAGCGGGGGCTGTGGAACCTGTTTTTGCCGTCGGTGTCGGGGCTGACCAACACCGACTACACGCCGTTGGCGGAGCTCACCGGCTGGAGCCCGGAGATCGCGCCGGAAGCCATCAACTGTGCCGCGCCCGATACGGGCAACATGGAGATCCTGCACATGTTCGGCACCGAGCAGCAGCGGAAGGACTGGCTCGAGCCGCTACTGAACGGCGAAATCCGTAGCGCGTTCTCGATGACCGAGCCGGCCGTTGCCAGCAGCGACGCCACCAACATCGCCACCACGATCGAGCGCGACGGCGACGACTATGTCATCAACGGCCGCAAATGGTGGTCGTCGGGTGCGGCTGATCCGCGCTGCAAGGTGCTGATCGTGATGGGCCGTACCGGCCCGGACGCCGCGCCGCATCGTCAGCAGTCGATGATCCTGGTGCCGGTTGACACCGCCGGGGTCAACATCGCGCGATCCACCCCGGTGTTCGGCTGGCACGATCAGCACGGCCACTGCGAAATTGTCTACGACAACGTGCGCGTCCCGGCCGCCAACCTGCTCGGCGAGCAAGGAGCCGGCTTCGCGATCGCGCAGGCTCGGCTCGGCCCAGGTCGCATCCACCACTGCATGCGCGCGCTCGGTGCGGCCGAACGAGCGCTGGCGCTGATGGTCGACCGGGCCCGCAACCGCGTGGCGTTCGGCCGTCCGTTGGCCGAGCAGGGCGTGGTTCGGGAGTCGATCGCCAAGTCCCGCAACGAGATCGACCAGGCCCGGCTGCTGTGCGAGAAGGCCGCCTGGACGATCGACCAGCACGGGAACAAGGAGGCGAGGAACCTGGTCGCACAGATCAAGGCGGTGGCGCCGCAGGTGGCCTGTGACGTGATCGACCGGGCCATCCAGGTGTTCGGCGCCGCCGGTGTCAGCGACGACGTCCCGCTCGCCCGGATGTACTCATGGCACCGCGCGATGCGGATATTCGACGGACCCGACGAGGTGCACATGCGGTCGATCGCCCGGGCCGAAATCGCCCGGGAAAAGAGCACTTTCGCTGTGGCGGTGACCTGACCGTGCCCACGTTGGACGGTGCCTGGAATTTTCGCGATGTCGCCGACGCCGCGGGGGTCCGGCCCGGACGGCTGTTCCGGTCCAGCGAGCTGAGCAACCTCCAGCGTGACGGCCGCGCCGAACTGCGACGGCTGGGCATCACCGACGTCGCCGACCTACGGTCGCCGCGCGAGGTCGAGCGCCGCGGACCCGGGCGGGTGCCCGACGGGGTGGCGGTGCATCAGCTTCCATTTCCCGACCTCGCTGCCGACACGGACGGTGAATCGCCACATGAGCATGCCTGGACACGGATGATGAACGAAAGGCCCGCCGACGAATCGGTCAGCGATGCGGCGGCCGACTACATGACCGAGGAGTACCGCCGCTTTCCCACCCTGCCGGGCGCGCAATGTGCAGTGCGGCAGGTGATTGCCCTGTTGGCGGCAAGCCGGCCGGTGATCACACACTGCTTCGCGGGCAAGGACCGCACCGGCTTCACGGTCGCGGTGGTGCTGGAGGCGATCGGGGTCGACCGCGATGCGATCGTCGCTGACTATCTGCGTAGCAACGATGCGGTGCCAGCACTTCGCGAGCGCATCCTGGACATGATGAGCCAGCGGGCCGGGTCGGCAATGACTCCCGAGGCGGCGACTTTCGCGGAGGCCAGGCTGTCCGAGGATGTGCTCGGTGTTCGGGCGGAGTACCTGGATGCGGCGCGGCAGACCATCGACGAAAAATACGGCTCCCTCGACGGGTATCTGCGCGCAGCGGAGGTGTCCGCCGAGGACATCGAGGCGCTGCGAACCGCTCTGCTCAGGTAAGCAGCACGACGCCGAGCCATATCGCCGCAGCACACAGCGCGCCGGCCAGCTCCACCCCCAAAGACAGTGCAACGCTCTTGAGGGCACGAACGGTCGAGCTCCACGCCTGCCGCCGATCACGACACCGCAGCATCTCGGCCAGGAAGACGCCCAGGACGAAGCCCAGGACCAGGCCCAGGACCGGGACCAAGAAGAAGCCGACGATGCCCAGCACCGTCCCGGCGACCACACTCCTCGACGGCACCTCCGCGCGCCGCATGCGCCGCAGCGGCCACACATACTTGACCGCCGTGGAAGTGCCCAGCACCACGGTGACGATCGCCAGCGTCACCCAGGCCGCAAGCGTGTGCTCGACAACCGACCACACCAGGATCGCTGCGTACACCAGCAGCGTGCCCGGCACAACGGGCACGACGATGGCGACCAGCCCAATCGCGATCACCAGCCCGACGAGAAGGAGGCCGGAGTTACTCAGCGGACGCTGCTCTTCGTGCGAGCGCTCATCACGGGACGAGCACCAGCTTGCCCATCACGCCCCCGTCGGCCAGTCGTTGCAGCGCCACAGCGGCACACGACAGCGGGAACCGCGCCGGCGGAGGAGGTTTCAGCCCGGCCGACACCAGTTGGCGGAGCCCGTAGCCGAACAAGTCGAACGCGTCGGGGTTCCTGGCGAGAAACTCGCCCCACCCGACACCGATCACAGCGACATTGCGTAACAACAGCCGATTCACCTTGACCGTCGGGATGCCGCCGGCCGCGAAGCCGACGACCAGCAGCCGGCCCTCGGTGCGCAACGCCCGGATGGCGTCGTCGAACACCTCGCCGCCGACCGGGTCCACCACCATGTCGACGCCAAATCCATCGGTGTGGTCCCGCACGACCTGCAGCCAACCCTCCGTCAACGGCACCACCAGGTCGGCGCCGAGCGACCAGACATAGTCCACCGCCGACGCTCGGTGCACAGCGGCGATCACGTT
This sequence comes from Mycobacteriaceae bacterium, assembly GCA_019245755.1. Lineage (GTDB taxonomy): Bacteria > Actinomycetota > Actinomycetes > Mycobacteriales > Mycobacteriaceae > Mycobacterium. The sequence continues at coordinate 2,605 of JAFARC010000027.1, read as the reverse complement.
GGCGCCCAGTGCCTTCGCCAATTGGACCGTCGCCGTCCCGATCCCGCCGGCCGAGCCCAGGACCAACACCGTCTCACCGGGCCGCAGCGCGCCGCGGCGCGCCAACGCGAAATACATCGTGTAGTAATTACCCAGCAGAGCCGCGGCCTCGCCGGCGTCGAGCCCTCCGGGTGTCGCGACCACGCTCGTGGGCGGGACGGCCACCCGCTCGGCGAAACCACCCAGCATCGTGAACGCGCCCACCCGATCGCCTGGGCACCATGCGCACTCCGGGGGCGCCGAGCGGACCACTCCGGCGACCTCGGTGCCGGGCACGAATGGCGGCGGCACCTTGAGTTGGTACTCACCGCGCGTCATCAACAGGTCGGGGAAACACACGCCCGCGGCCTGCACGTCAATGACCACGGCGCCGTCCACATGGTCGGCGATGTCGCCAACGTCGGTGTAGGCCAATCCGGAAGGTCCAGAAAGCTCCCGCGCCACAACGGCTTTCACGTGCTCAGCCCAGGCTGAAGGTGGCCTGTTTAGCGCTGGACAGGTCGGAGATCTCCGACCAGTGGCCTGCGATCTCGTCGACCGACGGCGGGCTGTCGAACTTGGGTCCCTCGTTCTGGAACAGCGCCACCCGCTGCACCGAGCCGCCGCCGACGACGAACACCGCGCCGTTGTCCGCGGATTCCTCGGTGCACAGGTAGGCAACCACCGGCGCGACGTACTCCGGCTTGAGCTTCTCGAGCACCTCTTTGGGAAGAATGTCCTCGGTCATCCGGGTCGCGGCGACGGGTGCCACCGCATTGGCGTGGATGTTGTACTTCGCGCCTTCCTGCGCCAGCGTATTGATCAGTCCGACCAGCCCGAGTTTGGCGGCGCTGTAGTTGGCCTGGCCGAAATTGCCGAACAATCCACTGGTCGAGGTCGCCACCACGACCCGACCGAAACTCTGCTCGCGGAAATGCGGCCAGGCAGCGCGCAGGATGTTGTAACCGCCGTACAGGTGGACCTTCAGCACCGCGTCCCAGTTCTCGAACGGCATCTTGTGGAACGTGCCGTCGCGCAGGATGCCGGCGTTGCTGACCACACCGTGGATCGCGCCGAACTCGTCCAGCGCGGTCTTGATGATGTTGGCGGCACCGTCGGCATCGGCGACGCTGTCGTAGTTCGCCACCGCGCGGCCGCCGGCCTCGCGGATCTCGGACACCACGTGGTCGGCCATCGCCGAGCCCGCGCCGGTCCCGTCGCGCGCGCCGCCCAGGTCGTTGACGACCACGTTGGCCCCTTCGTTGGCCAGGGTCAGCGCATACCGGCGGCCCAGCCCCCCGCCGGCTCCGGTGACGACGACGACACGGTCCTGCACTCCTGGCATCAGCTTCCTTCCTCGGGCTTGATTTCCCAGCGCAGTGGCTGAGCGCGCTCAGAACAGCCGGCGCGCGAGCTTCCACGCCTTCTCGGTATACGGCGGGTAGATCATGCTGGACAGGTCGGGTCGGGTCGGCTTGGTCAGCACCGACTTGCGGTGACTGAACTCCTCGAAGCCCCACCGACCGTGGTAGGCGCCCATGCCGGACGGGCCGACCCCACCGAAGGGCAGCTTGGCGGTCGACACCTGGAAGGCGAGGTGGTTGACCAGCATGCCGCCCGCCGGCACCTCCTTGATCACCCGCTCCCGAATGGCGCGGGTCTTGGTGAACAAGTAGGCAGACAACGGCTTGGGCCGGGAGTTGACGAAACGTATCGCCTCGTCGAGGGACTGGACGGAGATGACCGGCAGGATGGGGCCGAAAATCTCGTTTTTCATCAGTGGCTCGTCCGGATCGGGATCGACAACGACCGTCGGCCGGATCCGCAGATTCGCCGCGTCCGAGTCGCCGCCGAGCGCGATCCTGCCCTTGGTGTCGGCCAGGTAGCCGGTCAGCCGGTCGAACTGGCGTTGGTTCACGATCCGCATGCCGCTCGGCTCGTCGGACTCGAACTTCTCGATGGCCTCGCCAATCTTGCCGACCAGCTCGTCGCGAATCTTCGCGTCGGCCACCACATAGTCCGGTGCGACGCACGTCTGGCCGGCATTGAGCAGCTTGATCCAGGCGATCCGCTTGGCCGCGACATCCACGTCAGCGTCCTCGGCGACGATCACCGGGCTCTTGCCGCCCAGCTCCAAGGTCACCGGCGTCAGGTGCGGCGCCGCGCCCTCATAGACCCTGCGGCCGATCTCCGTCCCACCGGTGAACAGCACCCGGTCGAACCCCTGGGCGATCAGCTCCTGGCTGACTGCACCGTCGCCCTCCACGACCGCGATCGCGTCGGGGTCCAGATAGCGCGGCACCAACTCGGCCATCAGGTGTGACGACGCCGGTGCGATTTCGGAGTGCTTGAGGACGACGGCGTTGCCCGCGGCGATCGCCCCGACCGCCGGGGCGAGGGTCAGGTAGACCGGGTAGTTCCACGCGCCGATGATCAGCACCGTGCCATATGGCTCGTACTCCACCCAGCCAAGGCCGGGCAACTGAGACACCTCCAGGAGGCGGTACTGGCGGCGCATCCACCTGCGGACTTTCTTGGCGGCGTACCGGGCCTCGGCGGCGGTGGTGGCAATGTCGGCCAGCCATGC
>JAFARC010000050.1 GCA_019245755.1 Mycobacteriaceae bacterium | reverse complement strand
GCTTCGACGGAGGGCTCGACATGATCCTCACTGGACTCGTCCGCAGCACACCTACGCCATCAAGCTGATACCGGTCTACTAGATGGACCAGCGGCAGCAGCAAGTCAACAACGTCTTGTCCCGCAACACCTAGTCCTCAGCGGGTCGACCGCGTCACGCTACGTCAGGGCCACGGTGGCGGGGCCCAGCCGCCCAACCCCACGGGCCTCTCCCCCAACCCCCGCGGTCGTGGTCGTGGTCGTGCCAACGCCAGTCGTCACGGTCAGCCGGCAGCGGCGCAGTGGGAACGGACGCGGGCAAAACCTCGGGCGAGGAAGTGGCGTGGGCCATGCCAGCCACCGGCCCCGACGGTGGGAAATCCCAGGGCGCCCACGACCGCGGCTGCTGGAGGCAGTGTCTTCAGGTGCATGGTGAATACGATGGAATCGCAAGCTGTGAGTCGCCAGTGCCGCCACCGGTCTTGCGCTGCAAACGATTTGGATGGGTGGCTCGAGACGTGCGGGCATTCGCCCGGCGGAGCAGCCCGCCCACAGCGCGCACCGGTCGTTATTCTCCGGTAGCGGCGTAAAATTATTACTGTCACGTACGCTCGAACTCGTCCCGGGAGGTGAGGATTGGCCAGGCGTCGTCCCCGAGCGCGGCTAGTTGTCGCGCTCGGATCCGCGGCCGTGGTCGCCGCGACACCGGCGTTCGCTGCGTTTGCCGGCCCAGTGCTTTCTCCGGCTGCCCGCACCATGGCCGATGTCATCCAAAACTGCTCGGTGAACCAAACCAAGGGCTCCGCCGAACTCAACTGCGCACCCAACCAGGGCGCACCCGGTGCCTCGGCTGGCGCAAACGGTTTGCCCAGCGAGTCCGACCTGACCCAGCAGAACGACACTCGTCACCACTGAGCCGTACAGTCGGGTCAGTGGCTGAAGCCGGTGCTCGGCGCCGTCGGTGCCGGGCCGCCGCCACCCCGGGCGGCAACACCGCTACGGTGAGATGTCAACGCCTCCCGCGTTGGTGCGCGACAAGCGGGTTTCGGCTGGGCCACCAGTTGGCCGGTCCCAGGAGAACAGCGATTGCCGGCACGGTCAGGGCTCGGACCACGAAGGTGTCCAGAAGCAGGCCCGCACCGATCGTGAACCCGACCTGTCCGATGCTGTGCGTGGGGCTGGCCAGCATGGCCAACATGGTGACAGCGAAGACGATGCCTGCGGTGGAGACCACACCGCCAGTTGCCGTCACTGCCCGCGCGACTCCGGCCCGCACATCGCAGCCGGACGCTTCCCGAATCCGCGACATCACCATGATGTTGTAATCGCTGCCCACCGCCACCAGCGCGATGAACGCCAAAGGTGGTACAGCCCAGTAGATGTCGGCACCGAGGAAGTCCTGCCAGACCAGAACGGTCATGCCCAACGCGGCGGCGTAGGACACCGTGACGGTGACCAACAGGTAAAGCGGGGCAAGCACGGCGCGCAGCAGCAGGGCCAGGATCACCGCGATGAACAGCAGCGCGCTGCCGGCGATTACCATGAAGTCCCGCAGCACGAGGCGGTGCAGGTCGGCGAACCCGGCCGCCAGCCCGGTCAGGCTCACGGCGGCCGCAGCCAAGGAGGTACCGGCCAAGGCGCCGCGCACGGTGGTGACCAGAGTATGGAGACGGCCAGGAGCGTCCGGGCTGTAGGCCGAGTCATGGTTGATCACCATCAGCCGGGCGCTTCGCCCGTCAGCGGACAGGAAATACGCCAGGTCGGGTGCCAGCCGAGGGTCGGTGAACGCCGAAGCCGGCACGTAGAAGCCAGCGTCGGAGCCGCTGGCCGCCCCGGAAGCCGCCAGGACGTCGCGGGCTTGCGTCAGACCGTCGACGAGCTGCTGCAGTTGCGGTCCGATCTGCGTCACCCCGGCAGACAGCTGCCCGATGCCGTCGAGGGCGGCTCGGGTACCGCGGGCCAGTTCGGCCAGCTTGGTGGTCAGCAGGGCTTGGCCGGAAGCCAGGGCGCTGGAGCCGTGTGCGGCGTCGCCGAGTCCGTCGCGCAGCTGTCGCGCCCCGCTGGCCAGCTGGGCGTCACCGTCGGCGAGTCGGCGCGACCCGGATTTCAGCCTGCTGAGCTGGTAGCGGATCTGTCCCAGCAGCGACGAGTCGGCGGCCAGGACATCTAGTCCGGCCTGGTCGCAGCGGCCGTCCGGGCAGGGCCCTGGCGAGCTGATCGAGTTGAGCACCTCGAACAGTGGGGCCACGGCCGAATCCACGTTGTCGGCAAGCTGGCTGGACCCGGTGGCTAGTTGGTCGGCGCCGTCGGCCAGCTTGGCGGAGCTGCTCGACGCCGCGGCCAACCCGTCGCGCAGCGTGTCGGTGCCGGTGTTGATCCGCCGGGAGCCGCCGGTAGCAGCCCCGGCCCCGGCATCGATGCCGTCCACACCAGCGTCGAGGCGGGTCGCTCCGTCACGTAACCGGTCCAGCTGGGGCCCATTGCCGCGCAGGGCCGCGACCGCCTCGTCCAGACGCTGCGCGAGTATGCGGTTCTGGCCAGCCAAGGTGAATTCCGGGATTGTCGTGCCGTGCGGTTGGGTGACGCTGCGGACGAGTTTGACTCCGGCGACGGTGGTCGCGGCGCGCGATGCGGCGTGCAGCGCGGCGAAGTCGGCGGAATTGCGCAGATCGTGGTTGGCGTCGATGACCACGTAGTCCGGGGTGAGTTCGTTGGCGTCAAAGTGGCGGGCGATCGCCGCATAGCCTTGGTTACTGGCGGTGGCGGCCGGCTGCATCGCGCGTTCGTCGTAACCGGTGCTCATCCGCGGCACCTGTGCTGCCAGCGCCACGAGAATGACGGCGCTGACCACCAGTGTGACGACGGGGCGCCGGGCGACGAGCTGTGCGAGCCGGCCCCAGCGCGCGGCGCTGACCTGGCTGCCGCGCGGTTCGAGGAAGCCGCGCCGGCCCAGCAGCGCCATCAGCGCTGGCACCAAGGTCAATGCGGCCGCCATGGCGATGAGCATGCCAAGCGAGCACGGCAGCCCCGCCGTGCGGAACAACACCACGTTTGTGAACGCCATGACGGCGCAACTGGCTGCGACGGTCAGCCCGGACGCCACGATGACCGACGCGTTGCGGACGGTGGCCTCAGCGACTGCGTCCGGGCATGGGCGTCCGCGGCGACGCGCGTCGTGATAGCCGTTGAGGAGAAAAATCGCGTAATCGGATCCCCCACCGAGGATCAGCGCGGCCAGCAGCATCACCGAGAAGATGGACACGTCCAGCCCGGCGTGCGCGCCCAGCATCGCGACCACCGGCCGGGCGACGGCCAGGCCCAGGCCCACCGACGCCAGCGGCACGATGATGGTGCTCAACGACCGGTACACCGCCAACAACAGCACGATGATCATCACCACGCTCAGCGCGGTGATCAGCAGCACCGTGTGATCCTCGGTCGCCAGCTCATCGCCGATGGTGGGCGCCGGCCCGGTCAGGTGCACCCGCAGACCCGCCGGCGCGTGGGCGTGATCGATGGCCGCGGCGGCGAACGCCTGACCGCGGCGGGCCTGAGCGGACCCCAGCCCGCCGTGAAACCGCACGACCGCATACATCGCCTGCCCGTCGGCGCTGTTGGCGATCGCGGCGCTGGCGGGGTGGGTGTACAGGTCCTGTACCGAATCGATGTCGGCGTGGTCGGTCGACATTGTCGCCAGCAGCGCGGTGGCACAGCGGCGGTCGGCGTCGGTCAGTCCGCCGCGGTCTTCGAAGACCAGGTAGCCGATGGCGGTGGCGCGAGATTCGCCGAATGCCGCACCCATGTGCGACAACGTGACCAACGACGGCGCGGAGTCCGGGATGAACGGCGCCGAGCGTTCGGCGACTACAGTTTCCAGCTGCGGTACGGCCAGATTCGATCCGGCCGCCAGCACCACCCAGATACCAACCACCAGCCAGGCGCGCCGGCACATCAGCTCGGCCAACAGACGCCACCTGCGCGGCCAGCCGCCCGGCCGCCGTCGACCAGGGGCGCGCTGCGGCTGCGCGTCGGTGTCGGAACCGCCGCTGGCCCGGTCGGTTTCGGTCACGGGGACACCGGCGACATGTTCGCCGATTGTTGCGTCAGCCGCGAGGCCAGATCATCGGCGAGCGCCTCACCCAATGCTCCAATAGCCGCGGCGTCGGCGGTCAGCCCAACAGTGAGATTCCCGCCGAGCAGCAACGCCGCAATCGAGATCGGTGTGTACACCAGAGGGGAGAACGGGAACACCGCATCAACATCAACGCCGAGGACGCTATCGATCGACAGGTGTACAGGGGTCAGCCCGACATCGAGGTCGGGACGCACGGCGGTCATGATCGCCCGTGCCGCCCACGTCTTGTACAGCCACGGGCCGCGGGCTTGCTGGGTCAGCGTCGGCAACGCGTAATGTGGGCGCTCGCGGGCGATGTCGGTCACCTGGCGGCGGATGTCGGCCAGGATGTCCTCAAATGACGGTGCTGTCAGAGGCAGGTTCACCAGCGCGAAAGCCATGGCGTTGCCGGTGTGGCGCAGCGCCGGGTCGAGGGTCATCGGGATCATGGTGCGCACCGTCGTGACGTCCTGGCCCGCCAGCACGGTGCGCAGCGCCGCGGTGACCGAGGCCAGCAGGAACTCGGTCTGAGTGGCGTGATACGAACGTGCGGCGAGGTTTACCGCCGCGGCGGGCAGGGCCAGATAGTGAACCAGCCGTGTCCGCGTCGGGCGGGGCAGCGATGGGCGCCGGCCCCGGCGGCCGTCCGCCCAGGTGTGGGCCAAGTGGCGCCAGGCCCCAAGCCTCACCGTCCGGTGCAGCGGGGGCAACGCGAAACGCGGCGAGACCAGATAGCGGTCGAATTGCGCCAGATCGTCCTGGGAGCCGTCAACGAACAGATAAGCAAAGCCTGACGCCGACAGTCCATCTCCAAGGCAATGATGAACCCTTACGACGAGGTACTGTTGCCCGCTGGCTAACTCATCGATAAGGGTGATCTCCCACAGCCGATCGGTCGGCTCAAACCGCGCCATCATCGACGCGAGACGCAGCCGCAGCTGCGCGTCACCCGACACCGTGTCGTGGCGCACCATCGGTGCCGGATCGATCTCGTGCGGATCGGTGCCGATACGTGGTGAGCGGAATCGATTGCGCGTCACGGTGAGTGAAAACAGCTCCCGCGCGGCTGATCGCGCCACGACGCGCTCACGCAGCTCGGCGAGGTCGACGCGGTGCGTCGCGTCGGCGCGCAGCCGGATCAGAAAGCACCAATGCATGGGCCGCGCGCGAGTCTCGATCCGCAGCAGGTCCTCGTCGAGCGGGGACAACAGCGGTGCGACGGAGGTCGTGGTCACGGTTGGTGCCCTTTCTGTGCCGCTCGGCCGGTGACGAGGTCGGCGCGAGGCTCGCCCGGCGCCGCACCGATTCGGCGCAGCCTGCGGGCGCTGTAGGCGGTGAATAGGCGGTCGATGACGCTGCTGTAGCCGACCAGCGCCGCGGTGGTGGCGTCGAAGGTGATGCGGGTCTGGCCGCGGGCGGCACCCCGCACCAACCGCGCGGCCACCTGCTGCGCGGACTTGGCCGCGATCGCCCCTGCGATGGCCTCGGTTTCGGCGGGGCGCAACGCCCGTTCGCGGCGCAGACCGGGGGTTTCGGTATCGGGCGGGTAGGCGGTGACGATGCGGACCCCGGTGCTGGCCGTCTCGGCGCGCAGGCACGCCGCGTAGTTGGCCACTGCGGCCTTGGTTGCCCCGTAAGCGCTGTATCCGTAAATACCCAGCAACCCCGCGGTGGAACTGACCAGCACAATGGTTCCGCCCCCGCGGCCGACCATATGCGGCAACGCCGCGCGCACGCAGTTGACCGCCCCGACGAAGTTGATATCCATCTGACGCTGGTAATCAGCCTGGGTGAGCTCGGCCGCTCGGCCCGGTGTCATCTCACCGGCGCAGCACACCAGCAGGCTGGCCTGAGCCAGTCTGCTGCTTGCAACCTCTGACAAGCTCCGCACGTCGGCGGCCAGCCACTCGCTGCGCAATGAGGCCGCGGCGCGCTTGAGCTTCTCGGGGTCTCGGGCCAGCAGGGTGAGACGGCGAGCGCAGCCGGCCAATTCGGCGGCAACAGCGTAGCCGATACCTTCCGAACCACCGGTGATCACCGCCTCCTGGTCGGCGAACGCTCCCAACGTGCGGGCCGCCACGGCGCGCATCAGGCGGTTCTGCCGACGTGACTGCTGACCCACTCCACGACATCGGCGACGGTGTGGACGGGTTCGGCCGGGTCGGGAAGTTGGCGCCCGAGACGCGATTCCAACGTGGCGACGAGTTCCATCTTGCGCGGCGAGTCGTAGCCGAGGTCGTCGACGAGATCAGCGTCCAGTGTCACCGGCGCGGTCCGGTCCGGTGCCAGCCCGGCCACGATGGACAGCACCGTCGCGCTGACCTCACCGATCGGGGCGCTCATCTGATGCCCGCAAACTTCTCTTTGGCCGCGACGTGGCGGATCTTGCCGGAAGGGGTCTTGGGGATGGCGCCCTTGTCAACGAGCAGCACGTTGGGGCTTAAGCCGGTCGCGCTGAACACTTTCCGTGTGATCGCGCGGCGCACCTCGCGGCTGGTTTCGCCGTCGCAGCGGTCCACCGTCTCAGCGACCACGGTGATCTCCTCGCGCCGATCGGGCAGCACAGTTCCGAACGCAACCACCGCGCCGCGGCGCACTCCGTCGGCGGATTCGGCGATCCGCTCGAGTTCACTGGGGAAAATATTGCGGCCGGCAACGATGATCACGTTCTTCAACCGCCCGCACACCACCACCTCGCCTCGTTCGGTGAGATAACCCAGATCACCGGTGTGCAGCCAGCCTTCGGTGTCGATCGCGTCGACGTCGCCCTCGACGGTGGCGTAGCGCCGCGCGACGGCCGCGCCGCGGATCAGGATCTCGCCGAGGTGGCGGGCCGGCAGCTCGGCCGAGTCGCTGTCGGTGACCTTCACCGCCATCCCGGGCAACGGCGGACCGAGAATGACCGCTTCCTTGGCGGCGGCGTCGGTGCGCTCGGCCGGGACCGCGCGATGGTGCCGCTCGAACTCTTCGGCGTCGAGCTGGTCGACCTGTAAACTTTCCCCCAGGGAGGCGAACGACACCGCCAGCGTGGCCTCCGCCAGGCCATAGGCAGCCACAACAGCTTGCGGGCGCATGCCGAAACGTCCTGCCTGACGCGCGAATTCAGTCATGGTGTTGGGGTCGACCGGCTCCGCGCCGCAGAGCGCAAACCGTAGCCGACGCAGGTCGTAGACACCGTCGTTAACGGCCTTCAGGCGCCGATGAACGATCGAGTAGGCGAAGTTGGGCGCGGCGGTGATCGTCGCGGCCTGCTCGCTGAGCAAGCGCACCCAGTTCAGCGGCGCCCTCAGGAACTCTGTCGGCGGGACATACACCGTCTTGATGCCCAAGTACATCGGCGTGAGAAGAAACCCGACCAGACCCATGTCGTGTGACAGCGGTAGCCAGCTCAGCATCACATCGGCGTCGGTGTCTGCCGCCGCGCCGACGCGCATTGCCTCGGCGTTCGCATACAGGTTGGCGTGGGAGATGGCCACCGCCTTGGGATCCCCGGTGGATCCGGAGGTCAGTTGATACAGCGCGACATCGTCCTCGGCGGGGGTGAGTGGTGTAGCCGCCGCCGCTGGCCACGCGGGCGGAATCGCCACCACGTGGTGACCGGCCGCGGCCAGCGTGGCGGCCGCGGGGTGAAACGGCTCCCCTACGATGACCACTCGGGCGCCGAGCATCCGCAGCGCGCGCAGCGTGGCGGTGTGCCACTCGCGAAGGTCGGCCTGCGGTGTGGGCTGCTGCAGCATCGTCATCGCGGCCCTGGCGCCCCAGACACCTTGAGCGACCGGAGCGACATGGTTGGCATGCGCGGCCAACACACACACCCGGTCCCCGGCGCGCACGCCGACGGCGTGCAGAGCTGCGGTAACCCGCTGCCCGGTCGCGGCGACGTCGCTCCACGACATGCTCGCCAATTTTTCGTTCTCGCCGAAGTACAGACGATGCCGACTCGTCGCGGCGGCACATTTGATTCCTTCAGTAAAAAGACTCACAGCGTGGATCTCCCATCATTTCTTTCGGACAGTCGATGGACATTTGGTAGCGAATACAGGACCCAGCGCGACGCTCTTAATGTCGGGCGGTGGCGGTACCCTCTCCCTGAGGATGTCGCTACGCTGAGGCAGCCCCGGGTAAAGCGCTGACAACAAGACGTACTAATTCGCCGAATGTGGCGCATTCCACAATATCTTGATGCGTCAAAACGGCATGCAGTTGTTCTTCCATCGCCACCAGCCCGATGGCGATGTTGGCCGAATCCAACCCGAGGTCCCCGGTCAGTTCGTCATCGTCTTCAACCGGGTCCTTGGTGACGAACAATTCGCGCCGCAAGATGGCGACCAACTGTGCGCGCACATCGACTGTGTTTGCTGAGGTCATACGGTCGCCGCCGTACTCAGGGCCTCGGAGATCACTTCGACAGCCGTGTCGATCTGGGCGTCGGTGTGCGTCGCGCACACGCTGGCTCGCAGCATCGCGGCGTCGTGGCGCACCGCCGGGGCGATCGCCAGCGCGCAGTACACCCCGTGGTCAAATATTCGGTTCCACGCGGCCACGGCAGGCGCTTCGGCACCGATCTGTACCGCCACGTTCGGCGCGACCGCGACGGACCCGTCGGCGCGGCTGACACCCGGCGACACCTGCAGACCGTGCGCGCTCAAGCCGCCGCGCAAGCGGGCGGCGTTGCGCAGGGCCGCGGCGGCGCGTTGTGCGCCTTCGTCGCTGCGCATGATCTCCACCGAGACGATGCTGGCCGCGATCGCGCCGGGTGAGGCGGTGGTGGAGAACAGGTGGGCGCCCGAATGCAGGCGCAGTAGGTCGATCAGATCGGCCGTACCGGCGATGTAGCCGCCAGTACAGGCCGGCCCTTTCGACAGCGCACCCATCCGGACCTCGACCCGATCGGCACAGCCGAACTCTTCGGCGATGCCGGTGCGGCTCGCGCCGAACACCCCGACGCTGTGGGCTTCATCGACGAGGATCCCGGCCCCATAACGCTCGGCGAGGTCGACTATCGCGCGCATCGGCGCCACGTCGCCCTGCATCGAGTACAACCCGTCGACCGCGATGAGTTTGATGCCGGGCCGGTCGGCGGTGCGCGCCAGGGCGCGCTGCAGCGAGGCGGTGTCGTTGTGGTCGAACGAGCGCGCGCTGGCCCCCGACAACCGCACGCCCGCGTGGATCGAAGCGTGGGCTTCCGTGTCGGGAAGAGCCAGGTCGGTGACGCCCAGCAGCGCGGTCAGGGCCCCGATGTTGGCCGCGTATCCGCTGTTGTAGACCAGGGCCGCCTCGCTGCCGTGCCAGTCCGCCAGTGCCGCCTCCAGCTCCGCCTTGATCGCGAATGTTCCGCAGAACGGCGGAGTGCTCGAACACGACGGTCCGTAATGTCCGGTCGCGGAATTGGCCGCCTCGATTAGCCGGACGTCAGCACACAGCCCCAAGTAGTTGTTCGAACCTAGCATGATGCGTTGTTTGCCATCGAGGACCGCGGTGGGGCCGGCGGCCGACTCCATTGTGCGGAAGAACGGCAGCCGGTTCTCGCTGATGTAGCTGCGCATCGTGGTCAGGCGACGATCATGCAGAGCTCGTACACGCAGCTGCAGATTCGAGCTGGTGCTTGCTGTCGTCAACAATTGTGGTTCCCCCGCTCGGTTGAAGAACGACGCTGTCGGTGCGCTGTGGAATGCCCGGATTTCGGTGTTAATTTCGAATGTTAGTTTAGCCGAGAATACGCAGTATGCAACCGGTCGATCCAGCTGCAATATCACGCCGGTCTAGTGTCACAAAGCGGTGATCGAGTCAACATTTTTGGGCTGCTAATTACCTTAATTAATATCGAATTTTCGATGACTGGCCAACTACCTGGTATCCACCTAAATGACATTTATCGTGGGCGTAAATTACGGGACTAGGGAAAGACAGAATTGTGGTAAATACTCCGATTGGGAAGCGAACAGGCCCGGTCGGGCCCGTGGGACACGGTGCGGCTGTCAGGCGGTCGCGTGGGCCGGGCTGGTGAGGCTGTTACGGAACTCGGTGAACAGGCGTACGAAGGTCGCGGGATACTCGACGGTGACGAGGTGGCCGGCGCCGATGATGGTGTGGCTGCGGGCATAAGGGACATCGCGCAGGAAAGCGGCGACGTCGGCGCGCGGGACGAACGCATCGTGGTCGCCGTTGACCACCAACACCGGGCAGCGTAGTTCACTGGCGGCAACCGGCGTGAACCGGCGTGCTTTCAGCGGTAGGTGAAAGTAGCCCGGGGCGCCGACCCCGGCCATCAATTGTTCAGCCAGATCAGGGGCCAACTCGGCCGGACGAGCGACGTAGGAACCAAACCCCAACCGTCGCAGCCAGCGACGACCAGCCACGAGACGCTGCACCCAGCGCGGAATCGGCAGGCCGGCGGTGCACATGTCCCCCAGTACCGTCACGGCCAACCGCGGCAGGCGAATCGATGTGCGCAGTGGGCTCTTAAACATCGCGACGATCGACAGCGCCGGACCGCCGGCCACGGTGAGTGTGCTGACCCGCTGCGGGTCGGCGACCGCGAGCTCGATGCCCACGATCGTGCCGAACGAATGCCCTATTACGTCGCAGCGGGTCACCTGGAGCTGATCGAGCAGTTCGCGCAGCGCACCGACCACCGCATCCATCGATGTGGTGGCGAACGAGTATGCCTGCGAGGCACCAAAACCCGGTAAATCCACCGCGATCACCCGTCGATCCCCGCTGGACAATAGGGCCAAAACCTCAAGCCAGTATTGCCACGTCGAGCCGTGGCCGTGCAACAGCAGCACCGCGGCGTCGCCATGGCCGACGTCGACAAAGCGAAGACGTCGCCCCGCCACGACGCGCGTACGTTCATGGCGAGACCAGTCCACCTCGCGCCAGGCGGCGTCGTGAACTCCGCCGTACGGCTCACCGGCCGGTTCGAGCGGTGCAGATATGCCAATGGCACCCGAAGTCACCACAACCCTCCCAACAATCACCACGAATGTAGCATTCACGGTGAACGTAGTGCGGGCTGGCGCGAGGAGGGCTGATGAATCGACCCGTCACCCGGCGCGAGCGCAATGCCGAAGCCACCCGGCGCGACATCCTGCAAGCGGGCTACGCCGTGTTCAGCGAGCAACCATATTCCGACGTCAGCGGTCTGCAGATCTGCACCCGAGCCGGTGTAACACGCGGCGCGCTGCAACATCACTTCGGCAGCAAACTCGGCTTGTTCATGGCGGTTTTCGAAAAGCTTCAACACGATGTCACCGTTTGTGTCGCCGACGCCATCGCCGCATACGAGGACCCGTGGGAGCAGGCCCGCGCCGGGATCGCCGCCTTCCTGGAAGCCTGCACCGCGCCCGCGTATCAAGCCATTGTCCTCAAGGACGGACCGGCAGCCATCGGCTGGGAACGGTGGCGCGAACTGGACACCGACTACTTCGCCGACCTCGTCGACGGCGTAATACACACCCTCGCCGGTCACGGGCTCGCCGATCACCCACCGGCTCTGCTCGCAGCCGTGGTCCGGGGGACCTTGACCGAACTGTCCTTCGAGATCACCCGATCCGACGACCATCGCCGGGCAGTGAATGAGGCGATGGCTGTCGTGCAGCGTCTGCTCGATGGATTCCGCGTCAATGGAAGCCAGTCCGTGAGTTACTCGGCCGCCCGTGACGACAAGCCGCGCACCCGCGTCGGCGTCGGCCAGCTGCGGGCAAGTACCGCCCGCTACTTGGAACAGGCCGCGGCCGGCGAGCACTTCGAAATAGTGCGCCGTGGACTCGTCGCCGCCGAACTCGGCCCCCCGACGCGCCCCGACGACGATTCGAAGTCACCGATCGGGTAATCGGCAGCGATGTCAGTGAAGTGGGCGGATCAATCCCGTTTTACGGTTGCCGATCCAAGCTTGCCATCGGGCTGCCAGCATCGCTGTGTCAGGCGCCGAGGTGGCCCATTGCTGGCCAATAACGTGCGAGAGCACGGTTATCAAGGTGTGGATGGGCCCACTGCTTATCAGCGGCGGGTGCTGGAGTGCGACAGGACAATTGGCACCACGTTGTTCTGACATCCGCGAGCACCTTCAGGGCGAGCCCGCGTAAGCTACGGCGGTAGGAATCGGAGCGGTCTCCTACTACTACGGTCGCACAGAAAATCGGCCTTCAGCACGATGCGAATCGACACGGCTGCTTCGTAGCGTGCAGTCATGACACGAACAGAATCGCGACCCAATGTCTGACATCGCCGACGTGTGGAAGCGTTCGGCACTCTTCGAACGCGCAATCCCAGCTGCCGGGGGCGTTTTAACCGCTCAAGCCGCTCAGCCGAGTGCCGGCTGGGCCCTTCCGTTGCCACGCAAAGCTGTTGGTCGCCGCATCGCAGAACTCGCTTCGGGCACTGTGGAGGCCATACACGCCATGTATCGCGCCGTCACACCACGTGCTCGACCGAAACAGCGGTACTACCATCCGCACCGCGTGAGTTTCATCGAGGGTGCCGCGATGAGGCGCGAGATGTTCAGGTTATGAAAACGGGAGGCTTGAGCGGCCGGGGCAATCTTTCGCTGGGAACCTGAACCACGGTATCCGCGAAGCCGCTGACCGTCGGCCACGCCGGTCCGCTTAGGGCGTCGGTCCTACCGCGGTCGTACAACGATGGCTGCCTGGGGAGGATGTGACCGCCAGCTGGGCCTTCTACGATCAGGTCATGCCGCATGCGCCCAAGCGCCGTCTGCGCGACTGGGTGCGCCGCAAAGAGCAGCTGCTGCCCTCCGGTTTCAGCATGCCCGTGGTGGCGGCGATCGATGTGACCATGGCGGTGATCGGTGGCATCGCTGCCATCCAGCGGCCCATGTCTGCGTGCCCGATCGTGCTGGTCGCGATGGTGGTCGCATTCACTCCCTGGGTCGTGTTCTTCTTTTTCGATCTCAGCGATGTCAACAGACATGAGGGTCCCGCGTTATGGGCGGCCTGGATGGTGGGAACGGCCATTCTTCTTTTCGCAACCCCCACACCCATCTCCGGCGACTTCGCTCCGCTGTTGCTGAGTTTGACAGTCGGCGTTTGCAGCGCCATCAGCTCTACGCGTGGCGGCGCGCTGGCCGCAGCCTCTGCGGCTGCGCTGCTGGTGTGCGCCGCGGCGCTGCATCGCATATACACTCCGGCGCTGTATCTGTCCTTCATCGCGATCGGCTGGCTGGTTGGCTATCTCATGCGCATCCAGCAAGAACTGCTCTACAAACAACAGCAGATGCAAGACCAGCTGGCCCAGCACGCTGTGGCCGATGAGCGCCGGCGCATCGCGCGGGAGGTACACGATGTCATCGCACACTCGCTGAGCGTCACCTTGCTGCATCTGACCGGGGCACGTCACGCACTTGCGTACGCCGGTGTTGACGAGGACACGGTTCGGGCCCTTACGCGGGCTGAGCGCCTCGGGCGCCAGGCTATGGCTGACATCCGCCGCACCGTCGGATTACTGGACGCTGACACCACAACACTGCAGCCAGAACCCGGCGTTGGCGACATCCCCGCTCTTGTTGAGGATTTCACTCGTGCCGGCTTGACGGTGGCCTTTGCCGGAAGCGGATGCGTGGACCACGTCTCGGCGGCGGCGGGCCTGGCCCTGTATCGCGTGGCTCAAGAGTCGCTGGCCAACGTCGCCAAACACGCGCCGTATGCAGCGGCCACCGTGACCCTCACCGTGTCGCAGGCTGAGGCGACGTTGGCCGTCGGCAATGAACTCGATCAGGGCGTCGGCGAACAGGCCATCACCTGCGGGCGCGGGTTAGCCGGCATGAAGCAGCGCATCGAACTGCTCGGCGGCACGATCGATGTCGGTCCCGGCCCTGAAGGCTGGTCAGTGCGCGCGACCGTGCCGTCTGGCACCCGCGACGCCGATGGGTCAACCCCGATGTGCCGGCTGTGATCGCCGAAGAGTCTCCGGTGACCGCGCTGATTGTCGATGATCAGGAGCTGGTCAGATCGGGCCTGTCGCTGATTTTGCGCAAGGAACACGGCGTGGTGGTGGTGGGCGAGTGCGGCGATGGCGACGAGGTGCCTGATGCCGTCGCGGCGCACCGCCCCGATGTCGTGGTTATGGATCTGCGGATGAAACGCGTTGACGGCATCGAGGCCACCAGGCGTCTGGTCGAGCGCGGCGGCCCACCAGTGCTGGCGCTGACCACATTCAATGACGACGAACTGTTATCGGGCGTGCTACGGGCAGGCGCCGCGGGCTTTGTTCTCAAGGACTCGCCTGCCGAGGAACTGATTCGCGCGACGCGGGCCGTGGGCGGCGGAAACAGTTACCTCGACCCGGCGGTGACAGCGCGCGTGCTGACCGCCTACCGCCGCACGGCAGCTGTGCCGCCGCCCACCGCTGTGCTAAGCGAACTCACGCCACGTGAGCGCGACGTGCTCGCGCTTATCGCCAAAGGGGCCAATAACGCCGAAATCGCCGATGCACTCTGCATTTCGGGCCTCACGGTCAAGACCCATATAGGACGGATCTTCACCAAACTCGGCTTGCGTGACCGCGCCGCCGCGATCGTCTACGCCTACGAACACCAAATCATCGCCCCATCAAGAGCGCTCGGGCAGCCCAGTGACAGGTCGGGCAGGAGCACGCGACAGTAGTCGCTGCCCGGGGACTCGTCGGGAGAATCGGCCGCAGTACGGCGTGCTACCTGCGCTCACCCGTCGGCCGGTGGTGCTGGGGCGTCGTCGTATTCGTCGTGCCGCCTCCACCACTCATACGGCGGCCCCTGCGGATAGCCCGGTGGAGAGTCCTCCCAGCTCTCCTGCTGCCCGAGCGCGGTGATGTCCAGAAAACCCCAGGTATTGCCCAGTGCCTCGCCACCGCGACCAGTGATGAAATGGGTGCGGAACACGCGGGCGTCGTCGCGGATGAAGGCGTTCGTGCCGGCCCACTCGTTGACTCCGAAGTCGGCGTCAACGCTATCGGTGATGGTGTAGCACGGCATTTTTCCAATCCATCCGCTCCTTTAGCCGCGCGATGTCGGGTTGGGGCGCACGCGAGGCGAATACGAAGGTGGTGTCGCGGGCATTGAGGTGCGCGAGATTGCCGACATGGTCGGCGAACATGGAGCATCCAACGCAGGCACGGCCGCAGCTCGGTCAAGGGAATTCCCTGCATACCGTGCTGCGGAATCCCGATGGCGTTGAACGAGATATCGACCGTCGTGGCCTTATCGACGCGAGGAGAACGGCAGTTGCGACGTCAGCCACCGATTGATCCCGCGAGCGTCACTTGCTCTCCGGCCAGGCGTTGCTCGGCATAGTCGCGCCCTTTCTGGGGGTCGCGCAGAACTGCGGCCGCGATGTCGGCGAGCCGGACCACCCGTCCGCCGGCGCCCCAGTTGCCGTCGGGGATCTCGTTGCCAATGACCCAGATGCGCAGGGGGTCTTGGTCGTAACGCCCGCCTTCGGCGGCCAGGATTGCGTTGGTGATGGCGGCGAACGCGCTGGCCGTGCGAGCGTCGTCGAGCTGGCCTGCGGGTACTGAGGCAATCACCTTGTAGTGCGGGGCTGAGGGCGTCTCACCGGCGTGCAGCATCGCCGCCGGTCGATGCAGCCACACCTTGGCCAGTGACCGCGCCACGGGATCGGACGGGTCTGCTCCCTCGTGTTCGATGAGGATCTCGGCGAGCTGGCGCAGCAGTTGCTTTTCGGTCTCGGCGGGCAAGGCTTGTTCGGGAATGTAGACGTCGAGCATGGGCATAGTGGTGTGCCTTCCGGTGACGGGCCTTGCCTAAGCACCCTGGATTGTATAACACAACGCAGACTATTCGGAGCTGGGTTGCAATGTCAAACTCTGGTAGGCTAAGAACATGTCCGACCTGCGTGATCGCTATGTCGCCGACAATTGCTCGATCAAGCGGGCGCTGGAAGTGGTCGGCGAAAAATGGACCCTGCTGGTCATGCGGGAGGCGTTCTACGGCGCACGCCGATTCGATCAGTTCCAAGCCCGCATCGGATGCGCGCGCAACGTCCTTAGCGAACGCCTGGCGACACTGACCGAGGCCGGGCTACTGACGCGGGCGCCTTACCGCGAACCTGGACAACGGGAGCGACACGAATACCGGCTCACCGGCAAAGGATTGGACCTCATCACCGCTGTCATCGCCCTCATGCAATGGGGAGACCGCTGGCAAGCCGACGCGGATGGACCGCCAGTTGAGGTCCTGCACCGCGACTGCGGCCATCGGGTCGAAGCCATCCTGCGCTGCCCCCACGACAACACCCTCCTGACCGCCCGCGACCTTGCGCCCGTACCCGGACCCGGCGCCCACCTGGCGCCTGACACGTAGAGACTTGGCCGAGCCGCCGGCGGTGAACTCGTGGTCGCGCCGATGTAGGGCTATGCGTCCGGGAGGTAGGCTGCGCGCGGTGACCGAGCAGGCCTACAGCGACGCCGAGCGCACGGCGATCTACAAGGTGATGTCCGAGCGGCGCGACATGCGCCGCTTCTTGCCAAATTCGACGGTGCCGGGGCCGGTTCTGCGGCGCGTTTTGCTCGCTGCACACAGTGCTCCCAGCGTCGGGCTGATGCAGCCGTGGCGGTTCATTCGCATCACCGATCGCCGACGCCGGCGCGAGATTCACGCCCTGGTCGACGCCGAACGGCGGCGCACGGCCGCCGCGCTGGGCAGCCGGGAGCAAGAGTTCCTGGCCCTCAAGGTCGAAGGCATCCTCGACTGCGCGGAGCTTCTTGTCGTGGCCCTGGGCGATGGTCGCGAACGACACGTCTTCGGTCGCCGCACAATGCCGTACATGGATCTGGCCTCGGTGTGCTGTGCCATCCAGAACTTGTGGCTGGCCGCGCGTGCGGAGGGTTTAGGAATGGGCTGGGTGTCAATTTTCGACCCCGACGACCTGGCGCGGCTGCTGTCCGTGCCGACGGGCGCCGAACCCGTCGCCGTGCTGTGCCTGGGGCCGGTGCCCGACTTTCCAGACCGTCCGGTATTGGAGATCGAGCAGTGGGCAACGGCGCGGCCGCTGTCGGAGCTGGTGTGCGAGAACTCCTGGCGCATTGGGTCTGCTATGTGATGAGCTCCTTGACGAACTCGGCGGCGGTCATCGGCTGGGAGAACATCGGGTAGTCGTAGTTCAGCGCGTTCTCGTGCTCCTCAACCGATGTGGCGGCGACGCAGTCGGTCAATGTGATGACCCGGTAGCCGTTCTCGTATCCGCTGCGCATGGTGGACTCGACGCAACAGTTGGTGAGGAAACCGCCGAGGACGAGCGTCGTGATGCCCTTGCTTCGCAGGATGAAGTCGAGATTGGTGCTCGCGAAGGTGTCCAGGCCGCGCTTGCCTTCAACGACGATGTCACCTTCGGCGGGCGCAAGCTCATCGGCGATCGCCGCCCCCCACGACCCCTTCACGAACGCGTGGCCGTCGACGACACCCTTCAGGATCCCGTAGGGGCGGTTCGTTATTTCCCGATAACCCTCGGCGAAGGTGATCGGGGCGTGCATCACGGTGGCCCCCGCGTTTCGGGCGGCCTCGACCACCTGCCGGCTGTGGGCCAACATGTCCGTCTTGGCCATCACCTCGGACACCGCCCCGTGCAATACCCCACCCTCGGTGGTGAAGTCGTTCTGGTACTCGATCAGCACGACGGCTGTCTGCTTCGGGTCGATGGTCATGACCGCAGGTTAGCCACTGCTGCGAAGCGGCGACAGTTCCGATATGGCTCGGCTCGAGAAGACCGGTCAGTCACCGCGCCTGGGCGGCGAGGACGCCTTCCGCAGGCTCACGGGCGGCAGGTACTCACCCAGCAGGGTGCGATGCCACCACACGCGGTCGCGCAGCAACTCCCCCAGCGTGGTGAACCGGTAGCGGTACAGCTGTACCCGCACATACCGCGGCGGACAATCCGGGAACGGGTTGTGCCGCAGCAGGCGCAGCGTTGCGGGGTCGTTCTGCAGCAGCCGCAGCAGGAACGGACCCATCCACCCCTGGGCGTAGCGCGACGAGATGGCGACAAACCACATCAGCCAGTCCAGCCGCAGATGGTACGGCGCGATTTGCGGCGAGAGCCGCCGCACCGCACCGGGCTTGCCCTTGAATTCATACTCCCGCCACAGCGTCTGATCGGTGATGCGCGTTTCGTCGGTGCCTTCGATCACCACTTCCTGGCGGATCCGGCTGATACCGCCGAAGGCGCCGTAGGTGTTGACGAGGTGGTAGGGGTTGTACGACATGTTCATGTGCTGGTGCCTGGACAGCAGGTTGCGTACCGGCGGGTAGCTGAGCACCGCCACCAGCGCTGTGCAGGCGATCACCAGGACAACGAACCAGGACGGCGGTGCCGGCACCGCAGGAGGCTTGCCCAGCGGCAGCAACGTCGCCGCGGACGAGTCGTCGATCGCGCTGAAGGCCAGCACGATCGTCAGCCAATTCAGCCACGCGAAGTTGCCGGACAGCACCAGCCACAGTTGGGTGGTCACCACGATTGCTGCCGCTGCGCTCGCCACCGGCTGTGGCGCGAACAGACCGAACGGCACGACGAGCTGGGCGAAATGGTTGCCGGCCACCTCCACCCGGTGCAGGGGTTTGGGCAGGTGGTGGAAGAACCAGCTCAGCGGCCCCGGCATCGGTTGGGTCTCGTGGTGATAGTCCAGGCACGTCAGGTCCCGCCAGCACGGGTCACCGCGCAACTTGATCAATCCGGCACCAAACTCCACCCGGAACAGCAGCCATCGCACCAGCCAGATGACCAGCACCGGCGGCGCCGTGCGGGCATTGCCGAGGAAGATCGCCAAAAAGCCGGCCTCCAACAACAGGGACTCCCAGCCAAACGAGTACCACGTCTGGCCGACGTTGACGATCGACAGATAAAGCAGCCACAGCAGCAGCCACACCAGCATGGCCACCCACAACGGGACCAAGTCGGCGGCACCGGCGACGATGGCCGCCGACAGCACCGCGCCGAACCAGGAAACCGCGGCGAAGAACCGGTCGGAATAGTGAAGCTGAAAGATGCTCGGCGTGCGCCGGACGGACCGCTGAGCCAGGAATTCCGGCACGGGCAGCATCCCGTGTTCACCGATCAATGGCCGGAACTGCCTGGCGGCCATCAGGAATGCAATCAGATAGATGGCCCCGACGCCACGCTCGAGTACCAGCCTGCCGAACCAGTATTCAGGTGCGGTGAACCATCCCATGCCCGCTACTCCCGGACGATGGACGTATCAACACGCCGCCTGAAAGGTTACATCGGCGCAGGCGGCGGAGGCGGTGGCGCGCCCGGCGGCGGCGGAGGCGGTGGCGCCCCCGGCGGCGGCGGAGGCGGTGGCCCCGCGGATCCTGCGACGAACGGCCCACACCGGTTGCGCATGTCGATCAGCGGCTGGCGGATGCCGCCAAGGTCGTTGCGCACTCCCGGGTTGGCGTCCAGGTAGCTGCGCACCTGGGTCCGGATGGCGTCCCGCGGCTGGCCGGCGAGGCCGCTGAAGAATGCGTTGACGTCGGGATGCGCGAACAGGTACCCGGCAGTGCCGGACGAGACGCCGGCGATCACCTGGGCTCTGTCCGCGGCCGTGCAGTTGGGCGGGTCAGCCAGCGCCGAGGGGCTGCTGCCAAGCAGCGTTGCGGCGACGGCTCCCCCACCGAGCACACCCGCAAACGTCCGTCGGCCCAAACGTGCGGAAACCAACATGGCCAACTCCTTCGTTGGACTACTTAGAATGTTTGGTGATTACCCAGGGTTGGGCAAGCTAATCAGCGTGCGATCAGCGAAACTCCGCGGCCTGGACCGCGTGCTTTACGATTTGGCGCCCAGAAGACCAATGAGCCATGAACCCGCCTAACCCCTGGCGCCACCCCTACCGCGTGCCGCGCGTCGAAAAGCCCCGCGCGGAGGGCCGCTTCTACCTTCCCAACGGGCGCCGGCTGGGCTACGCCGAGTACGGCGACCCCTCCGGCGCGGTGGTGCTGTGGTTCCACGGCACCCCCGGCGGGCGACGGCAGTTCCCGCTGCTGGGTCGGCGCGCCGCCGAGAAGCTCGGCCTGCGGGTCGTGCTGGTGGAGCGGCCGGGCTCCGGCCTGTCCGACCCCCACCCGTATGGCGCCGTCGTTGACTGGGCCGCCGACATGGCTCACGTGGCCGACGCGGTGGGCGCCGAACGGCTCGGCGTCGTCGGGCTCTCCGGCGGCGGCCCGTATGCGCTGGCCTGTGCCGCGGTGCCGCCGCTGGCCGGCCGGGTCGCGGCCGTGGCGGTGCTGGGCGGCGTGGTGCCCACCGTCGGACCGGACGCCGCCGCGACCGGCACCATCGACCTGGCCCGCCGGTTCGCGCCGATACTCTCGGGCCTGCGCCGGCCGCTGGCCGCGCTGGTGGCCGGGCTGGTGCTGCCAATGATTCCGTTCGGGCACTACGCGTGCCGGGCCTACGCCAGCACCACGCCGGAAAGCGACCGGCGGGTCCTGGCCGAGCCGGAGATGGAGGGCATGTTCGTCGACGACATCGTGCTGGTCGCCCGCGGCCGCTTTCAGGCCATCGTCGACGACGCCCGCCTGTTCGGACGGGATTGGGGCTTCCGGCTGGCCGACGTCAAAACCCCGGTGGTGTGGTGGCATGGCGACGCCGACCACATCGTGCCACTCGACGCCGCGCAGGCCGCGGTCGCGACGTTGCCTGACGCCGAGCTCATCCTTCGTCCCGAAGAGAGCCACCTCGGCGGGTTCGCCACCGCCGACGAGGTCCTCAGGTTCGTCCGCTCGTTTCTCTGAATCGCCGCTCGAGGCCGCGGCCGGCCGTTCGGTTCTGCAGGACTGGAAACCCGGGCAGCGCACCGATTCCGGGTCCTGACTGCGCGGGACCGAAGCGCGTCCCCTACTATCCGGGGTGGGCCGGCTCGGGCCCTCACCTTTGTTACTGTGACGGAACGGTCGGGGGCATGACGACTCGAGCGCTAGCCAGCGCCGCACTTGATGTGATGGGTCGAAACGATGCGCCAAAGATCGCGCTCAGGGTCGTCATCGCCCTGTCACTGTTGCTGTGCGCGGGCGCCTACCCGGTGCTCGGCGGATCCGAGCCGCCGGAAAAGCTTGAGCTTGCCCAGAATTGGACGTTGTCCCCGGCGGAGGGACTGTCGACCAACGGTGCGACGGTCTCTGCAGCCGACTACAACGACGCCGCCTGGTACAAGGTTCGCCGCATGCCGGCGACGGTCCTGGAGGTGCTCCGGGAGAACAACCTCTATCCCAACCTGTACGTGGGCAAGAACATCGTCAACGAGGTGCCCCAAGACCTCTACCGGCAGGACTGGTGGTACCGCACCACGTTCGTCGCGCCGGAAGGCCGCACCACGTACCAGCTCGAATTTCCCGGCATAAATTACCGCGGTGAGATCTGGTTGAACGGCCACCTGGTGGCCGACAGCGACCAGGTGGTGGGCATGTACAACGCGCACGAGCTCAACGTGACGCACTGGATCCTGCCCGGCGCATCGAACACCCTGGCGGTGAAGGTCACACCGGAACGAGCGCTCCAGGACATCGACGGCGTCGAACTGGCCGACAGCTGGTACGACTGGATCAACTGGAACTACCTCGGTTATCAAGGCCCGGGCAAGAACCCCGCGAACGGCAACTCCTTCGTTCCGGACCGCAACGCCGGGATCTGGAAGCCGGTGTACCTGAAAGCCACCGGCGAGGTACAGCTCGGTTCGGCGTTCGTGAACTCCGAACTGCCGCTGCCACAAACCGATAGCGCGCGGTTGACGATCCATGCGAATGTCCGCAACAACTCGGCCCATCCGGTCCGCGGCGTTGTACGTGCAACGATCACCCGCCCCGGAAAGCCCACCGTTGAGGTGGCCCAGCCAATCAGGCTGTCCGGCGGCCAGAGCCGATCGGTCGGCTTCTCATCCGACAAATTCGCACAGCTGACCGTGAAGAACCCCGACCTGTGGTGGCCGTACACCATGGGCCAGCCCAACCTCTACAACCTGCGAGTGGACTTCATCGTCAACGGCCACGTGAGCGATTCCAACGATGTCCGGTTCGGGATCCGGACGGTCACCCAGCATCGCGATGACCAGGCCGCGCCGAACGGCGGAGACTTCTATCTGAGCGTCAACGGCAAGGACTTTCTGGTGCGCGGCGCCACATACACCCCTGACCTGCTCTACAAGTACGACCCGGACCGCGAAACCGCAATCCTGCGCTACGCGAAGGATCTCGGCCTCAACATGCTGCGGCTGGAGGGCAAGCTCACCAGCCAACACCTCGTCGAGACCGCCGACGAACTGGGCATTCCACTCATGTTCGGCTGGATGTGCTGTAACCAGTGGGAAAAGTGGGACCAATGGAACGACGAAGACCAACGGGTGGCGCAGGACAGCCTGCGCTCACAAATATTGATGCTTCGTGACCACGCGTCTGTATTCGTGTGGGCCAACGGCAGCGACGGGCTGCCTCCGCCGCCCATCCGCGCGAAATACAACGCCATCCTGCGGTCCCTGCACTGGCAGAACGCGACCGTCGACACGGTTTCCACGCTCGCCAAAGACAAGAACGGTGCCCCGGAATGGGACGGCATCGACATGGCCGGCCCGTACAGCTGGCGACCCCCGAGCTACTGGTTCAGCGGGCGCTACGGCGCTACCTCGGGCGCCACCGCCGAACAGGGCGATAACGAACACATCCCCCCGTTCGCCAGCTTGAAGAAATTCATTCCGCCCGACAAGCTGTGGCCGATCAACGACACCTGGTATTTCCATGCCGGCTCCAACGTGAACAACGCAAGGTTGGCCAACATCAGGCGTGCGGTGGAAACGCGCTACGGCCCGTCGACCAACGCAGAGATGTTCGCCGAAAAAGCACAGCTGGCACACTACGAAGCCACCCGCGCCCAGTTCGAGGCCTTCGCCGCGAACGGGTGGGCCGGTCACAAGATGACCATCTACTGGATGCTGAACAATCACTGGCCGTCATTCTTCGGGAACCTCTTCGACTACTATTTGCGCCCCGGCGGTGCCTATTACGGTGCCAAGAAAGGTCTGCGGCCGTTGTCGGTGGTCTTCGACTCCTACGCCACCGGCTACCACGATCAGGCGAAGGTCACGGTCGTGAACCAGACCCAAAGCGACCAGAAGGACCTTCGCGTGCGCGTGCGGGTTTACGACCTCGACGGTGACCTGCGCGACGACCGCACGGCCGACAACGTCAGCGTGGATTCCGGCGCGGCCGCTGAAGCCATGACGTTGCCGTCGGAGGCGCAGGACTCGGATGTGTTCTTCGTTCGGTGCCAATTGCTCGACAAGTCCGGCAATGTCGTTGCCGACAACGTCTACTGGCAGTCCCAGCAACCCGACGACGTCGGAGATCCGGAGAACGACCAGCCCTTCGACACCCAGCAGGTGTCGTGGGCAGACATGACCGGTCTCAACTACATGGCGCCGGCGCCGCTGCAGGTCAGCGCCGAGCAGACATTCGACGGTGACGGCGGCGGTGTCGCGATCCGGTTGCACAACCCGACACAGCACGTGGCTTTCTTCGAGCGTGCGGAAATCACATCGACGCCCAACGGCGATGAGGTCCTGCCCATCGAGTACGACGACAACTACGTGACGGTGTTTCCCGGTGAGACCGTGGAGGTCCACGGCGTGATACCGACTACCGGCCAAACCGCGAATTGGGTACGGGTGTCGGGATACAACACGCCGCCGGTCGTGGTGCCCATCAATTGACCGTGGCGGACAGGGCGGCCGCCACCGGTGCGGAAGTGGCACCGTCATCACCCACGGCGGATTGGAGCTGCGGTCATGACCAGGCTGGACATCGGTGTGTACGTGCCCCAGATGGGCTTGTCCTACCAGGATGTGCTGCATCGGGCGCTGCGCTGTGAGGAGCTCGGGATCGGCTCGCTGTGGCTGTACGACCACTTGTACGGCCCCGGAGTGCCGGACATGTCGTCGCTGGAGGCCTGGACTCTGGCCGCCGGGCTGCTGAGCCGCACCGAACGTCTCCGCGTCGGACCTATGGTGCTGTGCAATCAGTTCCGCCACCCAACGGTGCTCGCCAAAATGGCGACCACCCTTGACCAGGTGTCGGCGGGCCGGTTGCAGCTCGGCATCGGCAGCGGCTCCATCGAAGACGAACACCACCGGGCCGGGCTGGAATGGGGCACCCTCGCCGAGCGGTCGGAGCGGCTGGCCGAGACGCTGGAGATCTTGAATCAGGCCTTCGCCGACCAGGTGATCGACTTCGCGGGCAGGCATTACACCGTCCGGCAGATGCCGATCGTCCCTGGGCCCGTCCAGCGGCCCCGGCCGCCCATCATCGTCGGAGGGGCCGGCGAGAAGTACACGCTGCCGCTGGTCGCGCGCTACGCCGACGTGTGGAACGTGCCCAGCTACGCGCTGGGCGCGCTGGAAGACAAGGTGTCGAAGCTGCGGCGGCTCTGCGCCGACATCGGCCGCGATCCCGACACCATTGTGCTGTCGGTCGAAGCGGTGATGGCCATCGCGCGCGACGAGGCGTCGCTGCCGCAGGTCAGTCAGGTCGCCGAGCGACGCTTCGGCGGTCCTGGGTTCGGTCTGCGGGAAGGCGGGCTCATCGGCACCCCGCACGTCATCGTGGACAGGCTCAAGGAGTTGCAGGGGTTGGGGTTTGGCCAGGTGGTGTTGTTCACGCACGACCGCGCGTCGGATCAGACACTTGAACTACTGGCCTCGGCGGTGCTCAACGAGCTCTGAACGGGGGCCCGTTTTCAGCTGGAGGTGGTGGCGAGGCTGCGCTCCCACAGCTCGCGGGCAAGCGCCGGGTCGGCTGCCCGCGGGTTGGGTTTGGCGATCCGGTGCCTGGAGTAGTAGCCGCCCGACCGCCAGTCGATACCCGCCCTGCTCGAGGCCAGCCAGACCAACTGGTCGGCGCCCCGGTCCGCACCCGGGATGACCAGCGCCGCAGGAGTTCTTTTCATGACGCGAAGAAACCGCGACCCCGATGCCGGGCCGAAATTGGAGTTGACATAGCCGGGGTGAAACGCCACCGCGGAGACTCCCTGGTGGTGATATCGCCGGTGCAGCTCAGTGCTGAACAGGATCACTGCCAGCTTGCTCAGGGCATAAGCCTTGCTCGGGGAGTAACTCCGGGTCGGCTGCAAGTCCTCGATGCCAACTTTGCGCAGCAGCCTGTGCATCGCGCTGGACGTGTTGATCACCGTGGCGCCGGAGTCGACGAGCAGATCCAGCAGCTGGGTGGTCAGCAGAAACGGGGCCAGATAGTTGACCTGGTAGGTCTTCTCGAAGCCGTCGGCCGTCAGCTGACGGTTGCTGGTCATGCCGCCGGCATTGTTGGCCAACACGTCGATGCGGGGATACGCCGACCGCAGGCACTGCGCCAGACCCCGCACCTGGGCCAGTTCGGCGAAATCGGCGACGAAGCTGTCGGCCGCCAACTCCGCGGCTATCGCGCTGGTCTTGTCCGCCGACCGACCGACCACGACGACGTGCGCGCCTTGTCGGCGCAGCCGGCGCGCCGCGGCCGCGCCAATACCGTCACTGGCACCGGTGATGACGATGGTTCTGCGCGTCACTATCACCTCGAACTGGCGCGGGCCCACGCGGGGTCGTCGCGCTACGGCACGGCACCGGCAATGTAGCCGCAGAGCAGGACAATCACCCATGCGGCCAGCACAATGGAAACCACCAGCTCAGTGCGCCTGCCATGGTGAACCGGTTGGCTGTGCCGGGCACGGGGCTGTTTCACGACGTGCGCGAGACGGCCGTGCTGGACAATCGTCATGGCCGTGTCCCCTCGTCTTCTGATCGGCTTGGTCCTGGTTAGCCACCCGATCGGGTGCGCAAACTCAGCGGTGTCAACTACAGGTGGTGGAGCTCGTGCAGCAGCTCCAGCAGCGCCGTGATGTCGGGGTCGGGTTGCGGGCCGGGCGGAGCGCCCAGCGGCTCGCTCGTCGGCTCGCCGAGCAGAAGCCGCGCGACGTTGCTGACCCCATGACGCAGCGCGTCCAGGTCATAGCCGCCTTCTAGCGCGAAGACGACCCTGCCGTCACAGAAGCGTCGCGCCATGCGGATCACCTCGCCGGCAAGGTGCGAATAGCCGGCCAGGGTCAGCCGCATTCCGGCGAGGGGATCCGCCCAGTACGCGTCGAAGCCCGCGGATACCAGAATCAACTCCGGCCCGAACCGTTCGACCGCAGGCCAGACGATCCGGTCGAACACCGCCGCGTAGTTGGCGTCGCCGCTTCCGGCCGGCAGCGGGATGTTGACCGTGTAGCCTTCACCCGGTCCCGTGCCGATGTCGGTCGCGGCCCCGGTGCCGGGATAAAACGGGTACTGGTGCGTCGAGACGTACAGCACCGATGGATCGTCGTAGAACATCGCTTGGGTTCCGTTGCCGTGATGCACGTCGTAGTCGACGATCAGGACACGGCTGATCCCGTATCGTGCCCGCGCGAAGTGCGCGGCGATGGCCACGTTCCCGAGCAGGCAGAAACCCATGCCACGATCGGGCATCGCGTGATGGCCCGGCGGCCGTATCGCCGCCAGCCCATTATCGGCCGCGCCGCGCAGCACCCGGTCCACCGCGCCCACCGCACCGCCGGCCGACAACAGCGCAATCGTCAGCGCGTCGGGGCCTGCGTAGGTGTCCGGATCCAGGAATGTGGTCCGCGGCACGGCGCTGATGCGGCCCAGCAGATCCAGATAGTCGGCGGTATGGAGTGCCAGCACCAGGGCCGGGTCGACAGCGCGCGTGTCGAGCGGTTGCATGCGCGCGGTCAAGCCGCTCTCGCGAAGGCCACGCCAGACCGCGCGGATGCGTTCCGCGCGCTCGGGGTGTCCGGGAAAATCGTGCTCGGCGTAACGCGGATGCGTCGCGTAGGCCGTCGCCGCCACCATTGGGAGATGTTAATCAATCAAGCGGTTGCACGACCGCCGCGACTTGGCACCTAAAAGGGTGGTCTGAACCGGGAGTCGGCCAACGCGGTGGCCATGCCGCTGCCGATCGGGCCGTGCTGATCGAACAACGTGGCGACCCCGGCGGCGACGCCGTCGTGGCTGTAGTGGGTCAGCGCTGCCAACCCGATATCGGGCCCGTCGGGAAGCCGGGTCAGCGTCAACGTGTAGTCAACGTTGATGAACCGCATACCGCCTGTGCCCCAGTGGGTCAGCGGATTCGTCACGTCGCCGGCCATGGCGGCGCGAGTGAACGGAGTCAGCGGTTCACCTTCGACGAGCGGCTTGGTCTCGCGGACCCACGCGTGTTTGGGACCCGACACATGCTGCCACTCGACAACACCGTTGCCAGAACCTCCGGTGTCGGGGCCCCATCCGTGGGCCTGGATGAAGAACGGGGAACTGTCGGATGCCGCATCTTGTTCGGTGCGCAGCGGCGGCATCGTGACCGGCGCCGACCACACCTGCTGATCGGGCTGCTCACCACGGCGAAGGAACACCGCGCTCGCCCGAGCGACCTCGTTGCCACGTTGGGTCAGCACGGCTTGGGCCAGCCGGATCCGCCGTCCCTCCCGGGTGACGGCGGCCGTGACCCGAACCGGTTCGAGCGCGGTGGCCCGGAAGAGGTCCACCGTCAACCGTGCGGGCTGCAGTTCCGGATCGCCCGCTGCGCGCTCGATCGCCCAACCGAGAAGCCCGCCCACGACATGTCCGGCCATGGTCTGTCCCCATGGACCCTGGGAAATCCGGGTCGGCGCAAAGCTGTCGCCGTCGGACACCAGGTAGGCGGTCACATCTTCGGCCATCGCGTCACGATAGCGGCGGACCGCGTGCCCGGCTGCACCGGACGGCAGACCGGTAATCTGATTCTCCGTGACAGCGCCGAGGTCGCTTCGAGAACTGTTCGACCAGCTTGGATTGCACGAGGTGGCGTCCAGCGACGGCAGCCTGGTGATGGAAATGCCCGTCGATGAGCGCGTCGTCAACACGGCGGGCGGGCTCCAGGGCGGGCTGATCGCCACGATGGCCGACGTGACGGCGGGCCAACTGGCGGCCCGCGGCACGCCGTTCGGCAATGGAATCGCCACGACCGACCTGTTCATCCGCTATTTGCGGCCCATCAAAACAGGGCCTGCGCGTGCGGTGGCCAACATTCTGCGCACCGGGAGGCGGTCCGTCGTCGTGCAGGTCGACATCTTCCGCAGCGAGGACGCCCAAGTGGCGGCGACGGCGACGGTGAACTTCGCCGCAATAGAACGGCAGGACTGAGGTTGCGCAACGGAGACCAGGATGCTGCGGGACATTCGTGAGCTGGCCGGCGATCGGGAAGCCTACGCCGCCGAACTGCGGCGACGCTGGGGCGGCCTGTTGAGCTACCGCTACATCGGCCGCAGCTACGCGTCAATGAACCTGGGTGCGGACGACGACACCGTCACCATTCGCCACGACATGCGCAACCCGGCGGGTGGGCTGCTGTTGGCCGTGCTGGGGATCGCCGCGCCGGAGAGCGGTCACATGTCCGACCTGGAGGCGGTACCCAACCCGGTGATCCACTCCTGCCAGGTCCTCGACCCGGGCGTTGGGGTCAGCCGAATCGAGATGGTGTCGGAGGAGCTCAAGCGCGGCCGGCAGATGGGCTACAGCCGCTGCAAGATCTTCGACGCCGACCGGCCGAGCCGGGTACTTGCCCAGATCGACGGCCAGGGCATCAGCATCGGTACTCCGCCGGAGGGCCTCGAGCGGATGGCGGTCGATCCCATCGACGTGGTCGACTCGCCGGACCTACCGCCGCTGTGGCGGGTTTTCGGCGCCCGACGTCGGTCCGACGGCCGCTGGACGCTTCCGCCGCTGTCGGCCGAGGTGGCTTCCCCGGACGCCGCGCTGCACGTCGGACCGCAGTTCGTCGTCCTGGAAACGGCGGCGCTCGATCTGGCCGCCGGCATTGCCGGCACGGATCAGCTGCACGGGGTCTCGTCGCACCTCATGTTCGTTGCCCGCGGCAAGGTCGGCCCCTTCCGCGTGGACGGGGAACCGATGCCGGGAGCCGACGGAATGGTCGCGGTCCGTACGGTGATGCACGACGAGGGCGCCGACAACCGGGTGATCACCGTGGGGTCGTATCTGTTCCGTCTGGCGGACCGATAACCGACGCCTGCGCCGGGTCACCGCCGAGCGCGCGGAGCAGCAGGTGCATCGCGACGGTCGTCGAGCGATCGCGGATGTCGGCACGATCGCCCGGCAACCGAACCGTCCGGGTGAGTGCCGAACCGTCGGCGACCAGCACGCTGAAGCACACCGTTCCGACCGGCTTCTCGTCAGTGCCGCCGCCGGGTCCCGCGACCCCGGTGATCGCGATCGCGGTGTCCGTGTCGAAGCGGCGCAGCGCGCCAGCCGCCATCGCCTCTGCCACCGGCCCGGACACCGCGCCGTGCGCCTCGATCAGCGCCCGTTTTACGCCGAGCAGCTCGACCTTGGCCTCGTTGGCGTAGGCCACCACGCCGCCGACGACATAGGATGATGCGCCCGGCGGATCCGTCAGCCGCGCCGCCAGCAGCCCCGCCGTGCACGACTCCGCCGTCGCTATCCGGCGCCCGGCCAGCAGCCGTGCGACCTGATCGTCCACGCGTGAGCCGTCCTCGGAGAATATCTCGCGCCCGTGACGCTCGCGCAGCAGCGTCATCAACCGGGCGTACGCCTGGGCCGCCTCGGGCTCGTAGCGGGTAACCATTTCGATCTCGCCGCGGCGCAGGCACGTGGTGATCTCCAGCCGCTCGAAGCCGCCGAGGCGCGCCTCGGCAACCCGCAAGGTTTCGGCCAACCCGGACTCGGGCAGCCCGAACATCCGCACGGTGTCCTGCCGGTACTGCGTCCGGCCCGCGATCGCCTGTTGCACGGCGCCCGTCTGCACCGCTGGCCGCCACATCGGCTGCAGTTCGCGCGGCGGCCCCGGCAGCACGACGATCGTCGGTTTGCCGGGCACGACGACCCCGGGCGCGGTGCCCACCGGGTCCAGTACCTGCGACCCGGCCGGGATCATCGCCTGTTTGCGGTTGGCCGCCCGCAGGGCATCGAAGTCGACGTCGCTGAAGCGCGCCATGAGCCGCCGCAGGATCGCGGCGATCCTTTCCTCCAGCTCGGCGTCCAGCACCAGTTCGCGGTCACAGAAGCGCGCCACGGTCGCCACCGTCAGGTCGTCGGCGGTCGGCCCGAGACCACCGCTGGTGACGATCAGATCCACACCTTCGCCGGCCAGAAAGCGCAGCTGGGCCTCCATGTCGCGGGGCCGGTCTGCGCAGATCGTGATGTGGGCGAGCTCGACGCCCAGCTCGAGCAGACGGTCGGCGATCCAGGGACCGTTTCGGTCCGGAACGCGCCCGGTCAGAACCTCGGTCCCGGTGACGACGATCCCCGCGCGTGCGCTCACCGGGAAAAGATTACGCATGGGCGGACCCGGCGATGCGAGACGATACGTGGATGGCGTAGAGCTATGCCAAAAACTTTCCGGGCAGCGAACTTTCGGGGAATCGGCAGACCATGTGAGAGGATTCGCATAACGCAACCCCGCACCGGCGCGGTCAAACTGTGAACTGCACCACAGAACCTGGAGATGTCTGGAGTCCCCATGTGCGCGCATGAATCACCCGAATTCCGCTTCGCGGGGTCCCGCATCGGGGCGGCGCTGGCCTGGCTGGGTGGCGGAGAGTGGCGTGAACTCACAGAGCGGCACGAGCGGTCCAGCCACGCGATCGCCGGCGTGGTCGTGCTGCTCGACGCCGCGCTGGTTTGGCTGGTCGCGGCCGCTGCCCTGGCGGGATCGACCCACTGGCCGATCGCGGCGATCCTCGCCGCCGGCCTCGTGTTCGGGGTTCTCGTCGGCGCGGTGATTCGCGCGATCGCCGGCGGCCCGACACCCGGGCGTCGCGGAGTCCTGGGACGCGCTGCCGTCGCGGTAGCCGTCGGCGTGATCGTCGGTGAGCTTGCCGCGTTGGTTGTACTGTCGGGCACCGTCGATCGCCGTCTCGACGATCAGGCCGCCCGTAACGCCGATTCCGCGCCCGCCGTCGTACAGGCCGCCGCCGAACTCAACCAGGCGCGCGGGGCTCGCGCGGCGCTCGACGACAGGGTCGAGCAGGCGCGCGGGCACCGCGACGACGCGCTCGTCGTCGCGCGCTGCGAGTACAACCCCACGCCGGCCTGCCCGCAGACCCAGATCACCGGAGTGCCGGGCACCGGCCCCGAAACACGAACGGCCGACGGGCTTCTCGCGGATGCGCAGCGCGAGCTGGACGACGCGCTGGCCGCGCGCGACCAGGAGGCGCCCGCGCTAGACGCCAGGATCGGCGCCTCCGATCAGGCCCTCGCGCTGGCACGCGGGGCCGCGATCGCGCAAGCGGATCGAGGCCTGGGCGCACGCTGGATCGCCCTGTATGACCGCACGCGTGCCGACGCGGGCGTGCTTGTGCTGCAATTGGTCACGATCGCGTTGTGCAGCCTGCTGGGCCTGCTGCCGCTGATCCTGAAACTGTGGCGCGGCGACAGCACGCACGACCTCGGCGCGGCCGCGCGCGCCGAGCGCGACCGCGCCGAGTTGGAGGCGGACACTGCAATCGCCGTCAAGCGCGCCGAGGTTCGTGCTGCGGCCGAAACGCTGCGGGCCGAGCAGCAGCTGGCCAATGTCCGCCTGGCGGTCGAGGCGCAGGCCGAGATCGACCGGGCGCAGTATCGCCGTCAAGTGGTCGAGGCGCGGGACGAGGAGGAGTGCAGCTATCTGCCGATCGCGGCGGAAGC
This sequence comes from Mycobacteriaceae bacterium, assembly GCA_019245755.1. Lineage (GTDB taxonomy): Bacteria > Actinomycetota > Actinomycetes > Mycobacteriales > Mycobacteriaceae > Mycobacterium. Next base: position 31,775 of record JAFARC010000050.1, on the reverse strand, counting down.
GGAAACCGAGAGTCGAACAGTGGCCGAATTGCCCGCCGGTGGTGAGGCGGCTGCGCCGCAGAACCTGCCCGCACGGGCCGAGCCGCCGTCGATTCCGGACGTCGCGAAGGCCGCCGCCCGCTGGATGCGACCGCTCGTGCCGTCGTTGGTCGCCCGCGCGATCAACACCACGACGCAGCCGTTGCGCGCCGTGCGGCACATCTTCGAAGAGGTCGAGGAAATCACCTTCACGTTGAAGCGGACACACAAAGTGATCGACCATTGGCAGGAGAGCAGCGAGCAGTCACCGCAACCGGGAATCGTGGCCACCGAGACCAGGATCGACGCCCGCCGGGTGGACGCGGCGGGCGCGCCGTCCAGGGTGACCGAGCGCGATGCTTACCCGGAGCTGACCGCGCCGGACCCGCCGCGCGAATTGCCGCACGGGCGCCCGGGTTTGCCGCCCGCGGAGTAGCGGACCCGGATGCACGTGCGCGGCGGCGCGGCGCGAGCAGCGTCAGCGCGGAGCGAAGGTGATCACCAGCACGTCGCGCTGTGCGGGCTCGCCGGGGTCGAGCGGCCGGATGGCGGTAACGCCGTGCAGCGTGCGGCGGTCGTCACCCAACAGCAGGGTGGCGGGCTCGCAGAGCGTCGTCGTCAGAAGCCGGCTGCCCGCCATGTCGTAAACGGAGCTTTCGCCGCCGGTGGCGTTGCGCAGCCTGATCAGCAGCGAGCTCACCAGCGTGACGCCGTCCCGGTGCAGGCCCTCCGGCGTGGGCTGACCTTCCTGCTCCGCGGACGCCACCACCCGGAACGGAGTCACCTTGGCGTTCCACTCCGGAACGGCATGCAGTGCCGTCGCCAGCTGCCCGAGCAGTTTCAGCATCGCGGCAAGCAGCGGATCGCGCGCGAACGCCTCCGTGAGCGGCTCGAAGTAGCGGTGCCGTTCGACATACAGCGGGTTGGAAGCCTGCGGCTGCACGAACGCATCCGGTGGCAACAGCTCCCCCACCCCCTCGGCCGGCCTGAACACGAAGTGCCCGTACCGGCGTAATCGGTGCGTGCCGAGTTCGGCGGCATACCTGTCCGGTGCGAGCGCATCCCAGTGTGCGGAAAACCGGGTCCAGGCATGATCGTCGGTGCCAAGGCACGCGTTGAGATCGGCCGGGGACATCAGGACCGCGCCCACCGACGCAAGCTGGCGCTCGGCGGCCGCAAGCCCGCGGGTCATCGCAGAGAAATACCTGTAAGCCGGTGCCGCTAAACACCGATCTGTGGTGCGATGGGCCAGTGGCCACACTGAGTCTGGGGCTCACGCCCGACCAGCGAAACTCGTTCATCGCAGCCCAACTTGGCTGGACGATGGACGCCTTCGACTATTTCATCGTGGTGCTGGTGTACGCCGACATCGCAAAGACTTTCCACCGCACCAACACCGAAGTCGCGTTCGTCACCACCGTCACGCTGCTGATGCGCCCCGTCGGTGCGCTGCTGTTCGGGTTATGGGCCGACCGGGTTGGGCGGCGGCTGCCGCTGATAGTCGACGTGATGTTCTACTCCACCATCGGGTTCCTGTGCGCCTTCGCACCGAATTTCACCGTGCTGCTGGTCCTGCGGCTGCTCTACGGCATCGGCATGGGCGGCGAGTGGGGGCTCGGCGCCGCGCTGGCGATGGAGAAGATCCCCGCCGAGCGGCGCGGCTTTTTCTCCGGCTTGTTGCAGGAAGGCTATTCGTTCGGTTACCTGCTGGCGGCGCTGGCGTCGTTGCTGGTGATGGACTGGCTGGGGCTGTCGTGGCGCTGGCTTTTCGGGGTCAGCATCATCCCGGCGTTGATCAGCCTCATCATCCGTTACCGGGTGAAGGAATCCGAGGTATGGGAGGCCACCCAGGAACGAATGCGCATTACCCGCACCCGACTTCGTGACGTGATGCGCGGCCCCGTCATCATCCGCCGGTTCGTCTACCTGGTGTTGCTGATGACCGCCTTCAACTGGATGAGCCACGGCACGCAGGACGTCTACCCGACCTTCCTGTCGGCCACCCACAATCACGGCGCCGGTCTGCCCAGCGCGACCGCGAAGTCGATCGTGGTCATCTACAACGTCGGTGCGATCACCGGTGGGTTGGTTTTCGGCGCGTTGTCGCAGCGGTTCGGCCGCCGATACACCATCGTGTTCTGTGCGCTGCTGGGGCTGCCGATCGTGCCGCTGTTCGCCTTCTCCCGCAGTGTGGCAATGCTGTGCCTGGGGGCCTTCCTGATGCAGCTCATGGTGCAGGGCGCGTGGGGCGTCATTCCAGCCCACCTGTCGGAGATGTCACCGGACGCGATCCGCGGCTTCTATCCCGGCGTCACCTACCAATTGGGTAACCTGTTCGCCGCGTTCAACCTGCCCATTCAGGAACGCCTCGCCGTCTCACACGGATATCCGTTCGCCCTGGCCGCCACGATCGTACCGGTGCTGATCGCGGTCGCTTTCCTGACCCTGATAGGCAAGGACGCCACCGGTATTCGGTTCGGCACCGAGGAAGGTGCCTATCCCGCAATCGCAACTCGTGGGCTAGCCCGATAGGAGCGAGCGCGCTTTTCAGAATGACTTACGGTTGACGTCGGCCACCACGCCGCCGTCCATCACGAACTCACTGCCGGTCGCATACGACGACTCGTCGCTGGCGAGAAACAGCACGAACGTCGAAACCTCGATCGGCTCGCCCGGGCGGCCGAGTGGAACCGTCACCATGTCTTCGGGAAGGTGCTTGGTCATCGGTGTGCGGATGAATCCCGGATGAATCGAGTTGACTCGAATGTTCTGGGCCGCCAACTCCAGCGCTGCCGACTTGGTGAGGCCGCGAACGGCCCACTTGGAAGCCACATAGCCGTGCACCCACGGTGCACCGCGCAGGCCCTCGATGGACGAGACGTTGATGATCGAGCCGCCGCCCGCGGCGGTCATCGGATCGATGACCGCCTGCATGCCGAGCAGAGTGCCGGTGAGGTTGACGTCGAGGATCTTCTTCCACTTTTCCAGGTTGACGGTCTTCAGCGGACCGAGGCCCACGATGCCGGCGTTGTTGACCAGGACGTTGAGGGTCCCGAATTCGTCAACCGCCGTGGAAACGGCCGCCTCCCACAGATCGGGCTGCGTGACGTCCAGCTGCACGTACCGCGCGGCCTCCCCCAACTCGTCGGCGAGCGCCTTGCCCTCGTCGTCGAGGATGTCACCGATCACCACCTTGGCGCCCTCGGCCACGAGCAGGCGGGCATGCGCAGCGCCCATGCCACGAGCACCGCCGCTGATAAGTGCAACTTTTCCGTCCACGCGTCCCATGACGGGTCAGGCTACCGTAGCCGCTTACGGGCCCTTGGGTGTCACCAGTGGTCGTTATTTCTCACAGGTTCTATATGTGTCGGAACGCGCCGCCCCGACGTCACGCCACTCGAGACAGACGCGGGTACCACTGGATGACGTCTCGATCGTCGCGCGATCCGAAAGGGCCCTCATCAAAGGGATTCCACGGCCCCGAGTGCGCGAGTCGACGCTTGTGCCGCGCCACAGCCCGTTGTCGGAAACGACGACCGTCAACCGTGCGTCGTCGGCGTCGTAGCGCGCCGCTACATCCATCGTGCCCGGGCGCGTGGCCAGCAGGTAGGCGAACTCCGCGGAGTTGGCCAGTGCTTCGTTGAGCGCCAACACCACGTCGCTGGCCCGGACCGGGTCGAGCTCGAAAAACCGATGTAGCCAATCGGTGAACTGTTCCCTTGTGCGCGCGGCGTTTTGGGCGTCGGCGGTGATCCCGATACGCTCGAAGCGCTCGGCATTCGCGACGCCGGCCGAAGGTGTGGAATCGATCATTGCGGTTGGCGAGTACCCGTCAGAGCAGCTTTTTAGGCGTTGAGCGCCGCTAGCGCCTCGTCGAGCGTCGGGTACACCCGGACGATGTCCGCGATGCCGACAAGCTTAAGCGGGCGACTCGTCGCCGGCCCATCGGCGACGACACAGAAGCTCACGTTCGGGGTGATCTCGTCATGCACGGCGACGAGCACGCCCATTCCCGCCGACGCGAGGAACTCGACCGCCGAGAAATCGACGACGAGCGCCGCGGGATCCTTGCGCAGAGCCGTGCGGATGGACTCCTCCAGCGCGGGAGCGCTGAGCATGTCGACATCACCGGAAGCCGACACGACGGCGGTCCGGTCGACCCACTGTTCGGTCACCAGACAGTTGGGCGCGTGCGTCGGAGCCGCGCCCTCCGGGGCCGCTTCACTTTGTTGGTTCAACGTTCACCTCTCGTCGGTGCGCACCTGGCGGACGCGAAGCGCGCACTCGTGTCGTGCTCGCGAGGCTGCGGGCTGAACCTGGCAAGAGCTGATGTTCCCGGGCGCAACTACGACCAGAGTAAACCAGCCAGCGGTCGGTCGTCAGGCGAGCAGGGCGATGTCGTGGTCGGCCCGCAGGTGGGCGAGCAATTCGGCGGCCGGGATACCGTCCCACTGGGCGAGGTATAAACTAGAACACGTTTCAGTTAGCCTACCGCCGCCCGAAGGAGCAGGCATGCACACTCCGCTATGCGACGAGCTCGGCATCGAGTTCGGAATCTTCGCCTTCACCCACTGCCGCGACGTCGTCGTCGCGGTCAGCAAGGCCGGTGGCTTCGGGGTGCTCGGGGCGGTCGGCTTCACGCCCGAGCAGCTGGAAATCGAGCTCAACTGGATCGACGAGCACATCGGCGAGCACCCCTACGGGGTAGACATCGTGATCCCGAACAAGTACGAGGGCATGGACGCACATCTGTCGGCCGACGAGCTCACGAAGACGCTGCAGTCGATGGTGCCGCAGGACCATCTGGATTTCGCCAGGAAGCTACTGGCCGACCACGGCGTCCCGGTCGACGACAGCGGCGAGAACGCCCTGCAGCTGCTGGGCTGGACGGAGGCAACCGCGACCCCGCAGGTTGACGTGGCCCTGCGGCACCCGAAGGTGACGCTCATCGCAAACGCCCTGGGCACCCCGCCGGCCGACATGATCAAGCACATCCACGACTCCGGGCGCAAGGTGGCCGCGCTGTGCGGCTCCCCCGCCCAGGCCCGCAAACACGTGGACGCCGGAGTCGACATCGTCATCGCCCAGGGGGGCGAGGGCGGCGGGCACTGCGGCGAGGTCGGCTCGATCGTGCTGTGGCCGCAGGTGGTCAAGGAGGTCGCGCCGGTGCCCGTGCTGGCAGCGGGCGGCATCGGCAGTGGCTATCAGATCGCCGCGGCGTTGGCCATGGGTGCCCAGGGTGCATGGACCGGGTCGCAGTGGCTGATGGTTGAGGAAGCCGAAAACACCCCCGTCCAGCAGGCGACGTACGCGAAGGCGAGCAGCCGCGACACTGTGCGCAGCCGCTCCTTCACCGGTAAGCCGTGCCGGGTGCTGCGCAACGACTGGACCGACGCGTGGGAACAGCCCGACAACCCGGAACCGCTCGGGATGCCGCTGCAATACATGGTCTCCGGCATGGCGGTCGCCGCGACGCACAAATATCCCGACCAGACGATCGACGTGGCGTTCAACCCGATCGGTCAGGTCGTTGGGCAGCTGAAAAAGGTTGAGAAGACCTCTGCGGTGATCGAGCGCTGGGTGCAGGAATACCTGGACGCGACCAACACGCTGAACGAGCTGAACGCAGCCGCCGGCGTCTGACGGCGGCTGCGCGCTCGTTATCCGGCTGCCGCTCAGGGCAGCGCGGAGAACGGCAGCAGAGCCGCGAGCGGGTTCTGCGCCGGTGCGGTCGCCGACGTCGCAGCAGGGACCGCTTCCACGGTGTTGATGGGACCCGCGGCCGGGTTGGCCGCGATGTTGGGCAGCAGGCCGCCGGGTACAAGCGCGGCCAAGCCGGTTGGCAGCGATAGCTGCTGGGGAAGGCCGGGGATGGTCGGCAGGCCGAGTTGCGTCGTCGGGGCGGCTCCGGCGGCGTTGGCCGCGCTGGACCCCGGCTGCGGCAGGGTGATCGAGGCGGTGGCGCCCGGAGGCGGCGTCGCCTGTTGCGGGAAGTTGACCGCGGCGCTGGCTGCCGGTGCGGCGGGGGCCGCTGGAATCGAGGGGGCACCGGTGATGGCCGCCTCGGCGGTCTGCAGCAGGCCGGTGACGGCCGGCACCGGTGCAGATGCGAGTTGCTGCACCATGTTCAGACCCGGCAGGCCCGGGTTGGTGGGCGTGGCCGGGTCCGCCGATGCGGTGGCGCTTGACGCCAGAGCGGCCGAGCACAGGCCCGCGGCGGCAACGGCGGTGGCGGCGAAGCGAATTGTGATGCCAAACATGGTTCTCCCATCCCCTGGATATTGAGGTCTGGCCCTGAAAGTAGCGTGTTACTGGTGTGGCTCAAGCGACACGTGTGGCGTTTACGGAACCGATGCCAAGGCGACGCCCATCGGAGACACGGATCAAGGCCGTCGCTGTCCAGGGGAGAGAAAGGCGGGTGACGCGTTGCGACCCCCGCCAAGACATGGCTGCCTTGACGGGGGCCGCTGCCGAAGTCGACTAGATTCCTGGGGTTTGGCCACGCGTGCCCGGCGCCGCGGGCCCTGCCCCCAAGCCGGTGTGGTCGCGCCGGCGCGCGAGGCCAGCGAGTCCGCCCAGCCCCAGGAGGCCAACCAGCCCCCACAGTCCCGTCTTGTCGCTGTGGTTGTTGTCGTCGTTGTTCTGCGCCAATGTCGTCGTCGACGTCGGTGCCGGGGCGCTGGGGCCGGTGGCGTGGGCAACGCCAGCACCGCCGAATAGCAACGCCCCGGTGGCAGCAGTGACAGCTAGTGTTTTACGCATAGAGGTTCTCCGAACATGGGTAGTAGTGAAGCGCCGGGAACCCGACCGGACCATTGGCTGTAGTCCCCCCGGCTGGACGGACGCCCAGGCAAATCGGCTTCGGCGTCGCACAGTCTTTTACCCCAGCACGCCGATTGCTAACCAACACCGACAAAGCGCAGGTCAGTGCCGGTTGAGGGGCTGGCGCCAGGTGGCGGTGGATGGGTCGGAACCAGGACTCGGTTCTGTCCGTCGCCACGCTGCCCGACGGTGTAACGTTCATCATCAATGCTTTCGCGGCCCGGTATCGGCTAGCACCGCCACGCAGAGCCGTAGGGCACGGATTGTCCAGCACCGCCAGGCGGCGGCGCGAACGACGATTGCTGGTCATGGAAGCGGCGGTGATGAACGATCGGCACAACGAACCAACCTCAACGGACGGTGGCCAAGCCGTACAAGCCTTGGGGGACGGCACACTGCCGGGGCGGCTGGGCTGGTTTCGTTACTACTTCGACGAGGAACGCTGGGAATGGTCTGACGAGGTCGCCAAGATGCACGGCTACCTCCCCGGTTCGGTAACCCCCACCACCCGACTCGTCTTAAGCCATAAACACCCCGACGATTACCAACACATCGCCCAGACACTGGAACGCATTCGTCACACGCGGCAGCCATTCAGCAGTCGCCACCGTATCTGTGACGTTGCGGGCCACGTTCATCATGTCGTCGTGGTGGCCGACCTGCTCACCGACGACGGCGAAAGCGTGGTCGGCACGTACGGCTTCTACATCGATGTCACGCCCGGCGAACGGGCGCGGCAAGACGAAATGACGGTACAGCTGGCGAAGATCACCGAGAACCGTGCAGACATCGAGCAGGCCAAGGGCATGGTCAGGGCGATCTATGGGGTCGATGACCACACCGCCTTCGAAACGCTCAGGTGGCGATCCCAAGAAACGAACGTGAAACTGCGCCGGCTCGCCCAGCAAGTGGTTGCTGATTTCACGGCCGCTGCCGAAAACCTCATGCATCCCCAGCGCACGGTGTACGACAACCTGTTGCTCACAGCCCATCTCCGCATTCCACCCGAAAGCCCTGTGCAGCAGGGCGATCAAGCCGTCTGAATCGGAAACCGGCGCAACAGCGGCTGTCCTACCAACGCTCAGGCGGGTGGGCAGCGCTCAGGCGGGTGGGCGGCGCTCAGGCGGGTGGGCGGCGCTCAGGCGGATGGGCATTGATGGGATGAAGGAAAGGCCTACGTGAGAATTCCTCGCTGAAACGCTCGCGCAATACCGGGAAAACCGCCTGGCAAGTGCTTTCCTGGTCAGTCAGGCAGTGATGGGCGGCACGGCGGAGGACATTCTTCAGTGGCGAAGTTCCGGTTCGTCTGCGGCATCGCCGCGGCGTTGGCGGCAGCGACGCTGTTCGCGGGGATCATGGGAAAGTGGTTCAACAACAAGTCGCTGCCACCCGCGCACGCACAACCCCTGGCGACGTCGACCCCCGGCGAGCCGGCGAGCCCGTTTCCGGCCGACGACCGAGGCTTCGTCAATTCGGCAGCCCGATGCGACGGAACGCAGACCGCGTTGGCCGTCGGCCGAACCCAACGTTCACTGGTGGTCATCTGCGCCGACCAGAACGGAAACTACCAGTATCGCGGCGTTCGCATCAGCGACGGGGCGCTGCTGCAGGAGCCGGCCGAAACGACAAGTGATGGCGGTTTTGTTGCGCGCAACGACGATATGACCTACACGGTCTCGGCGAAGCAACTCATGGTCACGTCCGGCGAGACGGTCATCAACCAGGAACCGATGAGCGAGTACCGGCAGCCCCACCCGTTTTCGGCGGAGGCCGGCGCGCCCAGGCCGAATCCCACAACGACGTCGGGCGCGCCCGGACCGGCGCGGTAAGATATTGGTCTGACCACTTGACCTCTGACCATGCTCTGGGTCAACCTTAGGTGTATGGCGCTGCAGCCGGTGAAACGCCGATCGGTACCCGAGGACGTCTTCGACCAAATCGTCGCGGAGGTGCTCAGCGGCGGGGTGCGACCCGGCGAGTCGCTGCCCAGCGAGCGCCGTCTCGCCGAAGTCCTCGGTGTGTCGCGCCCCGCGGTGCGCGAAGCTCTCAAGCGGCTCACCGCCGCCGGATTGGTCGAAGTACGGCAGGGCGATGCCACGACCGTGCGCGACTTTCGGCGGCACGCCGGCTTGGACCTGCTGCCCCGTCTGTTGCTACGCAACGGCGAGCTCGACGTTTCAGTGGCCAGAAGCATCCTCGAGACACGGCTGCACAACGGGCCCAAGGTCGCCGAGCTGGCGGCCGAACGTCGACGACCGCACCTGGCCGAACTGCTCGATGAGTCGGTACGCAACCTCGAGGCCGAACAGGACCCGATCGAGCGGCAACGCGTTGCGCTAACGTTCTGGGACCGCGTCGTCGACGGTGCCGATTCCATCGCGTTCCGGTTGATGTACAACACGCTTCGCGCCACCTATGAGCCCGCATTGGCCGCGTTGGCCACCGTGATGGCCGCTGAGGTCGGTTGCCCCCAGGCGTATCGCAAAGTGGCCGACGCGATCGCCGCGGGCGATCCACCGCGGGCCCGCCGAGCCGCACAAGACCTGCTCGAGCCGGCGACCACCGCGATGATCGCCGCGATCAGCAGCCTGGGAGACGACCAATGAGCATCCCGACCGCGCGGCCCGCCCGCAAGGGCTTCACACTCGGCGATGCATCGCGGGAATTCTGGAGGCATCCGTCGCCGTGGCTGATCGGCGCCACGCTGGCGGCCGCATCGGCGGCGCGAATCGCTTTGGGTGACTGGCAGATCACCGACGCGCTGATTCCGGCCGTGATGGTGGCCGTCTTCCCGTTCTTCGAGTGGGTGGTCCACGTGTTTATCCTGCACTGGCGGCCACGCCGCGTCGCCGGATTGACCATCGACCCGCTGCTTGCGTACAAGCACCGCCAACACCACCTCGACCCGAGAAACGTGCCGCTGATCTTCATTCCGTGGCGGGCCCTGCTCCGGTTATTGCCGCTGGCCGTCGGTGTCGCACTGCTGGGTTTCCCGCGACCGGGCCTCGGCCTGACCTTCTTGGTGCTCATCACCGTGCTCGGACTGTGCTACGAATGGTGCCACTACCTAATCCACAGCGACTACAAACCGAAAACGGCGGCATACCGGGCTATCTGGCGTAATCACCGCCAACACCACTACAAGAACGAGCATTACTGGTTCACCGTCACCAGTTCCGGCACCGCCGACCGGGTCTTGGGCACCTATCCGGATCGGGCCACTGTGCATACCTCACCGACCGCCAAGAAGCTGCACGCCAGCCATGGTGGCGGGTAACACACTTGCTCACTCGCTGCGGCGCCGCCCCGACCCGGCGGACGTTTTTCGGCCACCCGATCGGCTTGGCGAACCTGTTCGGGGTCGAACTGTGGGAACGCTTCTCGTTCTACGGGATGCTGACCATGCTCGGCTACTACCTCTACTACTCCATCACCGAGGGTGGTCTGGGTATGCGGCAGAGCACCGCCACCGGCATCGTCGGCGCATACGGCGGGCTGGTCTACCTGTCGACCGTGCTCGGCGGCTGGATCGCCGACCGGCTGCTGGGCATGGAACGGACGGTCCTTTGTGGCGGTGTCGTGGTGATGGCCGGACATGCCGCCCTGGCGATCGTGCCGGGTCTGACCGGCGTCGGCGTCGGCCTCACGCTGGTGGCACTGGGCTCAGGCGCGTTGAAGGCCAACGTGTCCTCGCTGCTCGGCACCCTCTACGAAAAGGCTGATCCGCGGGCCGACGGCGGCTTCACGCTCTTCTATCTCGGCATCAACCTCGGCGCATTCATCGGCCCACTGGTCACGGGCCTGCTCCAAACAAAAGTGGGCTTCCAGTACGGCTTCGGCGCGGCGGCGATCGGCATGGCGCTGGGACTCGTGCAGTACGTGCTTTTCCGTCGCAACCTCGGCGAGGACGGCCGGGACGTACCGAATCCATTGCCGCGCAGTGGTCTTGGTGTAACGCTCGGGCTTGCCGTCGGCGCGGCCCTTGCGGTCGCAGCGGCGCTGACGACCGGCCTGGTGACGCTGGCCAACCTGTCGCAGGTCACCACCGGCGTCATCATTGTCGCGTCGGTCGGCTACTTCGTGGCAATGCTGACCAGTCCCAAGGTGACCGCGGTGGAACGCAGCCGCGTTCGCGGGTTCATTCCGCTCTTCGTGGCTAATGCCGTCTTCTGGTCACTGTTTCAACAGATCTTCACCGTGCTCGCGGTGTACTCCGACCAGCGGGTGAACTGGTCGATCTTCGGCTGGACCGCGCCGTCGAACTGGATCGGGTCGGCCGAGCCGGTCTGGATCATCGTGCTGTCACCGTTTTTCGCGATCATGTGGACGCGGCTGGGCGATCGGGCCGCCAGCACTCCGCGCAAGTTCGCCTACGGCGTGATCGCCATGGGCCTCGCCTTCCTGCTGTTCGTGCCGATGTCGGGCAGCTCGGGCAAGGCCGTCCCCGCCGTTTGGGTGGTCGTCATCATGGCGGTGTTCGCGACCGCCGAGTTGATGATCTCACCCGTCGGACTCGCGGTGACCACCAAGCTGGCCCCGGAGGCCTTCCGCGCGCAGATGATGGCGCTGTATTTCTTCTCGGTCGGAATCGGCACGGCGATGTCCGGCGTCCTGGCCCGCTATTACGCTGCGCGGCACGAGTTCGGCTACTTCGGCATCACCGGCGCGGTGGCGATAGTCGTCGGATTGGTGCTCTTCACCTTCGCGCCCTCGGTGAGCCGGCGGATGGCGGGCGTCCGTTAATAGTCGAGTATGGATCGCCAGTACTCTTCGGGTATCTCGGCGCCGGTCCGCAGCACCCTGGCGAGACCGGCGGCCATCGCCACGCCGAGCAGTCCCAACCACAAACCGGCCAGACCGATGATCACCCACAGCACCGCGGTGATCGCCGGCCACGGCGACAGCACCGCCAGAACCGGGGCGAAGAAGAAGCCGGTCCCGATGTACCAGGATGAGCCGGCGCGGTCAGAGACCAACACGAATCGCAGCCACCGTGGGATGGGCGACTCGGCACGCTGAGCGGCGGCCATATCGTCCTTACCTTTCTTGCAGGGTGCACTTCCACGGTGCCCGCTCGGCGGTAAGGGGTGCAATTACCTGCCAGGTAGTGGTGGAGGTCATCGGTGCGGGCCAGACTGGTGGCCGTGACGGTTACCCAGCCATTCGGGGCGTTGATGCGGGAGTGGCGAAGACGCCGGCGGCTCAGCCAGCTGGACTTGGCGGTCGAGGCCGACGTGTCGCCGCGGCACGTCAGCTTCATCGAGACCGGACGATCGACGCCGAGCCGCCCTATGGTACTGCGGCTCGCGGCGGCACTCGACGTCCCGCCACGGGAGCAGAACCGCCTGCTGATGGCCGCCGGGTACGCCCCGGTCTTCGCGGAACGCTCGCTGGACGACCCCGACATGGCGGCCGTGCGGAACGGCGTCGAGCAGGTGCTGGCCGCCTACGACCCATACCCCTGTCTGGCGCTCGACCGCGGTTGGCAGATTCTTGCGGCCAATGCCGGCGCGACCGTACTGCTCGACGGGGTGGCCCACCACCTGCTCGAGCGGCCGAACGCGTTGCGTATCGCGCTGCATCCCGACGGGCTGGCCCCGCGCATCCGCAACTTGGCGCAGTGGCGTCACCAAGTGGTCGGGCGGCTGCGGCGCGAGGCGGCACTGAGCGGGTCGGCGCAGGCTGCGACACTGCTGGCCGAGATCGAGTCTTATCCGGGCGGCTTCGACGAGACGCATGACCTCGGCGCGGTCGCCGTTCCGCTGGAGCTGGTCGCAGCCGACGGCCAGCTGCTGAGGTTCCTGAGCACGGTGACCACATTCGGCACCGCTGTCGACCTCACCGCGGTGGAGCTGAACATCGAAGCATTTCTGCCGGTCGACGACGCCACCGCTGCCGCGCTGCACAGAGCCGGCACACCGGAACAGGTTTCAGTTCGGCTTCGCTGACACGTTCCGCCGGGGCTAGCCCAATGCTTTACTGGCATTAGACCCCGTCATTGTGAGGAGTGCCATTGATGCCAACTCCGAATCTGCCGCCAGACTTTGATTTCACCGACCCCGACATCTACGCCGAGCGGCTGCCCGTCGACGAGCTCGCCGAGATGCGCACGACGGCGCCGATCTGGTGGAACGAACAGCCGATCGGTATGGGTGGTTTTGACGACGGCGGGTTCTGGGTGGTGACCAAGCACAAGGACGTAAAGGAGGTCTCGCTGCGCAGCGACGTCTTCTCCAGCATGAAGAAGACAGCGCTGCCCCGCTACAAAGACGGCACCGTGCAGGAACAGCTCGAAAGGGGCAGGTTCGTCCTGCTCAACATGGACGCGCCGCACCACACTCACCTACGCAAGATCATTTCGCGAGCTTTCACGCCGCGGGCGGTCGAGCGGCTGCGCGACGACCTCAACCAGCGCGCACAAAACATCGTGAAGGCCGCAGCGGCGGGTGGCTCCGGCGACTTCGTCGAGCAGGTCTCCTGCGAACTGCCGCTGCAGGCGATCGCCGGGCTGATGGGTGTGCCGCAGGAGGACCGCAAGAAGCTGTTCCACTGGTCAAACCAGATGGTCGGGGACCAGGATCCCGAGTTCGCCGGCAACGACGCGATCGCAGCTTCCGTCGAACTGATCATGTACGGCATGCAGATGGCCGCGGACAGGGTCAAGAACCCGGGCGACGACCTGGTCACGAAATTGGTTCAGGCGGACGTGGAGGGACACAAGCTCTCCGACGACGAGTTCGGCTTTTTCGTCATCCTGCTGGCGGTGGCGGGCAACGAGACCACCCGCAACTCCATCACCCAGGGGATGATGGCGTTCACCGATTACCCCGAGCAGTGGGAGCTGTACAAAAGGGCGCGGCCCAACACCGCCGCCGACGAGATCGTCCGGTGGGCCACTCCAGTGACATCGTTCCAGCGCACCGCGCTCGAGGACACCGAGCTGTCCGGCGTGCAGATCAAGAAGGGCCAACGGGTGGTGATGTTTTACCGATCGGCCAACTTCGACGAGGAGGTGTTCGACGACCCGTACACCTTCAACATTCTCCGAGACCCCAACCCGCACGTGGGCTTTGGCGGGACCGGCGCACACTACTGCATCGGCGCCAACCTGGCGAGAATGACAATCGATGCGATGTTCAACGCGATCGCCGACCAGATGCCCGACCTCACGCCAATCGCCAAGCCCGAGCGGCTACGGTCTGGATGGCTCAACGGGATCAAGCACTGGCAGGTCGACTACGTCGGTGATTCGGTCGGCGCTTCCGGCACCAAATGCCCGGTCGCGCACTAGAGACACTGGACGCATCCGACGGCGAACTGCTGGTCCGTACCGCGGTCACGGGCCGAGCCGCGAGGATGGGCCACCGCCTGACGATCAAGATGAACCGCTGGCATGCCACGGTGCGGTGGGACGGAAGCGAACCCAGCGCGGCGGAGCTGACGGTCGATGTCGATTCGCTTCAGGTGCTCTACGGAGAAGGCGGAGTGACGCCGCTCTCTGGCCCGGAGAAGGGGCTGGTACGTGCCAATGCGATCAAAGTCCTTGAGGCAGCACGTTTTCCACACATCCGGTTTCACACCGACGACATCGCTGCGACAAGCCAGGGCTATCGACTCGACGGCACGCTGGAGATCCACGGCCGATCCACGAGGCGTGTGATCGAAGTGCGGGTGCAGACCCTCGGCGATTCGCGGCGAATGTCGTCTCAGGCCCAGGTCCGCCAGAGCGAGTTCGGCATCAAGCCCTACTCGATGTTCATGGGAGCCATGAAGGTCGCCGACGACGTCACCGTGTCCTTTACCGCCGAAACCGTGGACGGCGACTAGTTTTCCCGTTGTCTCGGCGACGTGGATCGCGATGAGTTCACGGGCTAGCGGCAGAACCGCTCCGTGAGCGCTGAATTCGCCCGCCTTGAGGTAGAGATCAGCCCAGGGCAGCTCGGCGGTCTTGAGCCGCTCCATCGCGGGACCGCTCTCGAACGCCAGAAGGAGCTCCTCGTCGCCGTCGGGCACGTCGGCGAGACCAGCACGGGCGAACGCTGGCGGCGCGGGGAAATACTCGATGCCGAGTTGGACGAGACGCGCCACGTGTTCACCTGCGATCAGCCCGGCCAGGAACAGTCCCGCGTCGATGCTCGCCGACACGCCGGCACCGGTGAGGACTGGCCCGTCACGGTGGAAGCGCTCGCGGACGACCTCGGGGACGTTCGCAAGCACTTCGTAGCCGCCGACGACGTCCAGGGTTAGGCGTTCGCCGTGCTCGACTTGCTCACCCTCGCGAACCATGTCGCGGAGCGCAGCGGCGATCCGGCCCCGTTCATCCCGACGATCCATGCCGCTCGCCCGGGCATGGTAGCCACAAGCGGCGGCTTCGAATGCGGGCTCTGCGAATGACTACAGCCTCGACCTACTCGTGGTTCCGGGATTCGACCTGCGCCCAGGCCAGGACATCGACGGCCGGATCAAGGGATCGCAGGACGAGACCGCTGAGATCCAAGCGCCGCTGGACGGTTTCGTCTGAGGTCTCCGAATCGTCTTTGCGCCCATGAGGAACGAGACTGCGGCCAATGGCACCAGCAGCCAGAAGACGGCGCGCCATCCCACAGTTTGGGTAAGCAACCCACCGACCAGCGGACCCGCAGCGTTACCTAATCCCGCTATGCCGTAAGCCAATCCGATGGCGTGACTCGACTCCCCCGAAGGAAAGGCATTTGTGAGGACGCTGACGAAAACCGGAAAGATAAAGGCGGCTCCCACACCTTGCACCGCCCGGAATGCGATGACGACGGCCGCCAACGGTGCGATTGCGCAAAACACCGATGTAACACCGAACAGTGCGATCCCGGCCAGCAGCGCGCGCCGTCGCCCGAAGATGTCGCCGATGCGGCCTGCAGGAACCATGAATGCGCCCAACGCCAGCATGTAGACTCTGATCACCCATTGTAGGTCCGCCGTGCTGCTGCGCAGGTCCGATGCCATTCGTGGTAACGACAGGTTCATTGCGAAGTAATCGATCTGCACACAAACAACGCCGTCGAAACCGTAGCCAGTATCCAACGTGATCGCATCTGATCAGCCGCTGAGGTCACGGCTCGACAATACGGTTCCAACGATGGCGGTAATCGGGTATCCGGCTCCCCGGGCGGGATAATGAAGAGCATTAGCTCATCGATCAGGTTATTTTGAACAAATCATTTTCGGAAATGTCAATTTCCAGCAGATTCCCGTCTAACTCTGTACGTTTAGCTGCGCCCGTCCCATCGAATGCGAGGTGGCCCCGATGACGGAAGTTTCGGCGCGCGAACAGGTTGCCGACGAGTTCTGTGAAGAATGTGGCTACGAGCCGGAGCTAAAACGGACGCTCGGCTCCTTTCAGGTGTTCGCGATCTCGTTCGCGTTCATCTCGGTGGCGGTCGGTGTCTTCGGTACCTACGACGACGTGCTGCAGAGCGCGGGTCCGGTGGGGATATGGCTTTGGCCGATTGTGGTGGTCGGGCAGATCCTGGTGGCATTGGTGATCGCTCAGTTCGCGGCCCGCATCCCGCTCAGCGGCTCCTCCTACCAATGGGCCTCACGGCTGGCCAACTCGAAGATCGGCTGGGTGTTCGGTTGGTTGACCTTCTGTTACTTGGTGATCGGCGTGGTGGCGGTCGACAACGCGCTCGCGAGCACGGCATTCATGCCGCTCGCGGGCCTGGCGCCGAACGAGGTCGTCGCGCGCGTGATCACGGTGGGGATGCTGCTCGTTCAGGCCATGCTCGCAATTGCCTCGACGCGTATCGTCGCCATGATCAACTCGGCCGCGGTGGGAGTCGAAGTTGTGATCGTCGTGGTGTTGGTGATCGCGCTCGGCGTCGCTGTTGCGGTCACGGGCGAGGGCTCAGCCGCCAACCTCACGTCGCGCGGGATCACCGAGAACGCCGCCAGCTATTTCGCCGTCGGCGGCGGGTTGATGCTCGGGATGCTCATGGGCCTGACCACCCTCGTCGGCTTCGACGCCGCGGCCAACCTGGCTGAGGAGGCCAAGGATCCCTTTCGCAGCGTTCCGCGCGCGATAGTGGGATCGGTTGTGGTGGCCGGGCTGTTGGGAATGCTGTTCCTGATCGCACTCACCGTCGCGATCGCCGATATCCCCCGTATCAGCGCCAGCGAATCTTCCGTCGCGTTGATCATGCGCGATCAACTCGGTCCGGTGATGGAGAGGACGCTGTTGGTCGCGATCACGTTCGCGTTCTTCGGCGCCGGGATGGTGACCCTGACCACGTGCTCGCGAATCGTCTACGCGATGGCGCGCGACTCACGCTTCCCAGCCCACCGGCTGATGCAGCGGGTCAACCCGCGTACTCAAACGCCCGTCCCGGCGACGATCCTGATCTTCATCGTCGGGGTCATCCTGATGATGGCGATGCCCGGTTCCGCACTGTTGAAGTTGATTACGGCGTCGACGATCCTTCCGGCACTGCTGTACGCCTCGATTACCGTCCTCTACCTGTCGGTGCGCAGACGACTCGATCGCAAGGAGGGTGGGTTCGACCTCGGGCGCTTCGAGCTGCCGGTTGCGATCTGCGCGCTGGTGTGGTGCCTCATCGCGTTGTTTGTGCTCGTGACGCCGGCGGAGGCGCTCATCCCCGTGCTGATCGTGGCCGGCTTGCTCATCGCTGGCGGCGCGTACTTCGCTTACCTGTGGGTTCGTAACCGCGAGGTGCTGGAGGCCGAGCCCGGAGACCTGCAAGTCCTCCAACATTGATTGAGAGGTGACACATGACTGCCGCCACCGCCAAGCTGACTGGTGAGGTCGTGCGACCCGGCGATTCCGGCTACGAGGCGGCCAGGATCGGCTGGAACCGCCTTTATTCGCGCTATCCCGAGGCGATCGTGTTCTGCAATGACGCGCAGGATGTGGTCAACGCGATCCAGTGGGCTCGCGAGGAGGGCATCGCGCTGCGTGCGCGGAGCGGGCGCCACAGCCTTGACGGCTGGTCCTCGATCGACGGCGGCCTGGTTATCGACGTCAGTCGGATGAAGAGTGTCACGATCGACGAGACGGCGCGCACGGCAACGGTAGGGACGGGGCTCACACAGAAGGAGACGGTCCCGGCGCTCGGAACCCGCGGCTTCGTCATCCCGACGGGCTCGGAGGGGGGCGTCGGCCTCGGCGGTGTGGTTCCCGGCGGCGGCTTCGGATTACTCACCCGCAACCTGGGACTGGCCTCCGACAACCTGCTCGCCGCCGAGGTCGTGGTGCCCGACGGCCCGCGCTCGGCGAAGGTCGTGGAAGCCAGCGAGCACAGCAACTCCGACCTGCTGTGGGCGTGGCGCGGTGGAGGCGGCGGCAACTTCGGGATCGCGACGTCCTACACGTTGAAGCTGCACGAGCTCAACCACGTCGAGTTCGCGATCGCCCGGTGGACCGGACACGAGCATTTGGGCGAGCTGCTTCACACCTGGCAGCGCGACGCGCCGGTCGCCGACGAGCGTCTGACCAGCGCTCTCGAGGCGGATTCCAGTGCGGTCGAACTCTCCGCAGTGCTGCACGGCGGCTCACGCCAAGAGCTGGACAACGAGCTGCGCTCACTGTTGGCGATCGGCACGCCCGAGGTGACTTACATGAACGATGCCTGGCCGACTATTTACCAACATGTTGACAGAGCACCCGACCTTCCCTTCTGGAAGTTCTACTCCCAGTTCGTCACCCGGCCGTTCCCCGACGAAGCGATCGATCTGGTCGTCCATTACATGGCCAACGCGCCAAGCCCGCCCAGCAACTTCCACTGCTCGAGCTTCGGCGGTGCCGTTCGGCACGAACCCCCGGGTGGGTCGGCCTTCCCGCACCGTGGCGCGCTGTTCTATTGCGAGCCGGGTGCAGCATGGGAAGACCCCGCGCTGCACTCAAAGGCGCTGGGCTGGGCGGCTGATTTCTGGCGCGAACTGCGCCCCTTCGGCAACGGTGCCTACATCAACGTGCCCAACGCCGCCGCCTCGGATTGGGAGCGCGAGTACTACGGCGCCAATCGCGAACGGCTCCGACTGGTGAAGGCCAAATACGACCCGGAGAATGTATTCAGCTTCGAACAGAGCGTGCCCTCAGTTGCGGGCTGATCCCTGCATCACCGCGCGCCAACGCCGGCGTCGAATCAACAGGGTTTATCCACCAATTCGGCTGCGCCGGCGGCATCAATGCAGCGGTCGTCTCCCGGATCGCGATGCCCGCCCGGGTCGTCCAGCCCGCCGAGCTCGGCCGCGCCTGCTGGCCTCGGCTGCGGCTTTAGCAGCAGCCACACCGCCACTGCCGACACCAGCAGCAAGCCCGAACCGACACCCGCTGCGATGGCCAGCCCGTCGGTGAAGGCGATCTTGGCGGCCGTCAGCAGCCCGAGCGACTGGTCGGCCGGCAACCCTGCTGCCGCTTCGTTGGCCGCGGCGAGCGAATCCGTCGCGTGCGACGCCACCGCATCGGGGTGACGGGCGGAATCGCCAGCCCGCGGTACACGCCGGTGACGATGGAGCCGAGCGTCGCGACGCCAAGCGGCATACTCAGCTCGTAAGGTCTCCGATATCGCCGCCGCTGCACCAGCCCGCTCCCGCGGAACGCTGGCGAGTATGACGTCGTTAGCCACGGCATAGGCCAGTCCGAGGCCGGCGCCGACAACAAAGAGCGCGATACCGAGCTGAGGATAGGCGGTGGACGGGCTGATCAGCGTCAGCGACACCATCGCGACACCGACGAGCGCAAGCCCGGTCGCAAGGATCGCACGCCGCGACCAGAAGAGCACGGCGGTGCCGGCCAGGACGCCGAACACAGTCGCCGTCACCGTAGCAGGCAGTTCAGCCAGCCCGGCCTTCAGCGGGTTGTACCCGTCGACAAGCTGGAAAAACTGGGACAGGAAGAACACCAAGCCCGAAAGGCCTAGCACCGAAAGCAGGTTGGTGGGGACCACGCCCAAGAACGCGCGATTGCAGAACAGCCGTACGTCGATCACAGGGGTTGGCAGCTTTAGCTGCCGCCGGACGAACAGCGTCAGCGCCGCGACGCCAACGACACCTGCCACCACGATGTCGACGCGAAGCCCGCTGGCCGCACCCTCCTTGACTGCGTAAACGAGACCGAGCATGCCGACTAGCGACAGCCCGACGCTAGGCAGGTCGCTCGGCCCCGGCGCGGGGTTCCTCTGCTCCGGCAACAGCACGATTCCGCCGGCGAGCAGCACGACAATCACCGGGACGTTGATCAAACGACCGAGGCCCCACCAGAAGTGCTCCAGCAGCCCACCGACCACGGGGCCCAGTGGTGTTGGTGAAGCGCGAGTGTGGGAACCCGCGTCGTCACCCACCGAGGCCCCACCTCACCGAAACGACACGGGCCACTCGCGCCCATCCACCCGACCTGAGGTGCACTCTCGATTACGAAGAGCCGGTTATCGGCAGTGATGAGCGTTCGACCAGCCCGCCCAAGCATTCGCGGTGTGCTCATCAACGATGGACACGATCTTGATCGGCCGCCCGTCAGTGGCGGCATCAAATTAAAAGTCCACCGCCCACATCCGATTCGGCGTATCGGCTACCACATTCTCAACCGCGGTGCTCAACCGCGGTGCTCGCGCCGATACGTTTGCGCCGGCGCCGCTGCGACACCGGAAGGCCCTCTTAGCGCCGTCGGACTACCGGCGCACGTTCGCCAGCACGCGATGCGGCCGGGATCGGGAGGACTTTACCAACGGACTATTACCCCAGTGATTGCCAAAGGTACCGGTCTGCCGGTGTTCCGGCCGACAACCTCCGACTACGTCCCGCGGCCAAACTCAACCGCCGGACGGGCGACATCGGGGCCCAGAGAGTACCGGGCCGAAGCGCTCGACGAACCCCTGTCGAACCCCGCCAAACCGCCAGCTGTTGCAGTCCATCGCCTCAACCCTCCACCAGATCAAATCGCAGACGCAGCACTAGCGGTCCGTTCGCAGATAGTCTGCCGCCGCCGCCATGCCGAGATTCTGCACGAGATAACGGTTTTCAGCTTCCAGCTGAGTCACCCGGAGCTCGAGATCAAGGATGATAGCGACGGCCTCCCGGCTGATACCCCGGTCGAGTAGCTCGGCAATACGGTTGGGCTGGGTGTCCTCGGCCGAGCGGTCCTCGGGCTTTTCCGATGCCGGCAGCCGACTTCGCGAAGCGGCGCCGGAAGGCTGATGGGATTGGGGGCGGCCGCTGCGCAGCAGCAAGGCGGTGAGCACCATCCCGGCAACAAACAGCCCGCAACTGACGCTGAATGCGACCGTGTAGCCATGAATCGCGGCGGCCGGCGTGGGCGGCCGGTGGGTTGCCAGATAACGGTTGAGTGCAGCCTGGAAAATCGTTGACAGCGCTGCAATTCCGACCGCACCGCCGATCTGCTGGCTGGTGTTCACCATCGCCGAGGCGACGCCGGCGTCGGCGTCGGACACTCCGGCGGTGGCCGTCGCGATCGCCGGTGCGAAGGTCAGGCCCATCCCGGCACCCAGAACGAAAAGCGGACCGATGACATCGCGGCCGTAGGTGGAGCCGACGCTGAGATGGGACAGCCAGAACATGCCGCCGGCAGCGATCAGCATGCCGAGCGGCACCAGCGGGCGAGGGCCGAATAGCGGCATCAGCCGGGTATTGGCCGCGCCGGCCAAGACTGCGATCCCGGCCGCCAACGGCAGAAACGCCACGCCTGTCAGCAGTGGGCTATAGCCCAGGTCCTGCTGCAGGTAGTAGGTGAGGAACAAGAACGCGCTGAACATGCTGCAAAATGCGAAGGCGATCGCCAGATACGAGCCCACCCGGTTGCGGTCGGCGACGATGTGCAGTGGCAGTAGCGGCGCCTGAACCCTTGACTCGATGACCGCGAATGCGATCAACAGCAGCGCGCTGGCCACCAACATGGCAATGGTCAGCGGCGCGCTCCAGCTGTCGGTTTCGGCGTTGGACAACCCGTAGACCAGGCAGAACAGCGCCCCGGAGCCGGTAACGACACCCGGCCAGTCCAAGCGCGCCACGCTCCTGCGATCCCGCCTCGCCGGGACGAGTGCCAGCACCCCGGCGGCGGCCGGGATCGCGAAGAGCACGTTCACGTACAGACACCACCGCCACGACAGCCACTCGGTGAGCGCGCCACCGAGCAACAAACCCACCACCGCGCCGCCCGCCGCAATCGCGGCGTAGACGCCAAACGCCTTGCCACGCTGGCGGGTGTCGGTGAACGTGACGTTGAGTGTGGACAAGGCGGCAGGGGCCAGCACCGCGGCGAACATGCCTTGAAAAGCCCGTGCGGCAGCCAGCATCGCAAAGCCGGTCGCCGCACCACCGACCGCGGAGGCGGCCGCGAAACCGAGCAGGCCCACCAGCAGCGTGCGGCGCCTGCCGACGAGATCGGACAGCCGCCCACCCATCAGCAACAGGCTGCCGAAAGCCAGCGAATAGGCGGTAATGATCCACTGCCGGCTTTCGGTGCCGAAATGCAGGCCGACCTGAGCTGACGGTAGGGCGATGTTGACGATAGTGGTGTCAAGCACCACCATCAATTGGGCGATTCCGATTACCGCGAGCACCAGCCACGGGTGAAATCCGCGGCGCTGCGGACGTTCCGGCGGTGACCACCGCCGTTCCATCGCGTTCGTGGTCGGCATGGCGGCGGGATACCCACTCCCGCCAGTTTGACTACGACTGCACGATGACGGGGTCACCGACGCTGGCGGTGTTGTAGTACCACGCTGCGTTGTCCGGGCTGAGGTTGATGCAGCCATGGCTGACGTTTGCGTGGCCCTGCGAATCCACCGACCATGGCGCCGAATGAACGTACACACCGCTCCAGGTGATCCGCTCGGCGTAGGAAGCGGTGATCAAATAGCCTTCGGGTGAGTTCAGCGGAATGCCGATGGTTCGGGAATCCATGATCACAGTTCGGTCCTTCTCGAGAATGGTGAAGTTGCCGACCGGCGTCGGCCGGCTCGGCTTGCCCATTGACGCCGGCATTTCCCGTGCTACCTGACCATCGATGCTGACCGTGAAGGTGTGTGCGGAGATGCTGGCGACACCTACCACGGCGGCGCCGGTGTCGAACTTGGTCGGCCTGCCACCTGCCAGCATCGTCACCTTGCTGTGAGCGGGCCAGAAACCGTCCGGAATCCACTGAACCGTATCGTCTTTCACCCAGTTGAACCGGCCGGTCATGGGTTTGGTAGTGGTGAAACCGATGGTCCGCTCCGCGCCGGCACGGTCGACAATCGGTTTGGTGAAGGTGACCGTCACGGGATATCCGACGCCCACCACCTCACCGGGTGACGGCTGTACCGTTGCGACCGCGAATGCCGGGTTGGTAGGCGGAGCGGCCGCAAAACCGGTGGCTGCGGCCGGGATTGTCATTGCCACAAACATCATAGCCGCAAGTGCATAACGAACCACTCTTCGCATGGCTTCCATTTCTTCGAGTTAGCGACATCGATTTATTTCCATGTTAAAGGAGGCGCCCACACTATCGGGGTTGTCGACACGTTGCACACGCCGGCATGCGGTGCACGTCAGTTCGCGCACCGGGTTTTGCCGGCTGCTCGGGGCGGCTCCGGCCCAGCATCCGTGGGGTTGTGCACAGCGTGCGGCTTGGTTCCGCGGGCAGGTTCGAGTCGACAGTTCCTGCCGGGGGTGTCGGCTAGTACGAATGGATGTTCGACGGTGTGGGACGATGGGGCGGTGGTCGATGCGCTGTCGGCGACCGGGCCCGCGATCTGAGCTGAGACCCACCCATCCGTCGAATATCAGACTGTATTGCCGGGCCCACCACTCGTTGACAACCTTCCGGGCATGTCGGCGCGAAGAGCAACGGCCCGTCGGCACGGGTTCGTCCAAGATACGGACAGA
The DNA here is from genome assembly GCA_019245755.1 of Mycobacteriaceae bacterium. Classification (GTDB taxonomy): domain Bacteria; phylum Actinomycetota; class Actinomycetes; order Mycobacteriales; family Mycobacteriaceae; genus Mycobacterium. The sequence goes on along the minus strand of JAFARC010000050.1, from coordinate 8,063 downwards.
GTCGCTGCTCGGGCGGAATCCGATCGTGGTCGTTCGCCGCGTTCCGCTATTCGATGTAAACGTTGTCGTGGCGGGCGAACCACTCCCGACGCTCGTCGTCGGTGAGCTCGCCAAGGTGAGCGAGTCCCTCGAAGAACTGAGTTCTCGGCGCGCCTGGGACGAACAAAACCAGCATCGAGGCCGGCTCGTCGGACTCGTTGTGCCAACCGTGAATGCCGCCGGGCGGGACGTACACGAAGTCGTTGCACCTGCGGCTGGTCCACTCGTTTCCGTCGTTGAAATCGACCGTCCCTGAGAGGAGGAAGAACGCCTCAGACATGGTGCGGTGCAAGTGCGGCGCCGGTCCGCCGCACTTCGGCCCGAGTTCCACGCGGTAGAGAACGTAATCGCCGCCGGTCTGCTCCTGGCTTGCCAGATAGTGGTACTTGACCTGGGTCGCCAAATAGGTCTCTTGGTCGAGGGCACGCGCCTCGTAGTCGGGCGGTGCGTCACCGCGCCGAACCCAGGCGCTCACCTCCGCCTCGTCCTTCGTATACCGGATAGGGGGATAGGGGGGCACGTTCTCGGGGCTCCACAGCGACATAACCACCACCGTTGCATAGTCCTGCCGAAGAACAGATTCGTTTGCATTCGGTTCCCGAAACGTTCTTCACGCAGTCGGTACCCGACGCGGACAAACTGGCTCACCGCTCTCCTCATTTTAGCGACGATCACGCCGCGACGTCGCCGATTTGCCGTGTGTACCAACGCCATAGCTTTATGGTGCGACTATGCAGTTGACTGAGAATGTCCTGAAAAAACTGATCAAGGGCACGTTCCTCGCCACCCTCCTGCTTGCGGCCCAAGAGGGCGGCCAGCCACTGAATGAAGCGGCGTGGATCCTCGTCGGTGCGACACTGACCACGGTCGTCGACGCATACGCAACCCATCTGTCCACCCGGAGCTACGGCAACGTGCCGACCTATGTGCACAGCCTTTGGGTAGGCCTTGTGGAAGATTCGCCGCGCACTTTCGCCAGTTTCCCCTCGGTGCTGCTTCTGCTCTTCGCGGCGATATTTCATTGGCACCACGATCACCGGAATCCAGACGGCAGCGTGGTTGTCGGCTACGAGACCATCGTGTTGAACATCAACGTCGTGCTGCTCCTCATCTTGGCGATTCTTGCGGCGCACCGAAGTGGGTCCTCGATACGTGGGACGATCCTGTTCGGGCTCATCAACGCAGCCCTCGGTTGGCTCATTGTCACCGTCGAACTTGAACTCGAATGACCTCCGGTACACCCGGGACGGGCGCGCGCTGATGATGCCACACCGAAAACGCACTCCGAGCCAAAGACCGCCACTACCGCATCACCGCCGAACGGCGCATCGACCAAGCCCGCGCCGCGAATGACCCCACCGCCGTTCTAGACCGCGCAGGATGCACTCAGCAAAGACTGACCACGGCCCGGTAACAGTCAACCTTAACTACAGCTTGAGCCAGAGGTATCGCTGATCTGCTACGCAGCCGTTGCGTTCTGGAGTAAGTTCACGCAACGATGCTTGACGGCAAAGGACACAGGGGTGGGTGTGGCATGACAGCTTGCGAGCGACAACGTCGAGGTCGAGTCTGGCTGGCAACGATCGCCGCGGCTGCGGCGGCGCTACTGGCCGGCGCGGTGGCCATGATCGCCGGGCCGGCTCCGGCGGGCGCTTTTTCCAGGCCCGGCTTGCCGGTCGAGTACATCATGGTTCCGTCGCCGGCGATGGGCCGCAACATCAAGGTCCAGTTCCAGGGCGGCGGCCATCATGCCGTGTACATGCTCGACGGGCTGCGGGCGCAGGACGACTACAACGGCTGGGACATCAACACCCCGGCTTTCGAGTGGTACTACCAGTCGGGGCTGTCGGTCGTGATGCCCGTGGGCGGGCAATCGAGCTTCTACACCGACTGGTACCAGCCGGCCTGCGGCAACAACGGCTGCCTGACCTACAAGTGGGAGACCTTCCTCACCCAAGAGCTGCCAGGCTGGCTGTCGGCCAATCGTGGCGTCAGCCCGAACGGCAACGCGTCGGTGGGCCTGTCCATGGCCGGATCAGCGTCGATGATCCTGGCGGCATACCACCCGAACAACTACATCTACGCCGGCTCGCTGTCCGGCTTCCTCAACCTGTCCACCGGTTACTGGCCGTTTTTGGTCGGTCTCGCGATGCACGATTCCGGCGGGTACAGTCCCGACCCGATGTGGGGACCGTCGAGCGACCCGGCCTGGGCGCGCAACGACCCCACGGTGCAGGTTCAGCGGCTGGTGAACAACAACACCCGGCTGTGGGTGTACTGCGGCAACGGCACCCCGTCCGAGTTGGGCGGCGCGAATTTCAACGCCGAGTTCCTGGAGAACTTCACCCGGGACAGCAACATCAACTTCCAGAACGCGTACATCGCAGCCGGCGGTCACAACGCCGTGTTCAACTTCCCGGCCAACGGCACGCACGACTGGGCGTACTGGGGTGACCAGGTCCGACAGATGAAGCCCGATCTGCAGCGCACACTGGGCACCGGCTAACCGCACATGACGGAGAATCCGCCACCTGACCACCGTCCGGTCCGGCAGACAATAGCGGCGGGCGCGTCGTTCGCCGCGGGTGCATTGTTGTTCACCGCTGCGCTGCTGACCCTCCTCGAGGGCGTTTCGGCCATCGTGAACGACGAGCTGCTCGTCATCGGACCCAACTATGTGTACAAGTTCAACACCACCACGTGGGGCTGGATTCACATCGTGGTCGCAATCCTGCTGGGCGCGGTGGCCATTGGGCTCGTCATGGGCCTCACCTGGGCCCGGGTGACGGCCATAGTGCTGGCGTCGGTGTCGATCGTGGTCAACTTCTTGTGGCTGCCGTACTACCCGGTTTGGTCGATCGTGGTGATCGCGCTCGACATCATCGTGATCTGGGCGATCGCGACATGGGACAGCTCGAGGTCACACACGCCGCGGTGACGCCATGAGCGGCATGTCACGGCGCGCGTTCGGACGGCTGACCGCAGGGCTGGGCGTGGTTAGCGCGTGCGGAGCGCGGCCCCGCGGCTCGCCATCGGCGCCCAACAGCCCACCGCCACCGTCCACGCCCGGCGTGGGATTCGTGCTGTCGCACGAGCAATTCCGAACCGCCGAACTGGTCAACCAAGCCGAGGCCGCGGAGCGCGCCGGGTTTCGCTACCTATGGGCCAGCGATCATCTGCAGCCCTGGCAGGACAACGAGGGACATTCGATGTTCCCGTGGATCACGCTGGCGCTGGTCGGTCAGCGGACAAGCAGGATCACCTTCGGGACCGGCGTGACATGCCCGATCTACCGATACCATCCCGCCACCGTGGCGCAGGCGTTCGCATCCCTGGCGATCCTGTCGCCGGGGCGCGTCTTCCTCGGCGTCGGCACCGGCGAACGGCTCAACGAACAGGCCGCCACCACACAATTCGGCCCGTATCAGGAACGCCACGACCGCCTCATCGAAGCCATTGCGCTCATCCGCCAGCTGTGGAGCGGGCAGCGGATTTCGTTTCCGGGACGCTATTTCCAGACCAATCAACTCAAGCTCTACGACCTCCCGCCCTCGCCGCCGCCGATCTTCGTGGCCGCCGGGGGTCCGAACAGCGCCCAGCTCGCCGGGCAGTACGGGGACGGTTGGATCACCCAGGCGGCCGGGGTGAAAAACCCGCAGCTCGTTGCCGCATTCGCACAGGGTGCCCAGGCGTCCGGCCGCGACCCCGCCACATTGGGAAAACGCGCCGAGTTGTTCGCGGTCGTCGGTGATCAGAACGAGGCCAATGCCGCGGCCGAGCTATGGCGCTTCACCGCCGGCGCGGTGGATCAACCCAATCCGGTCGACATTCAGCGAGCGGCCGAGGCCAACCCGCTGAGCAAGGTGGTGAGCAACTGGACGACCGGAACCGACGCCTCGACTCACCTGGCCGCCGTCCGAGCCGTGATCAACGCCGGCGCCACACCATTCGTGCATTTCCCGCAGCGGGATCCGACAACCGCCATCGAGTTTTACCGGACCAACGTGCTGCCGAAGCTCTAGCGACCCGACATCTCGCGCAGATCACAGCCACGTCACGACCTTCATGCGTGCGGCGTCGACCCGGCGCGCCTTTACGGCTGAAAGACGTTATGCCCGGCAGGATGACGCGCATGTCAGACGTGACGCGTCGCACGCTGCTGCGTTTCGGAGCCGGCGCGGCCACCGGCGCAGCCGCCTACGCGCTGGGCACGTTGCTCAACGGTGAGCCGACCCACGCCGAGCCGGCGCCACCGGCCAGCGCCATGCCGACCTATCTCAGCGGGTCCTTCGTTTCCGCGGCGCGCGGCGGCGTCCAAACCAATTGGATCATCGCGCGACCGCCGGCTCAAACCGGAATGCTGCGGCCGGTGATCGCGCTGCACGGCCGGGGCGGCAACGCCGCCGGCGTGATGGACCTCGGCATGCGGGACGGGCTGGCACAGGTGGTCAGCTCCGGGGGCGCCCCGTTCGCCGTGGTGGCCGTCGACGGCGGTGACAACAGCTACTGGCACCGCCGCGCGTCCGGGGAGGATGCCGGGGCGATGGTGCTGTCGGAACTGCTGCCGATGCTCGAGACAAGAGGCCTGGACATCTCGCGGGTGGCCTTCATGGGGTGGTCGATGGGCGGATACGGTGCGCTGCTGCTCGGCGCGCGGCTCGGGCCCCAGCGGACCGCCGGCATCTGTGCGGTGAGCCCCGCGCTGTGGCCCTCCTACTGGCTCGCCGACCCCGGTGCCTTCGACGGCCCAGACGACTGGGCCAACAACTCGGTGTTCGGCCAGCCGGCCCTCGCCGCCATCCCGATCCGGGTTGACTGCGGGACCAGCGATCGGTTCTACCCAGCTACCAAGCAATTCGTGGACCAGTTGCGCAGCCCGGTCGCCGGCAGCTTCTCCGCCGGCGGGCACGATGTATCGTTTTGGCGCCGACAACTCCCGGACGAGCTGAAGTGGATGGCGTCCTAGCCACTTCGCAGGAAGGCGTGGCAGCAAGCGGGTGATATTGCCGCAATCCACCACCGTTAACCGTCGTCGGGGCGCGCACCGCGCACCGCGAGCCCCAGGGACCGGTCTTCGGCCCCAGCGGGGCGGTTTCCGCACCGACATCGAGGGCCTGCGCGCGGTCGCGGTGCTCGCCGTGGTGCTGTTCCATGCGGGCGTACCCGGGTTATCCGGGGCCTTCGTGGGGGTGGACGTCTTCTTCGTTGTTTCCGGATTCCTGATCACCGGAATCCTGGTGCGGGAGGCGACCGGCACCGGCTCCGTCGCGCTGCCCCGGTTCTACGGCGCCCGGGCGCGGCGACTGCTGCCGGCCGCGGGCGCCGTGTTGGTCGCCACCGCGGTCGCATCGACCATCCTGCTTCCTGCGCTGCAGGCCCGAAGCGTCCTCGGCGACACCATCGCCAGTGCGCTCTACGTCGGCAATTACCGGTTCGCCAGGCAGGGCACCGACTATCTCGCCGCCGGCGCGCCGCCGTCGCCGTTACAGCATTACTGGTCCCTCGGCGTCGAAGAGCAGTTCTATCTGCTGTGGCCGGCACTGATCATCGGCACCGCCTGGCTCGTCCGCCGACGGAGCCGATCCGTCGACCCCGTCCGATCGTTCACGCCGTATCTGATCGTGCTCGCCCTCATCGCGGTGACATCGTTCGTGATTTCGCTGGACTGGACGCGCACACTGCCGCCCTGGGCATTCTTCTCGCTACCCTCGCGGGCATTCGAACTGGCCGCCGGCGGCCTGGTCGCGCTATCCGCGCCCGGGTGGCGCCGGCTGCCGGCCCTGCCTGCCGCCATCGCCGGCTGGGGCGGTCTGGTGCTGATCCTGGTGACCTGCACGCAGCTCGGGGCCAGGACCCCCTACCCGGGCACGGCCTGCCTGCTGCCGGTGTTGGGCACGGCGCTGATCATCGGTGCGGGCGGTGCCGCACCCGCCAGGGGCGTGGGGCGGGCGCTGTCCGTCTCGTCGATCAGGTCGATCGGTCGGCTGTCGTATTCGTGGTACCTGTGGCACTGGCCGGTGCTGCTGCTCGCAGCGCCGCTTCTCGGGCACTCCCTCGGTCTGTTCGGCCGGCTGACGGCTGCCGCGGTTTCGGCCGGCCTCGCGGCGCTCACGCTGCGCTACATCGAGAACCCGGGCCGGTTCGCCGCGTCGCTGCGGCGCTCGGCCCCGCGCAGTCTCGCGCTCGGCGGGGCCGTCACCGCAGCCGCGGTCTGCGTGGCACTGGTGCTGACGATGCTGGTTGGCGTCCCGGTCGGTCATGGCGCACCGGCCTCCGCACTGACGGTGAGAGCGTCGGGGCCCGCGCCGGCGGCGGGCACCGTCGACCCGCGGGATGCCGCCGTGCAGCAGCTCACCGCCCAGGTGCAGACCGCGGTCGGCGCCTCGGCGGACGTGCGTGACATCCCGTCGAACCTGTCGCCGTCGATCTCGGAGGCACCCTCCGACAAGCCGTCGGTGTTCTTCAACGGCTGCGTGCGTTCGTGGCTGGACGTGGGACAGCCCGAGTGCGTCGCCGGCGACACCGAATCGCCCACCACCGTTGCGCTGGTCGGTGACTCGCACGCGGCGATGTGGAACCCGGCGCTGGCGCCGATCGCGCAGCAGCGGCATTGGCGTCTGGAGACGCTGGCCAAGGTGACCTGCCCGCTGCAGGACTTGCCGATCACCAGCCCCTATCTGGGTCGCGAGTTCACCGAATGCGAGCAGTGGCGCGCGCAGATCCTGGCCCGGCTGCAGAACGAGCACCCGCGGCTGGTCATTCTGAGCATGTCGCGCCGGTACGGCGCCGATTTCGGCTTCACCTCCTACGACCCGGCCTGGGACAGCAGCCTGACCCGCCTGGTGGCCCAGCTGCGCGGCACCGGTGCGGCGGTGCTCGTGCTGGGGCCCATCCCAGATCCGCACTCGACCGTGCCGACATGCCTGTCGGCTCACCTCGACGACGCCACGGCATGTGCACAGCCGCGTTCAGTTGCGGTCAACGATCCCGGCATCGCCGCCGAGAAGGCGGCGACCATCGCCGGCGGCGGCCACTACGGCGACCTCACCGACTTGTTCTGCACCGCCGACCGCTGCCCGATGATCGTGGGCAACAACCTGCTGTTCCGCGACGACAACCACATCACCATCGAATACGCCCAAACCCTCGAACCGGTACTGGGTGCGCTGGCCGATCGGGCCCTGAACCCGTAGCCGACGAACCGATGCGTGCTACCGCAACTGATTGGTGACGTCAGTCCATGCCGTGCTGTCGTTGGCGTGGTCGGTGGTGTTGCGGCATTGGCCGTAGAGCTGCATGGTGCCGAAGGTCGATTGATCGTCGTTCGCGTAGAAGATCGCGGTGGCGCCGCTTCTCGTGAGGGTGTGACCGAACAGGTGCTCATTCGGGGGCAGGCCTTCCGCCCAGCCGTCGGCGACGAGGGTATCCGCGATCTTCTGCAGATACGCCAGCGCGTCCGCCTTGGCGGTGGTGGGCAGCCGGAAGTTCAGATACACCGCACCCTGGTACGGCGGGTCCCGGGAGTCCCGGCACGACATCAACATGTATCCGCCCGTGGTCGCCTGCAGTCGGGCGATGGCGACGATCTCTCTGGCCGGTCCGACGACCTGGGCCATGGTCTGGCTGTCGGTCAGCGGGTGTGCGGGACGGTCCAGCGCGCCGGCTTCGGGCCGGAAATGCTCAATCAGCAAGAATGCCGCTGCCAATATCAGCGACATCGCCAGGGCGGCCGCGATGAGCGCCACCCACGCCGGCGATCGTGCCGACCGGCGCGAATTGCTGGTGTTCCGGATACGGCCAGTCTAATGTGCCGCTATCGTCAACGGGCTGTTCAGTTTTCGAGCTGCCGACAACCTTGACGCCCGCGCAAACTTTTTGTGCTGAACTGGTCATTGACAAGTCGGTGGGGTGGGAGTAGACCCAAAAACTAGCGCTGCGCAAGTGGGCCGAGGGTCGACTCCGGTGGTGTTAGGGACGTTGGGGTCCTGGGAGGGCTGCGGTATGCCATCTGAGGCTGCGGTTAA